>NZ_LT629701.1:557500-1275000 GCF_900103775.1 Allokutzneria albata | reverse complement strand
GACCGACGAGGACCCGTCACTGGTCGTGCGAACCGACTCCGAGACCGGTCAGACGCTGTTGTCCGGCTTGGGCGAGCTGCACCTTGAGGTCGCGGTGGAGAAGATCCGCCGCGGCCACGGGGTGGAGATCTCCGTCGGCCGTCCCCGGGTGGCCTACCGGGAGACGGTGCTGTCCGGGGTGTCAGGACTGGAGTACAAGCACGTGAAGCAGGACGGGGGTTCCGGCCAGTTCGCTCGCATCGTCCTGGACGTCGAGCCGACGGATGAGGAGGAGTTCGTGTTCCAGTCGGCCGTGGTCGGCGGCGCCGTGCCGCGCGAGTTCGTGCGTGCTGTCGAGGCCGGGTGCCGGGACGCGCTGTCGGAGGGGCCGCTCGGTGGTCATCCCGTCACCGGCGTGCACGTCACGCTCACCGACGGCTCGACGCACGTGAAGGACTCCTCGGAGATGGCGTTCCGGACCGCCGGTCGGCTCGGCCTCCGGGAAGCGTTGCGCGCCAGCACGATGGCGTTGCTGGAGCCGGTGTCCGAGGTCGCGGTCACCGTTCCGGAGGACGCCATGGGCAGCGTGCTGGGTGACCTGGCGATGCGGCGCGGCCAGGTGTCGGCGTCGGCGACGCGCTCGGGCACGGTGACGATCACCGCGTCGGTGCCGCTCGCCGAGCTGTTCGGCTACTCCGACCGCCTGCGCAGCCGGACCCACGGCCGGGGCGGCTTCACCGCCAAGGCCGCCGGTTTCGCGCTGGCGCCCCGGTGAGATCGGATGGCCCCGCTCCACGCGAGCGGGGCCGTTCGGCACGCCTGGCGCACGGTGATGCGGTGCGTCACCCGGCTCGGCCGGCCCCGGCAACAGGAGAACTCGACCCATCTCTTTAGGGTCCTTCAGCCCTGGTGCCGCTTTCTCTGGCCGCTGACCCTGTGTGCATGGATATCGGCGTCGTGGAGCGCAACCGGGCGGTGACAACACCGGCATCGTGCTCGGCATCCGCGGCCGTGCTCCCGACCGAACCCCGACGCGACGACGGCCTGGTGCTCTGATCATGACTGCTGCCGGACATTCCCAGCACCTGGTGTTCGAGACCACCGACTACGAGCACGCGGGTGAGTACCTGGCCGGGCTCTACGGCTCCAGCATCCAGCTGAGCGGCGGCAAGGACGGGCACCGCTATCGATATGTCCAGCTGGGTGCCGACACCTTCACGATCGCCAGCAGTTCGCTGAGCCGGGAGGTCACTTTCGACGTGGGAGTGCTCCCGGCACTGAGCGTCCTCGTGCCCCGCGACATCACCATGGAGCACCGATCAGCAGGCATCGACCACCGGTTCGGTCCCGGTGAAGCGTTGCTGGCCACCACGAGCAAGCACGGGTCGCCCTTCACCGTGCAGTGGCAGGCCGGAGAGGCCCAGGCCCTCACCTTGCCGTTCGAAACACTGGGACGGGTCGCCGCCACCGCCGACACGCGTCACGGCACGCCCATCCGGTTCACCGACCTGCGCCCGAGCGCTCCGACCGCCACGCGTCACCTGCTGGCGACCATCGACTACCTCGCCGACGCTCTGCGCGATCGACCGCAGGCCATGCGGGAACCGCTCGTAGCCACAACGGCAGGCAACCTGCTGGCCGCGACGGTGCTGGCCACCTTCCCGAACACCGCACTGATCGAGCCGACCAGCGAGGACCGCCATGACGCCCACACCGCCGCACTGCACCGGGCGATCGCGTTCATCGACGACTACGCACACCTGGACATCACCGTCGCCGACATCGCCGCCGCCGCCCACGTCACGATCCGCGCGCTTCAGTACGCCTTCCGAAAACACCAGAACACCACCCCGACGAGGTACCTGCGCCTCGTCCGTCTTCAGCGCGTCCACCAAGAGCTGCTGGCCGCTGACCCCACTGCCGGAGTCACGATCACCGACGTCGCCGCTCGCTGGGGCTTCTTCCATCCCGGTCGCTTCGCCAGCTACTACCGCCGCGTCTACGGCTGTCCGCCGTCTCGGACTCTGTTCCGCCGCAGCTCGTGACCGGCGCTCCGAGCAGACTCCGGGCGTGCAGGGAGGGCTGGGGGTCCTCGCCCGGAGTCTGCTCCGCACGGGGTGAGTCGGCAGGAGTCAGACCGACGCACCCACTTGGCTGGAGTGCCGTGCCCCGACAGTCTGGCCGCTGGGAACTCGCCGCACAGTGCACTGAACGAACCTCGTCCTCCCAGGTCAGGGCAGCACGCTATCCAGAAAACGACACTCGGGCCGTCGGGAAGGCCTGATCCTCTTCGCGGACAAGGGCTTCGCGGGCAACTTGGTGAAACAGCCCGTCGACGCGGTGCGGGGTGCGGGGTGCGGGGTGCGGCAACCTCAGTGGCACGCGCCAACGGATCGAATCGGTCTCACCAGCCGCGATGAGGAGCGGGTCGCCCTGCGCGCCCTTCAGCCAGGTGAAACGTTCTGGCATGGCCTCGACCGCGTGTCACGGCACGACGGCAGGATGGATCGGTGTCGTGAGGCCAGCTCCGGGAATTGGGCGCGGATCGTCGGCAGAACAGGCACTACGTCACCAGTTCCCGGCGCAGCCGCACCGTCACCTCACCGAAGTCGGCCTCGGCCTCCGCTCCCGGGCGATGCGACTGCCGCACGAACACCTCCACCGGCGCATGCCCGGCCTCAACCTGGATCTCGTCGATCACCGGCCTGAACGGATCCAGCCTCGGCGTCGCTGCCATCGACCACTGATCAACAAACGTGGGCACCGGTCATCGACAAGCCAGTGCCCCTGTGCGATGGGAGTTCTGCGCTCGATCCACATCGGATGGACAGAGCACCCCGCGCTCGTTCAGTTCCCGTGCGAGTGAGGCGACTGGCCGCCCGACCGGGCGGACACCAGGGCTAGCGGACTGTCCACAGTGGACATCTGATGGTGATCGGCCGTCGCCGGGGCGGGCCGACGTGCTCCGGCCCGCGTCCGCCGAGGGTTTCCGCCCCAGCCGAAGCGCCGAAACCCACCCGGTCTGGATGTGGGCTGGTGCGACCGTGGCCCGGAGGGAGCAGTCGGTTCCGAGGGCAGCTGGGTGCGGGTGCCCGCTTCGGGGGGCGATCGTTTGATGGTGCTGCTGTTTGATGGTGCTGCGCGCGTTCCGGACAGGAGCGGGCCATGGCTGACAAGGCGGTCGGCCGCGGCAGCTGCCCCCGCGTGAACTCTTCGGCCGCAACCCTGGCGTAGCGGGGCCTTTGGCGTTTCCATGCCAAATCACCCGGCCAACCAGCCTTCTATGGGATTTTGTTCGGGGGTTTGGGCTGTGACAGGGCGGGGGTCGGGGGTAGGCGAAGGTTGTGCGGAATTCGTCGTGAAGTCGATCTGTTGTTCCGTTCCTGCCGTCCACGCCCTGCGGACGGACATGTCACAGAGGTTTGCATGAACACGCCAAACGCTGTCGTGATCGGCGGCGGCCAAGCCGGTCTCGCTACGGCCCACGTCCTGCGCACCCGCGGGCTGCGCCCGGTGGTGCTGGAAGCCGGGCCTGAGCCGGTCGGTTCCTGGCCGCACTACTGCGACAGCCTCACACTGTTCTCCCCCGCGCGTTACAGCGCCCTGCCGGGGCTGGCCTTCGACGGTGACCCGCACCGCTACCCGCACCGCGACGAGGTGGTCGCCTACCTGCAGCGCTACGCCGCACACCTGGACGCCGAGATCCGCACAGGTGAGCAGGTCACCAACGTCGCCCATCGGGACGGCCGCTTCCAGGTGACCACCGGAACCGGTGCCCAGTTCGAGGCGCCGATGGTGATCGCGGCCACTGGTGGCTTTTCCCGGCCCTACCGGCCGGAGCTGCCGGGGCTGGCGGACTTCACCGGCACCCTGCTGCACTCGAGCGACTACCGCGTCCCAGGGCCGCTGGCCGGACAGCGGGTGGTGGTCGTCGGCGCGGGCAACTCCGCGGTCCTGGTCGCCGTCGAGCTCGCCACGCACGCCGACGTCACCTTGGCGACGCGTGGCCGGATCCGCTTTGTCCGGCAACGGTTATTCGGACGTGACGTGCACTTCTGGACAACGATCACCGGCCTGGACGCGCTGCCGGTAGGGCCGTGGCTGGCCACACCGCCCGGCTCACCGGTGTTCGACCACGGTCGGTTCCGCGCCGCGCTCGCCCGACGGCAGCCCTATCAGCGACCGATGTTCAGCCGTGTCGACGGGACGACCGTGACCTGGTCCGACGGCAGCCGGGAAGACATCGACGCGATCATCCTCGCCACCGGCTACCGCCCCGCACTCGACTACCTCGCCCCGCTGCGCACCGTGACGCCGTCAGGACGCCCCCTGCACCGGGCGGGAGCCTCCAGCACCCACCTCGGGCTGGGCTATGTCGGGCTGGGATGGCAACGAGGTCTCGCCTCGGCCACGCTCCGCGGAGTCGGCCGCGACGCCGCCTACCTCGTGTCCCGTCTCCTCTCCCGACTGCCCGCGCTCACGCGGATGTCGCGACCGCGCACCGGGGCCAGGTCCGCCGGTCTCACCGGTACGCCGTCCCCCGAGGGAGCGGGCACCTCGCCCTGAAGCCCCTGCGCAGAAGGACCATCTCCTTGTCCACCAACAACTCAGGGACGGGAGAGGATCCCTGGACCAGTCCGATTCGTCGCGTTCCACCCTGCGGGGGACCCCGGCGGCCGGGTCATGGCGCAACGGGGGTTGGGCATATGCCGTGGTGAATCACGCGGAGGGGTAAGCCGGGGGCAGGTGTTGGCCTATCGGGTCCACACGTCGGACGGAAGACCGGGTGATCGCACCGATCACGCGGTGCGGGTGCGCTAGAAGTGGCGGCACAGGAGGTCATCGGTCGGGGGATTGATATGTCTACGACGAGGTCCAGGGCAGTGGTGGGGCGAGATCCGGAGCTGGCCGTCCTCCGGTCCACAGTGGATTCGCTGCGCGCTCGGGAAGGGCAGCGGCGGGCGCGTTTCCTGCGGTTGAGCGGCGCGGACGGGATCGGCAAGACCCGCTTGCTGGCCGAGCTCGCGACCCACGCCCGCCGACAGGGCGTACCGGTGTTGCTGGGACGGGCGACGGAGTTCGAGCAGACGATGCCCTTCGGCGTGCTGATCGAGGCGCTCGACGGTCACCTCGGCGGTCTGTCCGCGGTGCGGCGCCAGTCGTTGGATCGGGGTGTGCTGTCTCCGGCGGCCGGGTTGTTTCCCGCTCTCGTCGGCGACGCGGGGTCCCGCGCTCCGCTGGCCGACCGCGGCAGCCTGCACCGCGCGCTGCGGTTCTTGCTGCAAACTCTCACCCCGTGCGGGGGTCTCGTGCTCATTCTCGATGATCTGCACTGGGCTGATCCGGCAACGGTGGAGGTGCTCGTCCACCTGGTCCGGCACCCGCCGACGGCGCCGATCTTGATCGCCTCGGCGTGCCGGGAAGCGCAGCTGCCCCTGTCCTTGGCCGACGCGGTGGCCAGAGCCGACCCGACGCAGCACACGTACCTGCCGCTGCGGCCGCTGACCAGAGCGGCGATCGCCGAACTCACGGCCGTCCCAGCCGCTTCTGCGAGGTGTGCGCGCCTGTACCGGCTCTGTCAGGGAAACCCCTTCTACCTTCACCTCCTGGAGAGAGCAGCGTTCCCGGTGGTGACCGCCGACGGGGCCGGCAGCGATCAGGCACCGTCGCCCGGTGTGCCTGCCGCACTGCTGGAGGAGCTCGCTGCTTTGCCGGAGCAGGCCCGTGTGCTCGCGCACGCGGCCGCAGTCGTGGGGGACCCGTTCGACCCCGATCTGGCGGTCGAGGTCGCAGGGGACCTCGGACAGTCGGCTGCCGTGCTTCTCGACGAGTTGGTCGCCGCCGATGTCGTCCGCTCGCTGACCGGTGATCGACGCTTCGCGTTCCGGCATCCGCTGGTGCGGCACATCGCCTACACCTCCGCCGCTCCCGACTGGCTCGAGGCGGCGCACGCGCGCGCGGCGGCGGCACTGCGCCGGTCCTGCGCCTCGGACGTTGCCGTGGCTCACCATCTCGCCCGCGCCTCCCGCACGGGGGGCCAAGCCGTGGTGGAGGTGTTCGTCCGCGCGGCCCAGGACACCCTCGCCACGGCCCCGGCCAGCGCTGCCGTGTGGTTGGAGGCGGCGGTGAGACTGCTCGGTGGTGAGAGAGCGGTCGCCAAGTGCCGACAGGACCTCCTGGTGTTGCGCGCCCAGGCACTGATGAACTCCGGACGACTGGCCGAGAGCCTGGCGCTGCTGCATCGCCTGCTCGGACAGGGCGACCACATCACGCAGGAGACCCGGTCCCAGGTGGTGGTCCTGTGTGCGGCGGTGGAACGGTTGCTGCAGCGGCCTGAGGAGGCGCACGCGCTGCTGCTGGAGGAACTGGAGCGTCTCCCCAGCGATGCCGTCTCCGACAGCGCCGAGCTGCGCCTGCAGCTGGCCGTGGGCGCCTTGGCGGAAAGCCACCTCGCCGAGGCGCGAAACCAGCTGCGCGGACTCAGCCGGCAGATCATCACCCACGACGACCGCGCGTTGCGGGCACGGGTGCTGGCCTGCCGCGCCGTCGCCCTGCTCGGTCCGGAGTCGATGCAGCGAGCCGAGGCTGTCGCACAGGAGGCTGCCGGGATCGCGGATCGCCTGTCGGACCCGGAGCTGGGAACCCGGTTGGAGGCACTGCTGTGGCTGGCCGCCGCCGAGCTCGGCCTGCTCCGCGACCGTGATGCCTCCCGCCACACCGAGCGCGGCATCCTGCTCGCCCGGAGAACGGGGCAGACCCACATCCTGCCCAGGCTGCTCATCGTGCGCGCGAGCGCGCTCATCTCAGCGGGCCCCCTGGACCAGGCACTGGCCTGTGCCGAGGAGGCCGTCGACGCCGCCATGCTGACCCCGAGCCGGAAACTGCGCGCCCTCGCCCTGTCCACCCGGACCCTCGCCGCCGTCTGGGCGGGAGACATCGGTCTCGCCGACCGCACCGCCCGCGAGGTCCTCGACACCATGGGCCCGAGGGACAGCCAATGGTCGAACCTGACCTTCGCCGCCGCGGTCACCGCGCATTCCGTGCTCGGGCATCCCCTGTCCTGCGTGCAGGAGATCTACGCCAGGCTGCGCCCGTCACTGACCAGAGGACCACATCACTACTACGCGGTGCTGCTGCCCAGCATCACGCGGTTCCACCTCCTGCACGACGACCTCGCGCAGGCCCGCGCCGTCGTCACGGACAGCACGACCCGAGGCGGGCCGGCCTACCGCGGCACCATCGACCTCATCAGGGCAGAAGTCGCCCTGGCCGAGCGCAACGCCACCGAGGCCCACGAGCGCGCCCGTGCCGCGGCCGCCACCTTCACCGGGCACTGCCGCGTCCAGGCTGCTCTCGCCCATCTGACGACCGGCCGAGCACTCGTGCTCACCGGTCAACGAGCCGCTGCCGTTCACGCGCTCGAACGCGCCATGAAACTGGCCGCGGCGACCCGCGCGATGCTCCTGCACGGCCAAGCCGCCCGAGAACTCCGCGCACTGGGCCACCACCCCGCTGTGCCGCCCCGCCGTGACGTGCGCACCGAACACGTCGCAACTGATCCCGGGACAGACGGACCTTTCGTCCGCTGATCACGCACGACACCCCACTCCGGCGCACACGGCACCACCGGCGACCGTCAGCGGGACTGCGAACACGGGACTGCGGCTGGAGCAATGCTCACCGATCCTGCCGCTGCTCCACCCGAACGGCCTGTCGTCCGGTGACTTCGTGCCCGCCCTGGAGCAGTTCCTCGGCAGCTCGGCCGGGCTCTCCCCAGCGACGGTCACCCGGCTGACCCAGCAGTGGCAGGCCGACCACACAGCATTCAAGGACCGCGAGCAGAGCCACGGCGCGAAGTCCCCCAAGGCTGTCAAGAAGCTCACCGACGACCAGGACCAACTGCTGGCCTGCCGCGACTTCCCCGCCGGGCACTGGATCCACCTGCGGACCGCGAACCCCGTCGAGTCCACGTTCTCCAGTGCCCGGCTGCGGACCGCAGCTCACCCGCGGCGCTGGCTCCCGCACCGCGGTCTTCAAGCTCGTCGAGTCCGCCCAGGCTCGCCGGCGCGCCCCACTTCGTCGCACTCGTCCGCGCAGGATCCCGCTTCCGATGCGGCATCCTCGCCGAACACGAGGCGACGACCGCAGCCTGAGCGTTCCACCGATGCCTCGGACCCGGGCCGATACCGTGCCTCCATGGCCAAGCCCGCGCAACGCCCACTGCTCTTCCTGGACGTCGACGGAACGGTCCTGCCCTACGGCGGAGCACAGCTGCCGTCGACCCTCGAACAATGGGGCAAGTGGCAGCACCCGTCCAACCCGCAACTGGCCAAGGTCGCCCCCGGACACGGCCCGCGGCTGCTGACCTTGCCCTGTGACCTGATGTGGGCCACTGCGTGGATGCACGACGCCAACACCGTGATAGCCCCGCTCCTCGGCCTGCCGCAACTGCCAGTGGCCGGCCTGCCGGACGCGCCGGAAGAGGACGAGGCGGGCGTGCTGCACTGGAAGACGCGGACTCTGGTCGAGACCGCGGCCGGCCGCCCCTTCGTCTGGGTCGACGACGAGATCAGCGACCTCGACCGCGCATGGGTGGCGGCACAGCACCGAGGAAGGGCCCTGCTCCACCGCGTCGATTCCGCACTCGGTCTCACCGACACCGACCTCGCCACGCTCGACGACTGGCTACAGGAGGTCTCCGGAACCTCCTGATCCACACCGAGGACCAGAGGACAACGCTCATCAGCAGCGCTGGGAGGCCGACCAGGTCGAGCAGGACCTCTTCACCGGAGAGGACAGCGCGGCACCGACCCTTCAGCGAAAACACCCCTGAGCAGGTCACGCTGAAGCTGTGCCAGGCAGTACTGGCCGGCGACCGTCGCACTGCCGAAAGACCAGAGCAGAAAGGACTTTCGGCACGCGCACCAGGTCACCGGTCGCGAGAAACTACAAGATCTCGAACGCTCAGCGTCACGAACAGGAGAGGTGCATGGCCACGACGGACAGCAGCACGTCATGATGCTGGAGGCACGCACGACCAAGCCCCTCGACTTCCACGAGTGCCTGTCACTGCTGCAGGACGCGCAATGGGGTCGCTTGGTCTACACCCACCAGGTACTGCCGTGCGTCCTGCCGACCAAGTTCCACATGCGCGAAGGCAGAATCGTCCTGCGAATCGGCGAACACAGCAGGCTGACCACTGCGGCGGACAACACAGTGGTGTCCTTCGAGGCCGACGAGTTCGACCCGGAAACAGGGCTGGGCTGGTGGGTGACAGTGACCGGTCACGCGCGCGTGACTGACAACGACTCGGACACGACCACACTGTCCGCTCCCGCGGCCCCGTCCCCACCAGGCCATGAACCGGCCAACCCCGCCGTGGTGATCAACACGGAAATCGTCGCGGGATACCGGGGACAGCTTCTCTAGCAGCCCCCGCGGGCACGAACCGGGACGCCGACGACCTGCCTGATCGCCGACACCTCCGCAGATCTCCCGCACTGCGGCGCGCTGACGGAGCCCCCGTGCGGAACGGGCCCGCCTTCCGAGGGTGCCGCCATGCGGATGCTGTACTGAATATGATTATCATGTGCGTGTGACTCAACGCGTTCCCGTGACCGTACTGTCGGGGTTCCTCGGCTCCGGCAAGACCACGCTGCTCAACCACGTGCTGGCCAACCGCGAGGGACGGCGGGTCGCGGTGATCGTCAACGACATGAGCGAGGTCAACATCGACGCCGCCCTGGTGGCCGGGCAGGGCAGGCTCGACCGCACCAGCGAGCGGCTGATCGAACTCACCAACGGCTGCATCTGCTGCACGCTGCGAGAGGACCTCCTCGACAGCGTCGGCGAACTGGCCAGGGCGGGCCGGTTCGACGCGATCCTGATCGAGTCCACCGGGATCTCCGAACCCATGCCGGTGGCCGCGACCTTCGACTGGACCTTCGAGGACGGCACGAGCCTGTCCGACCACGCCCGGCTCGACACGATGGTGACCGTCGTGGACGCGGCGGGCTTCCTGCGCGAACTGGTCGCCGGAGACCGGCTGGGCGAGCGCGAGATGGCTGCCGCCGACGAGGACGAGCGGACGATCTCGGACCTGCTGGTGGATCAGGTCGAGTTCGCCGACCTGCTGGTGGTGAACAAGACCGACCTGGTGACAGCCGAGCAGCTGGCGAGGCTCGACGCCGTGCTGCGCAGGCTCAACCCCGCCGCCCGGCTGCTCCGCACCCGGCGAGGCGTCGTGGACCTGGCCGAGGTCCTCGACACCGGTCGCTACGACCCGATCACCGCGGCCCGGACTCCCGGCTGGGCGGAGGAACTGGCGGGCGGCCACACCCCGGAGACCGAGGAGTACGGGATCCGCTCGGTCACCTACCGCGCGTCCCGTCCGTTCCACCCGGCGCGCCTGGTGGCGGCACTGGACGACTGGGACGGCGTGTTGCGCAGCAAGGGTTTCTGCCACATCGCCACCCGGCCGGACGTGCTCGCGGTGTGGTCGCAGGCGGGCCCCAACCTCACCTTGGAACCGGGGCAGCTGCTGACCTCCCCGACTGCCCGGCAGGAGCTGGTCTTCATCGGCGTGCAGCTCGACCGCGACGAGCCGCGCCGTCGCCTGGACCCGGCGTTGCTGACCGACGAGGAGATCGAGGCAGGCCCCTCCCTCTGGCGGACCCTGGAGGACCCGCTGCCGGAATGGGACCTGTCCGACTTCCACGAGCACGCCTGACGCACCGCCCGGAACGTGCCCGTCGGCACTCGCGCCCTCCCCGCGGCGCGGGCGGTCGGGCCGCGGGGCCTCGTCGACGCCCTCGACGTCTCCGGCTCCCTCATCGACCAGCCGCGCGAGCGATCACCAGACCTGCCGCAGCTGCACTGCCACCACGCGGACGCGACCACGTGGACGCCGGCGGACGAGTGGCCTTCACCATCCGGCGGGGCGAGGACATGGCGGCCGTCGGTCGCCGCCTCGGCCGCGCCATCGCCGACGCCACGAACACCGAACCGCCAGGACGCCGTCCCCGCACCTGATAGACCGGATCAGCCGGCCGGGTCCACAGACCGCTCAGCGTCATCTCACCGGAAGCCCTGCGTCAGCTGTCCCCTCGGAGCCCTCGCACGAGGAAGGGCTGGTTGCCCGAACACGGCCTGCCGGGATGAGCACGGGGGTACGCGCCGTTGTCGCTCTGCTACAACTCCTGCAGCCGAGCGATCACGGCGCGGCTGGGGCGGACCTTGGAAGGTGTGGGCCGATGTGGCGGATGTGGCAGCACGGAGATCTCGTTGCTGCGGGCGGGATCTCCGCGGAGCGCCTCATCACCGTGCTGGCCGAGCGGGCCGCCGGGACCAGCGTCGACATCGACCCCGACACCATCGGGTGCACCGAGGGCCTGTGGCGTGTCGAGGCCCGGTGGAAGGAAGACGACGGTGCCGAGAGCCGTGCCCTGCTCGTGCTCCAGGACGATCCGGCACCTCCTCGCCTGTGGTGGCTGCTGTTGCACTCGGCAACCCGTCCCTGGTCGGTCCGCGACGTCGCGCCGATCCACCGCCTCGGCCTGCTCCAGGTCGCCGATGTCTGCCGCGGCGACAGCGGTACGGCGCTTGACGACGAACCGATGGACACATCGCAACTGTCCATGGACACAGACGCCCTCAACGGCCTGCTCGCCCAAGCGCTGCTCGGCGTGATCGCCAACACGATCGTTCAACCGGAGCGCACCTTCGCCCTGCTGCTCACCAGCGACACCGCCCAACCCGTCCCGCGTCCCTTGCCGGGACTGCTCAACGTGGTCATCCTCAGCGAGGCGTCCCGCACGCGCCTGGCCGACCAGACACCGCCGATCCCCGGCTTGCCCGCGGGCAAGCTTCGTCTTCTGCCACCCCCCGACAGCGCTCTGCGGACGCGCGTGTTCGCACCCGACGACCCGGCTCTCGACGAGGCGGTGGCGATGCTGCTGCATCGCCGCGCGTACCGGGACCCGCCGTGGGTGTGGATTCGCAACTCCGCGATCGCCCAGTGGTGGGACAGCGCGGCCAGCCCCAGGCGACCGCTGCTCGACTACACCCGGCTACACGAACTGGAACACCTGCGCGCGCAGCTGAGCGAACGGGACGCCCAGCTGCGCATCGCCCAGCAGCAACGCCAGGCGGCTCTCACCGAACGCGATGCCGCCCGGGCCGCGGCCGAACAAGCACACCGCGCCAGCCCTCAGCCACCCGGCAGTGTCGCAGAGTTGGAAGACCAGCTTCAGCAGGCCTACCACCAGCTCGACGAACGCACCGTCGAACGCGACGACCTCGAAACCGAACGCGACACCCTCATCCGCGAACTCGCCCGCACCCGCGGCCTCCTCGCCGCCGCACAACCGGACTTCACCCCGGAAACACCGGCCTCCGAACGCGAGTTCGACAGCTTCGCCGAACTCCTCGAAGCCGCCCGCCACGAACTGACCTCCCTGACGATCACGGCCGACCCGCGCTCGGCGGAAGTCCTCGACGACCACCACAAAGCCTCGGCCTGGCGCAGACGCACCTGGGACGCCCTCACCAGCCTCAACCACTACGCGCGCAGCGCCGCGACGCACGAGCGCCCGGACAACTTCGTCGCCTTCCTCCGCAGCGGACAACCCGGCGCGGCCCTCTCCCCCTCGCTCGTCGCCCCCACCGAATCAGCCACAACGCTCGCCGACACCCGCGCCTACCGCGCCAGGGTGTTCCCCGTCTCCCGGGACACCGACCCCAGCGGCGAAGCCCTCCACCAGGCCCACGTACGCATCGAACGCTGGCAGCCGCCGGCGCCCCGGCTCCACTACTACGACGACCTCGTCACCACCGGCACCCTCTACATCGGCTACCTCGGCCCTCACCTGCCGATTCCCACCTTCACCTAGCCCAGCGGGGTTGTCGGCGCTCGCGAGTCCCGCGCCGGGACAGCCGGTCGATGATGTCGAGCGCGACACCCTGTGGCGCCGCGCCCTACATCGACCACTGTGGACGTACGTGACTGGGCCGAAAACGTGCACATCATGATCGACCAGCTCGGTGACCAGCTCGCCGGCGAGGCCGATCTGGACTTCTCCCTGAGGTCTCTCGCCGAACTCGAGGCCGCGGTGCTCGGCCGCGTCGACGACGCGGAGGAACCGGCAGACCCCGACGTGTGGTCCTTGGCCGAGTTCGCCGCCGCGTACTCGGTGAGGTCCTGCTGCACGTCGCCGGCGGCTGCTGGGCCGTGACCGAGGGAGTCCCGGTCATCGTCCCCGACCCGGCACTGGATCTCGCCGACATCTCGCCGGCGGGCCTCGTGCTCACCGCGGTCGCGCGCCGCACCGGTGAGGAGTTCCAGCGGTTGCACCGCGAATGGGAACGCGTGGTGCGGCAGCACGCGCGCACCGATTCCGAGTGGGAACCGACCGAGGTCCCCACTCCGAACCCGGACGTCGGACTGCCCGTGCCGTCCTCGGAGCTGGAGGCCTGGCTGGCCCGCCGCGAGCGCGAGTTCCCCGCACGGGTCGCCCGCTACGGCGGCGGGGGCGACTGGGACTTCAGCACTGGATCAGCGGACGCGCTCACGCGGCGGTGTTCCGGGAAGTCCCCGTGCTGGAACGGTTCCAGGCCGACACGCAGTTCGTCGACGGCGCCTCCCGGTACTGGGGCGAGGTGCTGCGGCGATCCGCGCGCTCGCGCTGGACGCACGACCCTCGCGAGCGCACCGACCTCAGCACCACGATCGGCTACTTCTGGCTCTACCAGCCCTTTTCCGAGCGGACCTACACCCTGAGCTGAACCTGGTGCACACGCTCGAACTCGACGATGGCCAGTGTCTGCACCGCATCTACGCGAGGTGGAACAGCTGAAGACGTGACGCTTCGCGATGACCCGAACTTCACCGGCGGCGCTAGCTGAGGGCGATCAGGCTCCCGTCGGCCAAGTGCTCCTCGACGGCTTTCGGCAGCAGGTAGGCGGTTCCGCCGCCGGGCTGCTCGTGCCATGGCACAGCCTGTCCGGTCAGCACACGCAGCTCGCGGGCGATCCGGTAGCAGCGAGGCCCTTCGTTGAACCGTTCCGCCCGAAGTGACATCGCGCCGAACTCCGTCCCCGCCGCGAACGTGAGGTTGCCCGTTGGCGCGCCGTAGCGCTCGATCTCCTTGCCGGGCATCAGGACCACGATGCGCTTGCCGGTGAGCAGCGTCAGCGGCGGCTCACCCGCGAGCGGCTGGACGGGCCAGTCGTTGAGCGCCCGCGCGGTGTTGAGATCCCGTCCCCCGGCGCGCAGGCTGGACGGGGCCATGACCAGGGTGCCGATCAGGTAGGCACCCGCGTCGCGCAGCTCGCCGAAGCGGTGCGGGTTGCGAGCTTTGCCGCGCTCGTAGTCCGCGACCTGCCACGCGTCCTCGATGCGCTCCAGGCACAGCGCGCCCTCCGCGGCGGAGAGCAGCCGGTACGCCTCGGACACCGCGCCCAGCTCGCTCAGCCGCTGCTCGACGAGCGCGAGAACTCGGCGGTCACGATCGCTCAGCTCGGCCGGTTTCGGCTTCGTGACGGGGATTTCTCCGGTCAGCGCGGTGTAGGCGGCGCCGGAGGTCTCCTCGTCGAGCCGGGGTAGGGCGTAGCCGCGCTCGCGCAGGTGCGCGAGGAACTCCGGCTCCAGCGGGACCCCGTGCTTGGCAAGGTAGTGCGGCACCGAGGCGGACCAGATCCACCGGCCGTCGGTGTGGAAACCCTCGGGCACGTCCGGCGTGCTGGAGGGGACGAACAGATCACGGGAGAAGCCGCGTCCGACGACGAGCACGTGGGCCTTGTTGAGGTAGTCCAGCACCCTCGCGCGCTCCTCCTCGGGCACCGGAGGGCGGTTGACCACGGGGCGGCCGTCGGCGTCACGGTGGTCGAAGATGCGCGCGCGCTTGAACAGCGGAGCGACCTCCGCGACGCGCTCCGCGTTGGGCAGCAACGTCTTCATCCACGCGGGGACCCTCTCCGGAGCCCTCGGGAACATCTCCAGCTCGTCGAGCACGTCCGTGCGGTGCGGGGTCCGCCGCCAGCGCGTCTGTTCGTCGAAGTCGTAGTTGATCGTGGTCTTGATCGGGTACTCGATGACGAGCCGTGCCGCGGTCCACGTGCCGACGCCGTCGCGGTAGGTGTCCTTGCGCAGCTGCGCGAACAGCCCCGCGAGCCGGTGCGGCGGTTCCCAGTCCCGTAGCCGGCCGTCGATGCCGAGGATGTGCCCCACCAGTTCCGCGTGGTTGCCCACCGCCCGGTAGACCGCGCGGATCTGCTCGCGGTCAGCGGGCGCGTGCATCACGAGCAGGTCGCCGATCCTGCGCTGGGCCTCGCGTTGCGCCTCGATGCCGAACGGCCTGGTGCGCGGCGGCATCGGCGGTCTGCCCAGCAGCGCCCTGAGCCAGTCCGGGACGCGTTCCTCCGGCCTGGGGTAGGTCGTGAGGTCCTGCGCGTACACGCCGGGCGGGACCGGCGGTGTCCACAGTGGATCGTGCTCGTAGTTGTAGAAGACGCGGAACTCACCGGGCGGGTTGACCACGTAGCGCACGGACAACCACGCGCCCAGCTCCGGCCGGTACATCACGTGGCGCAGCTCGGCCATCGCGCGCGTCGCCCCCGGCGGTGGCGCGAACTGCGCGGAGGAGCCGTCCTGCATGATCACGGTGAGCGCGGAGCTCTGCGCCCCGAGGACGATCTTCGTGATCAGGTCCAGGCGACGCCAGCCCGCGGGCACGGCTTCCAGCAGTGCCGCCCCGACCTGGTTCAGCAGCTCGCCGTAGCGGCGTTCCTGGTCCTGGGCGCTCGGCGGCTGCGACATTGTCTCCCCGTCCTCCCGCGTGGCTTCAGCCCGACGCATCGTAGTGAGCCACGTCCGTGCGCCTGGCGCCCCAACGGCTCCCATCCCCTGAAACTGGGACACCGTGGCGAGCACCACGGTGAACTCGAAGAAGGCATAGCAGCTCTGTTCAGCGGTCGCTAGTTCGGCCACTGCGGCGCTGTGCTCGGCGGGCCGCCGCCTACCACCGCTCAGGCAGCTCGGTGTCCAACTGTCGAGGGACACCGGCCGGTCCGGGGCTGCCTACCGTCTTCGTAGGGGTTGGCGCACTTGGGGAGTGACCAGTGGGGGTACGTGTCGTCGCCGTGGCATTCGCGGCCGTGGCGTTGATCGCCGGTGCCTGTGGGCAGGAACCGAAGTCGGCGGACGTCCTGTACGAAGCCGAACAGGTGCTGCTGCGAGACTGCATGCGGCGTAACGGCTTCGAGTTCTGGATCGCTGCGAAGGCTGAGCCGCCGCGCGCGTTCCCCTACGTGCTCGACGATCCGGCGTGGGCGCGCAAGCACGGGTACGGGCTGGACGGCGCCTACGAACTGGAGAGGGCGCGCGAGGACGACCCCAACCAGCGCTACTTCCGCGGACTCGACCTGAAACGGCGGAACGCCGCACTGACTGCGCTAAACGGCGACACACGTGAAGGACTGCGCGTCTCCTTGCCCAACGGAGCGACGATCACGCGAAGCGACCGCGGGTGCACGTCCGAGGCGCAGCGCGTGCTTTACGAGGACCTGCCGACGTGGTACCGCGTCATGCGGTTGACCGACAGCCTCAACGAGCACCGCCATTCGCTCGTGCTGCAGGACGAGCGCTACCGCGCGGCAATCGCCCCGTGGGCGCGGTGCATGCGCGACTCCGGGCACGACATCGCCGGCCCTGCCGAGAGTCGCTCGACATTGCCACCGCGCGGCGCGCCAGGGGCGGGAGAAGCGGAGCGCCGCCTCGCCGAGCAGGAAGCGTCGTGCGCGCTCAGCAGCGGCCTCGCCGCTACCGCACGGCAGCTCGACGAGCAGTACCGGCGCCGGATCCAGGACACCTACCGCGCCGACATCGAGACGCGCCAGCGGTTGGAGTCCGCGGCCCGCGCCCGCGCGCAGGACATCGTCGCCGCCGCGAGCTAGGCCACACATGCTCCGCGGCACGCCCGCGGAATCCGAGAACGAACAACGAGGGGAACTCTCATGCGCGCGAAGAAGACTGCCGTCGTCGCTGCCGTCGTCACTGCCGCCTTCGCCGGGCTCGCGCTGTTCGCGGCCCCGGCGTCGGCGGCTCCCACACCGCCCGGTGCGGAAGCCGCCGACGGCTATTTCTACTTCTACGAGCACGCCGACTACGTCGGTCAGTGCAAGCACGCCGGGACGATCGAGATGTACTCCCTGATGTGCGGCAACATGAACGACAAGACCAGCTCGGTCTGGAACAACGCCTACGCGGGCCGTCCGGACGCGGTGCGGGTGTACGAGAACGACCGCTTCGGCGGCGCCTCGATGTGCATCTCCCGCGGCGAGATGATCAGCAACCTCGCCCACCGCCAGCTCAGCGACGGCGGTAGCGCCAACGACCGGATCAGCTCCCACCGCTGGGAGCGGGGTTGCTGATCCCCACGGGCCGGAGCTAGCCGATGCCGTTGTGGATGACCAGCATCCCCAGCGCGGGGCCGTGGCCCTGGTGGAACTGGACGTTCTCGAAGAGCCGGGGCGCAGGCGCCGACCCTCCGGGGCCTTCAGTTCCACCGGGCACGCGCCCGGTGGATTCGTTCAGTGAGAGCAGCAATCGTTGGCGGGTACCGGGAGTAGGCGCCAGAGCGGGTGGTCGCCGGGCCGGGTCTTTCCAGCGCACGTCGACGAACACCGGAGGAACGCCGGCGCGGTGGTCCTGAGCACCGCTGTGCTCCGGTCATCGCGGCCTGCTCGGGGTTGAGGCCTTCCTCGCCCTTGATTTCTCGGCCAGGTCGGCTTGCGGCTGCCATCGTCGGCTCCATGGTTCGTTCTCATGCTTTGTCACTCGTGCGTTCCAGCAGTCAGCATTGGCATGTGCCCGTTCCGCAGCCGGCCCGTCAGTCCCTACCGATCGGCAGATGCCCAAGAGGCGGTGCGGCGTTCTTCAGACTTTGCTCGGCCAGCGTCGTCAGACTGTTCGCGGAGAAAGCGCAGAAAGCGCACTGACGAAGAAGATCGCGTCGGAGGACGAGGGCGCTGATGTGGCATGTGGGAACGCGGGAACTGTCGTAGCTGTCGCAAGCCGGTCTACAAGGCAACCAGCGCTGGGCGCTTCTATGTTCTGGAGATCCAACCCGCCACGACGTTGGCGGTCGCGGAGCATGAGCGCTTTCACGTCACGAAGCAGCGCGGTCTGATTCCGCTCAGCACGGCTCGCGGAGCGATCCCGGAGACTTGCTTGCGCATTCACCATTGCCCCGAGCATCTCCTCACCAAGGCCGGTCTGTACCTGTTCTCCGAGCCGTGTCCGCTCTGTGCTGCCGAGTGTTGGCGAGGGGAGCTGGTTTCCCGGCGCACTGTCCTGGTCAACGCTCATCCCCAGGGCGAGTTCGTCTCCCAGCGGTTGGACTTTCCTCCACGGCAGATCCTGACGCTGATGACCGGCGCCGCACCACTCGGGGTAGAGCGGTTTACTCCGCACTGGCGCTTGTGCCCTGGGTTGGAGCAGTGGCGTGATCGTGTCCGCGACCAGGTGTCCGTTCGAGCCTGTACGGGATGTGGTCAACCGATGGCGGGGCCGCTGATCTATACGCGGCACCCGATGTGCGTCCAGATCCCCAGCATCTACAAGGCCGCGCGCTATCCGTTCACTGATCCCGTCTGGGCGGAACTGCCCGGTTCGGAGTACGACGCGCGTCCGCGCAAGAGCAAGCGAGAGCAGTGCGCCGCGCTCACGCAGACCGGGGACCAGTGCAGGTTCGGCCGGGACTCGGACGTGGAGTTCACCGCTCAGGACGCCCGATTCTGTTGTCGGCACAACCCGGCGCGCCACTGCGGTCGGGCGACCCGAGCCAACCGTCCCTGCTCCGCGTACACGATCGACGGCAGTGCCTGCGAGTTCCACGACGGCATGCCGCGGATGGTCGTCGCGGCGACCTGCGCGAGCGAGACGCCTGCGGTACAGGACGATCAGGACGACGCCGATGTCGAGGAGATCGATGCCAGCGAGAACCTCGCCCGCGAGCAGGGCGCGTTCGTGCCCGAACGCGCCGAGGACGAGCTCCTGGACTCCACCCTCGATCCTCAGGAGGTCCATCCTCGGCTGAGCACGCCGTGGCCGCGTCTCAACGCTGCGCTCCAGGGCGGATTCGAGGTCGGGCAGATCGTCGCGGTCAGCTCAGCAGACCACCGCTTCGCCAGCAGGATGTTGCGCGGTCTCAGCGATCACCTGCTCAAGGAAGGCTTGCGCGTGGAGCGCCTGTACTGCGACAAGCGCGAGACCACAGTCAACGAGGTCCTGGAGTGGGCCGAGCTGCACATCTCCAGCGGGGCCGACGCTCTGGTCCTGGACTGGTTCCCCAACATCCTCACCGACGCGGCCACGTTGGACGACGACTGGCGCGAACTCCCGCCTGCCGACGTCCTCACCCGGCTCAGCGGCGAGCTTCACCACCGGATCGTGGGCGAGCCGACCGTGCTGTTCGTCGGGGCGTGCATGGATCCCGGCACCCGCAAGGACGCTCCCGGAGCGCAGGTGGTCACCTATCCGCTGCACGAGGAGGCTTCGGCGATCGAGTACCTGGCGCGGACGTGGCTGATCACCTACCCCGCGCCGTCGCCGTACAAGAACACCGTGGGCTGGCTGCGGCGCGCGCCCTCGGATGTGGAGCGCGTGAAGGAGGCGATTCCTCTCATCCGCACCTAGGTCCTCGGGGCTCAGCGCGGCTTCCCGCAGCGGAGCGACGAGTTCGTCGGCGCGGTGCGCTGTCCGGGCTGTTCGCGGGGGTTGTGGTGGCGGTGTTCGGCAGCAGGGCAATCCACTCAGCCCCCACCAACCTCGGCGAGGGCACTAGGCGGTTCGAGCGAACGACGTTGCGCGGCTGAGCGACGAGCCGGGAGCATGCACAGGTTCCTGACACACTGCCCGTTTCCCTGTGACCGATCCGCCGAACACACAGGGGGCTGGTTGAAAACCGCCGCACGCCTCACGACGCTCCAGACCGCCGCGACAGTGATCGCGCGGCTTCTCATCGTGGCAGCCGCCTACAGCGCCGTCGCACAGGTCGGGTTGCTGCTGGCACTGGTGCGCGATCAGGTCACGCCGCTGTGGCCCGCGACCGGTGTCGCACTGGTCTTCCTGTACCGGTGGGGACTATCCGTCGCGCCGGGCATCACGCTGGGCGCGGTCCTGGTGAACCTGCCGATCGCGTCGACGCTCTGGTCGGTCGCGATGATCTCCGCGGGGAACACGCTCGCCCCCGTGTGCGCCTACCTCCTGCTCAGGGCAACCGGGTTCCGCTCCCAGCTGGACCGGCTCAAGGACGCGTTGCTGCTGGTGTTTCTCGGGGCCTTCACGGGGATGGCGATCAGCTCCACCGCGGGCAGTCTCGCACTGCTGTGGTCGGATGCGATCAGTGCCGACCGCTTCTGCGCGGTGTGGCTGGTGTGGTGGACGGGGGACGCGCTCGGGGTTCTCGTCGTGGTCCCGCTGACGTTGACGGCCCTGACCTTGTTGTCCGGTCGACTACCTTGGCGTGACCACCCATGGCGCTGGGTCGAAGCAGGTGCGTTGCTGGCGTGCACGATCGGCGTCGGCGTGTTCATCACAACGACCTCGTTGCGCCTGCTGTTCCTCGTCTTTCCCTTCCTGATCTGGGCGGCACTGCGCTTTCAGCTCGTCGGCGCGGCGCCGTGCGCTCTCATCGTGTCCGTCCTGGCCATCGTGGCTGCGGCTCACGAATACGGTCCGTTCGCCCAGATCGGCCTGGTCGAGCGGATGGTGATCCTTCAAGCGTTCAACGGGTCCGTGGCGCTGACGGCGTTGCTGCTGGCCGTGGTCACCACGGAGCGGAACGAAGCCCGGAAAGCGATCGAGCGGGCTTGCACACAGCTCGCCGCCGCGGTGGCCACGCTCCCCCCGGGCGCGGTGTTGCTCCAAGGAAGCCTGCGCAAGATGGTCAAGGAGGCGAGGTCCCGTACACAGGAGGAGGTCCACCGCAACGGCTCCGATCCCAGTAGCACGTGCCCAGCAAGGCATTCAGCTCGCCGTTGACCTCGAACTCCGCCTGGCCCCGCACAACGAGACGCAACGTCCCCGCTGCTCCCACTCAACAGGGCTTCGTGGCGCGGGGGCGGTCTTCTTCCCTGTCCTCGTCTCGCCCGTGGAAGTAGGCGCGGATGGAGGGTTCGATCTCGTTGTGGCCGCGTGGTGACCAGCGCAGTGTTCGGTCCCGTTCGTTGATGAGGTGAACTTCGGGGTCGAGGGTGCTCAGGAGTGCGTGCCGGTTGAAGTAGTTGCGGGCGGCGGGTGGGCCGTGCTGCACGATCTCGACCTGGGTGTCGGCCTCGGCAGGTTCGACGTCTGCGACCCAGCGGCGCACCTCGTGTTGCCAGTGGAGGAACCTGGCGTACAGCTGGGGTGACCAGTCCCTCTCCAGGGTGCTGCGGGTGGAGAGGATCTCGGCTTGAGCGGGGATGGGGAGGTGTCCCACAGCGCCCAGGGTGAACAGGGAATCCCCTCCTCCGACCAGCCCGAGGTCGAACAGGCCGGGACCATCGGTGAACAGCGACCGGTGCGCACCCCAGCAGAACCCGGGTGCGTACCCGGTACCCGCACCGGGGGTGAAGCTCAACGCGCCGGCATAGGTCTTCGCGGATGTGCCCGAGGACGTTCGGTAGCGGGAGGTGCGGAAGCACTGGATGAGCGGGGCTCGGGTGAACGCGTGTGTCACCGCGGCCGCCCAGTCGGCTTCCACCAGCACGTCGCTGTCAGACCACACGATGTGGCTGTAGCGGGCCGGTAGCCAACGGGCCGCCAGGTTGATGAGCCGTTCCTTGTGCCACATGAACGCGCACGCCTCGTCCCAAAAGGCGATCTTGGCACCCGGCGGGCGCGGTGCGCCGGCTCCCGCCAGGTACACGTCATCGGCCAGTCCGGCCCGGCGGAACGCCTCGATCGAGCGGGCGAGTTTGAGCGGGTGCGAGCGGTAGCCGACGGGGTTGAAGTAGGGGATCACGATCGCGACGGTGCCCATCCGGACCTTCCTCGCCAACGGGTAGCACCCGAAATGGTCTGTGGGGTGGAGCAAGCCGACCGGGTGGCAGATCACTGCCGGTCTTCGATGACGCTTTCCACGGCGCTGACGAACGCGGCCAGCTCGGCGGTGTTCTCGGCGGTGATCTCTCGCGCCCGGGCCAGTGCGTACCGGGACGCCGCCTCGTAGCGGTCCGCGGCATCGAGGGCAGCGAGGGCGGCCGCCCAGGCATCGAGGTCGTTGCGGTCGGCGAACAAGCCACCAGGCCCCAGCGCCTCCCGCAACCCCGGGGTGGGATGGGCGATGACCGGGATGCCGGAGACCATGGCCTCGACCGCGACGAGGCCGTACGACTCGTGCAGGCTGGGCATCAGCACCACGCGGGTCTGGCCCCACACCTCACGCATCGCTGGGCCGTGCGGGTGGATGCGCAGGTTGGGCCGGTCGGTGCGGATGTCCTGCCGGCCGTATCCGCCGACGACCCCCAGAAAGGCCCGGCCGGGAAACCGGTCGGCCAACGCGTAGAACACCTCCACCCCCTTGTCCGGGATCAGATTCACCAACGTCGTCGCGTTACCCGGCCGAGTCCGGTGCTCATCGGCGTTGACCGGCGGGTGGACCACCAGTGAGCGGCCGGGGTGGTCGGCGAACGTTTCGGCGATCCAGTGGGTGTTGAAGACGCTGAGCGCCGCCGAGAGCCTCAGCGCCGCGCGAGAGTTCTCGTCGTCCTTGTGAATGAGCTGAACCCAGGGAATCCCGTACTGGGCACGCAGCCAAGCGGCTCGCGCGATCTCGTCGTACTGGGTGAGGATCACATCCGGGGACAGCTGGACGATCCGGTCATCAGCGTCACGCTCGCTCACCTGGTGCACCGGGATGCCGTCGAGGTGATACCCGTGCCGGCTCAGATGCCAGGTGACGACCACCTCGACCTCGTGCCCCGCTCCCGCCAGCGCACGGGCGAGCCGATGCATCGTGACCTCAGAACCGGCGTTGTACTCGGGGACGTATCGGTTGACCAGCACAACAACCCGCAACAAGGCCTCACCTTCGCCCTCAACCTCCCGTTCATCGAGGGTTCATAGGGGCATCTATCCACTGTGGACAGGCAAGCGTCACCACCACGGCGCCGGCGAAGTGAACGATCACCACGTCCGGCCGGTTGCCGTACACCGTCGGCCCGCCCGCGCGTTCCCCGGCCGACACCTCGGCCACCGCCTGCTCGCTGGCCAACGGGCTGACGTACCGATGGCTGGTGCCGCGAGGCTATGTCGAGGCGGTCCAGGCGCGGTCCAGCCCAGGTTCACCGGACCCGGGTAGCTCGGCGGCCGCGGGCGGTGGGCGTGCCCGAGCAGACGCCGGGCACGGGCCTCCTCCTGGCGGTTCCCGGCATCCGAATTTCCCACCTTTTTGAGCACAGGAATGCGCCGTCCGGATCGGCGAGCATGATGTCGCGACGCTGACAGGCCGTCTCGCTCGCTGCCTCAACGCGGTCGAAGGCCACGCCCCGCGCCGAAAGGCCAGCGTGGACATGCCCCGCATCGGCTGCGGATTCGCGGGCGGCCGCTGGGATGACTACGACATCGTTGCTTCCCGGTGAGTCGACACGCGTCCTGACCTTCTCGCAGCGGATCGCCGAGGCCGGCCATGGCACCACCACGCGCCGCCCAGCACCGCCACACCGACCACAACGTAGGCGTTTCCGACCAGGTGCTCGGCGACCGACCAGTTCTGCTCGTCGCCGCGGAGGAATCGGTAGGCGCCCACCAGGAACGGGACCAGCCCGCTGGTGGCGATCACCGCGGCTCGTCTCCCCGGTCGGTGCAGGCACAGCGCCACAGCGGCGGGCGCGATCCACACCCAGTGGTGTCCCCACGACACCGGCGAGCACAGCAGCCCGGCCAGCGCGACGACGAGCAGCGCGGCCACGTCGTGCCCCCGCTGGCGCAGGCGTCGACAGGTCGTCCACACCGCCGCGAGCACCACGCCGACCAAGGTCAGCCACAGCACCGTGGGCAAGGGGCTGGGCAGGGAGAAGCGGGCGAGCAGACCGTGCAGGGACTGGTTGTCCGCGAAGATCGGCGGACCGATCCGACCGGTGTCCGCGAGCGTGTGGAACCAGTAGCGCGCGGAGTCCGCTGGGGCGAGCACGAACGCGACCAGTGACGCGGCGAGGAACGCGGCACCCGCGGTCATCGCCGGTCGCCGCTGCCCTGTGGCCAGGAAGTACAGCACGAACACCGCCGGGGTGAGCTTGATCGCGGCGGCGATCCCGATCAGCAGGCCACGCGGCCACCGGGGCCGCGCCACCAGGCAGTCCGCCGCCACCAACGCCATCAGCACCAGGTTGATCTGGCCCATGCTCAGCGTCTTGGACACCGGCTCCAGCAGCAGGCAGCCGAGCGCGAGCGCGCAGCCGAGTCGCGTCGCGGCCGGGCCGGGGCGGACCCGACGCGTCACCGCCACGCACGTCGCGGCGAGGGCCAGCGCCCCGGCGACCGTCATCGCCGTGGTCGCCACCGGCCACGACGGCAGCGTGACCGCGCTCAAGACGATCGCGGCGAAGGGCGGATAGGTGAACGGCCAGCGCACCGTGGTCGCGTCATAGGGGAAACCCGGCCCGTACAACTCCTGACCCCGCAGCCACGCCTGCCCTCCGGCCCGATAGACCTGGAAGTCCAACAGCGGGTGGCCGAGGGTGACGAGCACAGCGGCCAGCACGACCGTCGCCAGTGTCGCCGCGAGAACAAAGATGTTGCGCACAAAGGGAAAGAGCCCATCCCGGCGAGCAGCGTTGGCAGACAACGAATACCCGAAACCCTGCCAACCTCAGCCGTCGTTCCGGGATCGCCGGTGACACGGCGGCGGGGCCGGACTCCACAAAGGAATCCGGCCCCGCAGAGGAATACGCTCTTCGTCCACTTCGGACTGTCACGCCAGGGGAAGCACGACCAGCCTGCCGCCGGTGAAGACCTCGACGTGGGTCGCCTGCTCGGGCAGCAGCGCGGCGTCACCCGGCAAGGCCGTCCATGGCCCGTCGCCGGAGCGCCACCGCAACCGGGAACCCTCGTGGGCCACGATCCAGCCCTGACCGTCCGGCAGCCGCAGCTTCACCGGCAGCGGCCTGGACCCGTCGACGGGTCCGCCCGGCACCACCCGGTCGACCTCGTCCCCGCGCCAGAGCACCGCGAAAAGGTGGGTGACATCGCCGATCAGGTGCTCGCCGAGCACGACGGTGCGCCGGTCGGGCAGCTCCGCCGTCACGTGCCACCCGCCGGGCTGCCCCCAGCCCTCCCTGGCGGGCAGCCCCGGTTCGCGGTCGGCGGGATCGGTGTGGCCGCCCCGGTTGAGCGCGCCGACGAACCGGCGCGCCCGCTCGGCGGGGTCCTGCCGGGGTCCGCCGAGGTCGCCCCGCACGGCCGACCAGCCGAGGTAGGGCGCGGGTCCGGCGTTGCCGATCCACTTGTCGATCACAGCCTGGACGTGGAACGTGGTGAACGCGGGCACCAGGTCCTGGTCCGGCACCGTCTCCCCCGGTTCGGCCGGTTTGCGCTTGGCGAACCGCGCCTTCAGCCGGTCGGGCGGGGAGGTCGCCCGGTCCAGGCGCATGGTGGCCACGCCGTCCCGGAAGACCAGCTCCTGCCACTCGCGGGCGACCCTGCCGTCAGGACCCACCGCCGGCGCAGGCGAGACGTAGCGCGCCTGGCTCTCCTCCAGCGCGATCACGGTGCTTTCACCGGGGCCGAACAGGAAGACCTCGGCGGCCTGGTTGCCGAAGCCGCTCGCGACGACGCCCAGCAGGTGGAAACGGGAGTGGACGTCAGTGCCCACCAGCCCGACCGCAGTGGTCTGGCGGGGCTCGACGTTCACGGGGCAGGTGGCCGGTGTCGACCGGATCGTTTGCATCACAACCGCGGCGGAACCGTCCGCGGTCCGGCCGGCCCAGTACACGTGCGGTTCGCCGAGGACCGCCCAGCAAGCGCCGGGCCGGGTGTTGGTGACCCTGCCGAGCAGGTCGGGCAACTCGGCCCGCCACACCGACCGCGCTCGGTCGACGAACTCGGCGTCACCGGCCAGATCACCCCGGGTGGGCTTGCCGAGCCGGGCATCGGTGGCGGGAGTGATCGAGTCGGAAGCGGACTTCCACGCCGGCATCCCGGTCAGCACGCCGCCGGTGATCACGGTGACCGCGACGGCCGCGGAAGCCAGCGCCGCGCGCACGCGCGACCGCCGTCGCCGCCCCTTCCGCAGCGCGGCTTCCGCGAACCCCGCAGGACTGTCCACATCGGACACGGCAGCGCGAAGCACTCGACCGAGCGTGTCGGTGTCGGTGTCGGTGTTCATCACGGCCCCTTCACGGTCTCGGCGGTGGACTCACCCGACAGGTCGATCAGGCCGCGCAGCTTCGCCAAGCCGCGCGAGGTCTGGCTCTTGACGGTGCCGACACCGCAGCCGAGCACGGCCGCGGTCTGCTCCTCGGAGCAGTCCTCGAAGAACCTCAGCACGATCACAGCGCGCATCCGGGGCGGCAGCGTCGCCAACGCGCGCATTGCCACGTCCCGGTTGGTCAACCGCTCCTCGTACCCGCTCTCAACAGCCACCTGCTCCCGCAGCGCGGCCTCGTCCAGCGGGGCCTCGGTCACCCTGCGCGAACGCCGCCGCCACCGGTGTCCCGCGGCGTTGACCAGCGCCGCGCGCACGTAGTTCTCCGGTGGCCCGGTGATGCGGTGCCACCGGCCGTACACCCGCGCGAGCACCTCTTGGACCAGGTCCTCCGCAGCGCCCCGGTCCCCGGAGCAGAGCAGGTTGGCGGTCCTGAGCAGAGCCGTGGAGCGCTCGCGGACGAACTCCACGAACTCGTCGTCGGCCGTTCTCGCACTCACCCGGTCGTCCTGCTCCGTCGCTTTGGTGTACCTCGATCCCAGCAGAACCGGCACCTTGGCTGCCAACACTGAGTCATCGCCGGTCATCATCCCCACTCCGCGCCCGATCCGTGCCCCTTCACCAGTACGGATCCCACCGGCCTGGGAAAAAGTTGCCACAACTCCCAAGAATTCGGCGCAGTCCGAAAGGTCGAAATCGGCAAGCGAAGCAGCTGTGCGCCTGCATTGGTGCGCGCACTACATGATGAAGGTCTCCTGAACTCCCCAGCCGACATCGACCCCGCCGCTCGTCGCCATCGCCAGCGGTCGGGGCGAATTGCCTGCGCCCGGAGAGGAACACAATGATTATCAAGACATCCACCCCGTTGCGCGAAGCGGGATTTTATGGCCTGACACAGAGGCCAATAGGGTCGGATTCATGGAGTGGAATTTTCAGACGGCCGAAAGACTCGCGGCTGCCTTGCGTACCGGTGAAGTGACCTCAGCGGAACTGACCGACGAGGCGATCGCCCGTATCGAGCGGGACGACAAGGTGATCAACTCGATCTGTGTGCCGGACTTCGACCGTGCGCGGGCCGCCGCGCGCGACGCGGACCAGGCGCGCGCCCGCGGCGAGGACCGGCCGTTGCTCGGTATTCCGGTGACGGTCAAAGAGTCCTACAACATGGCTGGGCTGCCCACGACCTGGGGCATGCCGCAGTGCCGGGACTACGTGCCGGCCGAGGACGCCGTGCAGGTGTCGCGGCTCAAGGCCGCGGGTGCGGTGGTGCTCGGTAAGACCAATGTGCCATTGGGGCTGCAAGATGTGCAGAGCTTCAACGAGATCTACGGCACCACCAACAACCCCTGGGATCACAGTCGCACGTCGGGCGGATCCTCCGGCGGGTCAGCGGCGGCCCTGGCATCAGGATTCGGCGCGCTGTCCATCGGTTCCGACCTCGCGGGTTCGTTGCGCATCCCCGCGCATTTCTGCGGTGTCTACGCGCACAAGCCGACACTCGGGCTGGCGGCCAGCCGCGGCATGGTCCCGCCGCCCGCGCCGGCCTTGCCGACCGACCTCGACCTCGCCGTCGTCGGCCCGATGGCGCGCACCGCCCGCGACCTCGCGCTCCTGCTCGACGTCATGGCCGGACCGGACCCGCTGACGCTCGGCGTGGCGCACCAGTTGACACTGCCGCCCGCGCGCCACGAGCGGCTCTGCGACTTCCGGGTCCTGGTCCTCGACGAGCATCCGCTCATTCCGACCGGGGCCGCTGTGCGGGCGGGCGTGAACCGGGTGGCCGACGCGCTCGTCGACGGCGGCGCACGCGTCGAACGGCACAGCCCGCTGCTGCCCGACCTGGCCGAGGCCGCGACGCTCTACACCCAGTTCCTGTTCTCCAGCTCGGCCGCGCGCTTTCCCATCGAGGGGTACGAGCAGCTGCTGGCCCGCGCCGCCGGGCTGAGCGCGGACGACCGGAGTCTCGACGCGGCGCGGCTGCGCGGCATGGCGCTCAGCCACCTCGACTGGATCGAGGCGAACAACCGTCGCGAACTCCACCGCCACGGCTGGCGGCAGTTCTTCGCCGAGTTCGATGCCGTGGTGTGTCCGATCACTCCCACTCCCGCGTTCCCGCACGATCACCGCCCCAACCTGTTGGAACGCCGGATCGACATCGACGGCGTCGAGTACCCGTACTTCGACCAGCTCGTCTGGGCCGGTCTTGCCACCATGCCCGGTCTGCCCGCCACCGCCGTACCGGCGGGCCGGTCCCCCGAGGGCCTGCCGGTGGGAGTGCAGCTCATCGCTCCGATGTTCCACGACCGCACCTCACTGCGACTGGCGGAACTGCTCGAGCAGAAGATCGGCGGCTTCCAGGAACCGAAGTAGGGCGTGCTACCGGGTGTCCGGTCCAAGCCGTCCTGGCACCCATCGAGCGCGGAGGGGGCGCCTAGCAGATCGCTTGCGCCCTGCCTCCCCTCACCAAGGAGCGCAAAGGCGGAGACGACGTGGCGGCGGTGCCCGCCCCGACTGACCAGCCGATGGAGGTCGTGTACTGCGCGTCGGCGGAGTGGCGCGGGCAGTCGTGGAGGTGTGCTGGTCGGGCCGCAGCTGGAACTACGCCGGGGAGGGCACACCGGAGTTCGCCGGCGACAAGCCGACGTTCAAAGGCCCGGGTCCGCCGCGACGCAACCGCGGTGATCGAGAAGATCGAGGTCGTGGCGGTGCTGTCCGACGGCAGCACGCTGCAGACCTTGCGTCGCTGGCCGGACTGGCCGGAGCAGGCGCGGCCGCAGGAGAACGTCGCCGTGCCCGCGGTCGACGGCCGGCCCAGGTTTGCCGGGATGACCGCCCCCGTCACTGTCCGCTCCGGCCCCGCGGTCGTCGCCGACACGTTCCGTGGCGCCCACCACGACCGCTGCGCCCGCGCCACGTCGCCGAGATCGTCACCGACGGCACGAGGTTCCGCGCGCGAGACGGTCGCGTCCTGACCATCGAGAGGATCCCCGCCGGCACGATCCGGCTGCCGAGCGGCAGGTTGCTCGTCGCGGACACCTCCTGGCTCCACACTGGTCCCGAACCGCTGGCCACGACGGTGCACCCGGCGAGTATCCGGTCGAGGTGTTCCAGGTAACGGAGAACGGGGCACCGCAGACAGCCATGACCGTCGCGTGCCGGGTAACCGTGACGGACGCGCCCGTCACATCGTGGCACCTCGCGTTGCGCGACGGGGACCACGAACTGGCACCGGGCACTACACCATTTCCGCCAAGAACACCGGCACCGACATGATCATCGTGCCAGGCTGGAGCGATGGCGCGTTCCCGGTGTGGCTCGGACGCACCGACAACGGTGCCCTCAGCTGTTTCGTCCTCAACTTCCACGTGCCCGACCTGGCGACAGCCCGACCCGGCTGAAGACCAGGCTCTGACGTCGGCAGCAACATCCGCCTGCATGCCTTTGAGCAGCTGGCGCATGCTCAGCACGGCCACAGCGGCTTCGCGTTCGATGTCGGAACTCCCTCCACCCCACCGGCGTCCAGCCACCGGTGTCGGGATCGCGCAACTCGCGCGGGCTGAGTCCTGCGGCACGGAGCGGGTCAATGTCGGCTCCCTTCCCGCGCACGAGGAACGCCGTCTCGACTCTCGCGTTCACGAGATGCGGGAACGAGCAACGACTCGGCCTCGACGAGCAACTGCCGGGTGCTCTGCACTCCGGCGAGGACTCGATCGCGGTGCGCCCTCAGCACGTCCAGCCGGTGCTGGGCTTCGGAGACAACTCGATCGGCGTGTCGGCGAGCGCCACTGATCAGTTGGTCGGCGCGTGCTCGCGCGGCGGCTCGTTCGTCGGCCATCGCGCGCATCGCCTCGGCACGGCGCACGCTCATCGCGAGCTCGAAGTCGGATCGGATCCCCTCGCGCAGCCGCGCGGCTTGCTCGTCCAGGTCGTGGCGGCGCTGTTCGGCTTCCCGCGAGATCGCCTCGGCCTGCTCGTGCGCGCGGCGGATCAACTGACGATGCTCGACCTCCATCTCTTCGCGCTGGGCATCGAGTTCGGCGACGATCTGCTCCTGGCGACGCCGCAGCCGTTCAGCCGCCTGGCGCGCGGAGGCCCAGCTCTGCTCGGCGGCCGCCCGAGCCCGAGTGGTGATCTCCTCCGCCTCGGCACGGGCGAGTTGCACCATCCGGCGCAGCCGCTCGGTGAGCGCGTCGGGTTCGACGGGGGTCCGGCACATGCGGTCCAGCCGCTCGCTCAGCTCGCGGATCTGTGCACGCGCGTCGTTCAACTGTCCGGCCAGGTCCTCGGCCCGCGCCACCGCGGCATCGCGATCGGTGGTGAGGAGTCGGAGTTCGGACTCGGTCGACGCGACGTAGCACCGGACTTGGTCGCGGTCGTAGCCACGCCACACCAGGTCGAAGTCGGTGTGCAACGGCACGACGTCGTCGTGCGGCTCCGGCGTCGTCACGTGTCTCACCCTCCTTCCCAGCCGCCCACGGGTCGGGCCGGGCTCGGGAAAAGCTGCGGGAACGCGTGTCCGGCTCGGCCCTTTGCCGGGATCGACCGGACTCGCTCCCCTCGGTGTTCCCGAGCGGGGTTCGCTCCATTCCCCCTTGCGCAACGCAAACGGTCGTAGCCCACCACCAGCCCGGTGGCGTCGAGTCCGATGTGGACGGTCACGCCCGGCACCTCACGCTGACCGCGGACTGGGTGCGTCGCGCCGATACTCCCGACTCGGATCGGAGTTGGCGGGATCGGTCGCCCCGTGCCGCGACGCTGCCAGTCCAGTACGGTTCCCTCGTGGGTGAACCTCCGCATGGCGAGCCTGGGAGCCAGGGGCTTGATATCCGCCGCCACGAGGCAGACGGGATCCTCGTGGTCACCGTCGCCGGTGAGATCGACGCGGACACAGCGCCCCTGCTCAAGTCCGCGGTCACCAGGGCCATCGAGGACACGCCGCGCGGAGACCGCGTCCTGGATCTGACCGCGGTCACCTTTCTCGACTCCGCGGGGCTCGCCGCGCTGGTCGATGCGACCGAACGCGCGGAAGAGCGACGGGAGGCCCTGCGAATCGTCGTAGACGCCAATCGTCCGGTCATCCGCCCCATCGAAGTCACCGGGCTCGACGATGTCCTGCGGCTCTACCACAGCGTCGACGACGCCCTCGACGACACAGGCTGACTGCGAAGATCGTGCCCCGCGCTCGTCGCCGCGTGCGCGATCAGGGTGCCTCGCTGATCGGCGAGGCACCCCTCAGGTTGTGTTCAGCCGTGCTGCGCAGGCCGGTGCCGAGTGCGCACGACCGTCCATTGTGGACGCCGCGCAGGTGTTGGCGCGGCCGCCATGGGCATGGATCCCACCGGCCGACCCCCGACTGCGCCTGGAGGTTGCGACGTCCGGAGCAGGCGGATCAGTTCGTGTGCGGTGGTCGCGCGAGTACCGTGCGTCGAGTCTTCATTGTTCTCCGGCGTCGGTGCTCAGGTGTGAGTTGATCATGACCAGGCGAACGGGTGTGCTGCCGGCCGAGCTGTCGAGTTTCGTGAACCGGCACCGGGAGAAGGGTGCGCTGAAGCGCTCGCTGGCGGCGTCGCGGTTGGTGACGGTGGTCGGCGTTGGCGGGGTGGGGAAGACCAGGTTGGCGTTGCGGGTGGCGGCCGAGGTTCGGAAAGCCTTCGACGACGGCGTGTGGTGGGTGGAGCTCTCGGCGTTGCAGGATGCCGATCTGCTGGCCCAGGTCGTCGCCGAAGTGCTGGGAGTGCAGGATGTGACGCTGCGCCCGATGACCGAGGTGCTGGCCGAGTTCCTGGCGCAGCGGCGACTGCTGTTGGTGTTGGACACTTGTGAGCACTTGGTCGAACCCTGCGCGGAACTGGTCGATCGGTTGTTGCGTGCGGCACCGGGCCTGCGGGTGCTGGCCACCAGCCGGCGGCCCCTGAGGATCGACGGGGAGAACCTGTACGCGTTGCGGCCGTTGGAGGCACGGCGCGGTGGACGGGGTGAACCCGCGGCGGGGGTACAGCTGTTCCTCGACCGGGCGAGGGCGGCGAGCGGGAGTTTCAGCCTGGCCGAGCGCGACCGCGAGGTGGTGGCGCGGCTGTGCGAGTACGTCGACGGGATCCCCCTGGCGATCGAGCTGGCAGCCGTGCGGGCACGGGCCCTGTCGGTGCGCGACATCGTGAAACGCCTCGATGACCGGTTCGGGCTGTTGACTCGCGGCAGCCCCGGTGGGCCGGCGCGGCACGCGACATTGCAGACCGCGATCAACTGGAGTCATGACCTGTGCTCCCCCGCGGAGCGTTCGCTGTGGGCGCGGGCATCGGTGTTCGCCGGGTCATTCGACCTGACCGCGGTGGGCGAAGTCTGTTTCGACGACCAGCTCTCGGCAAGCGATGTGCTGGAACTCGTGTCCAGGCTGATGAACCAGTCGATTCTGGTGCGCGAGGAGCGCCCCTGCGGTGTTCGTTACTCGATGCTGGACACCCTCCGGGCATACGGTCGTGACCGGCTGCGGCAAGCGGGCGAGGAGATGCCGCTGCTGCGGCGCCACCGCGACTACTACCTGAGTTTGGCGAGACAGTTCGACGCGCGATGGTGTGGCCCGGACCAGATCGACCAGTACGAGCGGTTGGGCCGCGAGCACACCAATCTGAGGGCCGCGATCGATTTCTGCCTCAAGCACCGGCAGGAACATCTGGCGGGATTGGAGCTGGCGGCTGCTCTGCGGTGCTATTGGTTCGGTTGCGGGTTCATCCGGGAGGGGCGGTACTACCTGGACCGCGCGTTGGCCCTGAACCCGGCGCCGAGTCGTACCCGGGCTACCGCACTGTGGGCCTGTGCCTGGCTGGCCAACGCGCAGGGCGACCCGGACGCGGCGGACACCAGAGCGGCCCCGGCGCTCCGGTACGCGCAGCAGGAAGACGACACCGAGACCGCCGCATGGGCTGTGCACCTGGTCGGACTGGCCGCGATGCTCCGAGGCGACCACCTACGAGGGGCAGCGCTGGCCGAGCACGCCGCGAGCCTCCATCGGCAAGGGGGTGATCCTGGCCTTGGTCTGATCGCCGCCCGCGCGGTGCAAGCCGTCTCCCTGGCGGCCGCCGCCGAGTTCGACCTCGCGGCCACCGTCGCGGAGAACGCCCAGGCAACCTGCGACCAGTACGGCGAGCGTTGGTTGCGCTCGTACCTCGACTGGGTCCGGGCACTGGCCGAGATGGGCCGCGGAGATCCCGAGACGGCGGCCGCCCACGCTCGTGGGGCGTTGCGGTTCAAACGCCTGCTGAACGATCACGCCGGAATGGCCGCCACCCTGGACACCCTCGCCGCGGCCCTGGGGGCCTTGGGGCAGGCCGAACGAGCGGCACGCATCCAGGGCATCGCCCTGCAGGTCTGGCGCACCGTCGGCCGCCCCCAACTCGGTGCACCTGCCCTGGTCGCCGCCCACCACTACTGCCAACAGCAAGCACGCGGAACATTGGGCGACGCCGCCTACCAAGCGGCGTTCGACAACGGCCTGACTCTCGACCTCGGCGCCGCCATCGCCTACGCCCTGGAGGAACAAGCACCGCCGCCGTCATCTGCCCCGCAGCAGACCGGTCGAGCACCGTTGACCCGACGCGAGTGGCAGGTCGCCGAACTCGTCGCCGAGGGACTGACCAACCAGCAGATCGCCGCACGCCTGGTCATCGCCAAACGAACCGCCGACGCCCACGTCCACCACATCCTCACCAAGCTCGACCTCGACAACCGCGCTCACATCGCCGCCTGGGCCACCGAACACCGCGCCCCGGTCGCCGACGACAACTCCCGCTGACACATGCCGTTCCGACGCACGAACGAATCGGCACGCGAACTCCGCGCGCGCCTGCTCGGCGTGACCATGCCGCTGGTCAGCGTGACCTCTTCTCACGCGCCCTGAGTGTGACGGCGTTCTTCTGACGCCGCTCCGGGTCCGCTACCTGGGCGGCGACAACACGAAAGAATTCGGTGGCGCCGTCGCCCTCGTGGTCGCCGTGACGGTCAGGAGTCCCCGGCGCGACGAGCGCGGAAGGCCGCGGTCTTGACGCGGTTCTGGCAGGTCAGCGAGCAGAACCGGCGCCGCGCGTTGTGTGAGGTGTCGACGTAGACGCGGTCGCAGCGCGAGGCGGTGCACACGCCCAGCCGCTCACCGGCCGAGCTGCCCACGACCGCCGCCAACGCCGCCGCACACGCCCCCGTCCACTCGGCGGCGAGTCCGCCCGCAGTGCCCCGGAAGTGCACGTGCCAGCACGGATCATCGCCGTGCAGCACCAACTCGGGCTGCGCCCTGGTCTCACCGAGCAGCGCGTTCACCTCGCGGGCGGCCCGAGCAACGTCCTTGTCGGCCATGGCGGAGAAGACCGTGCGCAGGCGCTCGGCGAACACCGCGATCGCCTCCGCCTGCTGATCACCGACCTCGTCGAGCTGCGGGTCGACCGAGCGCAGCACCTCCAGGACCACCGACGCCAGCCGCGGCCGCCTGGGCGCGAAGAAGGGTCTCCCGCCGACCTCGCCGCCGACCACCGCGTTGACCAAGTCCGCGGACAGCCGCACCCCCGCCCCGTAGTAACTGTTGAACTCCACTTGACCAGTGACCACCCTCCCGGGAACTGTAACTGTTCACAGGCTATACAACAGTTACCTTGGAGGCGGGCATGGCCCTGACCCACGCGAGCGCTGTGCTGCGCCGGCGGAACTTCCGCCTGCTGTGGATCGGCGAGACCACCAACAAGCTCGGCACCGGGGTCAGTTCGGTGGTGCTGCCCCTGATCGCGGTGACCACCCTGGAGGCCACCCCGCTCCAGATCGGTCTCCTCGCCGCGGCCTCCTGGCTGCCGTGGCTGCTGCTGAGCCTGCACGTCGGCGCCTGGGTCGACCGCCTGCCCCGCCGCCCGGTCATGGTGATCAGCGACGGAGTGGCCCTGCTCGTCTTCGCCACCGTGCCCCTCGCGGCATGGGCGGGAGTGCTCTCCATCGCGCACCTGATAGCGGCGGCCTTCCTCGGCGGAGCCGCGGCGATGTGCTTCACCACCGCCTACCGCGCCTACGTTCCCTCCGTCGTCGACAGCGACGCCCTGGTGGCCGCCAACACCGCGCTGCAAAGCGGAGAACAGGCCGCCCAGATCACCGGGCGCGGGCTCGGCGGACTGCTCGCCCACCTGCTCGGCCCCGCCACCTCGCTGCTGGCGGACGTAGCCAGCTTCGCCGTCTCAGCCACCTGCCTGCTGCGCATCGGAGCCCGCGAACCCCACCCCGGCACACGCTCCTCCGGCACCGACCTGACACGGGAGATCAGAGAAGGGCTGAGGTTCACCGCGAGCGATCCGTTCCTGCGGGCACTGGCGCTCTTCGGTGCGGTCGGCAACCTCGCGTACACCGCGCTGCAGACGCTGCTCGTCCTCTTCCTCGCACGCGACATCGGCGCCTCCGCGGCCGCGGTCGGTGCAGTCGTCGCCATGACCGGTGTCGGCGGGTTGCTCGGCGCCGCCTTTGCCGCCCCGATCGCACGACGGGTCGGAACCGCCCGCGCTGTGGTGCTGTCGGCGGGCTGCACCGCACCCTTCGCCCTGCTCATCCCCTTGACCACGCCTGGGCCCGGACTGGCCCTCGCGATGCTCGCCGTCCTGATGATCGGCTGCGGCCTGGTCGTCGCCACCGTGATCATCATCAGCTTCCGCCAAGCCTTCTGCCCGCCCCACCTCCTCGGCCGAGTCGGAGCCGGTACCCAACTCCTCAACTACGGAGCCGTCCCGGTGGGAACCCTGGCCACGGGAGCGCTCGCCGACGCAGTCGGGACCCGCGCCGCACTCTGGGCAGTGGCCGCGCTGTTCCTCCTCTACGGCACGATCCTGATCGCCACCCCACTGCGCCACCACCGCGATCTACCCGCGTAAGGCGGCGCGCCTTGGTGTGCTGGGGGAACGACGTCCCCTGTACGCCCGATCCCGAACTGCCTACTTTGGACAGTGTGACGCGTCCGAGTTGTCGGGCTCGCCCGGAGAGCGGGATCACCGTTCACCGGAGCGCGCCCGGTTGGACCTCGTGGCGGGGTGAACCGACAGGAGTGCTGACACACAAATGATGGGTGGAATCTTCCGGAATCGCGATTTCCGTCATTTCTGGATGGCGGATGCGATCAGCCAGGTCGGCACCAGAGTCGGCGGTATTGCGATCTCCCTGCTGGCCGTGATCACGCTCCACGCCTCGACGTTCGAGGTCTCTGTGCTGCGTACTTTGCAGACGCTGGCGTACTTGCTCATCGGCTTGCAGGCGGGAGCATGGTGCGACCGGATGCGCAACCGCCCGGTCATGATGGTCGCCGATGTCGGCAGGGCGATCGCGCTGGGGTCGATCCCGCTCGCCGCCGCGTTCGGTGTGCTGACGATCTGGCAGGTGTACGCGGCGGTTTTCGTCGCCGGAGTGCTGACGGTCTTCTTCGACGTCGCGCACCAGTCGTTTCTGCCCCGGCTGGTGCCCAAGGCGGATCTGATCGAAGGCAACGCGAAACTCAAGTTCAGCACGTCCGCCGCCGCGCTCGCGGGGCCTGGGCTCGGCGGTCTGCTCGTCCAGTGGCTCACGGCGCCCGTGGCCGTCCTGGTCGACGCGGTCAGCTATCTGTGGTCCGCCGCGTGGCTGAGGACGGTGCGGACCGTGGAGGTCCTCTCGCCCGAACGCCGCGACAGCACGCTGCGTGAGCAGATCCGGGAAGGGCTGCACTTGGTCCTCCGCCACCCGGTGCTGCGGGCGATCGCTTTCAACAACATGGTCTCGGCGTTCTTCTCCAGCGCCTACATCGCGATTTCGACGCTCTTCCTCGTACGCGTGATCGGGCTGTCCGCTGGAATCGTGGGGCTCCTCGGAAGCCTCGGCCTGATCGGTGCCCTGCTGGGGGCGATGCTGGCCAGGCGGTTGAGCGCCAAGGTCGGTGCCGCCCGGCTCCTGGTGTCGGTCGCGGTGGTCCAAGGCCTGGCCTACCTGCTCTTCCCGTTGACCGGGCCCGGATGGCAGCTCGCGTGGTACGTGGTGGGAGGCATTCTCACCAGCACCTGTGTGATCATCGTGATCGTCGTCCAGGTGAGCTTCCAGCAGACCCTGTGCCCAGATCACCTGCTCGGCCGCATGAACGCGACGATGAACTTCCTCTACTGGGGCGCCGCGCCGCTCGGCAGCCTGCTCGCCGGTGTGCTCGCCTCCGGCGTCGGCTTGCGCCCGATGCTGTGGGTGACGGCCGGCGGGATGCTGCTCGCCGCCGTGCCGCTCCTCGCATCGCCGCTGCGCACGATGGTCGAACTCCCCACCGGTGAGCCCGACCCCGCGGAGCCGACCAACCAGTGACTGCTCGCTGCTGATCAGGCGGACCCTCACGATCGTCGTGCCGGCCGGATTCCGTCCGAAGTGGACGTGCCTGCCGCACTGGTACGTCACGTTCAGCCTCGTGACCGCAATGCCCCTTTCCAACGGTGGTGACACCGACACGCAGATCGCCACCACGCTGCTCGTTCCGCTGTGTCTTGGTGACGAGCGGGCGTGGCAGTGGACTCGACCCTCCGACCTCCTGGGCACGATGCTCGGCCGCCCGGTGCAAGCGGGCCACCCCTCACGCGGCCAACGCACACACGACAAGGACGAGAGCGTCGTTGGCCGACCGTGCCGTGAACACCAGCTCTCCCCAACGCCCGAGCACGAATCCGGCGTGCAGGGCCCAGCACACCACCACGGTGGCCATGGCGGCGGAGGTCGTGGACACCAGGGTCACGAAGCTGACGACGGCGATCATCACCGCGAGCGATCAGAACGGCTCCTGCCGCATTTCACCGTTCACCAGCAGCGCCATGGCGGACATCCCCCGTGCGCTCCCCACCGGGAATCCCAGAGCCGTGTGCAGCGGTCGTGCCTTGGACGGCCGTCACTCGCCGGTGAGCAAGTCGACCTTGCCGCGCTCACCGTCGACCCGGACGCGGTCGCCGTCGCGCAGGCGCATGGTCGCGTTCCCGGTACCGACCACGGCGGGAATCCCGAGTTCGCGGGCCACGATGGAGGCGTGCGAGAGCGGGGCGCCCATGTCGGTCACGACGGCGGCGGCGCGGGGGAACATCGGCGTCCAGCCCACGTTGGTCAGCGTGGTCACCAGGATCTCGCCGGGCTGGAGCCGCTGGCCCTGCTCGGGTCCGGTGAGGACCCGGACGGTGCCCTCGACCACGCCGGGGGCGCCGGGGAATCCGGTGACCGTGTCGCTGACCGGGACCGTGGTGCCGCGGGCGTCGTAGAGGTCGGCGCGCCGGTTCGGGTCGGCGGCCCAGCGCACCGGGTCGAACCGGCCGACGATCAGCGCCGGGTACGGCGGCAGGGCGGCGTACTGCTCGTGGGTCGCCCGCCGCACCGCCACCCTCTCCAGCCCAGAAGCGTTGCCGCGCAACAGCTCCAGCAGCTCGTCGAGGTGGAGGTAGAACACGTCGTCGCCGTGGCCGGTCAGCTCGCCCGCCCGGACCACGAACGCGCGCAGCACCCAGAACGCCCGGATGACCTCGGAGCGGGTGGACTCGCGGTCGCGGACGACGCCGTTCCAGCGGCGCACCCGCTCGCGCATGGCGGCCTCCTTGCCCGGGTAGCGCTGGGCGAAGCGCGTCCACGCCGCTTCCCGCGCCTGCTCCTGCCGGGCGAGCAACGTCTCGGTGCCTGCCCGCAGGTCGTGCAGGCTCGCGAGCTGCGCGTCGATCCAGCCGGGGTCCTCGCCGGGGCGCGGTATGGAGATCTCGAACTCGTGCGGCCCACGATGCCCGTACGCACGGGCGAACTCATCGCGGGTGATCTCCCCGCGCGCCAACCTGTTCAGGCCCATGAGCAGTCCCATGCTGGCCAGCTCGCCGTCGGCGTTGACGCCGGTGAGCATGGCCTCGGCGTCGACATCGCCCACCATCGCGCGCAGCGCGTCGCGAGTGCGGAGCAGGGACACACCGCCCTGCCTGCCCGCGGCCTCCAGCATGCGGCTGGCGGTGACCAGGTGCGGCGCGACCTCGCGTTCGTACAGCTCGGCCAGTTCCCCTGCCGAAGCAGTGGCGGCGATGCGCGCTCGCAGCTGCTCGCACCGCTGCTGGGCGGAGGCCAGGAACGGGCGCATTCCCTTCAGGTTCGCGCGGGCGCGGAGCCGGACGCCGATCGCCGTCGGCACCAGCCGCCTGATCATCTCCCAGCGGAGGACCTTCACCTTCGGCACGTCCAGGCCGGGCGGGAGCTTGCCGAAGACGCCCTCCACCGCACCGCGCAGGCTCTTCACCCGGAGGGCGTCGATCAGCGAGTAGATGGGGGTGAGGTTCATGTAGAAGCGGCCGCCGATGTTGCCCACCAGGTCGAAGCCGGGCATGGCGGAGGCCGACATGGCCTCGTGGATGAACACGCGCACGAACGACCAGGTGATGGGGGTCATCACGTCCGGGACGGCCTCGCCGAGGTTGCCGCCGGTCCACAGGTACTCACCCTTGAGGCTGTCGTTCCACTCCTCCACCTCCGGTGCCAGACCGGTGATCGGGCGGGCCTGCACGATGGCGAACGCGCCGTCGCAGCGCGTCCACTCCACGTCCATCGGCGTCTCGTACAGCTGCTGCACGCGGGCGCCGATCGCGGCCAGCTCCAACGCTTGCGCCTCGTCCAGCACCGGTTCGCGGCGCAGCTCCTCCGGCACGGGCCGCTCCTCGGTGCCGGTCGCCGTGCGCACGGTCATGACCGTCTTGTCGGCTGTCCGGGTCTGCGTGACAGCGCCGTCGCGGACCACGATCGAGTCCGGCGTGACGTACCCGCCGACCACTGCCTCACCGAGGCCCCACGCGGCATTGACGACCATCTCCTCGCGCGAGCCGGTGACCGGGTTCGCGGTGAACAGCACACCGGCCGCGTCGGCGTGCACCAACCGCTGCACCACCACCGCCAACGCCACGTCGTCGTGGGAAACGTGGTTCTGCTCGCGGTAGGCGATGGCGCGGACGTTCCACAACGAGGCCCAGCACCGCTTGACCGCCTCCAGCAGGCCGTCGCCGCGGATGTTGAGGTAGGTGTCCTGCTGCCCGGCGAACGACATCTCCGGCAGGTCCTCCGCAGTCGCCGACGAGCGCACCGCCACCGGCACGTCGGCGCCGAGCGCCCGGTAGGCCCGGTGGATCTCCTCCGCGATCTGCGGGGGAATGTCGTTGCGGGCGAACAGTTCCGCGGTGCGGTCGGGATCGCCCGGCTCGATCTCGTCCTGGAAGGCCGACACGAACGCGCGGTAGGCATCGGTGGTGATGTGGAATCCGCCCGGCACCGGCAGCCCGGCCTTGCTCATCCGGGCCAGCGAGGCGCCTTTACCGCCCACGGTGGACAGAGTGGCCGCGTCGTCGTCGAAAGGCAGCACCAGCTTCACCGCGCACGCTCCTTGCTGTTCAGGGATTCCGCGAGTCTGCGGTCGGCGACTTCCTCCATGGAGCCCAAGAGGTCCTGGGTTGCCTCCGCGACCGCCCGCGCGTCCTTCTTCGACAACTTCCGTCCCGTCCCCAGCGCCCGCTCGATGCTGTCGGCCACCAGGTCGGCGATCCGCTCGTCCGACGGCCGCGCCTGCTCCGGCAGCAGGTCCGGCAGCCGCACGAACCCGTACACGATGGCGCTGATCACCACCTGGTGGTCCGAGTGCGCCTCGTGCACCGCGCCGTGCGCGATCAAGCGCTTCAGGTAGGCGTTGAAGGCTTCGCCCATCTCCAGCCCGGTGGTGCTGCTGCGCTTCATGCGCGTGAACCTGCCGAGCACCTCCGCGTCGCCGACCAGCGCCGCGCTCAACAACGGGCGGCGCAGCGTCGCGCCGACGAACCCCCCGAACAGCTCGCCCAGTGACGCCGGGGCGCTCGCGCGGACCTCCTCCAGCATGCGAACCCGTTCGCGGCGCAGCAGCGCGGCGAACAGGTCGTCACGGGTTCGCCAGTGCAGGTAGATCGTGCCCTTGGCGACACCCGAGTGCTTGGCGACGTCGTCGACCGTGGTCTTGCCATAGCCCCAGCGCAGAACCAGCTCCGCGGCGGCGTCGAGGATGCGGTCCGCTCGCTCGCGCTGCCGTGCCGGGTCCAGCGGCGGCCGTCCCGCCTTGGCCATCCAGCTCACCTCATTTGTTTGACCGGATGATGCTATTCAGTCATTCAATTAAAGGCAAGAGCACGGTGCGCGCGTCGCGCCGTTCAGCCCGAGCGGACACCGAGGTGCTGTGACGCGCAAAGCCGCCGGACAGCGTGACCGAACCGCCGGAAGGAGCTGCGGTTCGACGTGACGACCGTGCGCCCTGCAGCCGGGACCAGGCTCCCGCCGATCCCGCCGCCCGACAGGGATTCATGGTCGTCCAACGCCCCTGCCACGATCGCCGGAGTTCCGGACAGACCGACCAGAACTCCGGGAAGTCCGCGTTCGAGCCATGCCCGTGCAGGCGCATCAACCAATCCACCGGCACACGGGCCCCCTGCGCCCGAGGACGGCCTGCGACGTGCTGACCGGAGGCGGTCGGCCAGCGCTGCAAGGGCGTCGCGGTCGCCTTCACGTGCGGGGCGTTCGTCGTTGGTGAGGGTGAGGCGTTCGAGCATCTGGTCGACGCCGTCTTTGACTTCCAACAGACGTGCCGCGCCGGACTCCTTGGGGAGGTAGAACGGGCAGCGGGCGCAGGCCAGCCGGCGCGGACATTTGGTGAAGAAGTCGTAGGTGCAGTAACCCGTCGCCGACGGCCGTAGTCCCTCCAGGGCCGTTCACCGCCGGTGGCCGCGCCGGACAGGATGGTCTCCCGGTCGACGAGCACCTGATGTGCCGCATAGTGCCGTGTACTGGAGAAGTGCTTGTGCCCCAACCGTTTCTCCAGTTCTGCAATGGACAGTGGTTCGGGCGCGTCGAGTAGCTGGGAGGCGATGGCGGACCGGGCACGCTGCCTGGTCAGCGCTCTGCGGGAGCCGAATTCGGGGATGCCTCCCTTGCGGCAGAGCGCGGGCAGCACGGTGCCGTTGAGGTAGGCCGGGCCGATGTGTTCGCCACGGATGCAGAACAGGAACTCACGGCGCTCGCCGGTCTTGCGGTCGACGAACTTCGGTTGCGGTGGCCGGACGTGCTTCCAGGCGTCGATGGAGCTGGCCCACTTCGTCGCGGTCGATGCGACACCCGGCGAACAACCACACACCGACCAGAGCGCGGACCATCTCGATCGGGTAGTACAAGCGCCGACCGCCGGTGGTGGCCTTCGCGCGCGGGCTGCCGTGCTCATTGAGGTTCTCGCGGGGCAAGCGCAAGTGGACGCTTGGTTCACTGTCCGGAAGGAGGGAGGCGCGCCAGTTCACTTCTCCTGGGCCGGCTTTTCCGGGCGCGTCACTAAACGACCGCTATGGCGTCCACTTCGATCAGGTAGCCGGGCGCGGCGAGAGTTTCCACTCCGAGCAGGACGTCGGTCGGTTTGTGCTCGCCGAACAGGCCCACCCTGGCTCGCTCGATGACGGGCAGGTACTCCCTGCGGTGCCCGACCACGTAGATCGTGATCTTGGTGACCTGATCCGGTCGCGCGCCCGCAGCGGCGAGGGCACGACCGAGGTTGGCGAAGACCTGCTGGGCCTGTGCCGCCAGATCCCCGGAGTGGATCAGGTCGCCATGGGGGTCGTCGGACATCTGCCCGGCGACGAACACCATGCGGCTGCCCGTGGCGATGACGACGTGGCTGTAGGTCTCCGGCGTGTCCAGGCCGTCTGGCTGGATGATCTCGATGGCCATCAGCGTGATGCCCGCTTTCACTTGCTGGTTGCCGGAAAGGTCTGCTCGGTGAGTCGGTACGCGAGTTCGAAGTGGGTGACGTGCGGATCCGGTACGAGGCCGAAGTGATCGTCACCGGGGTAGTCGCGGGCCGCGTCGGTGTCGTTCCCGGCATAGCGCCGCACGGCCTCGCTGCCAGCCCAGGTGGTGAGCAGTGTGATTCGGACGCGGTCTCCCTCCGGTCGGTGCAGAACTGTCGCGTCGAGAAAGCCTTCGATACTGCGCATCTCGGCGATCGCGTTGGCCAGCAGGTGCCGGTGGAAGGGTTCCGCCTGGTCAACAGGCACGGAACCGTGCCACATTCGCACGACAGGCCGCTGAATGCTCGACATGGGCCTTCCTTCTCAGGACAGCGGCGGTCGCGATGAGCTTGACGGCCGGGGCTGGTGCGGCCTGGCCGGTTCCGGCGTTGCGGGCGTCGTGGTAGCGGCGTTCGGTCGCGAGGGGCGGCGAGCGCTTGGCTGGACGGTCAGCCGCCGGCGGGTTCGTGCCATGCCAGGCTGGCGCCGAGCGCTGCGGCGAGGCGGGTGATCGTCTGGCGACTGGTCTGGTCGCTCACGTGCTCGGGGAGCCAGGCGCAGGCGATGTAGGCGGCGGCGATGTTGGCGGTGGCGCAGGCGGCGGCCAGGCATTCCTCGATCTGGGCGAGGGAGGGTCCGGGGCCGGAGGGAAAGCGCGCGCCGGCCAACTGGGCGCTGTCGATGACGTCGATGTCGAGGTGGACGTAGACGGGGGCGGGACCGAGCTGGCCGAGGGCGGAGGTGATCGCGGCGGGGTCAGGGGGCACGCGACGGACGTGACTGGTGGTGAGGGCGTCGCGTTCGGCGGGGTCGAGGTCGCGGGCGTCGGCAAGCACGACGCTGGTATCGGGAACGGGTCGCAGGCCTAGCGTGTCGTCGAACAGATCAGGTGTGCGGCCGGTCAACATGGCCAGTGCCATGCCGCCGAGGTAACCGCTGGTCGATATGGCGGGGGTGTTGAAATCGCCGTGGGCGTCCAGCCACAGCACGGCCAGGTCGCGATGGCGGCGCTGCAGCCCGGCTACCGCCGCGCGGGAGGTTGGGCAGTCGCCGGAGAGCACCAGGGGCCTCGCGGCTCGGGTCACCGCGTCGGCTACTGCTTGGTGCAGCAGGCTCATCCGGGCCGGGACGGAGCCGGCAGGGAGGACCGGGCGGATAGCCTGAGTCGCAGTGGCGGGGATCGGGAAGGCCGGGATGTGCTCGTCGAGGTGCCAGGGCGTGACTATCAGATCCCACGCCCCATCGGTGCTGTGATCAGCCACGAGGTGTCTCTCTTTCGTTCCGGTGGGCGAGGAGGTCGAGCAGCCGTTGCAGTTCGGCGGCGCCGGCTTGCAGGTGCGCGGTGAGTTCCGCCCTGGCTTCTTCCGGGCTGCGGTGCAGCGCGTCCAGTAGCTGGCGGTGGTCGTCCGCGATGCGGCCGAGTTCATGGCGGGAGCGCTCGGCCAGTGCCAGGGCGAGGCGCTGCTCTTGTTGGAGCTGCCCGTGGAGGCGGCGCAGCCGGGGACTGCCGGTGGCCGCGACCAGGGTGGCGTGGAAGAGCCGGTCGCCGTCGAGCACTGCGGCGACGTCGCCATGGCCGAAGGCGCGTTCTATCTGGTCGACCAGGTCGGCGAGCCTCGCGTAGACCGCCGGGTCCCGGTGGCTGGTCAGGGCGTCTGCCGCGGCCAGTTCCACGGCGGTGCGGGCAGCGTAGATGTCGGCGACATCCGGTCCGGTGATGTCAGCGACGACGATGCCGCGGTTCATCTGGTAGCGGACCAGGCCCTCGCTTTCGAGGGTCCGCGCGGCCTCGCGGAGGGTACTGCGGGAGATGCCGAGCTCGGCGGCGAGGGCGGCTTCACGCAGTGGCGTGCCTGGCGGCAGCCGGCCGGACAAGATGGCGTGCCGGATGGCTTCTGTGGCCTGCTCGGCGGTGCTCTGCCGCCGGATGCTCGCACCCAGGCCGGTGATCGGGTTCGTCACGGGCACCAGTTTCCCGGTGGCACATCCCGGCCGACGCCGTGCTCGTCGGCGAGCCGGGCGGCGAGGGCGGCCACTGCCGCACATCGGATGCCCAGGCCGGTCAGGTCGGCCACGGTCAGTTCATCGTCTGCGATGCGGCCGAGCAGCCGCCCCGGCGCCACTGCAGTCAGCTCGCCATACCCCGAGCCTGCCTCCAGCACGTGGTGCAGCTCGCCTGAGTCGGCTGCGGCGTCGAGGCTGTCCGGCACGTACTCACCCTCACGCCAGGATCCGCGGGGCCAGCTCCGGCTTGTGCGGCACTGTCCGGAGCCGACCGCGGTCACATGCGCGCCGCGGGCCGACCAGTCGGCCTCGATCACGAGCCTCTTGCCGCCGGTCGAGGTGATGACCACCTCGGTGCCGCTGACCGAAAGCCCCGGCCCGGGGTTGCGGTGGAACCCGGTTGCGGTCGTGACCAGGTGCCGGACGTCATCGCTGTCAAGGACTCGGACCACCCCCCAGCCTCCTGCCCTTGAAATACGACCTGCGAGCACCAGATTGGCATATTGTCCGACAATCCGGCAAGATGCCGCTAGGCAACGAGCCGCGGGCAGGTGATCCCGAGTGTGTGGAGCCCGGCGGCGATCTGGGCCGTGAGGAGAAGTCCGCCCTGGCCGTCCGCGACGACCCACGGCGCCTCGGGGTGGTCCTTGGAGCTGACGCGGTTCCTGTGGGAGCCGACCGCGCCGCCACCCGGCGCGGCAGCGGGCTCGGCCGGTCCACGGTGCGGTCGGTCGCCCATGCCCACAGCGGTGACGTCGCGGCCCGATCCCGTCACGAAGGCCGTCTGATCGTGTCCCTCACCCTGCCCGGACACGACTCCCAGGCCGCTGGATGACGATCTGGACGGCTGCCTCGGCGACGCCTCCCGGCACGGTCGTGGTCGGCGATCCGCGCCACCACTGGTGCTCCACCCGCCGCGGTCGCGGGAATGCCGAGGGCATCGGCGAGCAGCAGCACGGAATTGACGCAGCCCTACGTCCACATGCGACAGACGCGTCATCCATCACGCGTCACGTCCAGACCCCCGCGGCCCGCACGCGACGTCAGGTCCGTGGCTCGATGAGGTGGCGACCCGTCCGGGTACAGCTGGATCGGCTCCTGTCCAGCTCCGCTATCGCTGCTCTACCCGGTACCCCGCGCGCCAAGGCTGTGGGAGCTGCTCCCCGACAGAGGTGCGGCCGATATCGACGAGCTGGAGTGGCTGGTGCTGTGGCGGCTGCGCGACCACGGACTCCGGCTCACCGAGGCCGAGCTGGCGCTTCTGCCCATGATCGCTCTGGAGTCGGACGACTTCGCTGTTGAACGTCCGCTCGCAGGTTCCGCACTGATTCGCAGGTGTGAGATCGCCGGCTCGACGGGGTGTCCACCACCTCCCGGAGGTCTTCTCCAGGCAGCCCCGGGCGTACATGGGAACCGCGCACGAGAAAGACGCGGGTAGTCGTGATGTTTCCACCGGGACATGCCCTGACGTGCCATTTCATCCCTGACTGAATGGCGTAGGTGTCCATAAAAATAACAAATACATCTATCACCTCCCTTTTCCGGGTGGCGCCGTGAAAACTCCCCCGCCATGGCCACGATCACTCCTTTTAAGATCAGCGTCCCGCAGCACGATGTGGATGACCTGCGGGACAGGCTCACCAGGACACGGTGGGCGAACGAACTGCCCGCCGCCGAGGTCGCGGGTATCGCGCCTGTCGGTCCGGTGCGCGAGGGATGGCAGTACGGCGTACCGCTGTCCTACGTCCAGGATCTCGTCCGGCAATGGCGGGAGGACTTCGACTGGCGTGCGCAGGAGCGAAAACTCAACGAGTTCCCCCAGTTCACCACTGAGATCGACGATCAGCTGATCCACTTCGTACACCTGCGCTCCGCCGACCCGGGCGCGACCCCGCTGATCCTCACCCACGGCTGGCCGAACACCTTCGTGGAGTACCTCGGGGTGGCCCGCGAGCTGTCCCAGCACTTCCACGTGGTCATCCCGTCCATCCCCGGTTTCGGGTTCTCCGGCCACACCGCCGAACGCGGCTGGGACGCGCACCGGGTGGCGCGGGCATGGGCTGAGCTCATGCGCAGGCTGGGTTACTCGCGCTACGGGGTGCACGGCAACGACGCCGGGGCGATCATCGCGCCACTGCTGGGCCGGGTCGCGGGGCCGGAGGTGCTCGGCGTGCACGTGAACCAGATCTTCTCCTTCGCCTCCGGCGATCCGGCCGAGTTCGCCGAGCTGACCCCGGCAGAGGTGGAGTACCTGGGATTCCTCCAGTCCTTTGTGGACACCGCCATCCACGACAAGGCGCAGCGGGCACAGCCGCAGACCCTGGCGCACGCGCTGGCCGACTCACCCGCGGGACAGCTGGCCTGGATTGGGCAGTTGCTCGGCGACGCGCTGGAACCGGAGGACGTGCTCACCATCGCCTCGATCTACTGGTTCACCAACACAGGCGCCTCCTCGGCCCGGTTCTACTTCGAGAACGGCCGAGCCGAGGGCGACCAGGAGCCGACGACGTTCCCGATGGGCTTGTCCAGCTTCGCCAACGACTTCCGGCCGATCCGCCGCTTCGCCGAGCGCGACCACAAGAACATCGTCTCGTGGACCGAGCACGACCGCGGTGGGCACTGGGCCGCGCACGACGCGCCCGACCTGCTCGTCGAGGACATCCGCACCTTCTTCACCTCCCTCCGTTGACCACTCCCCGAAGGAGTTCCGCCATGACGACCTGGCCGATTCTCAGCGAGTCCCACGAGGCGTTGCGCACCGCCGTGAACGCCGTCACCGACTGGGAGGCCGCGACTCCCTGTTCGCAGTGGAATGCCACGCAGGTCCTCCAGCACGCGGCGGGCGACCAGATCGCCTTCGCCGCGTTCCTCACCGGAGGCGAAGGTCCCTCCGAGGACCCGTTCGCCCCGTCCGGCTCGCTGTCCGACACGCCGGGCAACGTCGCCGAGCACGCCATGAAGCTCTCCGCGACGGCCTGGGCCGGGGTTGCCGCCGACGCCGAGAACGTGGCCGTCCCGGTACCGCCCAACTCCATGCCCGCCTCGCTGGGCGTGGGGGCGTGCGCGCTCGACGCCGCTGTGCACGCCTGGGACCTGGCCGTGTCCGCCGGGGCTCCCTCGCCGCTGTCGGCCGCGCTCGCGCGGGAACTCCTCCCGGTGGCGCAGCAGATCGTGGAGCCACTTCGCGCCTACGGCGCCTACGCGCCCGCGCTGCCGGGTGAGTCGGGCGAGGACGACGCGGCCGTTCTGCTGCGCTACCTCGGCCGCGATCCCCACTGGAGCCGCTGATCCACGACGCGCGGCGCCCTGGGTCTCGGCAGGGCGCCGCAAGAGCGTTGGTGGACTGACGGGAGCGGATGCCCGGACGTACCACGAAAGGCGCCTTGTGCTCCTCGGGTTGGACGAGACCCGATACGACACCGAAGCAGAAACAGACCAGCGAAGCTCATGGCCGTCAAGGACATTCCGCGGAGCGTGGAGGAGTGTCGAAGCAGCGACCGTCCACTCAGGGCAGAGTGGTTCGCCTGGTCTCGCCGGGGCGCAGCCGCACCGCTCCCCCGACGAAGCGCGCGTCCGGGACGACCCGATCAGCGGTCGGGGTGGTGTTCCAGCACCAGGTCGGCTTCGGGCAGGGCGTCATGCTCGGGCCGGGCTCGCCGAACGCGATCGCGCTGGGTCCGGAGAAGATCCGGGTCGCGCGCACCGGTGCGGCGGCCGGATCCCGCTGGGTGAGGCGGGTGCTCAAGACCCTCCAGTCGCGATCAGGCATGCTGATCGCCAGGTGTCGTCGAGGTACGGGTGGGCATCCGCCGGATCACAGGGAGAGTTGTGGCACAGCTGGTAGATGGCGTTTCGCGGACGTTCAACGAGTTCTTGTTGCTGCCGAACCGAACCTCTCGCGAGTGCACGCCCGGTTCCGTGGACTTGCGGACACCGCTGGTCCGCCACGCGGTCGGCGAACCGTCGGAGATCGAGCTACGTACGCCGTTCACCTCAGCGATCATGCAGGCTGTGAGCTCACCGGAGCTGGCGATCGCGTTGGCGCGGGAAGGTGGTCTGGGTTTCCTGCACCACAACCGGCCGGTCGAGGACCAGGTGAGCGAGGTCCGGGCGGTGAAGAACTTCAAGGCGGGGTTCGTGATCAGCGACACCAACGTGCGCCCCACCGACACACTCGGCCACCTGCGAGAGCTGATGCAGGAAACGGGGCACAGCACGGCCGCGGTGACCGAAGACGGAACTGCGTCCGGCAAGTTCCTCGGCTTGGTCACATCCCGGGACTTCCACCCGCAGCGGCATGATCCCGCTGCCTTGGTCAGCAGTCGTATGTTGCCGCTGGAGAAAATCGCCTACAGCCGTGCCGACGTCGGGCTGTCGGAGGCGAACACGCGTCTGTGGGAAGAGCGTCTGGACTGCCTGCCCACCGTGGACGAGTCCGGGTTCCTGCGTCATCTGGTGTTCCGTTCCGACTACACCGACAACAAACGTTTCCCCCTGCAGCTGGTGGACGCGGGCAAGCGGCTGCGCGTCGGCGCCGGCGTCAACACCCATGACTACCGTGACCGGGTTCCAGCGCTGGTCGAAGCAGGGGCCGACGCTCTGTGCTTCGACTCCTCCGACGGGTTCAGCGACTGGCAGGCTGAGGCGCTGACGTGGGCGAAGAAGCATTACCCGGACGTGGCGATCGGCGGCGGCAACGTGGTCGACGGCCAGGCGTTCACCTTCCTCGCCGACGCCGGCGCCGACTTCGTCAAGGTCGGCGTCGGTGGCGGATCGATCTGCATCACCCGCGATCAGAAGGGCATCGGTCGCGGACAGGCGAGCGCCGTCCTCGACGTTGCCGCGGCCAGGGACGCCTACCGGGACCAGACCGGCCAGTACGTCCCGATCTGTTCGGACGGCGGGCTCGTGCACGACTACCACGTGGCGCTCGCGCTGGCGATGGGCGCGGACTTCGTGATGATGGGCCGCTATTTTGCTCGCTTCGACCAGGCTCCCGGCGCGAAGCTTCCCACTCGCGACGGGTTCGTCAAAGAGTACTGGGGCGAGGGCTCAAGCCGCGCTCGGAACTGGCAGCGCTACGGCCAGGGGAGTCGCGGACTGCTGTTCGAGGAGGGGGTCGACGGGTTCGTCCCCTACGCCGGCGACCTTCACGAAGGCCTCGCCACCACGATCGCCAAGCTCAAAGCCACCATGGTGTCCTGCGGCGCGATCGACCTGGGTGCCTTCCAGGCCACTGCCCGCCTCACGCTGGTCTCGGACCAGAGCTTTCAAGAAAGCCACGCCACTGTCCAGGTGAGGGAGACTTCGGGACTTGGTTAGGGTTCGTCGAGGCGTAGGTAGTTCGGGAGAAAGGTATCGCTGGCTCCTGCCGTGCTCAGGCGTCGCGCGGGGCAGCGCGTCTGGATGAGCACCGGCTCACCCGGATCGCCCGTCACCGCTGCCGGCGGGCGGCGAGCCTGGCGTTCGCCCGGGACCACAGTCCGACCGGCACCAGCCTCGCGGCCTTCATCAGTACCGCCATCCGCCGGGGGAAGATGATCTCCGGTTTGCCCGAGGCGATGCCGTCGGCGATCTTGCTGGCGGCGAACTCGGGCTCGACCATGAACGGCATCGGGAAGGTGTTGCGCGCTGTCATCGGCGTGCGGACGAAGCCGGGGCAGACGGTCTGCACGCGGATTCCCTTGTGCAGCAAGCCTCCTCGCAGCGACTCCAGCAGGTTGATCTGGGCGGCCTTCGTCGCGCTGTAGGCCTCCCCTCCCGGCATGCCGCGATAGCCGGCGACCGACGCGACGCCGACGATCGTGCCCCGGCCGCGCTCCAGCATCGACGGCAGCACGGCCTCGATGCCATAGGACATCCCGAACACGTTGACCTCGAACTGGTTCCGGAACGAGTTCGGGTCCCAGTCCGTCACGTCGAACCGGTTCCACGCGCCCGCGTTGAGCACGGCGATGTCGATGCCGCCGAACGCGTCGATGACCTTCTCCGCCGCGGTGAGCACGGCGATCCGGTCCATCACGTCGACGGGCTGGACGAGCATGCGGCCGCCGGACACCCTCGCCAGCTGGTCGGTGCGGCGCGCGCTCACCGCGACCCGGGCGCCGCGCGCGTGCAGCTCCTCGGCCAGTGCGGCGCCGATCCCGCTGGAGGCACCGGTGATCCAGACCCGCGGGCTCATCGGGCCTTCTCGAAGCCGAGCTGCCGGACGTCCAGAGAGCCCGAGCGGAACCCCGCCTCACAGCAAGCGAGGTAGAACTCCCACGTCCGCTTGAACTGGGCGCCGGCTTCCATGATCGTCAATTTGGGTGTGCGCACACCGGTCATTCGAGGCGGGCGGCGCTCCGGTTTGGTCTTTCGTGTTCAACACCGTGCACGTGCAGCTGGCGCCGGACGCGTGCGTGCAGGGCACGGCCCGGTGTCCCTACAGCACCTGCGCCTTCCGAATCGAGGAGACGCGGGCCTGCCGAGCGAGGCCATTGGACTGCTCTGGGCCGCTGAGAACCTGATGAGGGGTCACGCAGCCACGCGCCGCCTTCTCGACCACACAGAACAGCAAGCCGCCGAGAGCAACCACCCGGCCCTTTCGCGATCGCCACCTCGCGGCCACCAACGAGCGGCCTGCCCGCGGCCACCATCCGACCGTCCTGGACCTCGGACTGTCACCACGCCCACCCGCACCCTCGGCGGTGACGACCCCGCCAGTCTCGTCACCGCCGAGGTGGATGTCCTGGGTGCTCACCCAGACGAGTTGGTCCCCTACCTGTGTGCCCCATCGATCCTGCGTGAGGCATCGCCCCGAAGCTGGCGACCCAGGTCTCGACAAGGTCGATCTCCCCGAGCGGGAAGAGCCCTCTCCTCAAGGCGTCGCTCCACTCGGAGAACCGGTCATCCTCTCCCCACGCCAGCTCCGGGTCCAGTTCGAACGGCTCCCGGGCGCGATTGATTCCCGGGCCACCGATGCTCGCCGTCAGCCCCGAACTCCTGGAGGGAGGTCTCCGCGGCATCGTGCATGCCGATGCCGACCCCTTCGAACGTGGACCACCAGCCGGCGCAGCAGACGACCCGAGGGAGAACAGCATGTGAGGCGCTCCACAAGAACGACGCTGTTGGCGATCTTCAGCTGACAGCTGGGCTTGGTCTCGCTCCCGGTGGGCACGGGCGAGGGTATGCCGCCTGAGATGGGGGCTTGCGTGTGAACCGCGGCTGAATCCGGTTCGGGTAATGAGGAGGATTGCTCCGACGTTCGTCACCCGGGCGGGCCGGAGACTTCGAAAGGAGGATCCTCCATGACGCGAAGGATGCGAACGGCGTCGCTCACGGCAGCTGCAGTCGCTTCGTCTCTCTTTCCCCTTTTGAGTGGGGTATCGGCTCAGGCGGCACCCGAGGCCACAGCCGAACTCCAGGCGCCACCGGTAGTCAGGATCCGTACGTTCGCCGGCAAGTGCCTGGACGTGCCGATCGTCCAGTTCCGCTGCCACGGCGGCCCCAACCAGAGGTTCGTAATCTTCTGATCCGAGTCGCACGTCCTTGCCACGTACATGTTCCGTCGACAGTCCGCACGGATTCAGGGCATACCTGTCTACCTCTCAGGTGAAGCCACCTGGGCGACCCCGCAGACCTCCAGCTGAAGATCACCGACAGCATCCGAGAAGTGGACCAGAACCCAGTTCTGAGTTGCATGGCCAGCCAGTCGATGTTCTGTCCACCGGAGACCAGGCCTGCGCGAGCGCAGTGAACGACCTCACCCAGGACCAGCCGAGCACGCCACCCACACCTGGTCTCACCTCGCGCGGGTGAGGATCGGGCGCGCGTCGGGTGTTAGACCGGCCCTGTGTGATGGCCCAGCCGATCGGCGTGTTCCACAGGCGATGCGGACGCCACCAAGGGAAGGAACCCAACCCGTGAGCACGATCACCACCAAGGACGGTACGAAGATCTACTACAAGGATTGGGGTGAGGGTCCTGCCGTGACGTTCTCGCACGGCTGGCCGCTCAACGCCGACGCCTGGGACGGCCAGATGCTGTTCCTGGCACAGCACGGCTACCGCGTCGTCGCCCACGACCGGCGCGGCCACGGCCGGTCCAGCCAGGCCTCCTCGGGCAACGACATGGACGGCTACGCCGACGACCTCGCGGCCGTGATCGAAGCCCTCGACCTGCGTCACGTGACGCTGGTCGGCCACTCCACCGGCGGTGGCGAGGTCACGCGGTACATCGGGCGGCACGGCACCGCCCGGGTGGCCAAGGCCGTCCTGCTCGCAGCGGTACCACCGCTCATGCTCAAGACCCCAGCCAACCCCGAGGGCCTGCCGATGGAGGTGTTCGACAGTCTGCGCGCCGGTCTGTTCAACGACCGGTCCCAGTTCTACCGGGACCTGGCGCCGCGGTTCTACGGCGCCAACCGGCCCGGCGCCCAGGTGTCTCGGGGAATCCTGGACCAGTTTTGGCTGTGGAGCATGCAGGCCGGCCTCAAAAACGCCTACGAATCCATCAGCGCCTTCTCGGAGACCGACTTCACCGAGGACCTCGAGCACATCGACGTTCCGACCCTCGTCATGCACGGCGAGGACGACCAGATCGTCCCCGTCCACGACTCGGCCCGCAAATCGGCCCGACTCATCAAGGACGCACAGGAGATCTACTACCCGGGCGCGCCGCACGGCCTGACCGCCACCCTCCAAGACCAGGTCAACGCCGACCTGCTCGCCTTCCTGCAGAGCTAGCCACGACCGCCACCCGACATCCCGCAGCGCAGCTGGCAGTCCGACACGTGGCCGACCCCGGTCCCACGTGCAGCGTCACGGTCATCGGGTTGGCAGGGACGCGCGGGTGTCGGCGAGCGCGGCGAAGAGGTCGCCGATGTCCTCGACGCGGTCGATCACGTCGACGGCGGTGAAGACGAGATCGCGTACGCGTCGGCAGCCGCGGACCTCCGCCCACGTGATCGGTGTGGAGACGGTGGGGTGGTCGCGTCCGCGCAGGGAGTACGGCGCGACGGTGGTTTTGGCGGGGTTGTTCTGGCTCCAGTCGATGAACACCTTTCCTGGCCGCACTGCCTTGGCCATCTTCGCCACCACCAGGTCCGGGGTCTCGCGGGCAAGCTGCTGCGCGAGGGCCTTGGCGTAGGCGGAGGGCTCGGCGGGGTCGGTGGTGGTGATCCCGGCGTAGACCTGGAGGCCTTTGGAGCCACTGGTTTTCGCGACCGGGGTGAGTCCGTGGGCGGTGAGGATGGAGTGCAGGCGTTCGGCGACCCGGGCGCACTCGACGATGCTCGTGCCCTCTCCGGGGTCGAGGTCGAACACCAACCGATCCGGTGGGAGCCGCACCGGACCAGGGCCGACTGTCCATTGAGGAACGTGGAGTTCGAGCGCGGCGAGGTTGGCCGCCCACACCAGCGCGGGCAGGTCCTCGATCAAGGGGTAGTCGATCGTGTCCTTTCCCTCGGCCCGTGAGCTGCGGTGCGGCAACCGAACGGTCGACAGCCAGCTCGGCGCCCCCTTGGGAACGTTCTTGGCGAAAAACTGTTGTCCGCCAACGCCGTTGGGAAAGCGGATCATGGTGATCGGCCGCCCAGACAGATGCGGCAGCAGGACCGGGGCGATCCGGGTGTAGTACTCGATGACCTCGGCTTTGGTCAACCCGTCCACGGGGTAGAGGACTTTGTCCAGATTGGACAGCGCCAGGTGCCGTGTCCCGACTCGCACGGTGACGCGCTCGCCCTCAACCGGTTCCGGCTGCGGGTCCGCAGGCACAGCCTCGCGTGGTGGCCGGGGCGTTGGGTGGGGACGCGGCAGGATGACGTCGCTGGGGGTGATGTCCTCGCGGATGCCCCGCCAGCTGGCGTGCCGCAGTCGCGGCTCCCCGGAGGTGGTGAACCTGCGGTACCTGACCTCCCCCACCACCAGCGGCTCCACCCACCGCGCGCCTCGCACGTCTTCGCGCGGCGGCTCATTCGCGAACGGATGTCTGCGGCGTTCCAATGCTTCCAGACGCGCGTGCAGATCGCGGCGTGCGGCTTCGCTGAATCCCGTGCCCACGTCCCCGATGTAGACGAGGTTCCCGGTTCCCGGGTCGTGGGCGCCGAGGAGCAATCCGCCGAACAGTCCGGTGAATCTGCCTTTCCCTGGCCGCCATCCACAGACCAGAACGTCCTGCACCTTGGTGGCGGGAAACTTCAGCCACGCGTCCGAACGCTGTCCGGGAACATAGGGCGCGGTGGCGAGCTTGGCCATCAGTCCCTCGAACCCGGCCGCGGTCACGCGATCGAGCAGCGCCTGTGGTGTCAGGCGATCCGCGGTGAGCGTGTCGAACGGAAACGCCTTCACCACCGACACCCGATACGGGTCGGGCATCGGCACCTGCTCCAACAGCGCCCGCCGCTGCCGATAAGGCTTGCGTACCACCATGTTCTCGCCGAGGAGCAGGAGGTCGAAGGCCATGAAGCGGACCTCGACCGGGTCCTCGAACGGCTGTCCGGGACGCCGGGTGGCGTGTTTGCGGTAGCGGCCCCGCCGGTCCTGCAGCGCGTCGAAGTCAATCCGTCCGTGCTCGTCGTAGACCACGATCTCGCCGTCGAGCACCGCCGCGCGCCCCTCAAGCCCCTCCGCCACCACACCCGCGAGATCGGCGAACTCGGCGGTGAAATCAAGGCCGTTGCGGCTGGTGAGCACCGTGTCCCCGTTCGGGGCGATCCGCATGCACGTCCGAAAGCCATCCAGCTTCGCCTCGTATGTCCACTGTGGACCAGATGCCAGGGTCGGACCTCCGGGAGCGGCGAGCATCGGCGTGATCCACTCCGGTACGCGCGAGCGGTCGTCGCGGGAGTTTCGCGCCATGCCGACCTCCGCCGCCCCTGCCCGCTACCAGTCCACGGAGCGTGTGCTCGAAGCCTTGCCGGCAGAAGGTAACCCGACCAACCATGCTCCGCTTGATCAAACTCCTTGCGCACACCAGGTCGTGTGACTGCTTCCACGTCCTCCGGTTCGGTCATCGCCGGATCCAGCCACGCCTCGCGCATCTCGGGCGACACCACGGGGCCGCGGCTGCCCCACTGCCGAGGCCGCAACTCGGGTCGGTGGACACATTGATGCCGTGGCCTTGAGCATGGTCTCCAGCGTGTCGCAGATGCCGGAAACTCCACAACGCAAAGAGGCCACAGCGCTGTGGGGGCGGTGACCTCGGCCGCCACGGCGAGGTCGTTGAGCTACGTCCTCTCCGTGGCGGCGCAAGGATCTATTGGACTACGCCGTAAGGCACCCCCACGCTATATCCTTTGTTCTTCTCCACATGCACAAAGAAGTATGCCGCGAGACCCTTGTCCAGCTTAGGATCGGGACACCCGAAATTGGCGCACACATCCTTGCTGATCTCAAACTCGTAGTCGATGACAACCGGGGACTCCGGCTTGGCGTTCACGTTGTCAGCTTTGCGAGTGCACGTGTAGTGAGCATAGTACTGCGGTTTGGTCGTCCCAATGCCGCCAGTTGGAATCTTACATGCAGCGACCCATCTCTCACCTGCACGCCAGAATGTTACCCGAAGGGGAATCATGCCTCGCTGGCTGTAGATTCCCGCCCCGTAAGTCTGGAGTGCCATGGTGTCTTTAGGGGGACTGACAAGAACTGTGAGGTTCCTGGAGAACGTTGCCTTGGAACCGTCAGCGCCGGCATGAAGAATAGCTTTCTTGTCCTTGCCTGCGCCTTCGATTCCGAGCTTCGCGTTCGCGTACTCCTCCCACTTTCCCTTGGGTATCGAATCGACGTCGATATCCTTGTAGGCTTCCTGCTCCTTCTTGACTGACATCCATGCGATGAACGCCTTGCCGAGGGAGTAGACGGCCAGGCCGGCGAGGATCGCGGTGCCCAAGGGGCCTGCTCCGACGGCGATGGCGATGTTGGCGGCGAGGGCGATGGCAGAGGTCACGGTGCCTTCCACGTCGCCCTGCGAGACGGAGTTGGCGATGGCGGCGACCTGGCCGACGACCGGGATGATTCCTGCCGCGGCGACAGCGACGTCCGCCTTGCTGGACTCCTCGTTCGCCACCGTCGCCGCGAGGTTGACCAGCCATGTGGCGGCGGAGCCCTGGGAAGGTTTGAGGTTGGTGAAGTACTTTTTGAAGTCCTTGACCGTGCTCACCTTGTCCAGGTGCGGGGTCAGAAGCTTCTTGATATCGGCGGTCGGGATGGGCTTTTTGGTCTCCGCGGCGGCCTTGCGCAGCTTGGCGAAGCTCTCGCTGAACCCCTTCATGGATGACTTGTAGTCGTTTGACGCAGCGAGCGTGGTCGTGGCCTTCTCAGACTTGCTGAGAATATTTGCGACGAATTTCCGGGCAGATTCCCGAGTGGCGCCGATCGCTTTGCATACCTTGTCGTCGGGTTTTCGGACGCAACCTGCCCGTAGGCGGAATGCCAGGACGGTAGTGGCACTTGCCCTGTCGTCGGTGACCTTCCCGGTGTCCGATGAATCGGCAGTACCGGTGGGGATGGTCGCGCCTGGTGTCGACAGCGCCGCTGACGCCGGTACGACCAGGAGAGCACTGATGGCCAGGAGTGTTGTGAGTATGGTGAGCGTTCGAGACAGCTGGCGCATCACGGATCTCCTTAGCGCCGTGGGCAAACGGGTCCGTGCAGGATTCAGCGTCGGGTGCTGTGCGGTGAAGCAGCTGCGCAGAGAGACCGCTCGACCGAGTGGCAGCAAGGTGACACGTTTCGGCGATACGGTCGGGTAGGTGCCTGAACGTGCCTGACGACTATCGATCGCGGAATGACATCGCGCCTGTGCAATGCGATTCGGCAGGCGAGCAACATCGCGCTCTGCCAACTCCGACCTTTAGCCACGCTCGATATCGGGAACGCGCCCACCGACTCGTTGAGATGGCGCGAGGGAGAACTCTTCCCCCGTGTCGGCTATCGGGGCGACAGTCACGGCGCCGTTGATCAGACGCAGCTGCAGCGGCGCGTTGGCGGGCAGCCGACGGCGGAGATCGTCGGGGATGTAGTCCATCGTGGCGACCCGCTCGTCGTAGTCGAGGAAGCGATGGCAGCCGACGGCGTGGAAGCCACCACCCAGCGCGGCGAGCACGTCGGCCAGGCGAAAGTCCTCGGTGTCACCGGAGTGAATCACCTCGACGGCCGACAGGTGGCGCATCGCGACCCGCTCGGGGAAGAACCGGCAGGCGAAGTGCCGGTACAACACGTACTCGGAGGCACCCGTCCACTTCGACGGCTCCCGGGTGCGGAGGAATGCCTGCCAGAACGGCGCCCCGTGCGCGGCTTCGGCCCGGCGGACCAGATCAGTGAGCACCACCCGGTCGAACACCATGTGGTGCTGCATGCCGCTGAAGTGGTCGACGGGGCGCCACCCGGGCACCAGCCGCGACGCGGCGTCGATCGCGGAATGCCGGTCGGGCAGGACCGCGGGCTCCGCAGGGGCGCTCCAGCGCAACGGGTAGCCCAGGGCGAGCTGAGCCCGGCCATATTTGTCCACAAAGGACATATCGGTGGCGAAGGCGATGTCGGCGTCGACGACGAGCACGTGGTCCGGTGCGTCGGAGCCGAGCAGCTCGAAACAGCGGAGCTTGAGCAGCTGCTGGAAGTACCACGACGCATTCCCCTGCCGGGCCGGGGTGGAGTGCACCGCGCCGGCTATGTCCGCGGCACCGGGCATGACCTTCGACTCGTCGAGCCAGCGGACTCGGCGGTCGTGACCGGCCACCGGTTCGCGCGAGACCACGTGGATAGTCCGGATCGGATTGCGGCAATGACGCAGCACCGACTCCAGGCAGGTCGGGAAGTCGGCGGCATCCTTCGGTGCGACCGGGATGATCACATCCAGCTCCGGCAACGATGAAACACCAGCCACCCAGCCCGCCTCACAGACCGGGTCATGCGCGCACCGATCCACGTCAACCCGAGCAAATGGACCACAGCTTGTCAACCTCACCGACACCACATCGCTCCCCCACCAGGTGTTCACCTATGCGAGGCCATTCACCATCCGTCGGCGCCCACTGCACGGAGGCAAACCGGTGAACCGCTCCAGCGAGCGAGCCAACCCCAGCTCGGCGCGATCGTTGTCGCCTCCACGAAACGCGCGGACTGCTGGCGCCGCCAGGCCTCCGACACCGCCTCGGACACGGCCGGAGCAGGGTCGAGGTGAACGACATTGCCGGCCAGCACAAGACGCGTTGGACCAGGTGCCCAGAAACCCACCACAACGTCGTATCACACACAATATTGATGCGGCTTGCGACAAGGCCGCGAGGCTACAGCGGAATCGCCCATCGCTGACGCCGCAGTCAAAACAGCCCTGCTCAACCACCGGATTTTCGGCCGTGGTCGCGCGACCCACCAACAGGTCGAAAGCATGCACAGAGTCCAGCTCGACCTCGTGTGTCCACTGTGGACCAGGTGCCGGCATCGGTCCTCCGGGAACGGCGCCCGTGGGTGACCGTCACGAGTGGTGGACGGGCTCGATGAGGTCGGGGCTGTTGTTGCGGGGGTTGTTGACCGCGATGCTGACCTCCCGCGGCACCAGAGCCGGATCCGGGATGCTGGCGAGCAGAGCATCCACGTCCTCTGGCTTGCTCATCTCCGGGTCCAGCCATGCCTCGCGCATCTCGCCGGGAGGCAGTACCACGGGGCTGCGGTCGTGGATGTGCCCGAGCGCGTCGGTGGCCGTGGTGGTCAGGATCGTGCACGTCCAGAGCCATCTGTCCGGATCATCCTCACGCTTCGCCGGATCGGGCCACAGCTCGTACAACCCGGCCATCGCGACCAGGTCTCCGTCCGCGTGCAGGAAAAACGGGGTCTTGGTCCCGTCATCGTTTTTCTGCCACTCGTAGTAGCCATCCGCCGGGACGATGCAGCGGCGCTTGCGCGCGGCGGCTTTGAACGCGTTCTTCGAGGTGATCGTCTCCGCCCGCGCATTGATCATCCTGGTACCGATCTTGACGTCCTTCGCCCACGACGGCACCAGGCCCCACTTCACCGTGCACAGCTGCCGCACCGGGTCCGCCTCAGGCTCCTCACGAGGCGCCCGCGCCAGAGCCACGCGCACCAGCTGCGTGGGGGCGACGTTCCACGATGGCCCCGGCTCCTCACCCACGATCTTCGCGGCGCCCAAGGCATCCGCGAGTTCGGTATCACTACGAGAGGTTGCATAACGGCCGCACATAAGCACATTCTCCCCTCGCGGACGCCGAACCGCACGCGGCTGCGCTACGCGGCGGGCATCATCGTCATCGCCCCCAGCAAAAGCACGCCGCGCGAGCGCGGGAGCCCTCCTCCGGCAAAGCCGTAGTCGCCCGGTTCCAGGCGTGGTGCCGCGCCCGTTCGCAGACAAAGGCGCACAGCACCTCAAGGACGGTGGCATGGTCGCCGCACCCGAGCAGGACGGACTGCCGAACGGCGTTGATCGCGCCGGCGCACTGCTGGCTCTGTCCACCTGTCCCCACAAACGCGAGGCTCCGTCCAGCCCCACCTCGTGTCGCGGTGCGCCTTGAATGATCAAGTAAGACCTTCACCGGGTAGGGCCGCCCTGTCCCTGGCTCGCCGAGTCCGACCCGACAGTCCACTTTGGTTTGCTCCACCTTGACTCGCCGACCCGCGTCAAGGTTGACTGAGCACGCAAATCGAACACATGTTCGAGCGTCCGCCGACCTTCCCCGTGGCGGGTGTGCTCGTGAACCACGCGCGCCCACACACACGGCGAGGAGGTCGAGCTCGGTGTCCCTGGCCAGGGTCAGCACCGCCTCCGGCGAGGAGTTCGCCGGACGCACGCTCCCGGTACGACCCGAACTGCGGGCAGTCCTGCCGTGGCCGGGACTGCGGCGCGGCGCCACGATCGCACTGCGCGGATCGACCTCGCTACTGTTCGCGATACTGGCCTCCGCCACCACCGAAGGCTCCTGGGCCGCCGTCGTCGGACTCCCAGGGTTGAGCGTGCTGGCCGCCGCCGAAGCCGGAGTCGCAGTGCAGCGCATGGCGCTGGTACCCCGCCCGGGAACCCAGCTCGGCGAGGTCGTCGCCGCCCTCACCGACGGACTGGACCTGGTCGCCTTCACCGGCACCACCATGATCAACACCGCCCAGACCCGCACACTCGCCGCACGGGTACGCCAACGCGGGACAGTGCTGCTTCCTCTGGGCCCCTGGCCTTCCCCCGATGTCGAACTGCGCTGCGCCAACGGCCGCTGGTACGGCGTGACCACCGGGAACGGACACCTGCGCTACCGCGAAGTCGAAGTCCACGCCACCGGCCGGGGCGCCGCCGCACGCCCCCGCTCGATCCGAATCTGCATGCCCGGCCCCGGCGGTCCGACTACCCGCTCAACAGGATGAAGGTGTTCTCTCCTCATGGTTTCCCGCGATCTCAGGCGCTGCTCGGCCACGTGCCCTGCTCAGTATCGGATCGACGGATTCGGTGCCCGGGTCGTGCTCCTGCCCACGCGTTGCGTTCTTGGGGAGCACGTGCTCGTGGCGACGGGCTATACCGCGGCCCTCACCGCCGACCGCGTCCTTCACGTCACCTGCGGGGCGTGCGCGGTGTCCGGTGTGGTCAGTCAGTGGCTGCTCACCGCCTTGGAAGAAGCCGCGCGTGCGGAGTTCAGCGCTACCGCCTACCCGAGCACCGGCTCGACGTCACCACGCTAGAGCGGTTGGCGCGTATGGACGAACTCATCACGCCGTACACGCGGATGACCGGTAACCACAACCACGGCTGGCATCCCGAGGCGACTCCGGTATGGGTGCAGCTGGACGTCCTCGTGCGGCTTCCTCCCGGGTTTCGGCGGCGGACGGTCGGGCACGGCCTGGACGTGACCGGCCGGGTCGAAGGCATGCTGACTGGGTGGTTCCAGACGGTGGGCGGTCTGTGGCTCGGCGTGTGCCACTTTCGCATCCCCTACGCGGACGGACGCGCCGACATGGTGGCGGTCCGGAATCAGCTCGTCCCCGAGTACGCCCTGCATCCGCGCGCCAACGACGCCTCCCCAGCTCCTTGACGGCTCCGCTGCTGAGTGCGCAGGAACTCGGCCAACGCCCCGGTGAGGCACGCCGGACCGGAGATCGTGGTCCGGATGCTCGTGGGCAGCGACACGGGGGCAAGCCAGGTGGACCGCATCGAGCCCGCACCGCCCGTGTGGACGGGCTCGGTCGGCAAGAAATCATTGGCCACCACCGGCAGCATCACCGACCGGCCGTCGCCGTCCACCCGGGACCGCGACGGCCGCTGGATCGGCGGTCCAGTCGACCGGTGGGTCCAGGAGCTGACCGAAGCCGAACTGAGGCTGAGCCGGGTGCGACAGATCAGGCCCAGACGTGCAGTGGAAACGGTTGTCGCCCACGTTCACACAGGCGCGCCATGCCGTGCCGGCGCGGTTCAGGACGGAAGTCGAGCCATTGCCCGCGTCGAGCGGGCCGTCCCAGCCACCCGTCAGGCGTGCCCGGTCGAGGTGGACGCGTCGGCCTCAGCTGTCCTTGCCCTGCATGTAGTTGCCGTCAGGGCGCGCGTACAGGTGGAGGCTGACGGTTCCGCCGCTGCCGGGGTTCGCCGTGCAGGTCATGTTGCCGTAAGGGTCGGTCGAGCAGCCTTCGGCGAAGGCCGCGGGTGCGGCGACGAGCATCCCTGCCACCGCCGCGGTTGCTACCAGGGCAGCGGAAACCTTCGTGCGCAAAGACATTCCTTCTCCCGAAGCTCAAATCCTGCCTTGCCCGGACGGCGGGGACGTTGCCCGCAGAACTGCTGGTCGAGGGCGTACGGCGACGGTTTCACATCTGCCTGAATTCACTGCCGTGATTGGTGGTTCTGCAGGACGGGGACCTGCTCCTCAGTGGCCAGAGTCGCGGCTTCGGCGGGAACGGATCCGGTCACGGTGGAGGGCCGTGCCGATGCTGCCGAACACCGCGATGCCCATGGCGATCCCGAATTCGGCGCTGGTCTCCGACATCGCCGAAGTGGCACCGGCCCGCTGCGGCGGTACCGAGCTCACGACCATCTCGGTGCACAGAACGCCCTGCGGTCCATCCCGAAGCCGAGCACGAAATCCGACCGGAACCGCTGAGCACCGCACTGCGCGAGGTCGGCAAGATTGACCAGGACCGGCTCGTCGGTTTCCTGCGTGAGCACGCGGCGCGGTCCCCAGGGCCACGCCCCGCCACGGAAGGGCTGCCACCGGGGCTCCGCGCCGAGCTCCTCAAGCGATCTTGAACTCCCGGAGGAGCAGCCCTCGGTCGTCGTAGGTCTCGAACTCCGCCCGCCACGGCAGCACGGCGAGCACGGCCTCCAGCTCCGCGATCCGGGACAGCTCGGCCCGCCCGGCGAACCTGACGAACGGATAGGTGTTCTTCGTGCTCAGCCGCGCCCAGTCGGTGGTGAGCGCGTACTCGGTGTCCTCGTTCATCTCAGTGGTCCACCCGGCGTCACGGAACGCTTCGGCGATGCGGTGCGGATTGGGCAGATCCGGGTTGTCCAGCACCAAACCGAAGACGTTGGACGCGGTGGACATGAGGTCCTTCAGCCACTCCGGGATGTGTTCCTCGGCGCGCGGAAAGTTGGAGAGGTCGCGCGAGAACTCGTCGTCGAGGATCGACTTGCTGGGTCGCCGGTCGTAGTTGTAGCGGACGGAGTACTTCCCGTCTCCAGAAAGCTCGAAAACGAGGCTGTACCAGGAACCCCGCTCCGGGTCGTACATCCCGCGCCGCAGCTCGCGCATCACCTCGTCGAGCCCGAAGGGGACCTGGACCCGGCGCATCTTCTCCGGATCGCCCTTGTCCACCAGCAACTGGTAGCCGGACGTGCCCGCGAGCACGAAGCCGTTCAACTCCGCGAGCTGAAAGCTCTGGGGCACAACGGTGGAGAGCAGCCGGGCGATCTCGGCCAGAAGGTCGTTCTGCTCGGTCGGCGACAGCATTTCGTGTTCCTCCACATCAGGGCAGGCCGAACTGGTTCCTCGCGGGCCTGTCGTGCGCCTTCGTCAACATCCCGCCCCGGCGATGGCGAGCGCGCCGACCACGGCGAGCGCGATCAGCCCGGCCGTCCGCAGTTCAGCGGGAAGGTACAGGGCCAGTAACCACGCTCGCACCGGGACCTCGTTGGCAGCCAGTCGTCCAACCGCCACGGGGCGACTGCTGCACGGACAGCGTGATCGCCATGCGGGCACCCATTCTGCGTTGTCGAGTCGACTCGTCCGGACGCGCTCCATTCGCATGCGGGCGCGCTGCGGTCAGAGGGCTGTTCACGACACGTGGTCAGTGATCATCTACGAGCGGAAGTGGCCACGGGTGCGCAGAAACCACACGGCTACAGAACGAACTGATGGAGTAGCTGTATGCAAACCACGCGGTGTTCACCGCCGTTCAACAGCAGCTTTCGCGGCTCGCTCGATCTCCGCACGCCGGGCTTCCCGGAAGGCTGCGTCGCGCTGCGGGTTCGTGTATCCGGCTGCTGTCCCCGTCGCGCCGTCGAGCTGTTCACGCAGGATGTCGGCGTGTCCGGCGTGGCGGCTGGTCTCGGTGAGCACGTGGACCAGGACGTTGAACAGCATGACATCCGGGCGTGGCCACCAGGGCACGTGGCCCGGAGAGTCGATGTCGAGGACGGTGATCGTCGTGTCGGAGTGCTCCCAGACGCGTCGGTAACGGTCGACGATCTCCTCGCGCGTCTCGTGCTCGGTCGCCCACATGTCGGTGCCGCGTTTCCCCATGTCGTCCCATCGGGGCAGGGGTTCGGGGAAGGGGCGGTCGAAGACCTCGCCGAAGTACCTGGACTCCGACACCGACAGGTGCTTGACCAAGCCGAGAAGGTTGGTTCCTGTCGAGGTCAGGGGGCGGCGGACGTCGTACTCGCCGAGCCCGTCGAGCTTCCAGAGCATCGTCTCGCGGATCTCTCGCAGATCGCTGTGCAGGTACTCTTTCGCGAAGTCATCGATCACGGGGCACAAACCTGCCACTCGGCGTCGGCGGACTCAATGTGTCGCCAGCACGAGGCCGGCTGTGGCAACGGGCAATGGTGACCTCGTTCGGACGGATCGGCCGTGGTTCGCCCGCCGGTATGCCACCGCCGGAGACCTCCGCTCGCCGCACCGGTCGGGGCGACGCAGAAGGTCGGCAGCCACACGATCCACGCCCACGCCCGCTACTACCCGCAGATGCGCGACCTGATCACGACGCTGAAGCGGGCAGGCTTCGACGTGCGGGTCGACTCCGCGGGCGCCGCGCCGATCACCGAGCTGTGGGCCGCCGGGGTCGGCATCGGCAGGCACGCGTCATCGCGATCCGCGACGTGCTCGACCGCGGGAGCCGGATCACCACGACCATCAAGGGCTGCGGCGGCGAGCCGGACGGCGGCGGCGAGGACATCCCCTACATGGAGGGCAAACGCCGCTGGCTGAACCAGGAGGCGTTCGGCGTCACCGGCCCAGCCGCGTGGCAGCGCCAGGACGCCGCGCACCGGCCCGTCGTCGTCGGCGGCGGCGGCGGGGACGCCAACACCGACGTGTCGATGGCCGAGGACGCCACGGGCGCGCACCTGGTGCTCAAGCGGAACCAGGCCGACGGCCGCTGGGTGATCAACCCGATGTTCATCGAACCGTTGCCGCGCAAGGAGAGCACCTACCCCTGCGCCTCCACGGGACAAGTGGACCCGAACGGTTCGCTCGGCCCGGTGCTGCGCGAGGACGGCAGCGTCATCCCGGACCAGCTCGACGCTGTGCACGGGCGCTAGGCGACAACCTTGCGGGGCCTTGGAGGGACTCGCGTCTAACGGGGTTGAACCGGGCCGCCGCCGAACCCGATCTCGTTGCCATCAGGATCGCGGAACGTGGCCTTGCGCACGCCGTTCGCGTAGGTCTCCAACTCCGCGGGCTCCAGCCCTCGCTCGGCGATCTCGGCGAGCACGGTGTCGAAGTCGTCGAGGAAGAGCGTGATCATGGCGTGGCCCGCGTGCTCGGGCTTGTGCACCACGTAGACCGACCGGTGTTCCGCGAGCTCCCACACGACTTCGGTGTCGTGGACGACGAACGTCGGTGGGCCACCGAGCAGGCGTTCGTACCAGGCCAGCGCGACCCGGTAGTCGGCGACGGGGATGCCTGCGAACAGATCGAGGGCCATTCGTCCATCCTAGGTTCGGCGATCCTGCGACCACGTCGCCGCAAGCCCGGTCAGCGGAGAGCGAGCCGGGGTGTGTACGGCAACGCGCACCTGCGCGCACCACCGGAGTGTGACGCGAGATCAGTGGCGGTCGGCGTTGCTGGGGCGGCGTTGGATGACCCAGGTGGCGATCTGGGAGCGGGTGTCGAGGCCGAGTTTGGCGAGGATGTGCCCGAGGTGGGCGTCGGCGGTGCGTTTGGCGATCACCAGGCGGTCGGCTATCTGTTGGTTGGTCAGTCCTTCGGCGACGAGTTCGGCGACCTGGCGTTCGCGTTGGGTCAGGGGTGCCCACCCCAGGGACTGCGGGGAAAGTGCGGCTTGCCCGGGTCGTTCGTCGAGGGCGTAGGCCAGCGCGGCGTCCAGATCAAGAGCGTGGCCTGCGTCGAAGGCTTCGCGGTAGGCAGTGTCACCGAGGGCCTGGCGGGCTGTGCGCTCGCACTGCCGGCGTGCGACGAGCAAGTCGGGTGCGCCGAGCTGGGGCAGGCCGAAGGTCTGCCACACCTGGTGGGCGATCCCGAGCAGTCGGGCGGCCCGCTCGGCCTGGCCCTGGGCCGCGGCGGCCGAGGCCAGCAGATCCAGTGACATGGCGATGCCGGGGCTGTCGCCGAAAAGGCGTTTGAACCGCAGCGCGGAGCGGCCGTTGATCACCGCCGCGTCGGGATCGCCGCGCCCCAACTCCGCCACGGCGCACATGTAATCGGCGTAGGACCGCATCCATTGCTCACCGTGCTGGTCGCACAGGCGCCGGGCTTCCTCGACAACGGCGACGGCGCGGTCGGACTCGCCTGTCAGGGCCAGGACCATGGGCTGCAGGATGAGCGCGGTGAGCAAGCCGAAGCCGGAGTCGCCGCCGTTCCGGTGCAGCTCGACGCCTTGCTCGGCCAACGCCATGGCCTGCCGCGGGTCCCCGCGGAGCATCGCCGCCGCCCCGGCGACGTAGGCGGCCCATCCCGCCGCGGACGTGTCGCCTTGCCGCTCGGCGTGCGGCCGACACTCGGCGAGCCGGGCGTCGACCGCGGCGAAGTCTCCATGGGCCAGGCTCATCCAGGCACAGGACCACAGGGCTGTGGTCAGCACCGGCCCCGGCTCGGGGTCCAGTGCGAGCACTCGGTCCAGGTAGAGCCGGCCCTCCCGCATGAACCCCGTGCTGATCCACAGGAATCGCAACGCCGTGGCCAGTTCCAGTCCGGCTTTGTGCTCGGCCGGATCGTCCAGGCAGAACTCCAGTGCCGCGCGGAGGTTGGCGTGATCCCGGCGCAGGCGCGCGCACCAGGCCAGCTGGTCGGGTCCGCACCACTGGTCCGCGCACCGCTGAGCCAGCCGCAGGTAGTGGTCGCGGTGCCGTCGGCGCACTGCGCCCTGTTCCCCCACCTCGCCGAGCAACTCCCCGCCATAGGCGCGGAGGGTGTCCAGCAACCGGTAACGAACTCCGCTGGGATGGTCCTCGCGCAGCAGGATGGACTTCTCCACCAATCCGACCACCAACCCCTGGACGCTGCCGGCGGGGAGCTGGGAGTCAGTGCAGACCGCTTCCGCGCCGCCCAGATCGAAACTCCCGGCGAACACCGAGGCCCGCGCCCACAGCAGTCGCTCCGCCGGAGTGCACAGCTCATAGCTCCACCCGATCGCGGTCCGCAGAGTCTCGTGCCGGGCGTGGCCGACGTGACGGCGTCCGGAGAGCAGACGAAACCGGTCATCGAGGCGGTCAAGGACCTCCTGCACCGACAGGGCACGGATGCGCACCGCGGCCAACTCGATCGCCAACGGCAGCCCGTCCAGGCGTTGACACAGCCCGACCACCGCCTCGCGATTGCGCTCGGTCAGGGCGAACGCCCCGCTGGCCGCCTGGGCGCGCTCCACGAACAGCTCCACCCCGGCAGCCAGACCGGCATGGCCGTGCTGCCACACCCTCAGCGGCGACACCGGGAAGACGTGTTCCCCGATCGCCCCCAGTGGCTGGCGGCTGGTGGCCAGTACCCGCACCCCAGGGGCGGCGACCAGCAGACGGTCCACCAGTACCGCGCACGGCCCGATGAGATGCTCACACGTGTCCAGCACCAACAGCGCCCGGCGCGCGGCCAGGAAATCGGTCAACACCTCCTCCATCGACCGCAACGTCGTGTCCTGCAGACCCAGCGCCTCAGCCATCAGATGAGGCAGCAACTCAGCGTCCCGCAAGGCCGACAGCTCCACCCACCACACCCCGTCGGCGAACCCCTTGCGAACCTCCACCGCCGCCCGCAGCGCCAAGCGGGTCTTGCCCACCCCGCCCACTCCGGTCACCGTCACCAGCCGAGCAGCACCGAGCAGGCGTCTGAGCTCATTCAGCTCCTGCCGACGATCAACGAAACTGGACACCTCGGCCGGCAGCGCACCCGCATGAACAGACACGATCCCCTCCCGCGACCCACCGCTCGCGCGTGTACGGATCCCGGGGCGCCATCGGACAGTAATGCGATCCCAGCCGCCCTACGAGCACCAGGCGAAGACACAAGCAGGCCTTCACACGAGCGGCCCAGCCGGGATGCCCCCGGTTGCTGGTGGCGTCGAAGACTGCCGGAAGGGAGTGCGCAGCGGGAGCGGTGCCTGCAGCGGGTCCGGGGTCAGCTCCCTCCAACGGTGGCCCCGCGGTCGGGAGAGCAGACCCACAGGCGGTGGACCTCCGCCGGATTCCCCTGACTCGGTGCGAGCGAGGATCACCACGGACGTGATCGTCGGTGCGGCCTCCCAAGTCGGGCTGCTCCGCGTCCTCGCGTTCCGCTACACCAGTTGACCTGGCGCTCCCTCGACGCCTACCGTTTTGCGCTACGAGCTGTAGCGTAATGGGGGTGCGATGGCAGGGCGTCCACGGGACCCCGATCTCGAGAGGCGGTTGCTGGCGGCTGCATGGTCGCTGCTGACCAGCCAGGGCTACGACACCTTGACCTTGACCCAGGTCGCGACCCGGGCGAAGGCACACCGGACCGACGTGTACCGCAGGTGGTCCAGCAAGGCGCGGCTGGTGACCGACGCGCTGGCCGAGCACCTGCCGCCGGTTTCGGAGGTCGACACCGGATCCCTGCGCACTGACCTCAGGGCCTTCGTCGACGACCTGGCCGCGTCCTGGTCCTCCCCCTGGATCGACGGTCTGGTCGGGCTGCTGGCCGACCTGCGCCACGACGCCGACGCCGACATCGCCTTCCGCACGATGGCGGAGCGACGGGGGCAACCGCTGGTGAACGCGATCACCCGAGCCGTGCGGCGCGGTGAGATCCGCGCGGCCCCCGACCTGTTCCTGGCCGGTGATCTGCTGGAAGGTCCGCTGATGCACCGCAGGCTGTTCGGGCGACAGCCCTTGACACCTGACTACCTCGATGCAGTTGCCCAGTCGGCACATCGCATGCTCACCGGAACAGGGGTGGCGACATGAGTGACGTGCACGAACTGTCCGCGGCACAACAGCTGCGCGCCTTGCGCGCGGGCGAGGTCAGCTCGCGCGAGCTGACGGAGCACTACCTGACGCGCATCGACCGACTCGACGCCGAACTGGGCGCTTTCGTGACTGTCGTCCCGGAACTCGCGCTCCGGGACGCCGCTCGCGCGGACGAGCGCTTGGCCCGGGGTGAGTGGTCACCGCTGTGCGGGCTCCCCCTCGGCCTCAAGGACCTCTACTCGACAGCCGGTATCCGGACGACGCTCGGTTCGGCCGCGCTGGCCGAACACGTCCCGACCGAGGACGCCTGGACGGTGGGGCTGCTCCGGCAGGCCGGCGCGGTGATCCTCGGCAAGACGAACACCGCGGAGTTCGGGGCGGCCTGCTACACCGAGAACGACGTGACCGCGCGACCGGCCGTCACGCCGTACGATCCGGCCCGCTACGCCAGCGGATCCAGCGGTGGCGCGGCGGCGGCCGTCGCCGCCGGGCTCCTCCCGGTGGCCCATGCCAGCGACGGAGCGGGCTCGACCCGCACGCCGGCGGCGACCTGCCACCTCGTCGGCGTGAAGCCCAGCCGTGGCCTGGTGAGCTCGGCCCCGGCGAGTTCCTTCCTCAGCGCGGGAACGGAAGGACCTGTCGCCAGGACGGTGGCGGACGCGGCACTGCTGCTGGACGTGATGGCGCAACCGTGGCCAGGTGACCTGTACGGCTGGCGGTCCACGACCAGCTTCGCCGGTGCCGTCACGCGCGTGCCCGACCGCCCGCTCAAGGTCGCGGTGTGGACCGAGACCGGGCTCGACGCCGTCGAGGCGCATCCGGAGTCGGTCCTGGCGGTGCGGCGCACGGCGACCTTGCTCGGTGAACTCGGGCACGAAGTGCGGGAGATCGTGATACCCGCGAACTGTGACGAACCGGTGCGGCAAGCCCTCAAGACCTTGTTCGTGTTCTCGGTCGGCATCACGGCCCCGACGCTGGTCCCGGCCGAACGAAGGCGCCTGCTCCGGCCGTACACCCGGCACCTCGTCTCCGCCGGTGAGTCGCTGTCCGCGGCCGGCGTCGTGACGGCCCAGTCGGTTCTCGCGCGTTACGCCAGCACGTTCCTGGCGGCGCTGGAGGGCTTCGACATCGCCCTGACGCCCACGACCAACGGTCCGCCCGTCCCGCTCGGGCACTACTTCGCGCACGGGGTCGAGGGCGAGGCCGACTTGATGCTCGGCTGGTCCTGCTACACGCCTTGGGTGAACCTCACCGGGCAACCCGCGATCTCCGTCCCGTCGCATGTGGACGGTGAAGGACTGCCGCACGGGGTGCAGCTCGTGGGCGGGCAGCGCCAGGACGCCGAACTCCTCGCGCTGGCCGCGCAGCTCGAAGGCGCTGCCCTCTGGGCTGACGTTCACCCGCCCTGCTGGTACCAGTGAAAGGCCTGCCGCATGCCGCGAGAACACCCCCTGGATCCCGGTCAGGGTCTCACCGAGCACATCGTCGTGCTGCCCGATGGGCGCAGGCTCCGCACCGTGGTGGCGGGCGAGGGCGCCGGACCGCTGGTCGTCTTCGAAGCCGGGATGGGCGCGCCCGCCGCCTCCTGGATCCACACCCAGCGTGAGGTCAGTGCCCGAGGTCGCACCCTGTCCTACGACCGGGCCGGCTACGGCGGCAGTGATGCCGACCCGCACGACCGGACGCTCGAGCGCATCGTGGACGACCTCACCGCCCTGCTCGACCTTCTGGGCGAGACCGCTCCCGTCGTCCTCGTCGGGCACAGCTGGGGAGGGCCCGTCATCCGGCTGTTCGCCGATCGGCACCCCGAACGGGTCGCCGGGCTGGTCTTCGTCGACGCGAGTGTCGCCGAGACCATGTCCCCGAAGAACGCCAAGCTGCTGCCGTGGTCCTTCCGGATCATGTCGGTGCTGGCACAGGCCGGCGGCAAGGGCCTGATCATGAGGCTGTCCCTGCCCGATGGAGCCTCGGCGGAGATCAGCGATTCCGACCTGGCGATCATGGCGCGCGACTACGCGTGCGGGCGGGCGATGCAGGCGGGCGGACGGGAGGCGGCACAGATCATTCCCTCACTCCCGGCGCTTCGGCGTCTCCAGGCCGCCGGAACACCCGCTGTTCCCACCATCTGCCTGCAGGGAGGGCGGATCGACCGCGGGATGGCCGTGACGCGCCCGCTGCTCAACCGGACGGCGGCCGAGCTGATGTCGGTGGTGCCGAACGGGAAGGTCATTGTCGTCGAACAGGCGGGGCACCTCATCCCGCAGGAGTGCCCCGCTGCCGTGCGCGAGGCCGTCCTGGAGGTGGTCGACGCCGTGACAGAAGCCTCCTGAGCCCTGCCGTACCCCGCGGCTGTGTTGCCGCTCCTGCGATGCTGGCGACTCCCCTTGTGGAAACTCTCGTGCTGGTGCTGCATGCGCAACAGCCGTCCCGGCACGACGCATCTGCGTCACTTGCGCGATGTCGATCCGGTTGGCGGCGAGCGGCACCGGATCGCCCGCGAACAGCAGATGTCAGAGACCGCTGAACGGTGCCGGGTCGGCGCGGCTCGCTTCCGCTTCCCCGGTTCGAACGTTGACCGGGAGCGCGAGCAGCCTGGCACGGAGTCGCTCGGCGTCCGGTGAGTTGATCGTGTCGAGTGCGATCAGTGCTTCCGACCAGGCGCTGTGTGCCGCGTCCACCTCGCCGGCGGCCAGTCGTGCCTCACCGAGGTGGGTCAGTGCCTCGGCGAGGGTGACCTGGTCACCGAGTTCCCGGTTGATGGTGGCTGCTCGCTGGTAGCAGTCGACCGCCTCGGTGTGGTGGCCGAGGTGCTGGTGGGCGTAGCCGAGGCTGTCGAGTGCGTTGGCTTCATACGATCGCGCGCCCAGTTCCACGTGCACCTCCAGCGCCTGCCCGCAGAACGCCAGCGTCTGTTCGTAGTTGCCGAGCAGGGCGTGGCACCAGCCGATCCCGTTGAGCGCAACGGACCGGCCGACTCGGTCGCCGTTTGCCGTGCTCAGCTCGAGTGCTGTCATCGCATGCGCGAGCGCTTCGGCGGGTTTGCCCTCAAGCAGCAAGGTCTCGGTGAAGTTGAGGTGGATGTGGGCTTGGCCCGCGGTGTCCGCGAGACCGTTCAACGCTTCGAGTGCGGCGCTCAGGTGGGTGTGGGTGTCCTGGTACGCGCCGAGGCGCGAGCAGGCACGGGCCAGGCCCCGGCGCGCGTGCGCCTGGGCTTCCAGGTCGCCCAGTTGGTCGGCCGCGGTCAGAGCGGTCCGCTGCACTTCGGCCTGCTCGTTCCAGTGGCCGTTGCGGTCGAGGAAGTCCGACAGTGCCCACGCCAACCGCCAGGCATGCGCCAGGTGTCTCTGTGCGAGGGCGTGCCGTGCGGCTGCGACGATCGTGGTGTGTTCCTGGGTGAACCAGGTGAGTGCCTGACCGAGATCGGCCAGTTCGGTGGGGGTGGTGCCGGGCTGGGGCGCGGGTAGCTCGATCGGCCTGCGCTGCGGGTAGAACAGCAACGCCGCCAGGTACGCGGTGTGGAGGTAGTGGTCCCGCAGTCGCAGTACCGCGGCGGTTCGCTCGTCCCCGCTGTCGATTGTGGACGTTTGCTGGGCCGCGTAGTCGCGAAGCAGGTCATGGAAGGCGTACCGGCCGGCGAGGTTTTCGGTGATCAGGTGCGCGCCGGTCAACTCGGCCAGCAGCTGCCTGGTGGTCGTCGTCGGGAGACCGGTCAGGCTGGCGACACTCGCCAAGCCGAACTCGGCACCCCAGTGCAGGCCCAGCAGGCGGAACGTGCGGGCGGCGCCCGGGCTGAGGGCCCGGTACGACCAGGAGAACACCGAACGCACATCGGTGCTGGGTTCCGTGCCCGCCAGTCCGTCCAGGGTGTCGTCGGCCTCGCGCAACTCCGCGACCAGCGCGCTCAGCGGGAACGCGGGCCTGGTGGCGGCGCGCGCGGCCACCACCGCCAATGCCAGCGGCAAGCGGGCGCAGTGACCGATGATCTCGGACACCGCGTCCGGCTCGGCCGCCACCCGCGTCCGGCCGAGCCGTTCCGCCAGCAACTGTTCCGCCTCGGCCGCACTGAGCAGATCCAGCGAGAGCGGGTGAGCGTTGTGGGTGGCCACCAGGCTCGTGAGGTGGTTTCGGCTGGTGACCACCACCAGGCACCCGGCGGTGCCGGGCAACAGCGGACGCACCTGGTCGGCGTCCCGGGCGTTGTCCAGCATGACGAGCATGCGCCGGCCTGCCACCAGGCTGCGGTACAGGCCCACCTGGGCGTCGACGCCTGCCGGGATGCGCTGCGGGGGTACGCCGAGCGCGTCGAGGAAGCCGCGCACGGCGTCGGCGGGCTCCACCAGCGCACCGCTGGCGTCGAAGCCGCGCAGGTTGACGTAGAGCTGTCCGTCGGTGAAGCGGTTCGCCACCCGATGTGCCCAGTGCACCGCCAGCGCGGTCTTCCCGACGCCTGCGGTACCCGAGACCGCGGAGATGACCACCGCGGACTGCTCCCGCTCAGCGGTGTGCAGCATCGTGTCGAGCTGCCCCAGTTCGTCGGCGCGGCCGACGAAACCGATGACATCGGAGGGCAGTTGACGGGGAACCGGGCTCACCGGCTGCTCGGACGTGCTCGTGGCCGCAGCCAGTAGTTCGTTCTGCTCGCTCGGTTGCAGGTCGAGTGCGGCGACCAGGTGCCGGACCGAGGCCAGTTGCGGGTTGGGGCGCTTACCGGACTCGATACCGCGGATGGTCCTGACCGAGACACCGGACCGTTCGGCGAGCTCTTCCTGGGTGAGTCCAGCTCGTCGCCGGTGGTGCCGCAGGACGGTGGCCAGTTGTTCCCCCATGGGTGATTAGTACCAGCCCGAGGCGGTCACAGGTGGCCGGTCAGTGACCTGGCCGACCGGTCGGCCGGCCGGCACGATCTTCCCTACGAGATGTCGCCCGGGGGGTCGATGAGAACCGGAATGTCGTGTGTGTGTCTGCGCCAGGGGGCCGGCCAGGATTGTTCTTGATTGCCAACAAGCAGTCTCAGTCGCGATCAGCGCACAACACGATGACCAGAACCAGGCCGTGTGACGTGCCTTCAATGGCAGTCCTGCACGCCACGCGGCCTGGGCATAGTTTCCTTCTTGCAAGGAGTTCACTAATGTTGAAAAAGCGTCATGCCGCGGGCGTCGTAGCCGCAATTGGCCTGGTTGCTGTCGGCAGCGTGCCCGCACAAGCGTCATCACCATCCACTGCCGCCTATGTGCAGCGGTGCACTGACCTCGGAAGAGGCAACCTGTGCATCGACGTCAACGGCCATGTGGGCCAGGTCGGGGTCATCGGCGTCGGATATTGGAAGCGATCGGGCGACAGCATCCACGTTCGTCTCGGCTGGCAGAACACCACGGGCGGTGGTGCGAACTTCAGCAGGAACGTGCACGGCCCGCTGACGCCTGGAATGAACACCGGCACGGAAAAGTGGCGGACCTACCTCGCGGCCGGCTGCGTCTACCCGTTGATCGAGGTCGTCGGCCAGGGAACTCTCAAGGGTAAAGAGGTCTGCGTGCCCGCGTGACATCCCGCCGAGTGCCCTTGTTCGCATTGCAACGAGAAGGAAGTACGACAATGAAGCGTTTTGCTGTGTTTGCGGCGGCTTTGTCCCTTGGTCTTGCGACTGGGGGAATCGCGAACGCCGACGATGGCGCTCGTGCCCATCCAGTCGCCTCGGCGACAGGCACGGTGAGCGGCTCAGCATCGCCGGCGTCCTGGAACCTCAACGGATGGGTCTCGCGAAGCGGTGGCGCGGTCCACGAACTTCCGAACAACACCAGTTTCGGCATTCATGTCCCGGTCGGTACACCGCTGGTCGTGCACTGCTACGTCAGCGGCACGCCGCTGGAGAACCAGGAACGCTGGGCCTGGGTGACGGCCAACAAGAACGGCTTGTTCATCAAGGGGCACATGCACTTCCACTGGATCAAGTGGGAGGGCGCTCTGTCGTACTGCTGAGAAGCCCACACCCGGTCACGGAGCTGCACAGGTACGACCTGATCATCTCCGTGACCGGGCTTGGCCCACCCTTTCGAGAGCCCTTCCCGCGGCGCGCCAGGTGCTCCCGTACCACCTGGGCGCACTCTCACACGTGATCGGGACTGTCCGACTTGGCGTCACTCACATTCGCTGTCGGAACGCACCGACATCCAGCTGTCGCTCAACAGGCGGCGACGGGCAGGGCTGGATCGCGGCTACTGCGGCGAGGTACGCGCCGCGCACAGCGGACGCCGAGACACGACCACGGGAGAGACCTAGGATCCACGCCCTGGCAACGACGCGGTGACACTCTTCGCCCGCCGAAAGGGAGGTTCTTTGCTGTTAAGCCAAAAGCGCCACGGAGTCCGGCAATGGAGAACACAGGGTGCCGAACCCTCCACGATGATCTTGCAAGGATCACCTGCGCACCCCGTTCGCGGCAGACTCCGGTTCACGCCGCAGGTACGCGGTCCCGGTGCAGCCGCGCTCCCACAGCATTCCCGGGTGCTTCCGATCAGGCGTCCGGCGGAATTCACACCGTACTGCGCATACCGGTAGGCACAACGGTGCGCACCGAGCCCCGCAGGCGGTCGGATAACGCGCCGACATGGGCAAATGGCAGTGGGCAGCGGACGACCGGTCGCTGAGACTGGCCGCCGGAACTGCACCGAACCGAGAGGTTTTCCCATGGCTGTGCGCATCCGACGAGTCAGCTCGTCGGTCACCCTGCTGTTGTGCGGCCTGTCCCTGTGCCCGGCGACCGCCGCCGCGCAGGACGACACGATCGGCACCGACGGCTACGTGCACGTCGCGCCGAACGGCACCGTGCTCGGTGTCGACCCGTACTACCCGACCGACGGCAACGGCGGCTACGACGTCACCGACTACGACGTGACCCTGTCCTACGACCCGGCGAACAAGTTCCTCAACGCCAGGACGGTCGTCACGGCCGTGACGACCCAGCGGTTGAGCCGGTTCAACCTCGACCTGCGCGAGCTGACGGTGAGCGAGGTGCGGGTGAACGGCGCACCCGCCGCGTTCACCCGGGCCAAGGAGCACGAGCTGGTGATCACGCCCGCCTCGGTCCTGCCCGAAGGCGCGACGTTCACCGTGACGGTCGTCTACTGTGGACGGCCGTCGGCCGAGTACACCCCACGCGCCTGGACGGGGTGGCGCACCTCGTGGACCGGCGGGGCGTTCGCCGCGGGCGCGCCGCACTCGGCCAGCACGTGGTTCCCGGTCAACGACACCACGGCGGACAAGGCGACGTTCAGCGTCACGGCGACGGTGCCGAACGGTTGGACGGCCGTCTCCAACGGCGTCCGCAAGTCCGTCCAGGGCGGACAGCGGACCACCGTGGCGTGGTCGGAGGACAAGCCGATCGCACCCTCGGCGATCATGATCGGCATCGACCGGTTCACCGCGCGCGAGTCGACGCTCCCCGGCGGCACGCCGGTGTTCGACGCCTTCGCCCCGGGCATCGACGCCGGTGCGCTCGCCGCCAAGCTGCCCGCCGTCGTGGACTTCCTGCGCGGCAAGCTCGGTCCGTTCCCGTACGACGCGGCCGGCGGGATGTACGTGGCGGACAGGCTGGGCTTCGCGCACCCCGCACAGGGCAGGCCGGTGTTCGGCGCTGGTGCGGGCGAGGCCGCGCTGGTCCAGGCGGTGGCCGCGCAATGGTGGGGCAACCGCCTGGCCATCAAGATGTGGAAGGACCAGCCGCTGGTGGACTCGTTCTCGCGGTACCTGGTGTGGCTGTGGGACGAGCAGCGCCACGGGGTGTCGGTCGAGCAGCGCTACCGCGACGCGGTGGCCCGCGCGGACACGGCGTTCTGGGGCCGCAAGCTCTCCGACCCCGGCAGGGGGCGGGAGTTCTCGGTGACCGACAAGGGTGTGCTGATGGTGCACGCACTGCGCAAGCACATCGGTGACGAGGACTTCTTCGCCGTGCTCCGGGAGTTCCCCGAGATCAACGACAACTGGAACCAGGGCTGGTACGACTGGGAGCTCTACACCGCCGCGGTGGCCGACATGGACCTCAAGCCCTTCTTCGACGCCTGGGTGGACGGCACGACCAAGCCCACCGGGTTCCTGGGCTGACGGCGCTGAGCCGGCCGGTGCTCACCGGCCGGCTCAGCCCGCTTCCGACGAACGCGCGACGTACCGCGAGAACACCGGCGACGCGCGGCACTCGGCCCAGTAGGCCGCGGTGACGTCGGCGAACACCTCGCGCGCGTGCGCCGCGGCGACGCCCTCCCGGTGCCACAGCAGGAGGAACCGGCGGGCCAGCACCTCATCGGCGAGCAGCCGCACCGCCACCTGCTGGTGCCCCTCGCAAGCGGCTTGGGACAGGCCGACCGTGCCGCTGCGCACCGCCGCAACAGTCGTCGAGTAGTTGTCCGCGATGTGCCGGACGCGCGGGTCGAACCCGGCGGCACGGCACGTGTGGTGGAAGTACTCGTGGAACCGGGACGAGTCCGGCACGGGCAGCACCCATTCGTCGTCGGCGAGCTGCTCGAGCCGCACGACCTTCTGCCGTGCCAACGGATGGTCCTCGGGCAGCACCACCATCGTCGGGTCCACCGCGATCACCGCGGCCTCCACCGACGAGGGCACCGCCGCCTCGAACCCCGGGTACTCCTTGATCAGCCCCAGCTCCAGCCTTCGCTGCGCGACCAGGTCCGTCACCAGGTCCGGGCAATCGCTGTCGAACAGCGAAGCGCCGTCCCCGGACGGGAGCCGGTTGGCCACGATGCCGGGCAGGTGCCCGAGGATCGGCGAGCAGACCCCACCCACCCGCATCGTGGAGCCGTTCGGGCGCGTGCGTGTTTCGATGTCGCGCACCAGGCCTTCCATCAGCGGCAGCACCGCCGCGATCCGGTTGAGCAGCAGCTCGCCGGTCGGCGTGGGGGTCACCGCCGCGGTGGCCCGTCCCCGTTCGAACAGCCGCTGGCCTAGTGCGTTCTCCAGGCGTTTCAACTTCCCGCTCACCGCGGGCTGGGTGATGCCGAGCGCCACCGCCGCCTCCGACAGGCTGTGGGTCTCCCCGATCGCCCGCACGAGGCGGAGGTGATGGACATCGAGTTCCATGCCGTCACACCCCGTTTCACCGGTGGGTGTCGACCCGGGACCTCGGCGGCGGTCGCATGATCCCGACTGTCCTGCCGATCGCAGAATACAGGGCGAAGGCGGTCACCACGGAGTTGATGGTGGGGATGCCGCCCGGCACGAACGCGCCCACCGCAGCGCCCGCGGCCCAGCACAGCAAGGACGCGGGCACCCAGTTCGGCGGGGCCTCAGGCAGTTCCCCGACCGCCCGCGACGCGTCGAGCGCGGCGCGCCAGGTGCGGACCACGAAGTACTCGGCGATGACAATGCCCGCGACGGGCGGGGTGATCACGCCGATCCACGTCAGGAACGTCGTGAAGTGGTCGAGGATGCCCAGCGCGGACAGCAGGGTGCCCAGGGCACCGAGGAGCAGGGTCGCGGTGGGGCGCGACATCTTGCGACCGGCGAGCACGTCGACCGTGTTGACCAGGCCCAGCGATGCGGAGTAGAGGTTCCAGTCGTTGATCTTCATGATCGCGGTGACCAGGACCAGCGTGCCGAGCACACCGGAGGTCGAGGTGATCACGGCGACGATGTCGGCGCTGCGCGCGGCGTGGGCCAGCAGCACGCCGGTCAGCCCGATCACGTACTCGCCGAGGGTGACGCTGATCAGCGTTTGCTTGACGACGTCGCTGACGCGGCGGTTGAAGCGGGTCATGTCCGGTGTCATGACCGCGCCCATGATGAACGCCCCCGCCACCAGGGTGGTGCCCTGCGCGAGGGACAGCGCCGGGCCGGGCGGGGACATGGACACCAGCTCGCCCAGGTCGTGGCGGCGCAGCTCCTGGGTGACGGTGTACCCGGCCAGCAGCAGGAACGCGGGCACCGTCAGGTAGGCGGTCCACGCCATCGTGTGGAAGCCCGCGACGACGATGACGGTCACCGCGACGCCGCCGAACACGGCCCACACCCACACCGGGGGTCCTCCCATCAGGGCGTGCAGGCCGTGCGCGAAGACGTCGTTCTGCACGCCGAACCACCCGGCGAGGCTGAGCGTGACCAGCAGGCCGACCAGCGCGGACCCGCGCCCGCCGAAGCCCGCCCAGCGCGCCAGCACCGACGTGGAGACGCCCTCCCTCATCCCGGCCACGCCCATCAGCACGGTGACGACCTCCAGCATCACCGCGCCCAGCGTGATCGCCAGGACGGCGTCCCAGAAGGTCATGCCGAACCCGAGCACGGCGCCCAGCAGGAACTGGTGGAACGAGGACACCTGCCCGAACCGCTGCACCGCCACCGAAACCCAGGAGCAGCGCGCGGATTCGGGCAGGCGGCGCAGCGAGTAGTCGTCGTGCACGGTCAGCACTCCCCGTCTTCTTCGGCCCGCAGCAGCACGAAGCCCTGCCGCGGGTGCGGGCGCCACGGCAGCTCGCGGCTGTACAGCAGTTCCAGGAATTTGACCCGCTGGTGGTAGGCGAACACCGAGCTCTCCACCCCGGTGATGGCGGGGGTGTCGACGAACAGCGGGAGTTCGGCCAGGAAGTAGCGGACGGCGCACCGGAGTTGCTCGTCCGTCGGCACCTGGCCTTCCGGCAGCCTGCGGTCCAGCACCCACCGGGTGGCGTCCAGGCAGTGGGCGGTGAACACCTCGTCGGCGGTGAACAGGTCGTGCGCGTACGCCAGGAGCCTTTGGTAGCAGGCGTTCTCGGCGAGGGTGGCGCCGTCGAGCACGTGCTCCTCCGGGTTGGTGGCCCCGAGGCCCCACAGCGCCCGGCACACCTTGTTGACCACGTACTGCCCTTGCCGGCGGGCCTTGAGCCGGGCGCGGTCGGGCTCGTAGCCCAACGCCTCCAACGTGTAGGCCGCGGCGCGGTCGGGGATGAAGAAGTGGTAGTCCTCGAATTCGCTCATCGCCCAACGCGCCGCGTCGGTGATGCGCTCGACCGAGAAATAGCTGTTGAACGGGCTTACACCGACGCACACGTGCTGTCCGCTTCGCAACGGGGCAGCGCAGTGCTCGGTCAGCGGGGTAGGCAGCAACACCGTCGGCTCCGAGAAGAAATCCGCAGGGAAGCGGGGAAATGCAGGGGATCACCCGCGTTCGACCACTATGCGGACCACGCCGAGAGGGTGGTACTGCCGAAACGTCATGCCGCGGTCTTATGGTTCGCCGGCTGCTGAGCCGAGGGGCTTGGTGCGTGCACCCGCCCGTCCGACAAGGGTCGGGGTAATCGGGCGATTGTGGTGACAGCGCGGCGGCGGAAGAGCGTAATGGGACGATGGAACTTCAGGTTCGGCATCTCCGGGTGCTCCTCGCCATCGCACGGGCGGGCAGCCTCAACCGCGCGGCAGGCGAGCTGCGCCTGCCGCAACCGGCGCTGAGCCACCAGTTGCGGCGCATCGAGCAGCTGGTCGGCGACCGGCTGTTCGACCGCGACCCGCGCGGCGTGCGGCCCACGCGCATCGGTGCTCTGGTGTTGTCCCGCGCCGAGGCGATCATCCCGGCGTTCGACGAACTGGATCGCGATTTCCGCCGCCACCAGGAGTCCGAGGGCGGCGTGCGGGTCGGCTGGAACGACAGCGCACTGGCGCCGGAGGTGTTCCGGTGCGTGCAGGAACTCGTGCCCGACCGCGAGCTGACGACCAGGGCGGACATGTCGCACACCCGCCTGGTGCAGCAGGTCGTCAACCGGTGCGTGGACCTGGCGCTGGTGTTGATCTGCGGTCGGCGGACGCTGGCCGTGCCCGGCGACCTCCACATGGCGCACGTGGTGACCGAGCCCGCGTTCGTGGCGCTGCCGTCTGGGCACCGGCTCGCCGGCGCGGCGACCGTCGACCTCGCCGACCTGGCCGAGGAGCGGTGGATCGTGTCCAGCTGCGGCGACGGCTGCCGCATCGTGTTCCGGGAGATGTGCCTGGAGCACGGTTTCCGGCCCCGAATCGCGCACGACGTGGACACGCTGCGGTTCCGGCTGGTGGCCGGCGGGCACGGTGTCTGCCTGGTGCAGCCGACGACGCCGGACACGCCCGGCATGGTGATCCGGCCGCTGGCCGGGACGCCGATGACCGTGCAGCACATCCTGTTGTGGCGCACCGACCACCCGCTCGCCGACCGGTTCGGGGAACTGCACGCCGCAGCTGTGCGCGCATACCAACGGCTGGCCGAGGACAACGCGGTGTACCGGCGGTGGCTGGCGGCGGATAACCGCGTGGCATAGCCCACCGGCAGTGGGCGGCGCTCCCCCGCGGTGGACACACTCTGTTCACCGCCCCGTGACGCGCCGCCCCCGTCGGAAAGGGAACAGCCATGCTGCCGCTGATCACGCGCGAGGAACTGAAGAAAGGCATCGACGCGGGCACCCTCGTGGTGGTCGACACCATGCCCGAGGCGTACTACGAGAAGGAACACCTGCCCGACGCGGTGAACATCCCCGGCTTTCCGTACGCGCAGGCAACCGAGTTCACGGACCGGTACGCACCCTCGGTGCTGCCGGACACGTCCGCCGACATCGTCGTGTACTGCGCCAACGTGCCGTGCCGAAACAGCGAGTTCGTGGGCGCACGGCTCGTCGAGCTCGGCTACGCGAACGTGCGGAAGTACCGCGAAGGCATTGAGGACTGGGTGGCCGCTGGCCTGCCCACGTCCACGAAGACCGCCGACCGTCAAACGTCCACGTCGGACTGAGTTTTCCTCCGCCCTGTTCAATCCCTGCCGATGAGGAGATCCTCCATGTCCCTGCTAGGAAGACTGCTGCGCGCCGGTGTGGCCGCCGTCGCGATCGTCGCGGCCACGTTCGCGGCGGTGGCACCCGCTACCGCCGCGCCGGCCGAAACCGCCCTGGCCAACGAGAACGTCGTCCAGGTCACCTCGGCCAACCACGCCCAGATCCTCGAGATCTCGAAGACGAAGCTCGTGATCCTGGACTTCGGCGCCGAGTGGTGCGGCCCGTGCCGGCAGATGAAGCCGGTGATCGAGCGGCTCGCGGCCGAGTACAACGGCCGATTCCTGCTCGGTGTCGTCAACGTGGACGTCAGCCGCGATCTCTCGTCCAAGTACCGCATCCAGTACCTGCCCACGCTGGTCCCCGTCCGGCACGGCGCGGAGCTGCCCAACTCCCGCCACATCGGGTACCGCGGTGAAACCGCGTTGCGGACCTGGATCGACGCCCAGCTCGCCAAGGGCTGACCGGTGCGGCCGGCGTCCCGCTCGGGGCGCCGGCCGTCCTCCGGTCGGGAAGGATTCCCGTGCTCCCCCTGCGGTCCCTGCTCCCGCTGTCCATCGTCGTCCTGCTCGGCTGCCTCACCGAGGTGCTTCCCGCCGGGCTGCTGCTCGGCATGTCCGCCGACTTCGACGTCTCCCCGGCCACCGCCGGACACCTGGTCACCGGCTACGCCATCACGACGGCGCTGACCGCGATCCCGTTGACGGCGCTGATCTCCCGCCTGCCGCGCAAGGCGGTGCTGCTCGCCCTCGTGCTGGGTTTCGCGGTGACGAACTTCGTCATCGCGGTGTCCCCGTGGTACTCGGTCGTGCTGGTCGCGCGGATCGCCTCCGGCGCGATCACCGGGGTGATGTGGTCGCTGGTCGCCGTGTACGCCATGCGGATCGCGCCGCCCGCCCTGTCCGGCCGCGCGCTGGCAGTGGTCATGGCGGGCACGCCGCTCGGGTTCGCCGTGGGGGTGCCCGCGGGCACCGCGCTCGGCGACCTCGTCGGGTGGCGGTGGTCTTTCGCGCTCATGGGCGCGGTGGCCGTCCCGCTGTTTGCGTGGGTGGCGGCCGTGGTTCCCCCCGTCGCCCCGGAACCGGCCGCCCGACGCCTGGGCGTCCGCGCGGCGCTCACCGTGCCGCGCATGGGCGCGGTGTTGGCGATGGTGCTCGGTTTCTCCCTGGCGCACAACACCGTATACACGTACCTGGGACCGGTGTTGGCCGGGTTCGGACGGCAGTCCCTGCTCAGCACGGCACTCCTGGTGTTCGGCGGCGCCGCCGTGGCGGGCATCCTCGTCGTTGGTGGCGCGCTCGACCGGTTCCCCCGCGGCGTGCCGGCGCTGTGCGCGGTGACCGCCGCGGTGGCGGTGGCCCTGGTGCAGGTGTCGGATGGCGAGCCGTCCCGGCTGCTGCCCGCGATGGCCTTGTGGGGCTTGGCTTTCGGTGGTGCTCCGACGGCTTTTCAGGCGGTCACCGCGATGATCGCCGGACGCACCGCGGACGCCGCCCAGTCGTTGACCATCGCGTCCTGGAACGGGGCGGTGGCCGGTGGAGCGGCCCTCGGCGGCCTGGTCCTGGACACCGTTCCCGGTGCGCTGGTGTGGACGTCGGCCGCTCTCATGGCGCTGCCGCTGCTCTCAGCGGTGCGCCTGGGTGTCGGGCGCGAACGGTTGCTGTCCGCGCCGCACCCCGATCCAGTGGGTTCGCCCTCGTCAGGTGATGTCCCCCAAGGAGATCCGACGCACCCGCGGTGATCGGCTGCCGGATCGGTCCCCCCACCGCCGCCGAGGGCGTTGGTCAGAGAGCAGCTGGAGGCTTCGATGCGCAGGGCATGCCGGCCGTCCTCGCCGCGCACCAACGCAACCTCGCCCTGGTCCTCGACGATCTCCCCCTCTGGGAAGCGCAGATGCACGACGCGCTTGCGGCACAACGCTTTCGTCGAGCCTTCGTCCGGATGCACGACACAGGCGACTTCTTCTCCGCCGTCTACCTCGACAGCTGGCAGCGCATCATGCGCGCAACCCCCGGCACACGGTTCTACTGCTACACCAAGGAAATGGAGTGCACGACCACCTGCTCAGAGAACCCGACCGCGTGGCCGATGTGTTTCCGACGACGAAGCGATCACCACCGCAGGATGGGTATCGCAGTACCGATCGACCTCGACGCCATCACCGGTCCACGGCGCATCGGCATTCCCACCAACAACATCCCGCACCCCGCCAGGGGTAACGGCGAATCGGGGACATCCCACTCGACGAAGACGCCGTACCGCTGCCGCCGGAGGAGATCACCACGATCATCACCACCGGAGTCAAGGCCTTCCTCCGCAGTTACGGGACCGCCGGGACAACCTCGTGATCGACGCTTCCGCAGGAGGCACAACGACCACGCGACGATGGACCCGTATGTCCACTGTGGACTAGCAGGCGCGTCGCCGACCGACTCGTCGAGGTCGCCGCATGCCGCCACCCCGTCATCTCGACGCACCGCCGGTGAGTCCTGCCTCCCCGGCACGTCACCAGAACCCGCCGCTGCTTGACATCCATGACTGATCGGAGGTCTGTAGCACAGACTCGCTCACGGAGTCGGTACCTACCTGCGCCAAGCAGGTGCACGTAAAAGGGTTGTACACCTAGTGCGACAGCCGGTGCGAGTCCGATCCGGGTAGCTGCCAGGGGCCCAGTAGCAGGCTGGCGGCGTGGTCTGGAAACGGGTCGGGTCGGCGCCCGGCGTCGAAAGCCCTTGCGGGGAAGCCGATCAGTCAGGCCGTGTGCGGCAAGTGGTTGAGCTGAGGAGGCCGCCGCGGCGGGGATGTGGAGAGCATCCCGCATCCCCGCCACGCAGCGCTCAGTCGACCGGCTGTCGGCCGTTCCGGACTTGGCCGCAGCGTTCAAGCCACTTATACGAGCAGGCTGGATTCGATGCGCTTGAGTTGGTGTCGAGCCAATGCGAGGTTCGCCAGATCTCTTTCGAGCACCAGGTACAGGAACAGCGAACTTCTGGACTTCGCCGTGTTCATCAATCGGATCAGGTGGTATTGGCGGTGCAGTGTGATCAGAATATCTTCGATGTCGTCATTGAGTGCGAGCGTGGACATCACCCGAAGTTTCGATCGAACGATTTCGGTGTTGCCCGCCGCCGCTATCTCCATATTGAGCCAATCACCCCCACCGCTTGTGCCGAGCGACATTCCACTTTCATAGTCGACCAATGCCGCACCGACGGCACCGGCGATGGACATGGCTTCTTTTAACGCCGTATCGATGTTCACGAAATACCACTCCGTTGTGTTAACTGGTGATCGACAATGCGACTAATCGTCCCGCACCTCAATCGTGTGCGAGTACATTTCAGTGCAGACCATGCCAGCGACGACGAGCAACGACCGAGGCTGGACACGTGCTCTTCGGGGTTACGTTCTCGCATGCGCGCCCAATATTCACCGACTTGACAGACCGCGGCCACCACGTCATCGTTCACCCCATTCCGGATGAACAGGTGCATTGATTTCGTGCTGTTCACCAAGAAGTCCCGGAAGTCGTCCAGTGGACAGCGTGCCAGGAGGTCAGGATCGAGCCGAACCGCAGAATCACGGGCTGGGCCTCGTAGAGGAGACGTCCGATGTTCAGACGCTTGCCTCCCAGCATCGGCGCCGTTCGACTGACGGCGTACGCGGCCGTGTAGCCCCCACTGCTGAACACCACGGTCTGACTGACGGCGAGGGACCACCACCGCGCTGTTCGCGGCTCGATCAGACACGGACACGAGCAGGCTCCCCGGTCAGTCCGTGAGGTCCGCGGAGTCCAGCACGGCCGGATCCACCCAGCCGCGGGTGTCGACGCCGTGTCGTGCCGCCATCTCAAGCAGATCGCGGATGCGGGCGCCGTGCAGATGCACCTCGTAGTCGTGGCCAGCGTCCCGGGCCACGACCAGCGCCGCGAAGCGCTGCTCGACCTGGCTGCGCAGAGTCGTTCCGAACTCGCTCATCGTCCCCACTTCGCCGGGGTGCGGACAACGCCACCCGAAGCCTTGATCAATCCATCATCTGCGCAATTAAAGAATTTCGCAAGTGCCGGACAGTGCGAGGAGGAGCACAGGGTGCTCGAGGTGCCAGCCGTGCCAGCTACAGGTCCTCGCCCGCGTAGGTGAGGTTGAAGCTCGTGTCAGCCCGGGACGATGTGTTCGGCCAGCGCGACCAGGAGCGCGGGCCAGTGCAAGAAGCTCGGGTCCACGATCTTCACGCGGCCGGGCGGCCCCGCGCCGTCCAGTGACCGTGCCACCGGGACCACCCAGCCGCCAGTCGACGATCTCGACGAGGCTGGTGAACAGGCCGAGCGAATAGGTGATCTCCTCAACGCGGACCAGGAACCGGGACAGCACGTCGCCGTCGGTGTGCGTGTGCCCGACACCGGCGAACTCCTCGGACAGAAACGGCGGGTCGTGGCGCGCGTCGGTGGTCAAGGGCGATGACGACGATCTCGGCGACGTCGGCGCCGATCGCGGCGAGGTGGTCCCGGTGGGCAGGGCTGTGACGGCCACACCACCGGCGTGGACAGCGGCAAAACCCTTGCAGCGCAATCGAAAACGACTCACCCGCGATCGCGGCCACCATGCTCGACGCTCCCGCCACCACAGCGGCGGCGAAATGCCGTGCCGTGACGCTCATCGACCAGTCGGCTTCCGGACACTCTCGACGATCGCCTCCGGCCGTGGCGAGCACCCGGCGATCTCCACATCCACCAGCGCGATGTCCCGCACGGCCCCGGCCATCCCGTACGCGTCGGCGAACGCGGCACCACTACGAGCACAGTCCCCGACAGCCACCAGCTTCGGCCCCGGCGCCGCGTCGTAGGTCCGCCGCAACGGCTCGGCCTTGTTCTGCGTCACCGGCCGGATCATCACCAGCGCATCCGCGTGCCGGGCAAGGCAACCAATCGCGCCCGTACCGCTCGGCGTCATACGCGCCGAGCCGATCGCCACCTCACAGCGGTTGCATGAGCCCGCGTCCACATGCCGGATCTGCACCGACCCACCCAGCCGCGCCGCCTCTGGCGGCCCATCGGCCATCCGCGGCGGCGCAGGCTCGGCCACCCGCCCGGTCGCAGATCTGGCGCCACAAACCCCCGCACAGCCGCACTCCCGCATCGGTTTCTCGACAGACAGGGATGCGCATCCCCACCGGGCGACAGGCCAGGGGTCAGCGGGAGATGCGCGGCCTATCCACTCGGCGAGGCGGAACCAGGCGCGCTCGGGCCCGAGTTCACCGCCGTCGAGGACACCGGTGCCTGGAGATCCTCCAGCAGTTCGATCTGCCCGGACAGGACACCGGTCAGGATCTGCCGGGCGACCGCGAGCAACTCCGCCACGCACGGGCTGGTCAACGAGTAGACCACGGCCGAGCCTTCCCTGCGCGTGGCCACCAACCCCGCGCGGCGCAGCACCGTCAACTGCTGCGACAGGTTCGCCGCCTCGATGCCCACCTCTGGCAGCATTTCCGCGACCGCGTGGTCCCGCTGGCTCAGCAGCTCCAGCACCCGGATCCGCGCCGGATGGCCTAACGTCTTGAAGAACTCCGCCTTGTGCTGATACAGGGGCTTGCTCACCAGCACCCCTCCCCACACGCCCGCATCGGGCAGCCTGCGCCCGGCCCATCGCTCGTCGTCACACCCGCCAATCCTTCCCTGCCCGGACGAAGCGGCGAAGACGAGACACCCGGTCACACACTTTAGCAGTTGCCGACCTTGGCAAGTCCGCAAACGGTATACCGCAATGGTGCCAGATGAGCAAAACCAACCATGCCAGATGTGATGACCAGGCACGCGATCACCGTGGCGCACGACAGCCCGTTCACGAAACTCGTCAGACCATTCCCCCAGGTCGCCGCTTCCGAACACACGATGGCCGTCCGCGAAGACCGCGCCGGTCGAGTTCAGCGAACTGCTCGCTGTCGGGGATTCGACACGATGACACAGTGTCCAGGTGTCCTCAGCGGCAGCGAGCATGCGCAACAGAAAACCGGAGTAGCCGACATCCCTGATAGTCACCAGCCGAACAGCGCCCGACTACCCTTTTCAGAAGCCGAACACCCAAGATCACCAACAGCATCCGAAAAGTGGGCCAGATCCCGGTGCCCACGACGCCCCGTTGTCGTGATGATCGAGTGCCGACCAGCCGATGCCCTTGTCGTTACCCGCCGTGACCTGTGGCTTTCCGCGACCGTCGACAATGAACGGCTTCGCCGCCGAAGCGTTGATGCTCCGTGATGCGGCGAACGGTCGGCGAACTGGTTTCGACCGTCATGAGCATCGTGGTCGGCTTGAGCTTCTTGTTCGGCCTCGGCATCGTGTGGGCCTTTGCTACGCGTCACCATCCCGTCCGTCGGACTGCGCCCCGCCCGCGCAGCTGCTCACCAAGGACCTGATCCCGGGCACCGGCCCCCGCGATCAAGGTCGGCAACAAGCCGCAGATGCACCACGCGCTCCAAACCTGGTCGACCAAGAGCGAGAACCAGGCCTCCTTCGGCCGCGCGCCGTTCGAGACGCAGTTGGCGCAGGGCACGCTCATCGACGGCTGGCTCGAGGGCTTCCCGGCATGAAGGAGGGCGGCCGCCGCCTGCTCGTCGTCCCGCCCGCCAAGGGCGCCCGAGCTCGTGGACCGATGCTGCGTGTGTGCTCAGTGAAGGACGGTGAGCAGGCCCTCGACGCCGCGGCGGAAAGCGTCGCCGACGCTGTCGACGCCGTCGAGGTGGGCGCCGCTCATGGCGCCGTCGCGCATCATGACGAAGTGTCGGGCGGCGTGCTCTGGTTTGCCGCGCCGTGGTGAGTTCCCGAAGACCTGCGCGAAGAGCTCGGTGAGCGTGGTCGTGTACCAGGCTCGGTGCTCGAGGATCACCTGGCGCACCCGGTCGTCGGGGTCGGGGTACTCGGCGGCGGCCTTGAGGAACGCGCAGCCGCGGAACTCCGGCGAGGCCAGGCTGTCGGCGACGGCAGTCCCGATCGCGCGCAGGGCGTCGGCCGGGGACGCTGCGGCCTCGACGGCGGCCTGCACGCCGGCCCGCGTGTCGGTATCGACGCCGCGCAGGTAGGCGATCACGAGGTCTTCTTTCGAGGGGAAGTGCCGGTAGAACGTCGCCCGCGTGGTCGGGGCCTCGGCGAGGATCCGCTCGACCCCGACCGCCCGGATGCCTTCGCGGTAGAACAGCCCGCTGGCTGTGGACAGCAGCCGATCCCGCGCCTCGGACCGGACCGGCTCTCCCGACGGGCTGCCGTTCGGGCTGTCGTGGGCGGGGCGGGTCCGGGTGGCCATGACCTCATGGTAGCAGAAAGAACGATCGGTCTTGCAATCGCCGACGTGTCGTGCCACGCTACGCGGCGCAAGAGAGAACGGTCTTTCTACTGGAACAACCTGAGGAACTGCCATGACCACGACTACCGCCCCTGCCACCGCCGCGTCGTCGCTTCGCCGGCTCTACTTCGTTCGTTTCGGGTTCGCTCTGACCTGGGCTGTCGTGCTCTTCCCGACCGCGTCGAGCATCGGGCCGGTGAGCGCGGCCCTGCTCGTGATCTACCCGCTGTTCGACGTGGGCGCCGCCGTCGTCGATGCCCGCTCCTCCCGGGCGAGCCGGTCCGCCCCAGGCCTCTACGCCAACATCGCGATCAGTGTGATCGCCGCCGGCGGACTCGTCTTCGCGGTCACGTCCGGCATCCCGGCGGCCCTGCGGGTGTGGGGGGTCTGGGCCGTCGTAGCGGGCCTTGTCCAGTTGGTCGTCGCGCTGCGGCGACGCGCCCTCGGCGGCCAGTGGGCGATGATCGCCAGCGGCGCCATCTCCACACTCGCCGGGATCTCGTTCCTCCTGCAGGCCGCCGCCCCGGACGCCTCACTGCGCAACCTGGCCGGCTACGCCCTGCTCGGCGGCTTCTTCTTCCTCGTCTCCGCCTTGCGCCTCGGACGCAGCTCCGTCCGGAGCACCAGCAACTGACATAGCCGATCACACCAGCGTTCGACGTCATCGTCATCGCTACTCGGTGGTGAATGCTCCTACTGGGCCTGCATGCCCACCAAGGCGCTGCTGCGCAGCACGGCCGCGCGCGAAGCGGGGACCGGCACCGTGGACGCGTCGACGGGCCCCGCTCAGTCGAGGTGGTCGGCCACGACGCACGCTTCATTCGCGCCGGCGAGGAGGGGGCGTCGGGGTGAGATGTTGCTTGACAGGATGAGAAGTTCGAACAGCTCCGAGCAACACCGCTGCGAGCCACTCCTGGTTGCCGATAAGAACTCCTCATCGGCAACCAGGATGAGAAGCCCCGTCTCCGGGCTGGTCCCCACAGGAGGTAGTCGCCTTGCCGCGTGAGGGTGGCGCTGCCGGTGGTGAGGTCGACGCGGAACTGTCCTTCGACGAGAAGGTCGAGCGTTGTCGTTCGTCGTGCACCCAGTTCCACGAGACGTCGACCAGGAGGTTGCCGGAAGCCGGTTTCGTCGTGCGCGCCACCGGCTTGAGAGTGCGTTATCGGCGGCGGCCGCCGTCGGTGGGATCGTCGGAGTGGGCGGTGGCGCGTTGCTGGATGGCCCAGGCGGCGATGTGGCTGCGGTTGGTGAAGCCGAGTTTGGCGAGGATGTGTGCGATGTGGTTGTCGGCGGTGCGCTTGACGATGATCAGCCGGGTGGCGATTTGTTCGGTGGTCAGTCCGTCGGCGATGAGTTCGGCGACTTGGCGTTCGCGCTGGGTCAGTGGTGCCCAGGCGGTCGGGTGCCGGACAAGCGGTGGTTGTTCACCGAGGGCGTAGCCGATGGCGGTGTCGAGATCGAGGTCTGCTCCGGCGCCGAAGGCGGTTTGGTAGGCGGTGTCGCCGAGAGCGGCGCGGGCTTGCCGTTCGCAGTGCTGCCGGTCGGCGACCAGGTCGGGGGAGCCGCTCTGGGGAAGGCCGAAGGTGTGCCAGACCTGGTGGGCGACGCCGAGCAGCCGGGCGGCGCGGTCGGCCTGGCCCTGGGCCGCGGCGGCCGACGCGAGAAGGTCCAGGGTCAAGGCGAGCCCGAGGTTGTTGTCGCCCAGCGGGCGTTTGTACCGCAGCCCATCGCGGGCGCAGGCCACCGCCGCATCGAGATTGCCGCGCTTCATGTCCGCCAGGGCGTGCAGGTAGTCGAAGTTGGAGCGCATCCAGCGTTCGCCGTGTCGATCGCACTCGGCCCGGCCTTGCTCCGCCACGGCGATCGCACGGTCGACCTCGTTGGCCAGAGCCGAGGATATCGACTGCACCGCAAGGGCGAGGAGCAGTCCGATGCCGCTGTCGCCGCCGTTCCGGTGCAGGCTTTCGGCCTGCTCACCCCATGTCACAGCCTGCGTGAGGTCACCCCGAAGCAGCGCGGCTACCCCGGCGTTGTGGGCGATCCACCCGGCCGCGGCGATGTCACCGTGCCGTTCGGCGTGCGGTCGGCACTGGGTCAGTCTCGCCTCTGCCGCGGTGAGGTCGCCCTGAACCACCGCCAGCCAGGAGCACACCCACAGTGCGGTGGTCAGCGCGGGACTGGACGCCACCGGGGCTAGGTCCAGCAGACGGTCCAGATAGTGCCGCCCCTCTCGCACGGACCCACACGCGTACCAGTAGGACCGCAGCGTGCCGGCCAAGGCCAGCCCGGCCCGGTGTTCTGCCCGGTGGCTGAGGCAGAAGTCCATGGCGGCCCGTAGGTTGGCGTGCTCGCGTTTGAGCCGGTGGCGCCAGCTGACCTGGCGCGGGCCGCACCAGTTGGCCTCGAACTGCTTGGCCAGGCGTAGGTAGTGGTCACGGTGCCGCCGCAGCAGCACGGTTTCCTCATCGGCCTGCCGCAGTCGGTCGAGCCCGTAGGCGCGCAGCGTGTCCAGCAGACGGTAACGCGTTCCGCCGGAGTGGTCCTCGCGCAACAGGATGGACTTGTCCACCAAACCGGCCAGCAACCCGGCCACCTCACCGGCCGGGAGCCGTTCGTCGACACACACCTGTTCGACGGTGGGGAGGTCGAAGGCTCCGGCGAACACAGACACCCGCGCCCACATCATCTGCTCCATCGGCGCGCACAACTCGTGACTCCACCCGATCGCCGCCTGCAGCGTCGCATGTCGAGCCGGCTCACCCCGGCGCGCACCGGTCAACACCCTGAGTTCGCTGCCCAACCGATCCAGCAACTGCTCGACCGGCAGTGCCCGCGCCCGCACCGCCGCCAGCTCGATCGCCAGCGGAATCCCGTCCAGGCGATCGCACAGCCGTACGACCACGTCACGGTTGTGCTCGGTCAGCGCGAATTCCCCGCCGGCGGCCTGAGCCCGCTGCACGAACAACTCCACCCGGTCGGAGAATCCCGCGCCAGGCCGCCGCGCCGCCAACGGCAGCACCACGTACACCCGCTCCCCGGTCATCCCCAGAACCTGCCGGCTGGTCGCCAGCACCCGCACCTGTGGCGCCGCCCGCAACAGCCGGTCGATCAGGCTCGCGCACGCATCCACCAGATGCTCGCACGTGTCCAGCACCAGCAGCAGGCTCCGGGTCCGCAGAAACTCGGACAGCACCTGAACCATCGGCCGCAGCGTCGAATCCTTGATCCCCAACGCCTCGGCCACCGCATAGGCGAGTAGATCGGGGTCCTGCAGCGCGGACAGCTCCACCCACCGCACCCCGTCGGTGAAAGACCTGCGCACCTCCCTGGCCACGCGCAACGCCAGGCGAGTCTTCCCCACCCCACCGACCCCGGTGACCGTCACCAGATGCGAGGCCATCAGCAGTCGCTTCACCTCGCCGCGCTCCTGGCGCCGATCCACGAAACTGGACAGCTCCGCCGGAAGACCACCCACTTGCCTGGCCACGATTCCCTCACACCCCAGCACCAACACTGGACGAAAGCCGCGCCCCAAACAGGCTACGCACGCACCGACCGACCACATCTCAACTCACGGTTCCGGGGCAACCGCTCATCGCCAGCCCGGTCCGTGCAATGGCAGCTCACAATGAGCTACGAGTCCTTGGCTGGAAACCATGCCGCGCTACCGGTGATGGCACGGCGCGGGCATCCACGACCGCGAACTCCCCGAGCACGCGGAGAACTCGCCTGCAGGATGAGGCCGTCCCCGGACGGACTTGCCCCTGCGGAGGAACACCCCCGCGGATCCGATGATCCGTGGGGTAAGAGAGTGGTGGTCCAAGTCGTCGAGAAGCCCTTGGCGTCCAACAAAGTCAGCGGTGCTTGGTGGCAGTTTTTGCGGCGCGGGCAGGACGTGATGGGTGCTCGAAGGTCCACTCGGGGGTGGTCGGCGGCGGCGCGTCGTCGCGGGGCGGCCGAGTCCTCCAGTCCGGCCGACCTTCTCGACTCCGTCACCAGCAGTGGCCGCAGACCGGTGATCGTCGTGGACTCTCTCGACCACGCGCGTGACCTCGATGCCTCTGACGAGCCCGGACACCGATCGCACCACCCTTGTGTCGCCTCACCTCCCCCGCTCGCCGTGCTCCGGTCCACGTGTCTGAGAAGCTTGAGCGGTGAACAACGCCACGCAGGCGGCAGCCGAAGCGGTAGAAGCGCACGTCCGGGTCTTCTTCGAGGGGCACGACGTGGACGTGGTCGACTGCGATCTCGGGTCAAGGCAGGACGTGGTGCCGGCGCTGAGAGTGCTGGTCGTCGGGCCAGGACCGCGGGGCGGGGGCTGGGTCTACGTGACCGCCGGATGCTGGGCGCGGATGCAGGAGGACGGGTGCGGGGTGGAGTTCGTGATGACCTCGGCAGTTCGCCACCAGCGGTTCATCGACCTCATGGAGATGATCGCCTACTACCACTGCGGAGGGCATCAGCTCGACGTGGAGCACAGCCTGCCGATCGGTGAGCCGTGGGTGCCGGGCTCGGTCTGCGACCAGCTGTTGATCAGCCTGCCGTACCTGCACGGACCGGACCTCGAAGTCTGCCCGATGCCAGGGGGGCACGCGCGAATCCTATGGGCGCTGCCGGTGACCACGGCCGAGATCGAGTTCCGCAGGGAGCACGGGCACGAAGCCCTCGAACAGCGTTTCGACGACGCGGCGATCATCCCCACTGACCCGTTCCGCGCCTCGGTCGTCTGAGCCGTGCGGTAATGGGATCTCCTCGTTGTACTCGGGCAGCGCGGCACACCCGCCCTAACGACGCACCCCGCACTGTCCACATCCGCGAGGAGCACCTCCTCCGAGGTCTGCCCGGCCTGCTCGACGATCTTCGCGCGGGCGCGGGCCTACCTCGATCAGCGCTGAGTCAACACGAGTTCGAGCACGTCGATCCCCACGGGCGTGCGTTGGAGGGCGATCTGGTCGGCGGGCAGGTCCCACAGGCCGGGGAGCCACTCCGTCAGGGCGCTCGCCGCCAGGGTTAGTTCCGCGTGGGCGAGGTGCGCGCCGAGGCAGAAGTGCACGCCGTTGCCGAAGGACCGGTGCTTGTTCGGCGTGCGCCGCGCTTCGAAGCGGTGTCCTGCGATCGTCGTCGGCCGCGTCGTGAACCGATCCGTGCCGCCGACGGGCGGCAGGAAGCGCAGGACTTCCTCCACCGCGCGCGGGATGTCATCGCGTGTTTCTGGGAACTCCGCCAAGCACAGCACGGTGTTCACCAGCGGCGTCTTCGTCGTCTCATGCCCGTTGACCAGCTCCTCGTCCGTGAGCGCGTCGCCGTCCGGCTCGGCCGCGAGCACCGTGTCGATCGCGTCGCGTCGCTCATCCGCACGGCCATCGAGAAAAACAACGTTCGCATTCAGGTTCTCGTGGTCACGAAAAAGCCCAGGCCCGTTCGGAACGGGCCTGGGCTTGATGCTGGGCGCAGCCGTTCAGGCCTTGTCGAGGATCGCCAGCGGAGACCACGCGCCGCCTTCTTCGCGAATCCGGAAGCTGCGAATCTGGTTGTGCTCTCCCCACAGCGTGCGCCGAGCGCACCCGTTGAGGGCGGCATCGGAGAGATCGATGCGCGCGCCGCCGTACGTGTAGAACTCGGCGTAAACGGAATTTCCGTCCAGCTCCTCGTCGCACAGGCTGATAACCGATTTGTAATTTCCTGAAGGACGGGAATTCTCGGCGCCGGCGACGTCCCAGCCGTCGTAGATCCTGTCGTCGGTCGCGGCCATCGCCGGAAGTGCGCTCAAGAACATCGTGGACAGGGTGAGGAGTGCAACGGTGCCGACCTTGCCTCGCGTGCTGCGCATGACGACCTTTCATGATCGAAGAAGTTGATGGTGCTCGCGTGAAGGTAGGAAGACGCGTCGCGCTGGTCCAGCGTTTTCATCCTGTGCGCAAACGCGAGGGTCCACCTGGTCGCGGCTCGTTCCTCGGCGTCGCTCAGCCGATCGCCCCTCGAGGTACACCGTCAGGGAGCATCCGTCGCCGTCCTCGCGCACGGAGAAACTACGAATCTGCTTTCCGGGGCCTGCATGTGCCTTGAAGCGCACTTCGAGGAGAAGTCGTTTCTGAGGGTGATCGTCTGGCCGTCGAACATCGTGAAGTATCCCCGCACGTAGCTGTCGTCCGGCTCCTTGTCGCACACCAGAACGCTCGACTCATGGCCGTACTCGAAGCTGGACCGGAGGTAGCGGGAACCCCAGGTGCGGTCGTTCTTCACGGACAGCGGGCCGCGAAGCTCTCCGCCCTGTCGTTAGCGCCGAAGCGGCCCAAATGCGGTACCCACGTCTTCGAGGGGATGTCCCAGGACAAGCCACTGGCGTCGAGGTCCTTGTCGAAGAGGGTGATTGTGCAGTTGGTGAAATTCAGCAGGGAACTGATCTCGTTGTCCCCGTGCCACCAGTCGATCTCGTAGTAGGTGGTGCCGCTGGGAGGATTGACGAAGATGTAGCGGGTGCCAGAGTAGTTCTCGTGCTCCCACATGCAGACGTGGTCGTCCGGGCACCGCAGGTCCGCGTTGGCGGTCGGCGTCAGGACAACGGCGGCGGCGGTGGCGAGTGCTAGGGCGAGTGCGGTTCTGGACATGGTTCTCCTCATCGGGGAGCACTCAAAGTAGTGCTCCCCGCACCGTTGGTCGCCCTGATTCACCCCCCGACGAAAACGTGCGCCGCTCGCATTGCACTCAGCATTGCAGCACAAGGACATGTCGCGATGGTCGCGCGGGCCCGCGGCCGGGAGCCGGAGACCACCGACCTACTTGACGCGATCGCGCCGCGGGAACGCAACTGCTACGCCGCTACAACAGCAGTCACGTCCTCCGCCCCCATGGAGGAACTGAGTTCTAAGCCCCCGCTGGAAGTCCTCGACCTTCGACCGCACCGCATACCACCACCGCAACGTCGTCGAACGCTGCGTCAACCGGCGACGCAAACAGTTCCACGCCATCGCCACCCGCCACGACAAGACCGCTTTGTCCTATCGAGCCGTGACCGACCTGGCCACCCTCACCATCTGGCTTTGAGGACAGGCCCCAAGCACCCGCCTCACCCAGCGGGACCGGCCACCGCATGGTGCGCGCGACCCAGACCTTCTCCGGCCTCCAGCGGGATGCCGCACGCAGTACCCATGTGCGCGGTCGCGCGGTTGAGATCACGACGCCTACGCCGTCCGTGCGCTGGGTCAACCTTCGGTTGGCATTGCCCGGCGCTGTGAGATGTCAGGTTTCATCCGGGCGCGAAATGGCCGGTTGAACCAGAATCGTTCCCTAGGATCCCGTCGTGCGTACTCGTGGCCCGCGTCTTCCCATGGCCCTCGCGGTCCTCTTCTCGGTGCACTTCAACTACACGACGCAGATCGACGACTCGGCGACCGCGTGCGAGCAGACCACCAAGCTCGCCGCCGCCATCGCCGCGAAGTTGCCGCCGATCTCCTGAGGGCTCCACGCCTTCCGCGTGACCCGCCACAACCAGCGGGAGGAGGCCGAGGCTGCGCGTGCCGTGGTGGACGCGCTGCCGGTGCAGCATTCTCGCCGACGCCGGGCAGGCTCTGGACGACGCCGCGACGCAGCGGCAGGAGCACACCGCGGGCAGCTCGGACCCGGCCGCAGAGGGGGTGCACGACCTGCTGCACGCCGCGAAGGACGGCCTCTCCCGGCTACCCTGACGGTGCCGGAGGCGATCGCCGGGTGGATCGCGCAGCGGCTCGGTGTCGGCTCGACGGCTCCGGTGCGCGTGCCGCCCGCCGAGCAGGAACGGCTGGTGGAGCGGGGTCTGCCGCCCCGCCGACGCACAGCCCGATCGGCCGACGTTGAGTTGAAGCTGGCAGTCACACACCTGGGGAGCCGCCGTGTCGAGCCGCAGCCGCATCGCGCTGATCGTGGGAGCGGGGATCGCCGTGGCCACGACGGTGGTGCTACTGCGGAACGATCCGAAGCCGGAGCTGGACGAGGACTTGGTCCGCGAAGTAACCCCGGCGGTGCACTCGGCACTGCTCACCAACGGGAAGCTCACGTGGCCGACCAAGAGCGGCGGGCGGTGGTTCTGTGCGACGCGCGCTGTGGAGACGCGGCGCGACGGCGACATGGTGCGCGTCGGTGTGCTCGCGACCTGCATGGACTACACGCGGGTCGAGAGGTGTCTGGCGAGCAGCGCGGGCAGCAGCGGCGCGGTCGTGGTCACGCTCAGGGGAAACCAGGTGCTGAATGTGGAGGTTCCCGTGGACGGAGCCGGGAACGACGCGATGCTGCGGCGCATGTTCAGCGAAGCCGGGTACGCGGAGGTGCGCCGCTCTGTCGGCCGCGAGAGCCCGGACCCGGCCCCCAAGGCGAAAGCCGCGTTCGGGCTGCCCGCGGACGCCCCCAGCTGCCGGATTCAACAGTGAGTTGGTTTCCCTGCGAGAAAGCGTCCGGCGTGCTTACGGTCGCGCGGACACACCGAGACCAGAACGGGGGACGGTCGGATGGCGGCACAGCAGCCGGAAGGCTTCGCCTTGGACCAGGACACGACAGAGAAGTTCTGGGCCATGCTCGAAGAGGACGGCGTGACCCGCGCCGGGTTCGTCATGCACATGGGGATGAACGCGGAGTAGCGACGGTGGCGGGGCGCCGAGGGTGCCCTGCCGCACCTGCCCTGGGGGACTGATGCACCGCTTGACGTCGAGCCTGCGCTCGGCGCCGCTGGCGGAGACGGCGGCCCGGGCCGAAGCGGTCGCGGCGGAACTGGGGGTCACGAGGGTCACGGACACGACGTGGCTGGACAGCATCGGCATCCCGGTGTTCGCGAGCATCAGACCGTCGGCGGCACCCGGCTCGCTGTGCGTAACCGCGGGCAAGGGTGTGCGGACCGAGGAAGCCAGGGTCGGCGCGCTCATGGAGGCGATCGAGTTCGCACGGGCGGAGTACGGCGCCCGCACGGTCGAGGTCTTCGACTCGACGCCGCACGAGGTCGCGAGCCAGCCGGGCGCGGAGTTCGACTTCGTGGACCTGTGCCCGTTGCTGGGCAAGCCGGTCGACCCGCACGGGCGGTTGGTGTGCGTCATGGCGGAGGACGTGGTCGACGGCACGAGGATCGCGCTGCCCGCCGAACTGGTGTTCTCGCCCTACCAGGAGAACCCCGGGCAGCGATTGTTCGGCACCAGCACCAACGGCCTCAGCTCAGGTAACACCGTTGACGAAGCGACGGTGCACGGGCTGGCCGAGGTCATCGAGCGCGATGTCAACGCCTTCAACCACATCGCGGACCGCTCGCGACTGGTGGAGCTGGACAGCCCGCCGCCGGAGGTGGCCGAACTGGTCGCGAAGGTCGAAGCGGCGGGCCTGCGCGCAGTGCTGCGGTACACGCCGAACGAGTTCGGGCTGCCGTACGTGGCGGGTTTCCTCCTGGAGCCCGAGGACGACACGCCGATCGCGATCGCCCACGGCGCCGGGCTGCACCCCGTTCGCGACATCGCCGCGGTGCGCGGGCTGTGCGAGGCAGCCCAGTCCCGGCTGACCAGCATCCACGGCGGGCGTGACGACCTGCTCGCGCGAGGCCCCTACCGTCCGCGCGACGGCGAGGTGGCGGCGCTGCGAGCACGGGTCACCGACGCGACGGACCCGGTGCGGTACTCGGAGATCCCGACCCACTCCGTCGCAAGCATCGAGTCTGCGTTCGACTCGTTACTGAAGGCCTTACAGCGCAAGGTGTATCGAGTACTGTTGTCCACAGTGGACGAGCCGCTCGCCGTGGTCCGCGTCATCGTGCCCGGCCTGGAGTCGTTGACCCACGACCTGAACCGCGTCGGCCCACGCCTGGCAGCTCGCGCATGACGACCTACGCCTTTGTCGGACCAACCGCTTTCGGGCTGCCCCGGGTGTTTCCCGCTGATGTCGAAGTCCGCCCACCGGTGCGCCGTGGCGATGTCGAAGCTCTGGTCTCGACGGAGGAGCCGGGTACGCTGATCATCGTCGACGGGACGTTCCACAACTACCCGGCGGTAGGGCACGTGGAGCTGCGTACGGCCTTGGAACACGGTTGGCGCGTATGGGGATTGTCGTCGATGGGCGCGATCCGGGCCGCCGAGATGGAGGTGCTGGGCATGCGCGGCTACGGCGCCGTCTACCAACGGTTCGCCACGGACCCGTCGTTCTCCGACGACGAAGTCGCTCTGGTGCACGCCTCCGAGCCACCGTACCGGCCCGCGTCCGAGCCGATGGTGCACATCCGCTCGTTCCTGAATTCGCTCGTGCTGGAAGGAAACCTGTCGGAGCACCACGCACAGGAGGTGACCGCCTCGTTGAAGAACCGTTGGTACGGCGACCGAACTCACCAAGCGTTGGCGGAACTGCTGCCCCTGGACGAGGTGCTTCCGCGCCTGGCCGACCACCGGCTCAAGACCATCGACTTGCTCGACTTCACCGAGGAGCAGCCGTGGCGGTGATCCCGGCGCACGCGATCGAACTGCTCGACACCGCCCGCGAGCACTGGAGCCGCTCGGAGGCGAAGTCCTTGTCCGGCAAACCAATCCGCACACTCACCGCCAGCCCGCAGCGCACCGTCAACCCGTACTGGGACCTCGCGCTCACGCTTCCCCTGCACGAGCGCCGCCTGCCCGTTCCCGGCTCCGGGCTGCTCGTGGAAGCCCTGCCTCCACCGCACGGCCCGTTCGGCTGGTGGGTGCTGCAACGCCGCCTCGCGTGGGCGCTGCCGAGCCCCGGCGACCTCGACTGGGTGCTGGAGCAGCTCGCGGGGCGGCCGGTGCTCGACCTGGGGGCCGGGCTCGGGTACTGGGCCTGGCAGCTGGCCCAGCTCGGCGTGGACGTGCTCGCCACCGATGTCGCGCCCAGCGAAGCGTGGCTGGACGACGTCGAGCCGTTCCACCCCGTCGACCACCACCCTGCCGATCCCGCCGATCACCCCGAGCGCGCCCTGCTGCTCTCCTGGCCGCCTTCAGGCGGTCTCGCGGGCGAGGCCCTGCGCGCCTACACCGGGGACACGGTCATCTATCTGGGCGAACTGAACCCGGACATCTGCGGCGGGACCGACTTCTTCGCCGAGCTGGACCGGAACTGGACGCTGCTCGGCCACAGTCCGTGGCACGTCAACCTCTACGGGTGCCGGGGCGTCTTGCGCGCTTACAGAAGCCCGCCAGACGCCTGATCGTGGTGAGCGGGTAGCGCCTCGTACCGTCACTTGATACGTGCTCCGCGCAGGGGATGCCGGTCGAATCCCGACGCTGTCCCGCGACCGTAGGTGGTGCCCACGCGACTACCTCTCCGGAACTACCCGTCACGCGGGGTGCCGTTGCGGGGTCCGGCGAGGATTTCCGCGGGACTGGACGCCATCGGGGACTGATCGATTCCTGTTCCCCTGCGGCACAACGGAACCCGTCTTACCATCACCTGATCCAGAACCCGGACACACCGATCCACATCCTCGCCCCTGGAGTCTCTGTCGGGCTGGTGCCAGTCAACCGCCGCTTCGGCCTTGCCACCGAGCTGCGTGACACCGCGTTGTCCTGCGCACATCGTTTCGCGAATGGCAGGCAGCCGCCCGCGCCGGGCACTCGTCTCCTGCCCTGCGCGCCGACCACGACGTCCCGGTCTTCCGCGCCCCCACGACCCGGTACGCAGGCTGCTGCCGACGACCAGGGAATCGAGCCGCTCACCGAGTTGGTACCGGTCGATGATCTCGCGGACGGCGGTCGAGCTGCCCGACGGCCCGCGCAGGTAGGCCGGGAAATCGTGGACGAGTCGGCCGCCCTGTTGGACGACTCCCCCGGGCCCATGGCGTTGGGCGGCGCGATCACCGCCCACGCCCGACTCCCCGCTCATCTGCCACGACCAACACCTCCGCCGGCCAGCCGTCGCTGCCCTCAGCCGTGCACCCGGTTCCCGACCCCGACGGCAGGCATTGGCAGCCGCATCCTTCACATTCCAGGCCATCGCTTCGGCAGCAGCACCCGCAGCGCCCCGGGCCGGATCTCGCACCGGACGGGCAGGGAGAGCTCGACGGGCTCACCGTCGATTCCGGCCGGCAGGCCCGGGGCCGAGCCGTGCAGCACGACCTGCGGCGCCGACCAGGTGACCACTCCGGTCTCGGGCAGGCCCGCGCTCGCCTGCCGCAGCAGCGCCCGGCGCAGACGCGGCAACAGGTCCGGCGGTGCGGGCGGCTCGGGCGGGCGTTTGATCACCAGCGCACCGAGCAGTCCCGTGGCGAGGGCGAACCGGCGGCCGAGGTGTCGCGGCGGGGACAGCTGGTAGGGATTGTTGGACACCAGCACCACCTGCGGACACTCGATCGCCTCCTGCGGAGCGTCCACGATCGCCTCGACCCAGCGCTGCCCTCCGATGTATCCGGGTGCCAACGACACCAAGGTGCGTGCCTTGGCCTCGCGGTACCGAGGCTCCAGCAGCGCCTCGGCGTAAATCCCGAACGAGACGTTGTTGACGAAGATGCGCGAACCGGCCACGCCCAGGTCGACTCGCGCCGATTCCGCCTCCAGCAGGGCCGGCAACGCCCGGCCCGGATTTCTGATGTCCAGGCCGAGGTCGCGGGCGAAGTGGTTGCGGGTCCCGGCCGGGATCACCAGCAACGGATGGTCGGTCGCAGCGGCCACGGCCGCCACCGCCGACACGGTCCCATCGCCGCCCGCCACCCCCAGCACCTCCGCCCCCTGCTCGACCGCCGCCCGGGCGAGCGACGACGCGCTCTGCCCCTCGCCGATCACTCGTATTTGAGCCCCGAGTCGTTCGGCCCGCTCGATCAGCCGGAACCTGCGCAGCTTGCCGCCGCCCGAGTGGGTATTCGCGACGATCACCACGTGAAGGCGGGTCTTCTCACGGCCGCGAGCGCTCACAGTGCCGACGCCTCCTCGAAATGGTCATCACCGGACGGATCCGTGGTCGTCGGACGCCACGGCCGCGGCGTCCTCAGTGAGGGTTCCCGGTCGAGCGGCGTGCAAGCGAGGGCGTTCAACCGCTCACGGTGCTCGGTCAGGATTGCCACGGCCTCGTGATAGCGCTCCTCGACGATGCCGCGGACCTCCTGGTCGACCAGTTCCTTGGTAGCCAGGACGACACCATCGATTCCCAGCGGCGTTCCCGCCCGGGTGGGGGCAGCACGGTCCGGGGTCCGATCGCCTCGGGCGTCCCCCACGGGCCAAACACCTGCCGGGCGAGGGTGCTGACCTGGTCGAGGTCGTTCTCGGCGCCGGTGGTCACCTCGGCGTACACGATCGGTTCGGCGGCGCGGCCCATGACCGGACCAGCGAACTCACCACAGCATGCGACCCCCTGCTTGCGCTCCCGAACTCGGTGAGCGCCACAGCGCAGGCGGGCGTTGGCCCTCGGTCTTTGGGACTTTCGGCTCTGCACAGCCGGGTACGGGCGGGTCGATGGTGGGCGTAGCGCCGAAACCGACGCGAGACGAGCAAAGTCCACAGTGGAAGATGACTGGTGACGGAAAGGACCAGTCGGGAGAGGAGGATTCTGTGATGAAGCGACTCTCGGATGAACTCGGTGAGCTGTCCGCACGTGCGAAGAAGACCGAGGAGGTCGTCCATGCCGCCGTAGCGCAAGATCGGGAACGGCTGCAGGCGCGGCTGGACACGTTGAGGTCCGCGGTTGACGACCAGAAGGCCAAGGCCGGCAAGCGCATGGCACAGGCACGCACGGATGTCCAGACGAAGTGGGTCGAGCTGCGGACCACCCTGGACGACCACTTCGCCGACATGCGGACCAAGGCCCGACAACACAAGATCGAGCGCGACATCCGGCGGGCCGAACACCGCGCGGACCACGCCGAGCAGGACGCCATCGTCGCGGTCGACTTCGCGCTCTACGCCCTCGACCAGGCCGAGTACGCCATCATCGAGGCCGCCGTCAGCCGAGTCGAAGCCGACGAACTCGCCGCCCAGCACTGACCTCAACTTTGTTCTGATCAAGCACGCACGCGCCAGCCTCCCTGGTCCTCGTTCGGATTGGAGGAGAAAATGAGACTCAGCACCAACACAGGCCTCATGTGGAGAGGCATCCTCGCGATCGTCATCGGCGTCGTCGCGGTCGCCTGGCCGGGCATCACAATCAACGCGTTCGTCCTGCTGTTCGCCGTATACGCGTTCTTCAACGCCGGCCTGGAACTGGTCCTCATGACCGCGGCCCGGGGCACTGGGCCGGTCGTCGGGCGCCTGCTGCTCGCTGTGGTCAACATCGCCGCGGGTGTCCTGGCCATCGCCTGGCCCGGTCTCACAGCACTGGTCCTCGTCATCATGGTCGCGGCCTGGGCGTTCGTCGCCGGGATCGCTGAAGTCGTCCTCGCTTTCGGCCGTGGCGAAACCGCAGGCCAGCGAGCGATGCTCGCGTTGACCGGCCTGGTGTCGCTCGCCTTCGGCGTGGTCCTGGCGTTGCGGCCGGACATCGGCGCCGTGGTCCTGGCCCAGGTCTTCGGGCTGTTCAGCATCGTCTCCGGAGTCTCCGCCCTCGTGGCCGCCGCCAACCTCAAAACACACGGCGGCCAGTCGCACACATCCACACCCGCCCGAGCACAGTGACGTCACAGCGGCAGCCCCGCCGCCGCTCCGTGGACCGGCAACCCTCACGTCGACCGGACCCACGGGCGCGGCGGAGTTGCATCTCGCGTCCCCAGTCGACGACAGGCGTTGAGGATTCCCAACGGAGGTGCGAGGCGCACCTCCACAGCCACTCGCAGGCACCGGTGATGCAGCGCAGGGACGACCGGGCGCTCACGCCGTGTCCGCGCCCACTCCAATGGAGCGGGCGCACATCGATGGGCACGACACGAAGCACGACCGGCGCGCGACCGCAGCCGGACCGGTCACGGTCATCGCGACGAACGGCCGAAATCGGATCCAGGGCAACGCAAACGTGACCGGCAGTTCGCCGCCATTCAGTTCGACGGTGACTGGTCGTTCCGCTTCGACCGCCCGAGAGCGTCGACGAACGGTGGTGGACACGCAGCTGACAGGCTGCACCAGGTGCGTGTCACCAACGCACGGGGCCAGATCCTTCTTGTCCCCCAATGCTTTGTCGACGTGCCGATGGCCGCGGCGCGCTAGCTCGGATCAGCAGCTCGCGCGGTCGTTCAATTCCAGGACGAAGCTGTCAACGACGCCGCCGTACACCACGAAACGGTACTTGGCACTGGGGTTGCCAGGAGCCGGCGTTGAGTGAATCCAGTCGGAGTCCGGGTCCTGCACCAGCTGCGGGTAGTGCTGTCGCAGCGAGTGAAGCGACGCCCCCTCGGTGATGCCCTCGGCCGTCCGCATGCGCGACGTGGCACCGATCAGGGTCACTCCCCGGAGACCGGAGATCCACACACCGCTTGCCCTGGGCGAGCTGCCCTCGGAGGGCGCGAAGTAGTACCTGCGGCAGACCTGGTCGCCTTCACCGTCCACCAGCAGGCCGGTCTCCACGGCCGCCTGTTCGGACTGGCCGAGCTTCAAGTCGTTGTAGCCGAACGGCCCGAGAGTGTTGTCGCCGTCCGCGTGAGCGGTCCCGGCAACGCTGGCGACGGCGAAGGTGGCCGCGAGCGCCGCTACAGCGAACCTCGTCTTCATGGTTTTTCCCCCTGGGTGTTGGAAATGCTTCCGTCTCTACCCAGTAGACGTACCACCACACGTTCGGGTTGTCCCGATATTTCAAGCCGTGTGCGTCAGGATCTCCTTGGCGATCCCGGCCTGCCCCTTGTGCGGCACATCGTGCCCGACGCCCGGCAACGGGAGCAGTCGAGCACTCGGGGCCACTCGAACCATCTCCCCGGAGTGGAGACGACAAGGATGATCGGCCCCTCACGCGAGGACGCGGCGGTCAGGCTGTGGTTCATCGCGGCGTCGCGTCCGGCGGCGCGGTCGAGATCTCGATCGACCACTCGGAGCACCATCTCGGAAGCACCAGAGTCTATTGTGGACGGAACAGACGTTGTCCGGGCTGGACGTCCAGCAGCTGACGCTGCTTCCCATCCCCCACGCGCGCGGAGCACGGTGTTCGGACCGGGAGACGGTCCGCGGCGCTACAGCGACCTCCGCGACCGAATCGGCGGGATCAGCAAGAAGATGCTGAACCGGATGCTGCGCAAGCTGGAGCGCAATCGCTTGGTGGAGAGGCGGGTCCTGGCCACCGCGCCGGCCGGCGCGGAGTACCGGCTCACCGAGCTCGGGCAGAGCCTGCTCGCCCGGTCTCCGTCCTTGCCAGGTGGGCGGAGGACCACGAACCCATGGCCGACCTGAAGGCCGCCGTCCCGGGAGTTGCAGCCCTGACCAGCGGTCAGCAGGATGTGCCGCAGTGCCCGGGCTCTCGGAGCCCGGGCACTGCGGCGCAGGTCAGCGACGGACTTCGCCCGATCAGGCGCCGGGCGGCGGCAGCAGCGGGACCCCGGGGATCGTCTGGTCATGGGGAAGGACGCCGTCGGCGAGATAGCTGTCGACGATGTTGTCCAACCGTGTGTTGGCGACGGGGACCGCCGCGTAGATACCGTGGTCACCTTCGTCGGAGACGGTGATCATCCGGGAGCCCGCGAACCTCGCGTGCGCAAGGCGGGCACCCTCGATCGGCGTCGCCGGGTCTTTCTCGGACTGGATCATCAGCACCGGCGGAACACCCCGGCCGTCGACGACCGGCAGCGGCGCTCCCGGCTTGTTCCAGAAAATGCACGGCTGGTAGTGGCGCGACGGGCCGAGCAGGTTCCACCCTTTGTCGATATAGCTCTGCGACTCCGCGATGACGCTTTCACGGTCGCCGGGCCAGGGGCCTTCGTTGCACTGGATTGACCAGAAGCTCGCCAGGTACGAATCGTCGAGCGCACCCGGTCGCGGGCCGAGCTGGTCCGCCGCCCAGTTCTGCTTGGCTTCGTTGATCTTCCGCACGGCCGTGGCTTTCTGCTCGGCCGTGGCGTCCTGGCGGGTCAGCTCGCGGATATTGACCAGCGTGGTGGCCATCCAGTGGAACCGGTTCTTGTTGTAGACGCCGGTCACGGCGAACGAGTCGAAGTCGTCCGGCGTGATCTTCATGCCGCCGTACTCGACCGGACGGAGACTCACCGCAGCGCGGACGTCTTCAAAGGTTTGCAGCGCCTCTTTGTCTGTGGCGCCGAATCCGTAGACCCTGTCGTACTTCGCCAGCCACGGCAGGAAGTCCTGCCGCCAACGCCGTTCGAAGCCAAGCGGCTGCGTTCGGAACATCCCTTCCCGCCAGGTGGTGGTGAAGTTCACGGCGGAGTCCAGCACGAACCGGCCGACGCGGTTGGAGAACCGCTGCGCGTAGTGGGCGCCCAGCCACGTGCCCGCCGAGTAGCCGACCCAGTTGATCTTCGGTCGCTTCAGCAGCACCCGCAACAGGTCGAGGTCACGGACGGTCTGATCGGTGTTGATCAGCGGGCCGAGGTCGCCGGAGTAGTGCTGGCAGGCCTCCACCGCCTGCTTCTGGTTGTCAAGGGCGCGCTGCAAGTTCGCGGGAGAGCGATCCCGTGAGTCGACGTTCGGGATCGAGGCGGGTACGCCGCCGCAGGAGATTTTCGTGCTCATGCCGGTACCACGCGGGTCGAAACCGATGATCTCCTGGTTGACCCGAACCCGTTTCTGGTTGCGCAGACGGGATATGAAAGAGCGACCCTCCGCGCCGGGCCCGCCGGGGTTGACCAACACCGACTCCGTCGCCGGGCCGGACGACGGAAGCCTGCTGACCGCGATGGTGAGGTCACGCCCCTCTTCTGGCTGATACCAGTTTCGCGGGGTCAGATAGGTTGCGCACTCCATGTTCTCCGCTCCCGGAGGCGGTGCCGATGGCAGCTCGTTCGCGGCACACAGATGCCAGTTCAGCTGCTGGCTCGCATATCGCAACGGAATCTGCGTGGAGTTAAGCGCGCCGACGCCTTCGGCGGGATTCGCGAAGGCGGGCGTCAGCCCGGCGAGCAGGGCGCCTGCGATGACTGGAATGACCACCCCACGGCGAATTCGCTTCATATATGCAACTCCCCAGGAACATTGGCCGTTATTGAACTGTCACACAACCGCAACCCAACGATAGCGGTGATCGCACTCAGGGAAGACTTTCACAAAGTTACCAGGAATCCGCGACAGCGGCCCCGGATTCAAGTAGGACTGAAACCCGCACCCCAACCCCTGCCACAATCGCGGGATTAGCCGCGATTATTACGGTGCCATAACAGCGACTGGTGCCGCATTGGGGCTCCATTCCCAGCCAAAACGGCTGAAAGGAGTAAATATTCGTCGCGCGGCAAGCCGATACGACCGAGCGAGCTATTCCACGTGAACGTCGCTGGCGGCGGTCATCGTGCAGAACCCCTATGTCGCCCCCCACGGCGTGCCGCTCGTGGGTGAGCCGGGCACCACCGCGATGCTCACCAGCCCGGACGCCGTCGCCGGGTTCCAGGCGATCCTGCCCTCCTACGCGGTCGACTGGGAGGCGGAGGTATCCGCCCGGACCGTGCTCGGTCTGGTCTGGGACCGCCCATGCGTCCGGCTCGCGACATCCCGCTGCCCGCCTCCGGCAGCCCATCAGAAAGCCGTCGCGATCAAGGTCATCCGAATCCATCAGCGCTGGAGTGACCCCGCCGTCACTGGCCACTTCCCCCGCGGTCGAGAACGGCGAGCCGCGCCCGCTGCTCGCGCTTGGTTCCTGCGTGGCGGCAAGGCCGACGACCGCTGCTGCGGTCGCACAAGGCTTGGGCGAACGGCGGACGCTTGGGGTACGACCTCGTGCCGGTCGTGGTCACGGGAGCGGTGGCACCCCACGCCAGGGTGACTCGCTCCGGTGCCAGCGCGAGGGTCCACGAACGACAGTCTTCAGTGGACAAATAGATACCGGGCGACCTGCAATCTTGCGGGTCGCCCGGTCTTGCCTTCACCCGCTGCCAGACTAGTCCATAAAGGACTCTTACCAGAGTAAACCCTTGCGCCGCAGGCAAAACCGGTTCCGATGACTGCCCTTCGCCGCGGCTCAACGCGTGCCCGCGCTCCAATTTTGCGCCGCCTGCTGCCGTGTGAAGCAGAAGAACCTCTGCTCACCATCTTGGACTTCAGTGGCTTCACCGCAACGGAACCGTGTTCACGATGGCCCTGGCCTCTGCCGCCGCCACATCCCGACCCACAAGCTAGCTCTGCCCTGCTTGGGCGAGCTTGTCCTTGAGCCACTCAGGCATGTGTTCCTCCGAGCGCGGGAAGTGCTCCTGGTCGAGCACGAAGGTCTCAGGGGTGAGCGGCGGGACGAACTCCGGCTCGCTGTCGTAGTCGTAGCGGACCTCGAAGCCACCGGGCGGGCGGATCGTCATGCGGGCGGTGAACCACGCGCCGGTGCCCGGGGCGTACATGCCTTCGCGCAGCTCGCTGAGCCGGTTCATCGCCCTGAACGGCACGGACAACCGCGTTCGTTCACCGCTGCCGCCGACGCACGAGAAGGTCGCCGTGTCGACCGCGACGGTAGAGCGGAAGGACAACTCCAGCTCCCGCCAGCCCTCCGGCGCCGCCGACACCAGCAGGCCGCTGACCTCCTGGAGCAGTTCCTGCTGTTCAGCCGCGCCCACCATGTCTGTCCTCGCTTAGCATCGCCGGTGTGAAGATCGTGCCAGAGGGATGCGACGAGTTCGACGTGATCCTGCTCGACGCCCCGGGACCGCGGACACCCACCCTCAGGATCATCCGCGAGGTCACGGGCTGGAGCATCGCGGAGGCGCGCGAGAAGATCGACAACACCCCGGTCCTGCTCCTCGAAGCCACGCGCAAGTGGCGGGCCGACCAGCTGAAGCGCAGGTTGGCCGACGTCGGGGCGAAGGCCGAAGTCCGCGCATCCGAGTAGCTCACAGGTGCCAGAGGACGATCACGCACCGCCCCACGCCGTGCAGAGTGAACAAACATTCCCTGGCCGCCGCCGACCACCTCGAAGTCAGCAGCCGCCACCCTGCTCCCGAGCACCTGGCCATGTACGGGATGCTGCACTGCTTCGCCGGATACGCCGCCGCTCGCGCCGGAGACCGCCACCGCGCGAACGACCTGCTCGCCGAAGCCGAAGCCACCACATCCCGCTTGACCAGCGACCTCCAGCGGCACCACGCGCTGGCTGCGAACCTGGTCAGCTACAAGGGCCGGGACGAGCTGGCCGCCGCGCTGTCCCGCTGAGGGCTCAGTCAATCCGAAACCGCGAGCGCATGCGCATCACACAGCTGCACGACCACGGTTGGCTGGGCGCGGAGGTGATCGCGCTCGGCCGTGGCCGCGGCGAGCCGCCGTACGGCGTCGGCGTGGGCGCGTTGGGCGATCACGAGCTGACGGCGCACCTCCTCCGGCTCGGTTGGCCCGGTGTCTCAGGCGGTGGTCTGGGGTGTGCCCGCGACGGTTGCGGCGGGAAATCTCGGATCGGCTGCGGCGCCACCACCACGCGCGGTCGGTGTCGCTCGCCCGCTCCGGCGGCAAGTCACGTTCGGCGTGCTCGGCCAGCGCGGCGGCGACGCAGGCGTGCGACGCCGGATCATCCGGGGTGAACACGCCGGTGGCAACGGTGCTGCTGGGTGCGGCCAGGAACCGGACACTCCCCGGCGGACTCCGTCCTCCATAGAACCATCCATAGTGGATGGATGTCGGGTCTGAGCTTCGTGGTGTGTAGCGGTCTTCTTGCGCGGAACTCACTCGATGCATGCCACCCGATCGAGCGCTGTGAGGTGTACGGACGGCCCTCAGTCAGTGGCCACACCGACACCCGCAGATGCGGCACAGCCGGCTGACGCGCCCTCGCCAGCGCGGCGGTGAACCTTCCTGAGGCCACCACGACCGTGCTGTTGAGTCGGCTCGCCGCGCGCCGGCGGCAGGCCCAATGTCCAACCCCGCCCTCGTCCGGTCTTTGGAACAGCTGGCTCGTGAGGCTGGGCCGGAGCACTGTGTGCGGACTTCCACACCACCTGGGTGAAGGAACCCGCCTTTCACCAGGAGTTCTCGGGGCTCTCCCGGTTGTGGTCCTTGGTCTGGTCGTACCAGCCCTTCATCACGGAGGCGCCCTGCAGGCCCAGACCCAGCGGAACTCCGGCTGCAGTTCAGGTTCTCGCCGTAGTTGTGCGCTTCGTGGGCGAGGATCTCGATGGTCGCGAGGCTGCTGGCGCGCTTCTTGGCGAAGGCGACGATCGTCGGGGCGATCTTCAGGACTGTGCGCCGTGCCGCGGCCGCCAGGGGACGGTGTGAGCCCGCTGACCATCGGAGGTCGGGCGCATCTGGTCCATGAACAGCAGCCCATTCATCTCTGCTGAAAGCTCATCAGACCGTCCACTAAGGACACTCAAAGTCGTCGTGGTGGCAGGGCACCGTCTGCTCCCGGCGGTATCACCGACCGGCTGGCGGGATGATGTCGGGCACGACAGGAACGACCGTAGCCACCTACGACATCCACAGTGGACAAGTGGATTCTCGCGGTGCAACAGGTGAGCGTTCAGGCACGGTCATGTGCGGGCCGCTGGCCGCCGAGCAGGAGCACGTTCGGTACCCCGTCCCCGTGGGCCGCGCGCAGCAGGCCGTAGCCGATTCCCGCGGTGCCCACCATCAGACCTGGTGTCGTGACATCGAAGGAGGTCCCGCATCGCGTCTCGCCGTTGAGCACGCGGTGTGCGATCGCTGCCGCGCAACGCGCGCCCAACTCGGTCAGTTCGGGTTCGCCCAATGCTTGGCCTGCAGCCCGCAGGGTTTCGACCAGGCCGAGATCGCCGTGGCAGATCGAGTCGTTGCCCACTCCGGTGTACCGGCCGTCCCGCACGAGGTCGCGCCGAACTCGCTCGGCGGCCACTCGCAACTGCTGTTCGAGCTTGTGCCTGCCGGGCGCATCCGGCATCCCGAGCAAGGCCGCCCTCGCCAACCCCGCACCTGCCGCGCCGTGACACCAAGCGTTCATCGTCCGCCCATCCGCGTTGAGGCTTCGGCGGTCGGGCCAATGACCGGTTTCTTGGTCGACGTGGTGCCACTCGAACCGCACTGCTGCCTGGACCAGCTCCCACAGCGACTTTTCGCCGGTGAGCTCCGCGATCGACGCCAGCGTGTAGGCGTATCCGGACGCGCCGTGAGAAAAGCCGACGAGTGGGTGGTGGGTGCCCATCTCGCTCGGCCAGCCGACTCCGGTCGCCTGACTGAGCGCCCTGTTCCGCAGCACTTCTCCGGCATGTCGAACTGTGTCCAGTGTGGACTGAGACGGCCGGATCCGGTGCAGTGCCAGCACAGCCAGCGCGGCACCCGCGGTCCCGCCCGCCACGTCGAGGAACCGATCCGCCGCCATCCTGTCCCGAACGTGCGGCACGATGCCGGCGGCGAGGTCGAGCAGCGAGTCCTGCCGCCACAGCTCACCCAGCCGCGCGCACAGGTACACGGCCGCGCCGAGCCCGTCAAAGCCGCCGATCAGCGCCTGCCGGTCGCCGAGGTCGGTCAGCCCGGGCACGACCGCCTCGGCGACGACGTCCTCGGCGGCTCGGCGGAACCGGGATTCCCCCGTCACCCCGGCGAGTTCGGCGAGGAAGAGCGCGATCCCGCTGGCGCCGGAGTACAGACCGGCTCCGCTGGGACCCACGATCCAGTACCGCTCGCCGACGAGGTTCAGCGACAACCACTCGGGCGCGGCCCGCCTTTCCGAGCGCAACGCGGTCGCCAGAAGGCTGTCCCCGACAGCGATGGCGGCTTCCCACGCCAACTCGCGGTGGATGCCCGTCAACGGAACGGCGTGGTCCACGGGTCGGTGAGCGTGCCCGTGCTCGCCGACCTGCAGGCCGCTCAACGAAGCGTTGATGCACCAGCGTTGCCGGTCGAGGTCGTCCTGGGACATCCCCAGGATGCGGGATCGCACGGCGGCCATGCCACTGATCTCCCGGACGCCACTGGCCACGAGGCCCGCGCGGTCGTGCAAGTCGACAGAGGACGTTGTCGTCACGAAGAGGGGAACGTCCGATTCGGACAGTTGCCCCAGCTCGCCGGTCAGCAGCGCGTTCCTGGCGTGCAGGCCGGGAAGTCCGCTCATCACGGCTTCGAGCAGGTAGTCCCGGTCGAGGCCGTCTCGGAGCACGTCCGGGTGCCACGACTCGTCGAGCAGGTCCACGTAGTAGGCGGTCGGGCGGAGGATGTGCCGGACCTCGTCACCGTCGAACGCGGTCAGCGGACCGTCGTCCGAGAGCAGATCATCACGCGCGTCCAGCAGCAGGTGGTACGTGGCTTCGAACCCGGCGAGCAGGCTTGTCCGGTGATCGCGCGGATCCGTCGGCGAGCCACCGATGGTTGGACGGTTCTTCGTTGCTGAGACCGGCACTCGTTGTCTGGTCACGCGCATCTCGTCCGTGGCCGAATCGGCGAACCAGACGATGGGGCTCGGTGTCAGCTGACTGGCGCTCGCGCTCCCGACAAGGCCGCTGAGGTCGATGTCGTGCGCGCCGCTGTCGTCGAACTCGATGACCCGGTGCGGGAGCAGCCCGACCGCGAGCACCGACTCGGACAGAGCTCGCGCGCTCGCGCTGCCGTAGCCGGACGTGCCCGCCGATCGCTCCGGCACCACGAACATGGACTCCAGATCGACGAACGCCGGGTGCTCACCGGCGGCGATCACGTTCTCCACGTGGAAGTCCGTCGCGCGCAACACCAGCATCACCGCGAGGAAAGCGCCCTGTCGCCAGTAGAACCGGTCCAGCTCGTCGGTGTCCGCGCAGGGGCGTGGCTCGACGAACTCCGCCCAGCCGTGATCTTCCCGGTCCAGCACCGCCACGGCCTTGAGCGGATACCGCAGCCCTCGTTCGTTCAGCCAGGCGAGGAAACCGCCGAAGTGCTCGTCGACGGCGAGCCCGCGTGGCTTGTAGACGACTTTCTCGCCACCGCGGAAGACCGCGATCGCGACGGTCCGGCCGCCGTTGTGCGTGTCACCGGCACCGAACGAGACGTCGACGAGGTCGCTCAGCGCGGCGCGATCGAGGCCGAAGCGCTCCCGCAGCAGAGGCAGGTCCGCCACCAGGTGCCGGGTGAACTCCGCGCGCGCCTCGACCCACCGGCCGAGCAGGGCCACCAGTTCCCTCGCCAGCACCGGGTAGTCCGCGAGCAGGTCCAAGCCGGGGGCGCCCGCGAGCTGCTCGCCGAAGGAGACGAACCGCTCCTGCGGGGTGCCGCCCTCCAGCCGCCCCTCGATCCGGGCGATGTTGAGCTCGAGAACCAGGACCCGCTTGATCGTGCGGAGCACGTCCACCACCGGTGGCGCCAGCAGGCCGTGTCCGGGCGGAAGGGCGTCGGCGCCGCCGACCAGGGCGGTGACCCGGCTGGTCAGCTCGTGCTCGGCCCACAGCAGCAAGGGGCGCACCCAGCCCAGGAAGACGCGGTTGGTGATTCTGTCCTGCTCGAAGGGGCGAAGGCCACCGATGTCGACGGCACCGGGCAGGTCCCAGCCGGGGTCGCTCGCAGCGAAGCGCTGCCAGGCGGATTCGATCACCGCCACCCACGGCGGTTGAGCGACCCGCGCCCGCAGCGATTCCGCCGACTCGCCGAGAAGCGTGACGAGGTCCGCGTCGGCCAAGCCCATCTCGTGCCAGCGGTCGAGCGAGATGTCAGTGTCTCCGAGGAGCTTGTTCTCCTTGAGCAGCCGCAACCGGATCTCGCCGCGCGCGCGCTCGTCATCGGAGAGTTCGACCTGATCGAGGCCGGCGATCCGATCGGACAGCGGCAGGCCCGACCACCAGCGCCGCTCTGAACTCATCAGCCCACCCTCTCGCACGACCGCACGGCACGAACCACCGTCCCCGGCGACCCCGCCGCGAGCACGTCGGATCGGGCTCGCGGCGGGTGTTTCACCGGTCAGACAGACGGAACCGGGCACCGGACGATCGACGTCGACCTCAGCACGAGGCCGTCGCCGGGCGAGCCGTAGGCGATGTCACCGAGGCCGCGGACGTTGTCCAGGGCTCGGTCGGTCAACTCGACGCCGCCCGCCGCTCCTCTTCGCTCGCTGCGAAGTGATCGCGTGTTCGTCGGTTAGACGGGAACGCTCGGCCTCGGGGGAAAGACCGTCATGGGGCTGACCGGGGTCCCGCCGTAGGCGATGTCACCGAGGCCGCGGACGTTGTCCAGGGCTCTGTCGGTCAGCTCGACGGCGCCCGCCGGGTTGGCCGGAAGCGCCGCGAGCTCCTCTTCGCTCATCGTCGCTCGGAGAACGGGGTCCTTCCATGCACGAGTGGTGTTGTTCATTCGCATCCTCAATTCGTTGCGGAACAAGAACTTCCTTCAAACACCCAGGTACCCGCGCGGGTTGTTGCCGCGTGAACCGTAGCAAGGTGGAGATCGCGGCGAGAAGGACGAAGTCAAGGGCTATACCACCGCTAAACCACCAGTGAGTCGAAGCCGTGCACGATCACGTCGGCGGTCTGGCCGGGACGGTCGCCGACCATGCGACTTCGGAGGAGAGACCAAGGTGTGCAACAAGAATCGGTCTCATGAGCGACTCCTCGCCCCAGCTGACCGCGCCGTCCCGCCGGTCCGGCCGAACCGATGAGACGCGTACCCGTCATCCCGCAGCTCAGCGCCGCCGAGTGCGGACCTGCCTGCCTCGCCATGGTGCTGAGCGCTCTCGGCAGGGCGACCCGAGTCCGAGATCTCCGCGACCGGTTCGGCACCGGCAGGGACGGCACCTCCGCCGCCGACATCGTGTCGGTCGCCCGCGCCGAAGGGCTGGTGGCCACCGGGCTGCGCGTCAACTACTCCGCGCTGCGCTCGGTGAGCACGCCCACGATCGCGCACTGGGGCGGCTCGCACTTCACGGTCGTGGAGAAGGTCACCGCCAAGCGCGCCTGGCTGGTCGATCCGGCGAGAGGACGGCGCCGGATCAGCCGCGAGGAGTTCGTCGAGCAGTCCACCGGGGTCGTCATCGAACTGACGCCGGGCCCGGAGTTCCAGCGGCGCAAGGCCCGCCTGCGCGACTCGACGGCGGCGCGGTTCGCGCTCGACCTGGTTCGGATGGCGCCGGGCTGGATCACCTTGGTTCTGCTCGCTGCGGGCCTGACGCAGCTGCTCGGACTGGCGGCCGCGTGGGCCAGCCAGTACGCGATCGACTCGGTGATCGGGCAACGCACCGGGACCTTCCCGACACTCGTGCTCGGCGTCGTCGCCTTCGTTCTCGTCTACGCCACAACGAACTTCGGCCGAGGGCTGGCTTCGCTCGTGCTGCAACTGGCTCTGGACAGGCAGTTGAGCAGCCGGTTCATGGGGCACCTCCTGCGGCTGCCGTTCGGTTTCTTCCAGACGCGCAGCACCGGTGACCTGCTCACCCGGCTCGGCAGCAACACGGTCGTCCGGGAGATCCTGACGTCACAACTGGTCTCGGTCGTGGTGGATTCGGCGTTCGTGGTCGTCTACACCATCGTGCTGGTGGCGATCAGCCCGTTGTTCGCGGTCGTGGTCGGGCTCGTCGCCGCCGTCCAGGCCGCGGTGTTCCTCGCGACCTTCCGGCCGATGCACGAGCTCGCCCAACGCGAGCTCGCCGCGCAGGCGGAGATGCAGACGCTGGCGGTGGACTCGTTGCGGGGCGTGGAGTTCCTCAAGAGCTCCGGGCTCGTCTCGGCGATCCTCGGCAGGTGGACGGGTCTGCTCGGTGACTACCTGCGCACCGCCTACCGGCGCAGGCGCTACGACGCGCTGAACGAATCGGCCATCACGCTGGTGCAGACCACCGCGCCGCTGGTCCTGCTGCTGGCAGGCACCTGGCAGGTGCTGACCGGTCAACTGTCGGTCGGCGCCATGGTCGCGCTCACCGCCGTCGCGGGAAACCTGTTGCGGCCGGTGAGCCAGCTCATGGGCAGTCTTCGGTACCTCCAGACGCTCGGGTCGCACCTGGAACGCATCTACGACGTGCTCGAGTCACCCGTCGAGCCGAGCGCTGATGACGCCCTGCGCCCCGAGCGGGTCGCCGGTGAGGTCGAGCTGGTGGACATCGGCTTCCGTTACGCACCGGGCACACCGCCGATGCTCACCGGGGTCTCTCTGCGTGTTCCCTCGGGCGCCAAGCTCGCTGTGGTCGGCGCGACCGGCTCCGGCAAGACGACGCTCGTGCGCGTGCTGACCGGCCTGGTGCAGCCCACCGAGGGAATGGTGCGCTTCGACGGGTTACCGATGTCGGCTTATGCCGATGAGCACCTCCGCCGCCGGTTCGGCGTGGTCACCCAGGAGCCACGGGTGTTCGGTGGTTCGATTCGCCAGAATCTGCTGCTCGGCAATGCGGAGCTGTCGGAAGAGGAGTTGCTCGAAGCGCTCGACACGGCGCAGTTCCTCGATGACCTCCGCCGCATGCCGATGGGACTGGACACCATGGTGTCGGACGGCGGCAGTGCGCTGTCCGGCGGCCAACGTCAGCGTCTGGCGATCGCCAGGGCTCTGCTGGCCCGCCCGGCGGTGCTGATCCTCGACGAGGCGACCAGCCACCTGGACGCGATCACCGAGGCCGCGATCGCCGAACGCCTGTCGGGGCTGGGGTGCACGAGAATCGTGATCGCGCACCGGATCAGCACGGTGATCGACGCGGACGAGATCGTCGTGCTCGACGAAGGCCGGATCGTCGAACGCGGCCGGCATGACGACCTGGTCGCGGCGGACGGCCGGTACGCCGAACTGGTCAGGCACCAGCTGCCACACCAGGTTGCCGTGCGGCAGCGCAGTGTGATCCGTAATGGTGCCCCATGATCTCCCTGATCAGGCGGTTGGCCATGAGGCTGGGCCGGACGCCCGCGCCCAGCTCGGCGGTGAGTGTCCGGTTGAGGTCCTGATACACGGCCACTGCTTCTGATCGGCGACCGGCCCGTCCGAGTGCGACGATCAGGAGCTCGTAGAGCCGTTCCCGCAACGGGAATCTCCGCACCGCCGCGGTGAGCTCACCGATCACCTCCCGGTGTCGGCCGCAGGCGAGCTCGGCCTGGAACGCCGACTCCATCGCGATGAGGCGTTGTTCGTCCAGCTGGATGCCTTCCAGTCGGCCCTGCGCCGAGCCGCGAAGGTCCTCGAACGCCGAACCACGCCACATCCCCAGGGCCCTCCGGAAGTGCTGGGCGGCGCCGTGATCGTCAGCGGCCTCCGCAGCCAGCTCCCCCAGGGACACCGCTTCGGTGAAACGGTGGACATCCAGCTCCCCGGACCCGACGTCGATCACGTAACGACGGTCCTGCGTCCGCAGCCAACGGCCCTCGAGGTCACCCAGTTCACCACGCAGCTGGTGAACGTATACCTGCACCAGCTTGGTGGCTGACTTGGGCGGGCTCTCCCAGAGGTACTCGCACAGACGATCCGTCGAGACGGCACGGTTGGCGTTGGCGAGCAAGGCGGCCAGCACCTCGCGCCGCTTCGGCGCCCGGGGTCGCTGCCAGTCGCCACCGTCCCACTGAAACTCCACCGGCCCGAGCACCCGGAACCGCAAGCTCGAACCGTGGCAGGCACGCGCCCGCACTCCCACAGATCCCCCAGGTTCTCGTGACTGAATGGCGTTCCGGAGACTAAACAGGGCGCCTTGCCCTCACAAGCAACTGAATGGCAACTTCAGCCATGGTCGAAACCGGCAGCGCTCTGCAGGTACGGACCGCCTGTGTTCTTGGCTCGACCCACGCGCCTTGTACCGCTGCCATAACCAAACCGTGCGGCTTGAACTCCGCATCGGACGCCACGGCAAGGGCCGCGCACACGGCACCAAGCCACCCACCGACAGCCCACAGCGCGGTCCGTCGTGGGCATTCGCGACCGCTATTCACCCTCCCTCAGCGTCGCGCACGCACCTTCGCGCACGCACCTTCGCGCGCAACGCGACGACGCGATGACGACGGGAGAGGGAATCACGACCGAAGCAACCGTCCCCCTGTTCCTTTGTCGCTGCAGCAGGGCGAGGTTGCGGAAGCCTTCGCCGGTATCGGCGCGCTGTTCCTCGCGGGGGCGGTTCCCGAGACCGTGCGGCAGGCGGTCACCCTCACCCGCCAGGGCGGCGCGGAGCGGGTAGCCGTGCTGTCGTCGCACGGGCCCGAGGTCGAGATCGAGTTCGGCCCGGAGTCAGCCCGAGCGATGGCGGAGTCGACGCTCACATCCCAGGTGATCAACCCAGCAGCGTCCGCTTGGGCCTGCAACCGCGGCACTTCATTGCGACCGTTTGGTCAGCGCGCGTTTCCAGGGTTTCACACTGGAACGTGAAACGGGAAACCGTTGCATGTCAACGTTCGGTACCACGGTGGAACGCACGAATTCACTCCTCCCGGTGGGCTTGGACCTTGTCCACCGGCCATCCCGCCATGGTCGCGGCGCGAGCACGGTTCCGGTACGCCAGTCGGTGATTACCCACGACTCACCTTCTGTCTGTCCGCCATCGACGATGCGGAGTCCTTGCGTCGAGGTCTGCGATCGTGGCACGGCGACGCCGCGCGTATTGGTCCCGCTCGGCCAGTACGGCTCGGACGAAGGCTCGAACAAGGTCGGTTCGGTTGCCGTGGGCTTGGTGGTGAGGATCGCCGGCCTCTCTCGCGGCACGCGCATAGGGTTCTCCGGATTCCGCCATCCTCTGCCGAACCGCCCGACTGCGTGCCCCGTTGCTCTTGCTCATCACAGCATCCTCACCGAGACGCCCACGCCGCCTCACGAGGTCGGAGGCATCACATTTTCACCGCTGAGTCGGAGACGGCTTGTCCGGTAATGCTGGGCGCGGCGTGGGCGCGCACCCGCCAGGGCGATCGTTGAGCGCCCGGCTACCACACTGGTTGCGGCACCTCCGCGACCTTCCGCGCGGTAGTGCTGGCAGTGCCGATCACTGTGGACGATCGCCCGGGAATGGCGCGTCGTTCCTGGCGTGGGCCATCGTTGTCGTGTGGGTGCGCACTTTCCCGCGCGGCATCGCTACCTGGCCGCTGAGTGGGCGACTGACCGAATGGCGCCGACGACCGCCGTCCACGGCGGAAGCGCTTCACCCGGGGCTGGAAGGTGAAGCCAGTGCGGTCGGTGCCAGGCGCCATCGGGGGCGGGCAATGACATCGTTGCGCCGCAGGGCTTCCAGCCGACGTTGAGCCGCAACAAGTCTTCCCATGTCGTCGCGCGGAGATGGGTCCGTCGCTGGGTGAGGAAGGTCCAGTCCGTCGGGCACGCGGGTGTGACGAAGATCGGAGCCCGGAACATGTGTCGTCGGAGGAAGGCGTTGACCTCAGCGGCCCAGCCGGCCCGCAACGTCAGGGCATCCACCTCGGAGCCGAGGTGGAGCTCCACGCCCCCGGTGTTGGTGTTGAGGGTGGTGGGCCAGCCGAGGTTCCTCAACGTCGTTTTGCCTGTAGGAGGAGAATCGACAACTGTGGTGCGGTGTACCGCGACGGTCATGACGGTGTCCTTGGGAGATGAAGGCGGCGATGCCGGAGGAGGTGCAGCTCTCGCTACGGCACCGCCGCAGTCGAGGGGCAGGCCCGGACGCCCGTAGGCCCTTCGACCCGCCGGTGACAGGGGGCGGCGTCGGGCCGCTGGTAGCGGACCCGGCGATGGGATCGGCGCATCCGCCGAATGCGGACTGGTCGCGTCGACGACGCGAGGGCGCAGCACACGCCGTCGACGCGACCGCTTCACCGATGTCACGCCGGGGACGGCAGGGACCCGATCGGGGCGAAGCCCTGGCGAGAACATCAGGTGCGGCGCCGGAGGAGCGCCACACGCATATGCTGTCCTGACCGGCGATGGGCGCACGACGCGAAAACTACGTATTCGTGTACCTACCTGCTCTCCCACTCGTCGCCGGCGGCCAGGTCACCTCGCCTCTGCCCGCAGATGTCAACAGCGCATGACAACGGGACCTGGCACGGCTTCCCGCGCGGGCCGACATCCCTGCTCACCGCCGATCCCTTCCACCAGGAACGGATGTGCCAAGAGCGCCATGCCACCGCGGTCCTGATCGACTTTCACTTTCTTCGGATGTCGGGGCTTGTGACGTTCGAGTTCGTGGAGGGTTGACGCGGCGGCCTTTCCCGACCGCGTGGCACGCGCACCGGCCATCGCCCAGGCTCAGATCATCAAGCTTCTCGTCACGGGATCGTCGGATGGGGTTGACCGCGATGATCACGCCCCCTACTTTGTCGTCCTTGTGGGCTTCTGGGGAACGCTTGTGGTGTGCCAGTCGCCTAAGCCGGTGGCCGAGCTGATGCCGGCCGGTAAGCGTGCCGACGTCGAATCCATGGACGACTCGCGATGGCCCGATCCATGGCGTGGCTGGCGCGTGTGGGACGGACTGCCCGACGGAGCCTGCGACTCGCTCGCCGAGACCGGGTCCGTCCTCACCGCCGAGATCTACGACAGCGACGGCGCGCGGTTCACGGCGGTCAGCCACCCCTCGGGACGCTGGATGACCTACCTGAACTTCGAGCGCGTGCTCAGCCACCTGGTCCTGCCGCCCGCCCCGTTTGACGCGGATGGCGACGAGCTGACCGGAAGCGCTCTCGACGAACAAAACGCCGCCTACCAAAGCGAGGTGGCGCAGGTTCGGCAACGCCTCCTGGCGACGGTCCCCATGGGCCTAGCCGCGGCTGAACGGGCTTCGGCGTGGGCGTACGAGTCGGGCTTGACCCCGGCTTCGGTCGATGAGCTCCACCTGGTCCTCGACGGCACCGAATTGTTCGTAGAGGAGCTGTTCTATCGACTCCTGGGCCGCCTCGGTATGCCGCTGGCCAGCTAGGGCGTGGTCCCGGTGTCCATCCGAGTCTTGACTCGATCGACCCCATCGTGCATGCCCGTCGAACTCTTCGATCGACGCGCCATGTCCAGGCGATTCGTGTTGATTCTCGTCGGCCTTGCGCCTGAGATGCCTCATCGAGTTCTCGTTTTCTTCAGCTGTCTGTCCCGCTCGTTAGTTGAGCCCGTGCGACGGTTGTGAGCTAGAGGACGTGGCCGCACGGGCTTCGTCGTCTTCGCGCGACACGACGTCGATGAGGGCGGCGGCGAGGGGATGCCACGGCCGCGAGGTGGGACCCGTGAGCACCAGGGTGCGTTCGGCGGTCGGCGTGATCGGGACGAGAGCCACACCTGCGGGCAGCATGGTGGCGGAGAGGTCCGGCACGACCGAGACCCCGACTCCGGCCGCGACCATCCCCGCGAGCGTGGTGAACTGCCGGATGCGGTGTGTCGGGGTGAAGGCCATTCCGGCCCGCTGGTGCAGCAGCCGCAATCGCGGCTCACAACCGCCGGCGGAGAGCAGGAACGGATCATCTTCGAGGTCGGCCAGGGTCACCGCGGGTTCGGCGGCCAACGGGTGGTCGGTGCGCAGCAGCGCGGCGAACCGGTCGACGCCGACCACGACAGCCCCCTCCGGCACCGGTGTCGGGTCGGTCAGCACCGCGAGATCCACGGTGCCCCCGTCGAGCCAGTGCCGGACTTCGTCGTCGTCGCCCTCGAAGATTTCGACCGATACGGCGGGTGTCTCCACCCGCCAACGGGCGAGGAGTCCAGGCACCAGGCCGCCGGCGACACTCGGCGGCGCGGCGAGCCTCGCCACTCCCGACGGCTGCCCGTCCCGGCCGCACGCGAGGGCTTTGACGGCGTCCACGGCCGCCACAGCGACACGGGCGTGGACCAGGACCTGCTCGCCGAACTGGGTCGGGCGCGGACAGGATCCCCTGGCCAGGACGGGACGCCCGCACGCACGTTCCAGCGCGGCGATCGAGTGCGACACCCCTGACTGGCTGATCGACAGGCGCTCAGCTGCCGCGGCGAAACCACCGGCATCGACCACGGCCACGAACGCGCGCAGCGACGCCAGCCCCGTCATGAGTGCTCCTCATGGGAGGATGAAGCGAACATGTTTGACTCATACGCCCGGCGCTCCCGAAGATCAAGCGGTGTCCAACGCCCCCACCACCATCGCGGTGATCGGTGACCACCACCCCGGCTACGCGCCACACGAGACCATCACCGACGCCCTGAGGCACGTCGATGCCCAACACGGCACGCGCACGGTCTCGCGATGGATCGCCACTCCGGACGCGCAGACGCTGACCACGACCGACCTCGCCGCCTACGACGGCTTCTGGATCGCACCCGGAAGCCCGTACCGCAGCATCGACGGCGCTCTCCGCGTGATCGAGCACGCGCGCCTGCACGACCGCCCCCTGCTGGGCACCTGCGGCGGCTTCCAGCACCTCGTCCTGGAGTTCGCCCGCAACGTCCTCGGGATCACCGACGCCGCGCACGCCGAGTACGACCCCTACGCGTCCCGGCTGTTCGTGCGGGCCCTGACCTGTTCCCTGGCCGGCCTCACACTCGAAGTCCGTGTCCTGCCGAACACTTTGGCAGCCAGGCTCTACAACGACGCGCGCGCCGCCGAGACCTATCACTGCGACTTCGGGCTCGCTCCAGAGCACATCCCCCAACTCCAAGCCGGCGGACTCACCGTCTCCGGCGTCGACGACACCGGGGAACCACGCATCATCGAACTGCCTGGCCGACGCTTCTTCCTCGGCACACTGTTCGTCCCCCAGACCACCAGCACCGCGCAGCGGCCCCACCCCTTGGTCGAAGGCTTCGTCCGCGCCTGCTCGACATGACCAGAACGTCGATATCAGTACGGCTGAGCACGTAGACCCGAAGTGACGTTTCCGAAGTCCTGAGCCGCTACAAACCAGGAAGTCGGGCAATCGTTGCTTCCACCCCGACAGCCCAACCACAAGCAGCCAACGGCGCAGCCGTGGTCAGCATACGACCTACCGCCTTCTCAACGATCTTTCGCGTGCGAATCACAGGCGAAATCTCGACGAGAAAACGAAGTCAAAAATGAGAATCTACATTCGAGGGGGCCGCCGAGGACGCGGGTCGCTCCAGCGAAGTCGTTGTTGATGCGAATCTTGGTTCCGGTGATGCGGCGCCCGGATTCGGGGCGGCGATCATCCGGCCGCCTCCGATGTAGAGCGTGACGTGGTGGATGCGGACCTTGCCCCAGAACAACAGGTCGCCGGGTTGAAGATCATCGACCTCCACTGACTGCGCGCGGGTCGCGCGGTACTGCTCGCCGCCGGTGCGCGGCAGCGTGATGGCGCGCTGGGTGCCCCGGTGGAAGGCGCAGCGGACGAGGCTGGAGCAGTCGAATCCCACGACGCCCTTGTCTGGAGCTGACCCGGGCCGTACGACTCCGTCGTCTACGCGTTCGTCGGCGACTGCCGGTTCACCATGGCGCGCTCGCTGCTGGTCATGGGTGCGTTGATGGGCAGCGACGTCTGTCTCGCGGGGCCGGTCGAGCTCCACCCGCCGAACGAGGTCGTCGAGAGCTCGCGGCGGCCGTTTCCGGCGTCGACTTCGTCCACACCGACGTGTGGGTCTCCATGGGCGAGTCCAAGGACGTCTGGACCGAACGCGTCCGGCTCCTCGCGCCGTACCAGGTGAGCGCCGAACTCCTGCGCAAGACCGGGAACCCGGCCGTCGAGTTCATGGGCTGCCTGCCCGCGTTCCCCGACAAGAGCACCACCGTCGGGCGCGAGGTCATGGAGCACACCGGCATGACCTCCGGCCTGGAAGTGACCGACGAGGTCTTCGGGTCAGCGGGCAGCGTCGTCTTCGACCAGGCCGAGAACCGCCTGCACACCATCAAGGCGGTCCTCGTCGCCACCCTCGGCTGACGCCGGACCACCCGCCGTGGGTGATGTCGGGCCCCTCGCCCGCGGACAAGCTGCTCGAAACGCGGGACCGCACCGAGAGGTCTGCAATGACTGAACAACGTGATGGCATGGGCCCGATCGACTACCTGATCGTCGAGTACCCGGGCAACCGCATGACGGGCGAAGGACTGGCCGCCCTGGTCGATCTGGTCGACCGCGGCGTCATCCGGGTCTTGGACCTCGTCTTCGTCCGCAGGGACCAGGACGGTTCGACCACCGCACTGGCCGTCGCCGACCTGGACCACGACGGGGAGCTCGACCTCGCCGTCTTCGACGGGGCCTCCTCCGGGCTCCTCGGGGAGGACGACGTCGAGGAGGCGGGCAGCATCCTGGAACCTGGGTGCTCGGCCGCGGTCCTCGTCTACGAGAACCTGTGGGCGGCGCCGTTGGCGGCGGCGCTGAGGCGAAGCGGCGCCCAGCTCGTCGCGAGCGGGCGGATCCCGTTCGCGGACTTCGTGTCCGCTTTGGACGAACCCGATCTCAGCGGCGGCCTCGCGGAGACCGAGTCCTGAGAGACAAGGAGGCCACCATGCCAGGTCTGCTGCGCGGCATCGCCCGCACCGCCGTCATCGCCGGCACCGCGACCGCGGTGTCCAACCGGGTGTCCCGTCGCCAGGCGGGCCGGTGGGCGAGGCAGGAGCAGGAACAGCTCGCGCGTCCGGAACCCACCCCGGACGACATGGACACGAAGCTGAGCCGGCTCCGCGAACTCGGCGAGCTGAAGAGCCAGGGCGTTCTCACCGAGGAGGAGTTCGCCGAGCAGAAGCGCCGGATCCTCGGCCAGTAGGTGCCTGTCAAAGCCCGCTCGGGCGCGCCGGTCCGGCCGGAGTCGGAATGACCGCATCACCGCTCCGCGTGCAGCACCGCGCGATGACATCGTCCGTCGTGACCACCGCGATCGTCCTGGCCTTCACGAAATACCTCGCGATCTACCTCAACAACCTTCGCGTCTCAACGCCAGGAGCGCCTCGCCCACGTGGGACGCCAGCTCAGCGACCTCTCCGGTCCCCTGTTCGCGCTGACCGAGGCCAACAGCCGGGATGACCGAGGCCACGGTAGGGAGCTCTCCACGCACGTAAAGGCAGACCAGTCTGCTGGTCCAGCTGGTGTGTGGCGAATCGGTGGCGCCTATCTACGTAAATGTCGTTCCGTGGCCGGAATGTCAGGTGTCCGTGGCCAGCTGGGCTAACGCGGCGTCGATCTCGAGCAGCCGGGCCATCAGGGGCTGCCTCGTCGCAAGGAGGAGGCATGGACCGCGTGGCGGCACTGATCACTGATGCAGCCGGCCACGTAGTGCTGACTTAAACCCGCAGAATTCGGCCGGCGGCGAAACAAAACCCTCGCCGCGCGATCCGGACACCCGCGCAGTAGGCTGTTTACCCAAGCCATTCCCAGGGAGTTGCCAAGTGCGCAGGAATTTCATTTTTGCCCCTGTCGTCGCCATTGCCGCAAGTCTGTTGGTGACACCGGTTTCCGACGCCGCGGCCAGCCCGTGCACCTCCGGAAGCATTGCCGGATTCAAGGAAGTACTGTCGGGCGGAGGGACTCGCTGGCACTGCAAGAAAAAGAAGGGGGGAGAAACGATCGACTTTCTCACGGTCAACGGTTGCTGGGCGGCCCGTAGCCACCAGATCGTTCTCAAGTTCTACGATGTGGCGACGGAGACCTGCTCGAACGGCGAGAAGAGGAGCTTCCCCAAGCTGACCGGCTCGCTCGGCAGGGCCTCTTACTCCTGACCGGGGTTCACCTGCCTGCGGCGTAACCCTGAGCACCACGAGGGTTGGCCGCGCCGCACGGTCATCTGCCCGTTGGCGTGCCGCTCCGCGGCTTGTCGGCACCGCCCTCACCCCTGGATCGCGACAGATCCCGGGGCCGGGAAGAGCCATCCCGGTCGCGGCGCCTGAACTGGTTGAGTCCGGCGATGTCGCGCGGCTTCTGCCCGCGTCCGAGCCACCGCATCCACAGTGGACAGAAGGTGGCGGTGCCCGGATTGCCGCCCGCGAGTTCGCCCGGTCCCGGCACATGGGCCGCGGCGCCGGAGCGCTCGCGCTGACCAACCACGTGGAGATCCGGTTCGCGATACGGATGCGCGCACATGGCCTGACGCAGGAGACCGTCGCGATCGACCGACTGCCGTGCGGGGTGAAGAAACCTGCGGAGTGGACCTGTGATGAGAAGCTGGCGGAGCTCCTGCCGCCCGGGCACGACCGACCGCTGTCATCGGCAGTTCCGCCCGCGAACAGCGTGCCCCGCACGCGGCCCAGCTTCGCCAGGGCGCGTGCACGCGCAGTGTGCAGCATCGCTCGCTCAGTTGGGGTGAGCCGGTCGGCGCGCACAAAGGCGTGCTCGGTCAGGGGCGGGCCATCGTCGACGTGTCACATGGTGCGTGCTCGCTGAACGTCCGCTGCTGCCGGGTTGTCGGCGGCGGTCAAGGTTTGCGAGCGTTGGGTGTCCTTGACTCACGACTAGTTCCGTCGTCCCGGATATGGCGGACGGCAGCGTGATCCAGAAGCTTGACCGGCTTGACGTCGGTCCCGCCCACAGGGGCTGCCGTGCGACCCGGAGACCGAGCTCGAGGATTGGCCGTCGTTGTCGGAGCGGCCCCTGATCAGCGTCGGGCAGGATCGGCGAACGCTGCCAGCCCTGTGCTCCAAGCGCTGTCGAGGTCCGCGTCGGGCGGAAAACGGCCGTCGAGCTCGAGGATGATCATGCCGTGCGCGAACGCCCAGGCAGCGCGCGCCCGGTTCATCTCGCCGCCGACAGCGCGCACAAGCGGCAGCGCGGCCGCATCCTCAACTCCGGGCGGCAGCAGGTGGCGAGGGAGTGGTCCGCAGTTCATCAGCCGGTAGAGATGGGGATGCGCGAGCGCGTAGGCGCGGTAAGTCGCAGCGAGCGCAACCAAGGAGTCGGCTCGCGCCAGCGCGCTCGCCAGCTCCCGCATGGCGCGCGTGATCACCTGGGCTTCGACCGCGGACTTGTTTGGGAAGTGCTTGTAGAGGGACGGCGCGCGGATGTTCAGCCGTTCGCCGAGCGCTCGCATGGTCAGAGCCGCCGAGCCACCTTCGTCGATCAGCGCGCGTGCCGCGTCGACGATCTGCTCACTCCGCTCAGACACGCCGACTCCCGTCACGCTCACGCAGGCCGTATCCGAAGGCCCGATCCAGCGCGACGTGCGCCAGCCAGCCGAGCCCCGCCGTGAAGACGGGGACCCAGTCCCCCAGGCCGCCGACGCTGTAGACGACCAGGACGGCCAGCGGGATCCATGGTCGATGCACGACGTTGTAGTAGGGCACGGCCTTCGGCGACAGCTTGCCGTTGCCGGCCGACCTGGCGCCGATGAGCATCGTCAGGTCGGGCGCGATCAGCGACAAGAGCGCGCTGACCAACGCCATGCCGCCGTGGTTGATCACCTCGAGGACGATGAAAGCCAGCAAGAACATTGCCAGGGCGGCCCATGTCACCCGGTTGGCGACCTGGCGATCGGGCGCGAGGGCGTCTGACATCAGGGACCTCCAGCCGTGGCTAACTGTGTTAGCCGCACGTTGATGCTAACGCCGTTAGCTGTCGATGTCGGTGACACTCTCGACGTCAGGCGCCGATCGGCCGGTTCACGTGGGTGTAAGGCAACACCGACCGCCCCGCGACGATGTTCGCCGACGACGTGGCGATGCTGCGCCGACAGTTCGAGGGACAGCTGCGGGTCATCCACCACCTCAGCCGCGCGAGCGAGACCATTCAGGCGCCTCCGGACGACGACACCGCCCGGGTCGACTCGATCGTCTCTGAGCGCCTTGGCGTCGAGCCAGGACAGACCCCGCCCGACATAGAAACCCCGCGGATCTGACGATCGGTGGGGTAAGGGAGTGTCCGAACTCGAACACGTATTCGTCGCATCCCTGCACAGGATGCGTGTTCATGCGACAGACCACAGCTGCGCGTGGCGATCAAGGGCCAGTTGGCTCATCGCCCACGAACAACCGGAAGCTCTTGCTTCCCAACGACTCTTCCTCAATCGCGCACGCGCCGACGCAGTGCTCCCCCCTCCCCCACGTCGTAGGGGAGGGGATGATTCCGCAACAACTCGGTACAGATCAGCGCCCTGGGCGGGACGAGCCGGCGCAGACCACCGGCTGCGTCATCCGGCGCGGGAGCGCCGGTCCAGGACGGACTGGCTCAGGTCGGCCCTGCGGCGCCTCTACACCTGCTGCGGCGGAATCGACTGGGGGGGAACGAGAAGAAGTCGTCCGGGTCCACCGCGGCCTTCACCCGTCGCAGCCTCCGGTGGTTGTCTCCGTGGTACGCGATCAGCCAGTCGGTCAGCTCCGGGTCCATGCCGTTGGTGTGGCCGCCGGTGCCCAGGTGGGGCTGCATCGTGGTGTGCACGTCGCGCAGCCAGGTCAAGCGCTGCTCGACGTGATCGGGTTCGGTGAACTGGTCCCAGTAGGAGTGGTACTGCGCGACGCCGAGCGCCTTGCGCTGCGGGAACGCCAACGCGGCCGGTGCGACATCGGCGACGGCGCCGCCGAGCGCGCGGGCTGCTCGTCTTCGCCGCCGCGACAGGCGGTGCTTGTCATGACCGCAGTACCGGCGCCGACGTCCGGTGGGTCGCGAAGGCACCGCTGACGATCGCACCGATCGCGGAGGGCAACGAGCTGATCGGTCGATTCCTCCCCAGGATCGGCCGACTCTCGTTCAGCGCGGTCCCGCCCCCACTCGGTCCAGGAAGACGAGCTGGTCGTTGAGGATGCGGTGCCGCCCCGGTGTGGTGAACGTCGTGGTCGCACGCCACCACCAGCAGTGGGCAGCGGACATCACGAGCCAGGCGCGTCGGGCGGTCGCAGGCCAGGCGGAGCACGGTCCCGGGCTGCGACGGGCGTGTCGCCCAGTGGAGGGGTGCTGGCGAGATCAGAGGACCGGTCGTGCGTGGGTGTACGCGTCGGGGCTTGAGTGTCGCTGTGCGGGGATGGCGGGTGTCCGCGGGTTCGGGGAGCGCTCGTGCAGCGGCGCTCGAACGCCGCGGAGTGTCGCGGAGAATGCCAGGGCGGTCAGCGCGCAGAGCGCGAGCACGAGCGCGTCGGTGCCGGATCGCGTGGTGAACGCCAGCTCGCCGTGGTGACCGAGCACGAATCCGGCGTGCAGTGCCCAGCACACCGCACCGGTGGCCACGGTGGCGCGCGCAGTCGAGACCATCGCGATGGTGTCGACCACGGCGACCATGACGATGAGTGACAGGACGGGCTGTCCCGGCGTGCCGCTGGACATCAGGAGGGCGGTCGCGGTCACGCCCGCGGCCACACCGGCGGGGAAAGCGAACGCCCCGGGGAGCGCTGGCGGTGGGATGCGCATGCCTCCAGTGCACGCCGCCTCAGCTGGGATGCGAAGCGTCCTTGCGCGATCTGGACATCGCGTTGACGCGGTCTTGACGCTCAGGGTTGGAACCGGTAGCCCATACCGGGCTCGGTCAGCAGGTGCCGAGGGTTGGCCGGTTCGGGTTCGAGCTTGCGGCGCAGCTGAGCCAGATAAACCCGGAGGTAATGGGTTTCGGTGGTGTAGCGCTCTCCCCACACCTCGCGCAAGATCTGCTTCTGCGTGACGAGTTTGCCGTGGCTGCGGGCGAGGAGTTCGAGGATGCCCCATTCGGTGGGGGTCAGGTGGACTTCGCGGTCATCGCGGTGGACCTTCTTGGCCGCCAGGTCGATGGTGAAGGACGCGGTGCGCACCAAAGGTTCCTCGGTGCCCTGGGTGACGGATCGGCGCAGCGCGGCGCGGAGCCGGGCGAGGAGTTCGTCCATGCCGAAGGGTTTGGTGATGTAGTCGTCCGCACCGGCGTCGAGTGCGCGGACCTTGCCCGCGGAGTCCGCGCGCGCCGACAGGACGACGACGGGCACCGGGCTCCACCCGCGCAGTCCGGTGATCACCTCGGTGCCGTCCATGTCGGGCAGGCCGAGGTCGAGCACGACGAGGTCGGGTTTGCCGATCGCGGCCTCCTGGAGCGCTGTCGTGCCGTCGCCGGCGGTGAGGACGTCGTAGCCGCGGGCGGTGAGGTTGATGCGCAGTGCGCGGACGATCTGGGGTTCGTCGTCGACGATGAGCACGGTGGTCACGTCTGTTCCGCCTGATCGGTGCGGGCTGCCACGGGCAGCGAGATGACGATGGTGAGGCCGCCGCCGGGGGTGTCCTCGGCCGCGATGGTTCCGCCCATGGCCTCGGTGAACCCCTTGGCGACGCTGAGTCCGAGCCCGACGCCCGGGGTGCCGTCGCGGTCGCTGAGGCGTTGGAACGGGACGAACACCGCCTCGGAGGTGTTCTTCGGCAGCCCTGGACCGTGGTCGACCACGCGCAGCTCCACGTGGTCGCCGTGTGCGCTGGCGCGGACGGCGATCTCGGGTTCGTCGGCGGTGATGCTGCCGTCACCGTCCACGTCGACCACGCGGCGCGGGGTGAGCCTGCCGTGGCGCAGCGCGTTGTCGATGACGTTGGCGATGACTCGCTCCAGCAGCCCGACGTCGGCGAGCACGGGCGGCAGGTGCTCGCCGACGTCCACGGTCAGGGCGCGTCGCTCGTCGATCGCGGACAGCGCCCGCGCCACGGCCTCGTCGAATCCGGCCGGGCGCAGCTGCGGTGTCACCGCGCCGGTGGCCAGCCGCGAGGAATCCAGGAGGTTGTCCACCAACCCGGTGAGCCGGTCAGCGGAGACCTCTATCGCTTCGAGCAGTTCGCCGGTGTCCTCTTCGGACAGTCGAAGCTCCGTGTCGCGCAGGCTGCCTATCGCCGCCTTGATGGACGTCAGCGGGGTGCGGAGGTCGTGGCCGACCGCGGAGAGCAGCGCGGTGCGCAGCTCAGTGGTCTCCGCCCGGCGGCGCGCGTCCGCCGCCTCGTCGGCCATTCGCTGCTGCCGCAATGCCATCAGCGCCTGTCCTGCCGCGGCTTCGAGCGCGCGCTGGTCGCTGGCGGGAAGAGTGCGGCCGCGCAGGGCGAGGTGCACGTCGGCGGTGACCGGCACGTCGACATCGGCGTCGTCGGGTTCGTCGCACGGCTTCGGGCCGACGCAGGCTACGCGCCGCCACTGCCCGTCCTGGCGTTCGAGCAGGGCGACCGACTCCAGCGAGAAGTTCTCCCGCACCTTCTGCAACAACCGGGCCACGGGATGCGGGCTGGTGAGGACGGTGCGGGCGTAGGAGGCCAGCAGCTCAGCCTCGGTGCGCGCGCGGGCGGCCTGCTCGGACAGCCGGGCCGCGCGGTCGACCACCAGCGCCACGAGGACCGCGACGATCACCATCGCGATCAGCGTGATCAGGTTCTCCGGTGTCGCGACCGCGAAGCTGAAGTAGGGCGGGGTGAAGAAGTAGTTGAGCAGCCCGGCGCCGAGAACCGCGGCGAACAGCGCCGGTCCGAGCCCGCCGACGAGCGCGGTGACAACGGTCGCCAGGAAGAACCCGACGAGGTCGGTGGAGAAGGAGAAGTCCTTGCGGGACAACAATCCCACGCCGGTGATCGCCGCGGGCAGCAGTACCGCCAGCACCCAGCCCAACGCGGTGCGCGACACCGACAGCGAGGTGCGGTCGAGGTGCCAGCGCAGGCCGCGTCTGGCCGCGTCGTGGGTGACCATGTGCACGTCGATCGGGCCGGACTCCTGGATGACCGCCGCGCCGATGCCCTCGTCGAAGGCCCGGGCCAGTCGGGAGCGCCGTGACGTGCCGAGCACGAGCTGCGTGGCGTTGACGCCGCGGGCGAACTCCAGCAGCGAGGTCGGCACGTCGTCACCGACGACGGTGTGGAAGGTCGCGCCCACGTCCTCGGCGACCCGGCGGAACCGCGCGATCAGCCCCGGCTTGGCCCCGGTGAGCCCGTCCCCGCGCAGGATGTGCACGACCAGGAGTTCGGCTCCGGCACGTTTGGCGATGCGCCGCGCTCGCCGGATCAAGGTCTCGCTCTCCGGACCGCCGGTGATCGCGACGACGACGCGTTCGCGTGTTTCCCAGGTGTCAGTGATCCGCTGTTCGGAGCGGTAGCGCTGCAACGCGACGTCGACCTGGTCGGCCACCCACAGCAGCGCGAGCTCGCGCAGCGCCGTCAGGTTGCCCACGCGGAAGTAGTTGCCCAGCGCGGCATCGATCTTGTGCGCGGCGTAGACGTTGCCGTGCGCGAGCCTGCGCCGCAGCGCTTCGGGGGTGATGTCGACCAGCTCGACCTGCTCCGCCCGCCGCACGACGTCGTCCGGCACCGTCTCGCGCTGCTGGACGCCGGTGATCCGCTGCACCACGTCGTTGAGGGACTCCAGGTGCTGCACGTTGACCGTGGACAGCACGTCGATCCCGGCGTCGAGGAGCTCTTCGACGTCCTGCCAGCGCTTGGCGTTGCGGGAGCCGGGCACGTTCGTGTGCGCCAGCTCGTCGACCACCGCGACCTGCGGCTTGCGGGCCAGCAGGGCGTCGACGTCCATCTCGGTGAGCTCGATGCCCCGGTGCTCGACCCGGCGCGACGGGAGGACTTCCAGGCCCTCGACGAGCTGGGCGGTCTTCTGCCTGCCGTGGGTCTCGATCAGCCCGACCACCACGTCGGTGCCGCGTTCGCGGCGGCGGTGGGCCTCGCCGAGCATGGCGAAGGTCTTGCCGACCCCGGGGGCCGCGCCCAGGTAGATCCGCAGCTCGCCGCGCCTGCGCTTGCGGCTGCCTGCCTGGGGCGGCCCCGATGGATCACTCACCTGGAGGTCTCCAGGGCCCGGTTGAGCGCGGTCACGTTGACCCCCGGCTCGCCGAGGAAGCCCGCGGCGCGGCCCTGGGTGTGCGCGACGACCAGCTCGCGCACACGCTGGTCACCGAGGCCGGTCGCCCGGGCCACCCGTGACACCTGGAGCTCGGCGTAGGCCCGGCTGATGTGCGGGTCGAGCCCGGAGGCCGAGGCGGTGACCGCGTCCAGCGGCACCCGGTCCGGTGAGACGCCCTCCCGCTGGGCGACGGCGGCCCGGCGGTCGGCGACCACCTTGTCGTAGTCGGGGTTGCGCTCGCCCTTGTTCGAGGCGCCCGACGCGGGCAGCGTGGCGGCGGACGGCCGGGTGTGGAACCACTGGTCGCCCTCTCGGTCGACGCCGACGAGCGTGGTGTCGACCGCCTCGGCGTTGGCGTGCAGGCCGGGCAGCCGGGACACCGCCCACACCGCGGCCGGGTACACCAACCCGGTGATCACCGTCAGGACCAGCAGGACGCGCAGTCCCGCCATGGCCTGCTTGAGGAAGTTGCCGGTCACGTTGTCCTCACCCGATTCCGGGGATCAGTCGCACGAGCAGGTCGATGAGCCAGATCCCGGCGAACGGGGTCACGACGCCTCCGAGGCCGTAGATCAGCAGGTTGCGCCGCAGCAGCGCCGCCGCGCTGGAGGGCTTGTACCGCACTCCGCGCAGCGCGAGCGGGATCAGCACCACGATGATCAGCGCGTTGAAGATCACCGCGGACAGGATCGCCGACTGCGGCGTGGCCAGCCCCATGATGTTGAGCAGGCCCAGCTGCGGGTAGATGGCGGCGAACATGGCGGGCAGGATCGCGAAGTACTTCGCCAGGTCGTTGGCGATGCTGAAGGTGGTCAGCGCGCCGCGGGTGATCAGCAGCTGCTTGCCGATCTCGACGATCTCGATCAGCTTGGTCGGGTCGGAGTCCAGGTCCACCATGTTCCCGGCCTCCTTGGCGGCCGAGGTCCCGGTGTTCATCGCCACCCCGACGTCGGCCTGCGCGAGCGCCGGTGCGTCGTTGGTGCCGTCCCCGGTCATCGCGACGAGCTTGCCGCCCTCCTGCTCCGTGCGGATCAGCGCCATCTTGTCCTCGGGCTTGGCCTCGGCCAGGAAGTCGTCCACCCCCGCCTCGGCCGCGATCGCTTTGGCGGTCAACGGGTTGTCGCCGGTGACCATGACCGTGCGGATGCCCATCGCGCGCAGCTCGGCGAAGCGTTCCTTCATGCCGGGTTTGACCACGTCGGAGAGCCGGATCACGCCGAGCACCCGGTCGTTCTCCGCGACGACGAGCGGTGTGCCGCCCTCGGCGCTGATCTCGTCGACGATCCGCTGCGTCTCGTCGGAGACGGTGAAGCCGCTCGCCGCCCCCTTGCGGATGCTCCTGCCGCCGAGGTCGATCCCGGACATCCGGGTCTGGGCGGTGAACGGCACGAACTCGCCGGTCTTCTCGTGGTCGGTCGGCTCGGCGGAGCGGCCGTAGCGCTCGGCGCACAGCTCGACCACGCTGCGGCCCTCGGGCGTGCCGTCGGCGAGACTCGACAACCGCACCGCGTCGACCAGGGTTTCCATGGCGGTGCCGTCGACCGGGATGAACTCCGTCGCCCTGCGGTTGCCCCAGGTGATCGTCCCGGTCTTGTCCAGCAGCAGCGTGTCGATGTCGCCCGCGGCTTCGACGGCGCGGCCGGACTTGGCCAGCACGTTGCGCTGCACCAGCCGGTCCATGCCCGCGATGCCGATCGCCGACAGCAGCGCGCCGATCGTGGTCGGGATCAGGCAGACCAGCAAGGCCGTCAGCACGATCACCGACTGCTCGCCGCCGGAGTAGATCGCGAAGGGCTGCAACGCCAGCACGGCGAGCATGAAGATGATCGTCAGCGTGGACAGCAGGATGGTCAGGGCGATCTCGTTCGGCGTCTTCTGCCGCTCCGCGCCCTCCACCAACGCGATCATCCTGTCCACGAAGGACTCGCCGGGCTTGGTGGTGATCTTCACGACGATGCGGTCGGAGAGCACGGTGGTGCCGCCGGTGACGGAGGAGCGGTCGCCGCCGGACTCGCGGATGACCGGGGCGGACTCGCCGGTGATCGCCGACTCGTCCACGGTGGCGATGCCCTCGACCACGTCGCCGTCGCCGGGGATCACCTCACCCGCCTCCACGACCACCAGGTCGCCGATGCGCAGCTCGGTCCCTGGGACGCGTTCCTCGCCGGTGTCGGTGAGGCGGCGCGCGACCGAGTCCTTCTTGGTCTTGCGCAGCGACTCCGCCTGCGCCTTGCCGCGGCCTTCGGCGACGGCCTCGGCGAGGTTGGCGAACAGCACGGTGAACCACAGCCACACCGCGACCGCGATGGTGAACCCGCTCGGTTCGGCGATGGCGAACGCGGTCACCAGCAGCGAGCCGGCCCACACCACGAACATCACGGGGTTGCGCAACTGGTAGCGCGGGTGGAACTTGCGCAGCGCGTCCGGCAGCGAGGTCAGCAGCTGCTTGGGGTTGAACACGCCCGCGGCGACCTGGTGTCCCAGGTTCTCCGCGTGGCGGTGGCGGATCTCCTCAGGAGTCCGCTGTGGACGTTCGGTGGTGGTCACAGCAATGCCTCCGCGATGGGGCCGAGTGCGAGAGCGGGAACGAAGGTCAGTGCGGCGACCAGCACGATGCTGCCCGCCAGCAGCGTGCCGAACAGCGGCCCGGTGGTGGGCAGCGTTCCCGCGGTGGCGGGAACCTTGCGCTGTTCCGCGAGGAAACCGGCCAAGGCGAGCACGGCGATGATCGGCACGAACCGGCCGAGCGCCATGCACACGCCCAGCGACGCCTGGAACCAGTCGTTGGTGACCGTGATGCCGGCGAACGCGCTGCCGTTGTTGTTCGAGGCCGACGCGTAGGCGTAGAGGATCTCCGACAGGCCGTGCTCGCCGGGGTTGTTCAGCGCCGCGCCGGTGCTGGGCAGGATCGCCGCGATCCCCGCGCCGATCAACAGCACGGTCGGCATGGCGAGGATCGAGACCGCCGCGGCGGTGACCTCCTTGCGGCCCAGCTTCTTGCCGAGGTACTCGGGCGTGCGGCCGACCATGAGGCCCGCCAGGAACATCGCGATCACCGCCATCACCAGGATGCTGTAGAGGCCGGTGCCCACACCGCCCGGCGTCATCTCGCCGAAGAGCATGTTGAGCATCGCCCCGCCTCCGCCGAGCCCGGTGAAGCTGTCGTGCATCGCGTTCACCGCGCCGGTCGAGGTGCCCGTCGTGGCGTTGGCGAACAACGCCGAGGAGGGAATCCCGAAGCGGACCTCCTTGCCCTCCAAGGGACGCAGCCCGTTCGCCTCGGCCACCCAGATCACCGCGAGCATCGCCGACCACAACGCGCCCATCACGCCCAGCAGCACGTGGCCCTGCTTGCGGTCACCGACCATCGTGCCGAAGGTGCGGGTCAGCGACACCGGGATGAGGAGGATCAGGAAGATCTCGATCAGGTTCGACCACGCGTTCGGGTTCTCGAACGGATGCGCGGAGTTGGCGTTGAGCACGCCACCGCCGTTGGTGCCCAGTTCCTTGATGGCTTCCTGACTGGCGACCGGCGCCGTGGCCACGGTCTGCCCGTCGACGGAGACACCGGCCTTGAGGCTCATCACCACGCCAGTGGCGACCAGCACGATCGCGAACACGAACGCGATCGGCAGCAGAATGCGGGTGGTGCCGCGCACCAGGTCGACCCAGAAGTTGCCCAGCCGGTCGGCCTTGCTGCGGACGAACCCGCGCACCAGCGCGACCGCGACGGCCATGCCCACGGCAGCCGAGACGAAGTTCTGCACCGTCAGCCCGGCCATCTGCACCGTGTGACCCAGAACCGTCTCGGGCACATAGGACTGCCAGTTCGTGTTGGTCACGAAGCTGATCGCGGTGTTGAACGCCATCCCCGGCGGCACCGCGCCGCGGTCGTAGGCGAACGGCAGCAACGGCTGGACGCGCTGCAACACGTACAGCACGACCACACCCATGAAGGAGAAGCCCAGCACCCCCAACGCGTAGGTGCCCCAGCGCTGCTCGGACTCCGGGTCGATGCGCGCCACGCGGTAGATCGCGCGCTCCACCCGGCTGTGCTTGGTCCCGGTGTACACCCGCGCCATGTAGTCGCCGAACGGCCGGTACACCACGGCCAGGGCGAGGATCAACAGACCGACCTGCAAGAGGCCGGCCACAGTGGATGACATCAGAACTTCTCCGGCCTGATCAGCGCGACGAACAAGTAGATGATCAACAGCAGCGCGAGCACGCCGCCGACGGTGTTGGCCAGCAGGCCCGTCCCGCTCACAACCGCTCCAGTCCGCGCACGGTCAGCGCCAGCAGCAGGAACACACCGATCAGCAGCAACGCATAGGCCAGGTCGGCCATTGGCGTGCTCCCTTCCCGATCTCGAAGCGCCCCCTCCGTCGGCGGGCGCCGTCGCCGGAAAGGGTGCAAGAGGAAACCGGAGAATCGGGGAGGCCTGACGCGTCCTTGACACCCCTGATCGGGTCCTTTACGCGGTGTTGACGGCTCAGTCGGGTCCATGTCGTGCGCGTCACCCTCGCGTGATCCGCTCGTGATGCGCTGAACGGGGACAACCGGTCACCACGGGTGATGCGCGTGACGCGTCAAGATTGCGTTCGGACGGGCCGGGACGGTGCGCGCAAACCGCACCATGTCGCCATGGCTCCCCCACCACCGAACGACCTCCGGATACCGCGCACGGCGAGCGGCACCGGCTGACCGTCGTCGGCGGCCTTGCCGCCCTGTCCCTGGACGCGATGGCCTCCGTCGCCTACGGGCCCGAGGCGATCGTCCTGGCGGGTGGGACCGGGCTCGGCTGGACGATCCCGGTGACCGTGTCGATCGCGCTGCTGCTGCTCGCCGTGCTCACCCTGTCCTCCCGGCAGGTCATCGCCGCGTTTCCCGATGGCGGTGGGGCTTACGGGGTGGCCCGTGCGTACCTGGGCAGGCGGGCGTCCCTGGTCACGGCACTGACATCGGCCTTCCCCGAACTGCTGCCGTACGCGGTGTGGTCGTGCCTCGTTGTTCTCGCAGTGGTGACCGCGGTCAACCTCCGCGGCATCGCGCACAGCGCGCGGGCGTTCGTCATCCCCACGGTGATCTACGTCGGCTCGATCGCCGCGGTGATCGTCTTCGGCCTGCTGCGCGGTGAACCGGCCGTCGCCAAGCCTCCCGGCACCGCCGACAGCCTGCAGACCGCGGGAATCCTGTTGCTGCTCCGCTGCGGAACCATCATCGTGCAGACCGGGTTGTGCGCCAGGTCGCTGAGGTCGAACGGGCACGCGCCGAACACGAAACGCGGTGTCGGCTCCGGAATGGCACCCGGCGACGTCAGCCGCTCGTACAGCCCGCGCCGGTCGAGCATGCGAATGACCTGGCCGACCAGGCCGTTGGCGCGCTGCACACCCGAGAGGTCGGTGAGTCGTTCCAGCACGAGCGAGCGCACTCCGGCAAGGGCGGGCTCGCAGGCCAGCATCAGACCATTGGGTCCAGCACCGGCGATGATGACGTCGGCGTGTTTCGCGCTTGGCAACCTCAAGGGCTGCGGTGACGCTGACGGCATACCGGTCGAGGCCGCGATCGGCAGCGGGACCCGGGTTCTGCTGCGCGGTGATGCGGGGTCGGGCAAGACCACGTTGCTGCACTGGCTCGCGGTCCGCGCGGCACGAGCGCAGCTGAGTGGGGCGCTGGCGGAGTGGAACGACTGCGTGCCTTTCGTCATCCTCCTACGCACACGCGGCCGGAGCCAGGAAAGAGTGGGCTGCGCGGCAGACTCGTGGCTGTACAGGTCGCCGAGCTTACCCAGAGCAGAATCGAGGCTGCGGCGGTCAGTGAACACGCGGTCACATCCCACGGCATACGACAGCCGAGGACTGACCGATGTGCCACCGCGGCGCCGCAGGACGCGGGTCAATGCCAGCGGAATCGGTTGATAAAAACAGCAACAGCAGGCACCCGGGACAACGCGGCGAACAAGCCGACACCCAGCACACCGCCGATCACATTGGAGAGCAGATCGTTCACATCGGCGACATGGCCACCGCCCAAGAGGTTGTCAGTGACGAACTGGGTCAGCTCGATCGCCAGACTGAACGCCGCTGCCACGGCCACCACGCGCCACCAGGATGCTGTGGCCAGGAGTAGCGGCACAAGTATCCCAACAGGCACGAAGACCAGGATGTTCTTCACCGCGTCGCCGACCTCGTAGTCCACGAGCGGCTCGAAGTAGAACTTCCATTGCGGGGTGAAGGCGGGCTTGTTCAAATAGATTGGGAATACTGTGTTCGCGACGACTCCGGCGGAGTAGACGCAGAGTGCGAACGCGACGGCGGCACGTGGCACCGACAGGCGGCCGCGGCTGCGCAGGTACCACAACATGGCCAGGAAGATCACTGCCGCGGCGGGAACTACCACCGGAAGTACCGGGACCTCGCGAAACACTTCGTATCGCTTCCTTCGGCGAGTTGCAGCGCCACGCGCATCCGCGCGGCGGGGTCTGGATTACTGATGGCTTTACCGTAGATGTCTTCACTGCGCGCGATCGAAGGCAGACCGCCGTTGCTAGTCGTGCTGTGGCCGCTCGTCCGGGGTGATGAGTTCTTCGCGCTGCAGGGGGGTTGGATGTGCCGGGACGGTCGAAGAAGGCCAACACATCGACGGTCGGCGAACAGCGCGGCGAGTCGGTGAGCAGGCCGGCGCCGGTGTGCAGCGTCCGCCGCGACTTGTCGAGCGGGTCGTCGGCGAACCCGCAGTGGCCGTGGAACGCGAGCTGGACCCGACGCCGGCACTTGTCGAGGGCGTCAGCGGCAAGGCGGATCACGTGGAAGGGGTCCATGACCGCGACCGTGTCGGGCAACTCCTCGGCGGTGGCGGTCTTGAAGCCGGTGAACCCGTCCATCGCGACGACCTCCACTCCGTCGCGCCAGGCTTCGCCGCTGTCGGCGAGTCATGTCTTGAACGCCTGCTTGGAGCGGCCCTCGACCATGTCGAGCAGCCAGGCTGAGCCGGTCTGGTCGCGAATCCCGGTCAGGTCGGTGATCACGGTGACGTACTTGTCGCCGCGGCGGGTGTGGCGCCACACGTGCTCATCGACACCGATCAGGTCACCAGGGCACGGGGCCGGAGTCGTCGAACAGGCCGCCGGTGGGGCCGTCGTCGGGGAGGGTCGCGAGGTGGATGGCGATGCGGGCGCCATCCTCGGGGGTACGGGTGCCCTGGAAGCCGTTGAGGGCGGTGGCGACGTAGCCCGGGCAGGCGCCGTTGACCTTGATAGGGGTGTCGCGGAGTTCCTTGGCGTACTGGACGGTGACCGCGTTCAGGAAGGTCTTCGACGGGGCGTACGCGCCGCTCACGCCGCCCAGGTCCACCTCCGGGGTGGTCTGCAGGGCCAGGGAGGCGACGTGGCTGGACTGGTTGACGATCCTCGGGTGGGCGGAGCGGTGCAGGAGGGGCAGCAGGGCGTTGGTGACCCGGATGACGCCGATGACGTTGGTCTCCACGACCGCCCGCACGTTGGCCGGGGTGACCGACGAGGGTGCGTCCGGCCAGGTGCCCGCCGTGCCCGCGTTGTTGACCAGGACGTCCAGGCCGCCCTCCTGATCGGCCAGCTGGGTGGCGGCGGCCGTCACGCTCGCGTCGTCGGTCACGTCCAGGGGGACGGGGAAGGCGTCCACGCCGGCCGCGCGCAGCTTGGCCACCGCCTCGGTCAGGCTTCCGGCGTTCCGGGCGCCGATGCCGACGCGGTGCCCCCGGGCGCCCAGGCCCGCCGCGATCTCATAGCCGATGCCCGTGTTCGCGCCGGTGACCAGCGCGATCGTCTTCTCACTCATGCCGTCGATCCTGGGCGGGGACCGGCCCAGAACCAACACCGATCGGGTGCGGCAGCGATACCCGAGCGCTATCGATGCCGGGCAGTAGGCTGCGCCGGTGGAGACGCGGGAGTTGCGGTACTTCGTCGCGGTGGCCGAGGAGCTGCACTTCGGCCGGGCCGCCGACCGCCTGGGCATCGCGCAGCCGCCGCTGTCCCGGACCATCACCCTGCTCGAGCACCGGCTCGGCGTCACCCTGTTCGAGCGCACCAGCCGCAGCGTCCGGCTGACCGAGGCCGGGGCGGTGCTGCTGGCCGAGGGCCGCCGGATCCTCGGCTCGCTCGCCTCAGCCGAACGGCACACCCGGCGGGCCGCGACCGGGCGGCCCGCGCTCGTGCTGGCCGCCAAAACCGGGGCCTCCGGCGAGCTGCTGGCGAAGCTGCTCGACAGCTACGCCGCCGAGCCCGGCGCGGTCGAGGTCGACCTGCTGCTGTGCGAGTCCCAGCCCCAGCGCGCGCTGCACGACGGCCGCGCCGACGTGGCGCTGCTGCACCTGCCCTTCGACACCACCGCCGGGCTCGACACCGAGGTCCTGCACACCGAGGGGCAGATCGCGGTGCTGCCCACCTCGCACCCGATGGCCCGCGCGCCCCGGCTGCGGACCGCGGAGATCAGCTCGCTGCCGGACCTGCCGCTGCCCCGGTGGCCCGCCCCGGACGGCACCTACCCCGACGGATCCGGGATCGAGGTGCACAACCAGATGCAGCTGTTCCAGATGATCGCGCTCGGCCGGAGCTCCGCGGTCCTGCCCGAGTCCTGCCGCGCCAACCTGCCCGAGGGCCTGGCCGCGGTGCCGGTGCTGGACGCGCCACCGGTGACGACCGTGCTCGCCTGGCCGCCGCACAGCCGGTCCCGGGCGCTGGCCGGGCTGGTGCGGGTGGCCACCAGCGGACTGTCAGTGCCGCGCGGACAATCCTCGGCACGGTGATGGACGAGACGACCGTCCAGGCGGTGGCCGCGGCACGGGCCAAAATGCTGCCGACCACACACCAGAACTACGAGAAGCCCTGAACAACGAATTGCAGGACACGACCTAGCCGCACGGGAACTACAGTGGCGCCTTGCATCAACGACGGCGGGTTCCGGTGCACCGGCTGCCACTGAGCGCGGGTGATTCCCCGAGCAACGGCTGACCGGTCGCGTACCGGCGGAGGTAGGCGGCGGTCGGGGTGTCGGACTTCGCGACGGTCTCGGGTGTGCCCTCCGCGAGGATCGCGCCGCCGTCGGGACCGGCTCCGGGCCCGAGATCGATGACCCAGTCCGCGGACGCGGCGACGGGGATGTCGTGTTCGGCGATGACCACGGTGTTGCCGGAGTCCAGCAGCACGTCCAGCGCGTCCACCACGCGCTGGACGTCGGAGGGGTGCAGACCGGAGACGGGTTCGTCGACCACGACGAGCCCGGCGCCGCGCCCGGCGCCGCGTTGGATCGCCGACGCCAGTTTCAGCCGCTGGGCCTCACCGCCGGAGAGTTCGGTGGCGCTTTGGCCGAGCTGGAGGTAGCCGAGCCCGACCTGGTTCAGCGCCCCCAAGGTCTCGGAGAGTTGACGCGGCTCGGTGAGGCGCTCCACCGCCTCGGCGACGGTCAGCTCCAGCACCTGGTCGACGGTCAGCCCCTGGTAGGTGATCTCCAGGGCGTCCTTGCGGTAGCGGCGCCCCTCGCACGCGTCGCACACCACCCACACGTCCGGCAGGAAGTGCATGTCGACGAGCTTGCGCCCGTAGCCGGTGCAGGTGTCGCAGCGCCCACCGCCGGCCGTGTTGAAGCTGAACCAGGACGCGGTGAGCCCGCGCTCGCGCGCCGCGTCGGTTCCGGCGAAAAGCCCTCGCACGACGTCGAAAGCCTTGCTGTAGGTGGCGGGGTTGGAACGAGGCGTCCGCCCGAGCGGTTCCTGATCGACGACGGCGACCCAGTCGAGGCCGTCGAGGCCGCGCACCTCGCGCACCACGTCGGTCGGCGTGCCGTTCAGGGCAGCCGTGACGCCGGCTCCGAGCGCGCTGAGCAGGCTGCTCTTGCCGCTGCCGCTCACCCCGGTCAGGCAGGTGAGCCGCTTGGTGGGAAAGCGCACCAGCTCCGCCATCACGTTGTGCGTGCGCAGACCGCGCAGCTCCACCCAGCCGGTTTCCCTTGCCGCGCGCGGGGTCCGGCGCAGACGCGGTCCTGCTCCCGCGAGGTAGCGGCCGGTCAGCGACTCCGGGTGGGCGGCGACGTCGGAGGGCGGGCCCGACACCAGGACCTCACCGCCGTGGCGGCCCGCGCCGGGCCCCATGTCGATCACCCAGTCGGCTCGGGCGATCAGCTCGGGGTCGTGCTCGACGAGCAGCACCGTGTTGCCCGCCTCGCGCAGGTCGAGCGCGATGTCGAGCAGCTGCGCCTTGTCCGCGGGGTGCAGCCCGTTGCCGGGTTCGTCGAGCACGAAGACGATGCCGCTGAGCTCGGTGCTCAGCTGCGCGGCGAGGCGGGTCCGTTGCAGCTCGCCACCGGAGAGCGTCGCCGCGCTCCTGGAGAGCTGGAGGTGGGCCAGGCCGAGCCGGGCGAGGATGCCGAGCCTGCGGTCGAGGTCCTGCACCAGCGGCTCCCCCACGTCGCGCCGCCGCGCGTCCAGCTCGTCGGCCACGCGCCGCGCCCACTCGCGGACCTGCCGCACCTCGACCTCGATCAGCTCCGGATAGGACACCCCGCCGAGCAGCACGGACCGCGCCGCCGCGTCGAAACCGCTTCCGGCACAAGCACCGCAGGGCTGCTTGCGCATGTAGCGGAGGTAGCGCTGCTTCGCGCTGGAGGTCTTGGCGTTGACGAACACCCGCTCCACCTCGGCCAGCGCGCCCTTCAGCGGCTGGTTCCAGGTGAAGGTCATCTGCGCCGTCTCGTGCTTGTTCGGAACATCAACGCAGGCAACGACTTTCTCATCGCCGGTGCCGTGCAGCACGGCATGCCGGAACTCCTCCGGCAGCGACCGCCACGGCTTACCGAGGTCCACGCCGCGCTTCTCCGCGAGCGCGGGCACGAACGCATGCTCCCCCGACCGCCACTTCTCGAACCACGGCGACGCGCCCTCGAACAGCGGCAGCTCGGGGTGCGTGACGATCAGCTCCTCGCTCGCCTGCCAGCGCCCGCCGACACCGTGGCACTCCGCGCAGCCGCCCTCGGGCGTGTTGCGGTCGAAGTGCGAGGTGGTGAGGTGCGAGTCCCCGTCGATGCCGGGCAACCGCGAGTACAACAGCCCCAGGTGCCCGTCGATGCCGGTGATCGTCGCGACCGTGGAGCGCGGGTTGCGGTTGAGGCGGCGCTGGTCGACCGCCAGCGTCGCCCCGAGCCCGAGCACCCGGTCCACCTTCGGCCGGTTCCGCTGAGTGATGTACTGCCGCACGAACGGCGAAAGCCCCTCCAGATACCGCAGCTGGGCCTCGTTGTGCAGCGTGTCGACGGCCAGCGAGGTCTTGCCGCTGCCGCTCACCCCGGTGAAGGCGACCAGGTGCCCCTTGGGAATGCTCACGGACACATCGCGCAGGTTGTTCGTGCGAGCACCGATCACGTCGATGGTCCCGCTGTTCTCAGGGCTTCTCACGGAATCCATCGTCTCCGTGAAACCTGACAACCCGTGTCAGCCTTTCCCGGCGACCGCTGTTCCCGCAATGTTCTGCCCCGCGCAGGCGATCGCCCGCACTGGAGACGGCGTGGCACGGGCAGCTCTTCGGGATGGGATCATTCAGCGCCGGTGATCTGCCCGGAAATCAGCACCGCGCCGTCGTCGACGGCGTGCAGGTGTCGAGCATCTCGACCAACGCCGCGCGCTCGGCTTCGGTGATGGTCAAGCCGTAGACAACCTTGACGTGTGTCCACGCTTTCGCGTACAGGCACCAGCTGTCGACTGCTGGTGATTTCCAGGTCGCCGGGGTCGGGTCTCCCTTGGCTCGGTTGGACTTCGCCGAGACGGCGATCAGCCGCGGCCGGGTGAGGTCGTTGGCGAACGCTCGGCGTTTGGCGGCATCCCAGGCCCACGCACCGGAGCGCCATCCGGCCGCGAGCGGGACGACGTGGTCGATGTCCACACTGGACGCTGCCACCCGCGCCGCCGGGCGTGACCTGCGCGATCAGGATTCGTCCGGCCACGACCTGCGCGACGCGGACCTCGGTTGGGCCGACCTGACCGGCGCGTGGCTGGTCGGCGCGGACCTCACGGGGAGCGAACCTGGCCGGAGCCACGCTGGTCGGGGCCGGGCTCGATCGGGCAACTCTGGTCGGTGCGGTGCTGAGCGGAGCCGACCTGACCGGCGCCGATCTCACCGACGCCCGCTTAATGGCCGCGACGCTGGACCGCGCAGTGCTCGCTCGGGCGACGGTGGCCCCATGGCCGGTTGAACCGGAATCGTTCCCTAGGATCCCATCGTGCGTACTCGTGGCCCGCGTCTTCCCATGGCCCTCGCGATGCTCTTCGTCGTCATGTCCTCGGCGTGCTCCAGCGTGGTCGCCGGTGTCGCCGAGCCCTCCGGGTCCGGTGCGTCGAGCGGGGGCGCCAAGGACAGCCAGCGGACCATCACCCTCGGTGACGTCCGCACCGTCGACGTGTGCGGCCTGACCCCCGTCGAGGCGCTGAGCAGCATCGGCCGCGTGGAGAACAGGGCCTCCATCTCCGGCGTCAACTCCTGTCAGCGGACGATCAACATCGAAGTCGACGCGGGCAGCGGGCAGAAGCGCGTTGTGGGCGTGCTCGACTACACGCTCACCCTCACGTCACCGATCGAGTCCGCGGAGTGGCTGAGGAAGAGCTATCCCACCGAGTTCTCCCAGGGGAGGCGGGGGGCGACCACGACCTACCAGGGCAAGACCGCCGACGGTGGCTGCATGCGCCTGGCGAACGCCGACCAGGGGCAGCTCCAGGTCGTGGTGAAGAAGCGCCGTCCGGAGACCCAGGGGGACGCGTGCGCGACCGCCGACGCCGCGTTCGACGCGGTGCTGGCGTCGGTGCTGTCCGACACCCCGATCCCGCGGCGCCCGACGGTGGCGAACTCGATCGTGAACCTCGACCCGTGCGCGCTCGTGACGCCCGAGATGGTGCGGGCCTCCTACACCAAGGAACTCCAGGCCAGCCCGCAGATCAGCGTGTTCTCGTGCGCCTTCGGCGGCCCCGGCCGCGGCATGGTGCTGGTCAAAGTGGCGCACATGCTCGTTCCGGGGCGCCTTCCGCTGTTCCCCGGAACCAAGGTGACGACCATCGCCGGGCGCCCCGCGACGGAGAACCTGATGGGGCCGCGATGCGTCGTCGAGCTGGGCCACATCGCGACCGATCCGCCCGCTGACGCCGAGCTTCCCTACTTGGAGTCGGTACACTTCCACTACACGACGCAGATCGACGACTCAGCGACCGCGTGCGAGCAGACCACCAAGCTCGCCGCCGCCGTCGCCGCGAAGTTGCCACCGATCTCCTGAGGGCTCCACGCTCTCCGGCGATCCAGTGGTAGAGCGCTACTGGTCCTTCCGGCGTGCGAAGTAGCTCAATGCTTTTCCCAGGACTTCCAGCTCCTCTTCCTTCTGCCGCAACTGCCGCTTCAACGCCGCGATCTCCGCCGCGCCACCGTCTTTGGCCCGAGGCTGCTGCGGGTCCCCGCCGCCGGTATGACTCTCGGACAACATCTTCCCCTCGTTGTTGGCCGCGGCCCGCACCCAGTCAGCCACCGTCGTCGGTGACAAGTCGAACTCCGAGGCGATATCGGAAAACGTTCGCCCGCCCCGACGGAACAACTCCACGATCTGCGCCTTGAACTCCATCCCAGAACGGGCGGTAGCCAACCTGATCTACTACCCGGCCCAGTCGATGACTGCCGGGCGTCACACGACACAAATGCACTCTCATGCCGATGAGGGGCTGCTCGGCCGAGCTCGGCACAGGGTCTGGTCGAGCTTGTCAGGGCCGGTTGTGCACGAACCACGCGTCACCGGCGGGCAAGGCAACCGCGACCTCCCACCGGCTCACGTCGAGGTTCTGGGCGAGCGCCTTGAGCTGGCCGGCCGCGGTCCACGCCTCGTCACCCGGTGCCGGGCGACGACCCACCTGGAACTGAAGCATGGTGCCCCACGACGCGACCAAGCGGGCGTCCCACCGGTGACGCCACTGCGCCAGCACCTCGGCGAGCTTGCGTTGGTACTCCTGGCCGAGGGCACCGTAGAAGTTCACCCAGTACCCCGAGCTGCGGACGTCGCTGGTGGGCAGCAACATGAGCAGGACGCTGTCAGGGGTGTACCAGTAGTCGGTCTGCGTCACGAACCGTGCGCTGCCAAGCACCTGGGCGTACAGGTCGGCGTCGGCGAGCAGCCGGTCGTACAGCGCCCGCTCCACCGCCTGGCGCGGAGCTGGCAGCGCCACATCCGACACCAGGGCCGTCAGGTCGACGCCGGCCATGCCACGCGCGTAGTACTCGACCTCGCTCTCGTCGACCTCGTCGTCCTCGCTGTAATGGCGGTAGACCAGCCAGGGCTCGGAAGACTCGGCCGCCTCGGCGAACGCGCGCAGTTCCGCCTCCGACGGGCCCGGTTCGGGCTCGGGGCGGATCCGCAGCGTGTCGTCGAAGTCGTCGGTGACCATGACGGGTCGGCGTCCGGTGACCGGCACCAGGGCTTCGGCAGCCTGCCAGGTCTCGTGCAGGCGGTGGGGGTCGATATCGGCGACGAGGACGGTGCCCGACGGGCCGTGCCCGATCGGCAGGCCAGCCAGTGCAGTGCCGACGAACGCCGCTTCGATGTGGTCGAGGTCGTTTCGCACTGTGGAAGTGTCTCCGATCATCGGCGTAACGCGGCGTGGAGGTGGGTCCGGGTGCACAGCAGGATCCGGCGAGCAACGCGTGCGGCCTCGCCCAGGTCTGGTCGCGGGGTTCCTCGTCGTGACCGGACTGACTGTCACCGCCCTGATGTCACGCGCAGAACCCGCCTTGACCAGCCCCTGACCCGTGAAACCCGAGAATTCTCCGACATACCAACCAGCTGGCGGACGACTGGACCGCAGCGCGCACACCTCCCGCTGGTCGAGCATGTGAATTGATCACGTGTCCGGCGTCCGCTCGTGCCGAAGTGCGAGCACCCGGTTCCAGTGGATTGTCCGAGGTTACGAGAGTGCCTGCCGTCTCGCGATCACTGATGCAGCAGGGCTTCAGGGACGGGACCCGATCGTCATGCTCAGGAGTTGGTGGGCGTAGGAGTCTCGGAGTTCGGCGACGAGACGACGCTGCCATGTCCGGCTGAGGATCCCATGGGTCGGGCGTCGGGCGGTGCGGGGCCTGGCCGTGACCTGGGTGGCCAGATCCAGCGCTCGGGGTAGCAGGTCGGCGCGTGGCAGGACCTCGTTCACCAAGCCGAGACGGTGTGCCTCATCGGCGGGAATGCCCTGGCCGGTGTAGACGACGTGGTTGGCGCGTTTCACACCGGCGAGTTCGCGCAGCGCCAGGTACATGCCGTCGCCTGGAACGGAGTCCGCGCGGAAGTTGCCGTCGCCGAAGACAACGTCCGGTGTGCAGAGGGTCAGGTCGCACAGCAGGGGAAGTTCCAGCCGCAGGCCGGGCCCGTTGATGGCCGCGATGGTGGGGACATCGAGATCGAAGACGAACCGTTCGAGGATCTTGACGCCGTCGTTGCACTGCTCGTCGATGAGGTCGCTGTCCCATTCGGACAATGGGCGGGCGAAGGAGCCGGCCTTGACACCGTCGACCTAGGACTCGCCGGCGCCGGTGATGACGATGACCTCGTTGTCCCGATCGGCGCCCACCTCTCGCAGGAGCAGGTTCCAGGCGTTGAGCAGCCCCCTGGACCAGCAGGCAGCCCGCCCGTGCCGATGCATGCGGATGGTGAGGCAGAGCTGTCAACTTCAACAATGACCTCAGCGCGCTGGCCGTCCTGGACCTGTCGCGCGTCGTGCTTGACAGCGGCAGCACCTACACCGGTATCGAGAGCCTGAAGGGCGACGTCCTTCGCGACGAGGCCCCGATGACGGTGAAGCCTCCACGACGCTGAACGCCTCACCGTGACGTCCGAGCAGAACATGCCCGTGGTGAGGGCAGCCCCGCTGCCCTCAGCACGTGGGGCCGGTCGAGCATGCCCGGAAGGTTCGCGAGCAGATCCTGCTGCGATCGGGGAGGGCCAGCGCACCCGGTCCATCAGCTACGTGGAGGCATACAGCGGTGCTCGCTGGAACACCTCGGCGTGTCGTCCCTTATTCCGGTCAAGAGCCACCAAACGCACCACGCGATCGGTGCGGCACAGGCACACCGCGTACCCGACCGGGGCGCATGTCCGGCTGAACAGGCCGCTGTAGCCGTCGCGGTTCTGCCTGACCTCAAACAGCGGATTTGTCCACTGTGGAGCGAGTTCACCTGGGCGGTGTAACCCCGGCTGCCATCGATCCGGGTGCCGTGCTGATCCCGCAGGGGCGCGGCGCGTTCCACCAGTCGGCGTCACCATGGCCTGGTCGGCGGGGTCGACTGACAGTAGGTGTCGACGCCAACTGTCGGTAGCGGTGGCGGGAAACAGAGAGGCCGGATCGGGGGGCTCTGGTCGCACGTTGGAGTGGGTTTACCCGGGCACGGGGTCGGGTTCCGTTTGGTTGGGCACTGCATTGGCGGTTGTGTGGCCGCGTTGGGTGGTCGCCATAACGGAGCCGAGGGAGATGCGGGATCGTGGTATCACAGCACAACGGGGGTGTGCGGTCTGTGCTGGTGGCGGGTCTCGCCGTGGTGGCGATGGTCGGCACCGCGGCGACAGGGTTGGCCGCGCCGCCTGGTGGAACGGACTGGGGCACGGTTGTCCCGTCTCAGGACGGGTTGCAAGCCAACGGTTGGGGGGCACGGGCCGAGAACTTCGGCGGGGTGCTCGACGAGAGACTGTTCGAGTCGGCCGATCCCACGATGCCCAATGCTCCGCAGGCCCAGGGCAGCGGCGGCGTTCTCACCCTCGCGCCGGGTGGGAAGAAGCTGGGTAAGGCTTCTGCGCTCCTGACACGGTCAATGCGCAACTCGGTCCCGCAGTCGTTGGGAGGCAAGGAAAAGGTTCCCGCTGCGGGTGTGGCCTACAGCGATGCCGGTGCCGCGAGCGGAGACCTGGAGATCGCCCTTCCCAAGGCCGCCAACGGCACCGCACGCCCTCCGTTGCTGGTGCACCTCGACGTCTCAAGGTCGACTGCTGTCTCCCGCCCGGGTCAGCCGGTCCGTCTCGACGGCGGCCAGGCACGAGGCCATGTCACGTACGCGGGCACCAGGATCGACGTCCCGGCCTCGTGGCCGGCGAACCACCGTGTTCGGGTTCCGCAGGACCCGAGTCTGCCGGCTGTGGCGATGATTGTCTTCAACGAGCAGGTGACCACCGATCTGAAGGGGCGCCCGACCCTGGGCTCGGATGGGCGTTACCTCTGCGATCCGAAGGCGACCTCCGGCTACACCAACGCCGTTCACATCACCATCCTCGGCGGCGACCGCCCGGCCGAGGCGACGATCAACCACGCCGCCGTGATCCGTGACCCGGCGAAGACCGACAAGCTGGCGCCCAAACTGCCACCACTGCCCGACTTCGTCCGAAAGATCCTCAACCGCTCCGAACCCGGCCACTGCGCCTAACACCGGGAACAGGACCAGTCCTCGGCGCCGCGGGATGAGGACCATCCCGCGGCGCCCCAATCTGCCGGAGCCACGGGTGTTGGGTGCTCGGCAGCTCCCTCGAACGCCTCACTGTGTCCACGGTGGTTCTGGCAGCGGTTGAATCTGAGAGTCGGGGTCACGGAGGACGTCGAGTGGATGGGAGGGCGCAGGAGCGCGCTGGAAGGGGCCGCGAAGGTGAAGACGTCGACCTGAGCTTGGGCGCCGAGGGGGTGAGTGCGCTGCGGGCGAGGCGGTCATCGAACCCCTGAAGGAGGCGATCAGCTCGTGATGCAGCTCCCCGACCCGCTGCTTGCCCCGTTCTCGGCCGATCGCGTGGAAGACCGTCACTCGATTCGCGGCTGGCTGGTCACCCTCCGAATTCCATTGTGGACACAACGACGGATGTCCTCCGATGTGCGGGGGCGAGGTATCCGGTCGGCGCCGCCTACGCCGCCATCATGATCGCCCGCTCCGAGAAGCAGAAGGGCAAGCTCGTCTCGGCGACCTTCTCCGTCACCATCCGCCCCAGCGAACTGTCCAATCAGGACACCGTCGAGCGCCTGACCCGCACCATCGCGCTGCTGCACCCCACCGCCGAGGTCGGCGCCGTCAAACTGCCCTGCGGCGTCGCGGCCCCGGTCACCGAGGACCGCCAGGTACCCGAGGGCGTCACCCTCCTCGGCAAACCCCGCAAAGCCAGCACCGTGCGCCAATGCCACGCACTCATCCCGATCCCCGACCGCACCGCCGTCGCCGACTTCAGCATCTGCACCGAGGACATCGAAGGCTGGGACGACCACGTCGCCATCCTCGCCGGCATCTGCGCCACCATCACCTTCACCTGACCTGACCGGCCCCTCCGCCACCGCTCACCACCCAGCACCGGTCGCTCTGATCGGGGTTGGTTGTCCCACGACACGATCACGATTGATCGTGTCGTGGGACGGACCTGGGCGAGCGCCCGATGATCACCACCAGGTGAGAACGACACCGGTCGCCGAGCCCCTCCAGTCCACCCACGCCAAGGCGCTGCCAACAACGCGCCCGCCGTCAGCGCTCACCCCGAAACCCGTGAACGGCGACGTTCGAGCCGTCCCACCGAACACGCGTGAAGCCGCAACGCGGGACTGTAAGACGAGCGGTGTAACTCCCGACCATGGAAGTGCACCTGATGACCGAGATGATGTCCGGCGTGGAGCACGCTGAGGACTCGAAGCCCGAGACTGGTCTGGATGGTCTGGACGAGCAGCTGGTTGAGCAGTTGGTGAACCGCGCCAAGGCTGGAGGGCTGAAGCTGACCGGTGAGGGCGGGGTATTTGCAGCAGCTGACCAAGCGGCTGCTGGAATCCGCGCTGGACGGTGAGATCACCGATCACCTGGGCTATGACAAGCACGATCCGGCCGGCCGTGGGACCGGGAACTCGCGTAACGGGACCCGCTCGAAGACCGTGCTGACCGATGTGGGCCCGGTGGAGATCACTGCGCCTCGCGATCGTAACGGCAGCTTCGAGCCCAGGATCGTGGCCAAGCGGCAGAAACGCCTGACGGGTGTGGATGAGATGGTGATCTCGTTGGCCGCCAGGGGTTGACGACCGGGGAGATCTCCGCGCACCTGGCCGAGGTCTATGGCGCGGAGGTGTCGCGTCAGACGATCTCCACCATCACTGACAAGGTGATCGAGGGCATGGTGGAATGGCAGAATCGGCCGCCGGATGCGATGTACCCCGTGGTGTTCATCGACGCGATCCACGTGAAGATCCGCGACGGTCAGGTCGCGAACCGACCAATCCACGTTGCGTTGGCGGTGACCTGTGAGGGGCGTCGGGACATCCTCGGGCTGTGGGCCGGTGACGGCGGTGAGGGCGCCAAGTACTGGCTGCACGTGTTGACGGAGTTGAAGAACCGAGGCGTGGCCGATGTGCTGATGGTGGTCTGTGACGGGCTGAGCGGGCTTGTGGATGCGATTGCCACCGTGTGGCCGCAGACCATCACTCAGACGTGCGTTGTTCACTTGCTGCGCAACAGTTTCCGTTACGCCGGCCGCCAGCATTGGGATGCGATCGGCAAGGCGTTGAAGCCGGTTTATACCGCGCCGACCGAGACCGCTGCCCGCGAGCGGTTCGGCCAGTTCGCCGAGGCCTGGGGCGCCCGTTATCCGGCGATCGTGCGGTTGTGGGACAACGCCTGGGCAGAGTTCGTGCCGTTTCTGGCCTTCGATCCGGAAACCCGGCGGGTGATCTGTTCCACCAACGCGATCGAGAGCGCCAACGCCCGCATCCGCCGTGCGGTCAAGGCCCGCGGTCACTCCCCCAGCGAGCAAGCCGCACTGAAGTGCGTCTGCATGGCCATCATGAGCCTGGACCCCACCGGCACCGGCCGCACACGCTGGACCATGCGCTGGAAACCCGCGTTGAACGCCTTGGAGATCGCCTTCGACGGCCGCCTGGCCGCCGGATGCAAGTAGCTCTCCTCAACCCGAGTTACACCGCTCGTTTGACAGACCCGTGATGACCGGCAGTCAAGGGAGTAGCTACCGTTGAATGTCCATAGTGGACTAAGTCGACAATGGCCGAATGGGCTCAGCGCCACAACTTCCCACTGCGGCGAACCAACGGTGTCGGCGTACAGGTCAACGTGCGCAGCCCGGTACGGATGAACGCGCACACGGGCTCCAGCTGATCCCACTCCGAACGCGGGCGAGTCCGCCTCACTGCTCGGACACGTCAAGCACTTGCCCTGATGTTCAACCGAGTGGCATTGCCGTCACCGACCCAGCACGAACGTTCTCTTCCGATGAAGAGCGGGCGTCCTCCGGTGTGTCCGGACACGTCTCAGTGCAACGTCGCGGGCTCGATCAAGCCATCACTGTCCGCAGGGGGCGGGCCGCTACCAGTCAAGCTCGGCGCGTACCACTGACGCGGTGGTAGCCGGTGATCGTTCCCGCGAGGACATTTGTCCAAGACCGGAAGTCGGCGGCCCGCGCAGTATCTCTCGCATGAGCGAGAACGGTGTTGAGCATTCGCACGGGATGCACGTGGTGCACGACGGCCCGCGGCAGGCGCCGCCGCTGTTGCTCATCCACGGATCGGGGGCCTCGGGTGTCTCTTGGAGCCCGGTGGTCCCGGCGCTTGCCGACCACCACCACGTCATCCGGGTCGATCTCCCGGGCTGCGGCCAGTCCCCGCCCCCGTCGTCCTATGACGTGCCCGTGCAGGCAAGCCGGGTGGCGGCGGTGCTCGACGACCTCGGCCTGCGTCACGTCGCCGTCGTCGGGCATTCCAGCGGCGGCTACGCCGCCACCGCGCTCGCCGAACAGCGCCCCGACCTGGTGCGGTCGGTCGCGCTGATCAGCAGCGGCCCGCGCCCGGATGCGCTGCTTCCCCAGCCGTTGATCTTTCGGGTCCTGATGGGGCCGCCTTTCGGCCCCCTGGTCTGGTCGAGGCGTTCGGATGCGATGATCCGCACAGGAATCGGGGCAACGACCGCTCGCCCGGTGGACGTGCCCGACGAGGCGGTCGCCGATCTCAAGCGGACCTCATACCGTGCCTTCAGGATGTCGTTGCGCCGCAACACCGCGTACATCGCGGAGCGCAGCGTGCCCGATCGTCTCGCCGCCCTCACCGTCCCGGTGCTGGTGATCTTCGGTGCCGCAGACCCTCGCTGGGACCCGTCGTCGGCGCACCAGTACGAGGCGGTGCCGAACGCGCGGATCGAGTTGCTGCCCGGGGTCGGGCACATCCCCATGCTCGAAGCACCCGAGACGACCAGCGAACTGCTGCTGGGCTGGACTTCGCGGCAACGGGTCGGTGGCACCCCGCCCGTGGCCCCCGATGCCTAGACTGGTCACGTGACGTCGACCGGAGCACCACCGGACTGGACAACGGTGGACATCGCAGTCCCGCGCCGGTCGAATCGGCTGCCGGGGATCAGCATGGCCGGGTTCCGCCTGCGTGTCCCCGCTCCCGTGGACATCACCATGGTCGCGCACCCGGCCGTCACCCTGCTCATCGAACTGGGCGAGGGAGACGGCATCGTCTGCGACACAAGCGACCGCCGCGAGCGCGGCAGCGTCGTCATCGGGCTGATGCCCGGCGAACTGCGGGCGGGTGGCGGCGTGGGCGAGTGTCTCCAGATCCGGCTGGAGCCGGACGTGGCGGCTGCGGCGCTCGGCGCATCACCCGAGCTCAGCGGGACGATGGCTCCCTTGGCAGACGTCTGGGGTCGCGACGCAGAGCGGGTCGAGGACAGGTTGCGCGCCGCCGCGTCGTGGGACGAACGGTTCACGATCGCAGCCGACGTCCTCGGCCGACGGCTGGACGCCCGCTCGCCGGTCGATCCGGAGGTCGCCCACGCATGGCGGCGGACGCTCACCAGCCGAGGACTGGTACGGGTGGACAGCTTGGCAGGCGAGGTCGGCTGGAGCCGCAAGCGCCTGTGGTCCCGCTTCGGGTCCCAGCTCGGAACCAGCCCCAAACGCCTCGCCCGACTGGTGCGGTTCGACCACGCGGCCCACCTCCTCGCGGCGGGTCACGCCGCCGCCGGCGTCGCCACCGAGAGCGGCTACGTTGACCAGTCCCACCTCCACCGCGAGGTCAAGGCGTTCACCGGGCTCACACCCTCGGCTGTAGCCGTCGCGCCGTGGCTCGCGATCGACGACATCGCGTGGCCGGCCTCATTGCCAACGCGGAACCCCGCAACGGCAGGCAATCGCATCCCCAACCTTTGTTGAACAGCTTGTCCCCGACAAGCCAACTGATCGTCAAATGGGCCAACCCCAGTCAGCACCTGCACCCGGCCGCCGCTATGCACGTCTTCCCGTAGTTACCTGTGCACGCCAGGGCGTACACCGACAAACGGCTTCCAGCGATCCCACTACAGGACCGACTAACCCCGTCCTCCGACTTGACCCGCGCCCAGGCCAGCACACCCGACCCGGCCCGCTCGACCTGCTCGACCACCACAACGACCAGGTGCGGCAACAGCGCGCCCAACCACTCACAACACGGCGGACATGATCACAAACGCCTGACAAACCCCGAACTCCAGACCGATCAAGTTGATCACTCAATCAGCGACAGAGCCGCTCGTTTGACAGACCCCGGTGAAGGAGCCGCGTGGCGGTCTCCTCATTGTCCTCGCAGGACATGACGGCGATGTACGAAGCTGATATGAGGTGTGATGCCACAGCCAGCGCAAGGGTTGGGACCGAAATCCGTGGCCTGGGTCTCCCTTGAGGATCTTCGCCTCCGAGCTGAAGATCCTCAAGGTGCCCGATCTCATCGATGGCCTTGCCCAGTTGGAGATCAGCTCTAAAGATCAGTCGTACTAGCCCAACACGACCGTGGTTCCGTCACCGGCCCGCAGCACCCGGTGCTGACAGTGCAGCCGGACGGCCTCGGCGAGCACCGCGACCTCCGCGTCGCGGCCCAACCGGGCGAGATCGGCTTCACCCGGGCATGCCAGGTGGCTGGCCGAGCGCCACTGTTGCGCGATGATCGGGCCTTGGTCCAGCTCGGCGGTCACGTAGTGGGCGGTGGCCCCGACCCCCTTCACACCCCGTGTGGCGGCCTGCCGGTACGGCCGTGCCCCGACGAAGCTGGGCAGCAGGCTGTGGTGCACGTTGATCGCCGGGACGTCGCGCCCGTCCAGCCACGCGCACAACTGCGGCGACAGAATCCGCATGTAGCGGGCCAGCACGACCAGCTCCGCACTGTGCTCTTTGACCAGCCGACGCAGCTCCTCCTCCGCCTCCGCAGGGCCCGTGGCATCGATCCGCAAGCGCGTGAAGGGAACCCCGTATGCAGCGGCGACCGGCTCCAGCGTGCTGTGGTTGGACACCACGGCGGCGATCTGTACGTCCAGCAGGCCGTTGGCCCACCGGTCGAGCAGGTCCGCCGCGCAGTGCGTCTGCTGGGAGCCGAGCACAAGCAGGCGGGGGCGGCGCGTCAGCGAGTGGATCTCGCATCGTGACACCCACTGTGTCCCAATCGCGGCGAACCCGTCCCGCAACTCGCGCTCCGGCCGGTCTGAGCTGAAGACAAGGCGCACGAACAGGTTCCCCGCAGTATCGGGTGCCACGCGGCTCTCCCCGACCAACCCATGCCGGCCCACCCAATCGAGCGCCGTCTCAATCGCGCCAACCCCGCCCGGGACGGCACCGACGAGCACGTACTCCCCGGCCCCCATCATGCCTCCGTCCGGCGCCGACGCAATCCATCCAGCAGCACGCACACGATGTACAACGCCACCAGCGCGCCCACCATCACCGCATCCCACACGCCGCTAAGCACCAGCCACCACGACCGGCCTCGCGTTCCCCGTCTGTATGACATCTGCAATTCCCTTTCAGCCGTGGCGAGCGACTCGGTCTTGCTGACGCTCCCGCCAGCCTGGAACTGGAGTGCCGCGGCTGGCGGGAAGAAAGGTGGGCGGTGGCGAACCTCGGGCTGGGAAGCGGCCAGTCACAGCGAGAACTGGGCAGAACCTCAGTCCGGCTATTCCACCGTGCCGGGTTGGAACTTCTCCGCTGACCACGTCAGCGGTGCGGGCTTGCTCGCCGTCTGCGAGTCCGGGGTCGGCAGCGCGCCGTCCCACAGGTACTCCACGCGCCGGGTGTCGCCGAATCCGAGCCACCGCGTCCGAACACGGCCCAACCGCCGATGCCAAGCCCGAGCACCACGGTCGCGATGAGGGCGATCACCCGACCCCTGTTGTGGCTGTCGTGACCAGTTCTGTCCGCGCTGCGGCGTCATGCCCGGATACTCTCACGTCGGATTTCAGGAATCCCCAACTAAGTCTTCTCAACGACGCGGTTTCAAGCATACGTGAATCGTCGTGTGCACCCGGACCGCGTGGAAAGACGATTCGACGGACGGAGGAGGCCCAAGCCACCCAGGACCTCCTCGATAAGTGATCTTTTATATGTGGACCTCAAAGGCGATGAACTTGTCGTGACCGTCGGTCCAGTCCACGCAGCGCATCGGCTTGCCGACGGAGCGAGGGTCCTTGCGCGCCTCGTAGCACTGCTTCAGAGCCAGGCCCTTGGAAATTTCGTGAGGGAACCGCTGACCTTCTGCCGTCAAGCGGCGTGTGCGACTGGGTGAAGGCGCCCATGAGGACGAGGGCCAGCGGTCCCGGCGACGTGCTTCACGCGCTCTGTTTTCGATCTCCGTTTCCTGATCGCGCGTAGTCGGCTACCTACCTCACTGAGGTCCATTGGGTGCATTTGCCCGCATTGGACGCTTCCGTCGGAGCCGACCCGCTCGACCACCACCCCGGCCACATGCGGAAGAAGGCCCCCACCATCCTGATGATCACACCCGAGCCATGATCACAGAGCCCGGCCGCACCCAATCACCCAGGCAATCGCTGATCACTCAACACCCCGCGGAGTCCCGCGCGGAGTGCGCTTGATCATGCAGGAATCGTGACGCTACGCGGCGATGGTCAAGCCACCGTCCACTACGACGTTGGCTCCGACGATCCCTGAGCTGGCGGAGGAGACGAGGAATGCGACAGTGGCCGCGACCTCCTCCGGTTGAATGAGCCGAGCGTTGGGCATGCCGAGGATGGCCGGGACGTTGTCAAGGAACACCTTGTGGTCGAGCCCGGACTTCGCGGCCAGGGCGGTTCCGAGGGAATCCTGTCCGGCCCAGATGTCGGTTTCGGTGAGCTCAGGCAAGACCGTGTTGACGCGTATGCCGTTCGGGGCGAGAGCTTTGCTCCAGTTGTTCAAGGCTGCATTCGCCGCGCTGTAGGGAAGTGGCGCGGCAGTGGTGGGTTCCAGCAGACGCTTTTCCTCCTGCACGTTCTCAGCGTCTCTGTTGAAAGCATGTGCCTCCTGGCCTTCACGGCCGTGAAGGCCAGCGGACGGTGACGATCACCGAGTCGGCAAGAGCTTCCCAGGAGTGGTCGATCCCCGGTCCCCACAGGACGTAGTCGCCTTGCCGGACAAGGACGGCGTTGGCATCGGTGAGATCGATCTGAAAGTGTCCTTCGATCAGGAGAGCGAGGGTGGTGCGCTCGTCGCCGGTGGTCCACTCCGCCCGCTTCTCGTCCGCTGTGTGGATTCCCCCATTTGACTTCGACGTCCGTGCCGGAGCGAACGCCGAGGTCTGCGCTCATGAAGTGCCCGAGGATCCAGACCGGTTGTCTGCTCCCTCGTCGGCGGCACTACCGATGTGCCACTCGGCAGCCACGAGCTTCTCCTCAGGAACAGCAACGGCCCGCGTCGTGGACGCGGGCCATGTGATGAGTGTGGTGTCCGAGGGGGGACTCGAACACGTATTCGTCGCATCCATGCACCAGATGCGTGTTCATGCGACAGACCACAGCTCCGCGCCACGATCGAGGGCCAGCTGGCTCATGGCCCACCAACAGCCGAAAGCTCTTGCTTTGCAACGAATCTGCCTCGACCATGAACGTGCGGACGTGGTGCTGCCCCTCCCCCGCATCGTAGGGGAGGGGCTGTCTTCTACTCCGCACCAGTCCACAGTGGATTGATCACGGAGCTGACCGCAGTCCGCGTCGACGCAGTTCCGGCGATGTCAGGCCTCGTAGAACTTCTCCGTCGGACGTAGCCGCACCTTTCGGCGCCCGCTTGCGTTGACCCTGTCCAGGATGATCTTTCCTTGATCCACCATCCTGTTGACGAAGCCCTGCCAGACTTCATGGTCGTATGCCTGTATCCAGGGGAAGCAGCACTGTCCCGCGTTGGCGCACGCGTGCGGCGAGCTTGCGGGTCTGGGCCGTGTTGATCATGGTGGTGCCCGCGAAGGCGACCAGGTCCAGGCCGTCGGTGAGCGCGGCGGCGACCTCGCCGTCTGCGGCCCGCTCAGCCGATCGTGTCGAACGCGTAGACCGGCCCACGGCGGCGAGGTGTCTGACCAGGAGCCACAGGGACACGGAGGCGCATACCTCGCGACGCGTTGGACTGTCTCCTTGAGACGGTGCGTGACGTTTCCGTGGAAGCGGACGGCTCCGCGAAAGCACTCACCGGCAAGGGCGCGCTCGGCGTCATCGCGCTGCACGCGATCAGGCTCGCGCTGAGCCCTTCGGCGCGGCCGGTGCGGTCCTGCGACGGCTGCGGATGGTTCTTCATCGACACCTCTCGCGGCCGCCGCCGACGCTGGTGCAGCATGAAGACCTGCGGCAACCAGGCCAAGGTCGCGCGCTTCCGCGCACGTGATCAGTCGGCGCCGCCTCCACCTCGCCCGCAGCAAGTCCTGCCGCACCGAGGTGGCCCAGTGCCTCGGCGTGGCACCAGCCGATCCCGTTGAGCGCGACGGACCGGCCGACGCGGCCGTCGTTCGCCGTGCTCAGGTCGTCACGGATCGAGTGGGAGGGCGCGCTGTCAATGGGTTTCAGGGCGCCTGTGACCTCGGCAGGACCTGGTTAAGCTGCGCTCCCTTCGTGGCGCGAAGATCCCTGCGCCGCGGTGATCCCGAGGAGACCAGTGAAGCTGACCGGAGTGCAGGCGACCCTGCTCCCCACGCTCTACTGCCGGGCCGTGGACGCCTCGGCGGACAAGCCGATCCTCGGCGACCGGGTGGCGCTGGCCACGCTGCGCCGGATCGAGGCCGACCCGGACTTCGAGGTCGACTTCAGCAAGGTCGGCATGCGCCCCGGCGACGAGAGCGCCGTAGCGATCCGGGCTCGCCACATCGACGGGCAGGTCGCCGACTTCCTCGCCGCCCACCCCCGCGCCACCGTGCTGCACATCGGGTGCGGCCTGGACAGCCGTGCCCATCGCGTGGACCACGGCGCCGAGGTGCGTTGGATCGACGTGGACTACCCCGAGATCGTCGCGCTCAGGAGGCGCCTGGTCCCGGAGCCGCCCGGCGACTACACCGCGCTCGGCACCTCGGTCACCGCCCCCGGCTGGCTGGCCGAGGTGCCCACCGACCGCCCGGTGCTCGTGGTCGCCGAAGGACTGACCATGTACCTCGACGCAGGCGACGGCAGGCTCCTCTTCCGCGGCCTGGCCGAGTACTTCCCCAGCGGGACCCTGGTCTTCGACGCGCTCAGCACGACCGGCGTCAAGCTCAGCAGGCGCGCCAAGGCCATCAAGGTGGCACGGGCCCAGGTGCTCTGGGGCATCGACAGTCCGCGGGAGCTGGAGTCGATCCACCCCAGCCTGCGCTGCGCCGCCGTGCTCAACGCGTTCGACCTGGAGGGATTCGTCGTCTCGACGACGCTGCGCGGACGGCTCGCCACCCGCGTGCTCGGCCGGATTCCCGCGCTGCGCCAGATGTTGAGCATCTACCGGCTGGAATGGTGACCCAGTTCGTTCACGCCCGGTCGCGGCCGACGAAGTGGAACTCGACTCCCCCGTTGCCCCCTGCGCCCGCCCATCGACCGGGCTGGCCCCGAACGATCATCAACACGTCACCAGCCGTGCCACCACAGAATTGAGGCATCCACCGCACGGTTCCCCCGCCAGCGTGACGGACCTTCCGGAACTGTGCTTTCCGGCAGCTACTCGAACTCCATCGGCACCTGGTGCTCGCGGCCAGCATGAGCATGCTCGGTGACCCCTCAAAGGCAAATGATGTGGTGCAAGAGGTCTTCATCAGCGCCTGGCGAAATCTGCCTACGCTCGCCGATCCGGCGGCGGTTCGCTCCTGGCTGGTTCAAAAATCACCCGGCGACGCTGCCTGTACGCCCTGCGCGCCCGCAGGCGCCGCAAGGACGTGCCCGTGGAGGCGATCCCCGAGCAACCACGCCGCCCGCACCACACCTCAGTTGATCCGCAACACCATGCTGAAGTCCGAGCGAGCGCGCAGGCTCTGCGCCGTGCGATCACGCGGTTGTCCGCCGCGCACCGGATGGTGTGGACGATGGTCGATCTGCAGTCGCTCACCTACGCCGAGGCCGCATCGCGGCTAGGCATCAGCCAGGACGCCGTCCGGGGCAGGCTCGCACGCGCACGGGCCCATCTGGCGACGCGGCACAGGGATGAGGGCCGCATCTGCCCACCAGACACCGACCAGGTGGCGCGGCCCGCGTCTGCGACGAACCACCCGGCGGAAGCCGTGCGCGCCACTCGGCACCGGCGCTCCGACAACGGGAAGCGCTGCCGTGTCAGGCGGTTACTCGGCGGGCTGCCAGTCAACGCCGGTCGGGCGCTGGCGGGTCTGCTCGTACTCCAGCAGCGCCTTACGCAGCTGCGGTACGGGAATCTCGGAGTCGAGTGGGAAGTCCAGCTCCGCGAGGTACAGCTCGTCGCCGTCGGCCCGCGCGGCGGTGCCGCGGCTGAACCAGGCGCCGCCGGCGTCGGTGTAGTAGATCGCGCCCAGGTCCGTCTCGACACGAGCGCCGAAGACGAGCTGTGCCCGGAGCGGCGCGCCGGGCTCGGGATGGTCCTCGACGTGCACGCCGTCGTCGGCCAGTCGGCGCTTCAGCAGCTGTTCCAGAACCGATGTGGTCACCGGTTGGACGCGTTCCCGAAGCCGCTGACCGTCAAGGACTCGGTAGCGGGCGGTGATGCTCGCTCTGGGGCTCCCGCGTAGATGTGGCGTGCGCCGTCCTGCGTGACCACGGCCAGTCGCGCACCGGGCGGCAGAAACGCCGCCATCCTTCCGTCATACGTCCACTCGTTGGGCTCCTCCAAAGGCATACAGGGTTCTTCCAGCGCCCACTATGCGGAACGGCAGCCGTTCACGAGCAGCCCGTCGATGGTGTAGGAGACGAGCCGCGCCGCCTGTTCCTCGGACGCGTGCTCGCGGGTCCAGGCGCCGGCGTTCATCAGCGCGAAGACGTCCGCCCCGGTCACGTCCGGTCGCACGGCTCCAACCTTGATCGCTCGCGAGACGATCTGCTCCCCGATGTCGGCCATCCGCGCGCAGGATGCGTGTAGTTCGGACGCCTCGTCATCGACGCCGTCCACCAGCAGTTCGGCGAGCCCCCGGTACGTGGCGGCGTGGCCGACCACCAGGTCGACCCACCGGCGCAGTGCCTCCTCCGGTGCTTCCCCCGCCAACGCCTCGCCCGCGTCGAACAGCGCCTCGTTCCGCTCCCGCAGCACGGCACCGACCAGTGCCCTCCGGTTCGGGAAGTGGCCGTACAGCGTGCCGATCGCGACGCCCGCCCGCCGTGCGATGCCCTCCAGCGACGCACTGGTGCCCTGCTCGCGGAATACCGCGTCTGCCTCCGCGAGCAGGCGGTCGTGATTGCGACGTGCGTCCGCCCTCGGTCGACGGCCCACGCTTGCCTCCCGATTAATTCGAGGTACCCTCAACTTAATTACTCGAGCCAGCCTCAGTTTAACGGGAGATCGTGATGATCCTGGTCTTCGGCGCGACCGGCAGCATCGGCCGCCACCTCGTCCACCAACTGCGCGGCGCGGACGTCACCGCGTTCGTGCGCGATCCGGCCAAGGGCGATGAACTCGGCTGCCGGTACGTGGTCGGCGACCTCGATGACCCGGCCTCGGTCGCGGCGGCGCTGACGGGCGCCGACCGGGTCTTCCTCAACGCGGGCGGTGCCCAGCCCGCCGACGGCGAGCAGCCGATGGTGCGCCAGCAGCGCACGGTGATCGACGCGGCCGCCGAGGCAGGCGTGGATCACGTCGTGAAGCTCTCGGTGTGGCACGCGCGCGAGGGCGGCAAGCTGGCCGAGGGCGCGCACTGGCTCATCGAGGAACACCTGAGGGCATCCGGGCTCGGCTGGAGCGTCCTGCAGCCGAGCGGGTTCATGCAGAACTTCCTGACGGGCGCCGCGGTGTTCACCGAACACGGCCACATCCTCGGCGCGTACGGCGACAGCCGGGTGTCCTACGTGGACTGCGCGGACATCGCGGCTTGTGCTGCCACCCTGCTCACCCAGGACCCCAGGCACGGCGAGACGTTCGTTCTCACCGGACCGGAGGCGCTCACCCACACCGAGATCGCGGCGAAACTGTCGAGGGTGGCGGGTCGGGAGATCCGCTACGTCGACCTGCCCGCGTCCGCCTTCGCCACCCGGCTCACCGCACTCGGGCTGCCCGCGCACTTCGCCCACGACGTGGCGGGGTTGTTCGCCGAGGTCGCCGAGGGCAGGCTCGCGCCCACCACGACCGCGGTCACCGACCTCACCGGCCGCCCGGCCCGCACGCTCGACGACTTCCTGGGCGACAACGCCGACACCATCAGGACGTCCTGGTCCGCCTGATCCGGGCAGTCTTCCCGGGACCGGACGGTGGCCTGGGGAGATCCGCTTCAGAGTTGGGTGCCCTGTACTTCCACGCGGCACTCCTGCGCACCCCAGCAGCCCGGTTCATGTCCCTAGCCGAATGGCTTGCCACAGAAGCGCGACGAGGTACACACCCAGCTGGAGCGAGCCAAGGACACCCTGACCGAGGTGCGGAAGTTGCTGCGCGAACTGCCCGAGCGGGTCGAGACCTGGATCGCCGGACTCGGCGGCACCACCGGCGCCCACTCACCGCCAGTGACGACTGTGGATCCGGCGACAAGACCGGGCCTACCGCCCGGCGTCGCCGCCGCCGTCGCCGACCTACCGCCCCCGGTCCCCAAGCGGCAGTCCGGCCAGACACAGAAGATCACCCATGGCCGCATCCTCGACGTCGACGGCGCGATCGTCGGGCGGCTGGTGTCCGGGACCGACGCCGACAGTGCCGCGGCGGACCGGCTCATCGCCGACGCAGGGTTCCGGCAACAGCTCGGCATCGGCCTGCACGTCGCGCTCAAGGCCCTGGCACAGATGCATGCCAGCGGGCAACGACACCTCACGCTCGTGGTCAATAACCGGCCGTGTCCGGGCCCGTTCGGATGCGACAAGATATTGCCGCGCCTGCTCCGCCCCGACGAGACAGTGACCATCTACGGCCCCGAGGGCTTCCACAACACCTACAGGAGGACGGCCCCGTGACCACCATGCAAGCCTGGTACGACATCGACCAGGATCACGAACTCGTGCTGGACGACGCCACGGCCGTCGACCAGCTGCTCGACCGGCTCGCCGCCGGGCCCGAACCGGTCGTCGTGTCCTTGTTCCGCAACGAGGACCTGGCAAACGGTGCACTCCCGGACATCGAGTTCTGGGTCGGCGTCGGCGCCGTTCCCGGCCGTGGCCTGATCCAGTGCAGCGACCCGGACGGCCGATGGGTCACCCACAGCGACGCCCCCCCCCCCGCGCACCGGCACCGTGTTCTACAACTACATGAACAACTCGCACGACTTCCCTAGTGGCGCCGAGGTCCCCCTCGACCAGATCCGCGCCGCAGTCCGCGTATTCGCCGCCACCGGCAAGCGCCCGCACACCGTGACCTGGCAGCGCGTCGACCGCTGACCAATCCCCGGACACAACTCCGGCCCCACGTAGGTGAGCCCGACGCGGGGATGCTCGACATCGGTTTCGACCACCGCCGCGACGTCGGGGTCATCTACTACTCCGGGCCGTCCCACCGCGACACACACCTCCACCGCGACGCTCGCCCGCGTCAGCCGCACGGCGACGCCGGGGCAGCGCGGGCGAGTTCGGCAGGACCACCCAGGCACCGTCGAAGAACCCCACGCTCCCGGGTAGAAGAACTAGTACACGTAAGCGGCCGGGTGTCGAGATCTCCTTCTCCGGCGGGCAAACCTGACCCGGTGCGGTTCTAAGGCCCGGTCGTGGGGCGTAGCCTTCGGACCCATTCGGCGATCTGGGCCCGGTTGTCGAAACTGAGCTTGGCGAGGACACGTCCGATGTGGATGTCGACGGTGCGTTTGGCGATGCCCAGCCGGGCCGCGATCTCCTTGTTGGTCAGCCCGTCGCTGACGAGGGTGGCCACGTCTCGTTCACGCCGGGTCAACGGCTCCACGTCCGCCGGGGACGGCGCGTGGGGGCACGGCGTGTGCTCATCGAGGGCGTAGGCGATGGCCGCGTCCAGCTCCAGGCTCTGCCCGGCCTCGAACGCCGCCTGGTAGCCGCTGCTCCCCAAGGCGGTGCGGGTTTGGAGTTCGCAGTGGCGGCGTGCGGAGACCAGGTCGGCCGAACCGAACTGGGACAGACCGAAAGTGTTCCAGACCTGATGCCCGACTCCCAGCAGCCGAGCCGCCCGCTCGGCCTGTCCCTGGGCCGCTGCGGCCGAGGCGAGCAGGTCCAGTGCCATGGCCATTCCCGGGCTGTCACCCAGCAGGTGCTTGGACCGCAGCGCGGTGCGCGCGTAGGTCACCGCCGCTTCCGGGTCGCCGCGCCCGAGCTCCGACACGGCGCGCATGTAGTCGGCGTAGGAGCGCATCCAGTACTCCCCGCACCGTTCGGAGGCCGCCCGGCACTGCTCCGCTGCGACGACCGCGCGGTCGAACTCGCCCGCCATGGCCAAGGCCATGGCCTGGACCGAGTACGCGGCGGCCAGCCCGGTGCCCGGCGCGCCGGAACGTCGGTGCAACTCGGCCGACTCTTCGGTGAGGGCGACGGCCTCGGTGTGGTGGCCACGGAACATCGCCGCCGCTCCGGCGATGTAGGCGATCCAGCCGGCAGCCACGGTGTCGCCCTGCCGTTCGGCGTAGGGGCGGCACCGGGCGAGCAGGGTGTCCACCGCCTCGAGGTCCCCCTGAGCCACGGCCAGCCACGCGGCGGTCCACAGCGCGGTGGTCAGGACGGGGCCTGGCTCCACGTTCAGGGCGAGCGCTCGGTCGAGGTGGTGTCGGCCTTCCCGCACCACGCCGCAGCCGACCCAGAACTCGCGCAGTGCGCCGAGCAGTTCCAGCCCAGCCAGGTGTTCTGATGGAGTGCTCAGGCAGAAGTCGATCGCGGCGCGCAGATTCTCGTACTCGCGCTGCATCCGCTCACGCCAGTCGATCTGTCGCGGGCTGCACCAGTCGACCTCGAAGCGCTTGGCCAGTCGGAGGTAGTAGTCACGATGCCGACGCAGCAGCCATGCCTGCTCCCCCGTCTGCCGCTGCCGTTGCCGACCGAAGGCGCGCAAGGTGTCCAGCAACCGGTACCGCACCTCACCGGTGCGCCCCTCCCGCAACAGGATTGACTTGTCCACCAGCCCGTCGACCGTCCTCAGGACGTCTCCGGCCACGAGCCGGTCATCTGTGCACACCTCCACCAGGCCGGACAGGTCGACCGCGCCCGAGAAGACCGACACCCGCGCCCACAACAACCGTTCAGCCGGCGTGCACAACTGGTAGCTCCAGCCGATCGTGGTCCGCAGCGTCTCGTGCCGTTCCGGAAGCACCCGGACACCACCGGCCAGCAAGTCGAAGTGATCATCAAGACGGCCGAGGATCTCGTGCACCGACAACGCCCGTGAACGCACCGCCGCCAGCTCGATCGCCAACGGCAGGCCATCGAGCCGGTGGCACAACTGCGCCACCACGTCGCGGTTCTCAGCGGTCAGGGCAAAGCTCCCGCTGGCCGCTCGGGCCCGCTCGACGAACAGCTCCACCCCGTCCGCCACACCGTCGTGCCCCTGCGGCCGCAAACGCATGGGGCGCACCGTGTACACCGTTTCCCCGGCCACTCCCAGGGATTGCCGGCTGGTGGCCAGCACCCGCAACTGGGATGCCGCTCGCAGCAGGGCGTCGACAAGCCTCGCACAAGGCCACCTGAGGTGCTCGCAGGTGTCCAGCACCAACATCATCCGCCGCGATGCCACGGCATCGGCCAGCACCTGCTCCATGGGGCGCAGGGTCACGTCCTGCACACCCAGGACGTTGGCCACGAGATGGGGAAGGAGCGCGGCATCCCGCAGCGGCGACAGATCCACCCACCACACGCCGTCGGGGAAGTCCTTGCGCACCTCGGCGGCCACCCGCAGGGCGACACGGGTCTTACCCACCCCTCCGACCCCGGTCACCGTTACCAGCCGCGACGTCCGCACCAGGCTTCGCAGGGCATCCCGTTCCTCTCTGCGGTTCACGAAGCTGGATACCTCGACCGGCAGCACACCCTGCTGTCTGATCACGATAGTTCCCTCTACCCAAGGCAACTGGCGCGAAACAACCATGCGTTCGCATACGGAGGACTCGCCACGGCAGGAGTGGTGAGAGTTGTTCGCACGAGCAGGGACGCGAGCGCTGGATTGCTGTCGTCTTCGCGGTGAGGCTGCCCCGCTCGGTTCCTGGCGATCAGCTCGGTGAGCCCGCCGGGTCCTGCTCGCTTCAGCAGGCAGTCAAGCGGCAGCGCAGGTGCTCGGGCTCCGCGGTGGTGTCGCAGGAGGGCAGCCCGGCCGCGTGCAGGCGAGTCGCAGCACGCAGGACCGCGGTGGTGCTGACGCGCAGGATGCGCGCGAGCTCGGCCACGGTGACGGAGCCCTCCTCGGCACCGACGAGGTGCAGGAGGTCGATGTGCTCGCCGGGGATGCGCGGATGCTGACGACGCATGCTGGCCCGCCACAGTCAGGCCATCGCGTCCAGGCAAGCGGCGAGGTCTTCCCGGGAAGGACCGGGATCGCGACGAGCGGACATGGACTGAACTCCCTTCCTGTGCAACGTCATCTCCGCACAGGAAGGGTGCCGCTGACGTGTCGCTTATGACATCAGGTCGGCTATTCCTGGAGGGATGTGTCTCCGGCGAGTGCCGCGTCCAGGGTCGGGTGGAGCGAGAACACCTCGTCGAGTCGGGCGAACTCCGCCAGCAGGAATCGCCTGTCGTCACGTGTGCTCGGTGCTTGTGAAAGGACGGCGGACGCCGAGCGCGGCGATGACAGCGCGACGGAAGTCAGGCAGAAACCGGAGCGCGCTACTCGACGCAGTCTGCTGCCACGGGAACGAGCGGAGTCGTGCGCAATCCGTCTGAGGGGCTAGCAAGCACGGATGGAGAGGGCAGCCAGTAGTGATCAGCCGTGGTGAGGTGTGCCGCGTGGCGGCACACCGCGCGGCACTGATCAGTCGGGGCAGCGATGCTCATCGCTGCGCCGCTGGGCTTCGTGGAGCTGGTCTTCGAGGGTGACGATGCGGCAGGCCGCGTCAACAGGGGTGCCCTGGTCGACCAGTTCCCGCACGCGTGCGGCCAAGCGCAGCTGGTGGCGGGAGTAGCGGCGGTGCCCACCGGCGGAGCGCTGCGGCTCAATCAGTCCCGCTTCGTCCAGGCTCCGCAGGAACCCCTGCGACGTGCCCAGCATCTCCGCGGCCCGGCCCATGGTGTAGGCGGGGTAATGCTCGTCGTCGAACTTGTCCACGGTGTTCGACGCGGTCGTGTCGGGTTGGTCAGGGATCATGCAACCTCCACATCACAAGGGACCCCGGCGCGCGCTCGCGCCGGGGTCCCAGGGTTGATGGGTTCATCATTGTCTCTCGGCCGTGTCGCCGAGGTGCTGCACCCGCGGTGTCCGTGAACGGAACGGACCGAGCGGGGATCGCTGATCAGTAACCGAGAACCACCTGCCAATCCGATGGGACTGCGGTACCCGCCCGGCGTCATCGCGCCGTGGCGGGCGATCCAATGATGCGCCCTTCCCTTGTCTTCTGCGTTCGTCCTCTTACCTGGTACAGCCGGTACTGCTGGTACTTCCACGACCGCCATCCGCTGGGACCCCGTACCTTGATCGGCCCCAGCACGCCTGGCGTCGCCGGTCAGGTGCCGCCAGAACCCACTACTCGTTCCGGCGGCACCTGACCGCTTCACTGCCTACTGCTAACCGAACTTCACTTACCGGGTGGGGCCGGTCCTTCTCGGGCTGACTTCTGGGCCCCACGTCTGCGCGGCCATCGGCCGGAACCCCTTCACTGCATGGCTCCGACACGTCTGACCGTTCTGTCTCACTTCGCGGGTAGTTCCGTCATCTCCCGCGCCGCTTGACCTTGTCTCTCTCGCTGCAAGCAGGACAGTACACGCGGTCACCATCGAATGTCTACTCCCGCCAGCATAGATTTTCTCGACCGTTCACGGGCTCTCGGGCGGGCCACGAGGCGTCCGCAGAGGGTGTGTCCGTCCGTGGCTGACCAACCCCACTGGGCGCAGCGCATGCACGCCAACGGCGTCGTGCCGCCACCGGTGCGCCACCAGCAGCTCACCGCCAAGCGGCTGGCCGCGGCGATCACCGAGGCGGTGACCGGAACCGCGATGACCGCTTACGGCCCCAACCCTCGCCCAGGCGATCCGCGTCGAGAACGGCGTACTGACCGTCGTACGGCCCCTCGAAGAACACCTCAACCGACAGGAGCCCCACTAGCCGGCACTCAGGTCAGAATGGCCGGCATCCGCCTCACGCTCGGTGGCACCGGACGTCCGGACTCCGGCCATCTACCCAGCGGCTGACCCTGGACAACCACCAGCTGCGCCACCAACTTGAAGCCGCCACCAAGGTCACCAGCATCGCCCCAGCGCAACGCCAAGACTGGCCAGGTCCACCGTCCCAGTGAGGTCGCCATCACCGGGCACAACAGCCCCGCGCGGTGCTGGCGGGCGCAGTCACGGACGGGTTCCGAACAGATCAACAGGTCGGCTCAGCTTCGGATCGCGGCTCTCGGCCGGGCAAGGATGCGTACTTGGCGGTGGACTGGACGCTGGAATCCGAGAACGTGATCACGCTCCCGTTGGATGACCTCGCGTTGCGGGTCCTGCGCGACGCACGCGACAACAACGAGTGGAACTCGCGCAACTGGCTTCTCCTCGCCGCTCAGAAGGGTTACCCGGACCGACCGGACGCCGTGCTGGCGCTGGCCGAAGCCTGAGCTTGGCTGGGAACCCGCAATCTCATCGCCAGCAACCCGGACCGGTCAGCCCCCGGCAGCTTCTTCATCACCCGCCGCGAACACGAGGTACTCGACCATGGGCTGGCGTGGCTGCGCGCGGTCGAGCGTCTGGACATCCAGCTCACCCCGATTCTGGAGTTGCGTGCTCGCCCGCAGTTCCTCCGGGGCGACTTCGAGGCCGCTGCGTTCATGGCGATGAAGGAAGTCGAGGTCGCGGTCCGTGCACGAGCGGGGCTGTCGAACACGTTGGTGGGCACCAGTCTCATGCAGGAGGCGTTCAAGAAACCCAAGGACTCCAACGATCCCGCGATCGGGGGTCCGCTGTGGCAGCCTGGCTCTGAGCCGGGTGAGGCGGTCGCGTTGATGGAGTTGTTCACGGGCGCGATCGGGTTGTTCAAGAACCCGGTCAGCCATCGTCGGGTCGACCTTACTGACCCGGCCGAGGCCGCCGAGATCGTGCTCCTGGCGGGCCTCTTGCTGCGCCTGGTCACCAAGATTCCGCCCTCCGCATCGTCCTGATCGTCGGCCTCACCTTGATCTGTACGAGCAAGGGCCGGGGTCGCTGTTGGTGCGCCGAGACACCGAGGACGTCGTAGACCTCGGTGGCGACGGTGACTGCGGCGGTGTAGGTGTCTCCTTCGATGCTGTGTGGTCTACGGTGCAACGGCCGATGCCGTATCTCACATGAAGTACCAGGGGGATTTGTGAGCAGAGTGGACGCCACGGCCGAGTGGATCACCGAGATGTTGCCTCAGCTGGTGGAGCAGCACGACGTGGTCGGCGCCCAGGTCGCGGTGCTGGTGGATGATCAAGTCGTCGATGCCGCGGCAGGCGTGCTCAACGTGGCAACCGGCGTTCCGGTGACCACCGAGGCGCTGTTTCAGATCGGCTCGATCACCAAGGTGTGGACGGCGACGCTGGTGCAGGAGTTGGTCAACGAAGGACTGGTCGATCTCGACCTGCCGGTCCGGCGCTACCTCACCGATTTCCGGCTCGCCGACCGGCTCGCGGGTGACACCGTGACCACACGGCAGCTGCTCTGCCACACCGGCGGATTCGAAGGTGACCTGTTCACCGACACCGGTAACAACGACGACGCTGTGGAAAAGTACGTTTCCACCCTCGCCGACGCCCGCCAGTTGTTCCCACCGGGTGAACGGTTCTCCTACTGCAACAGCGGTTACGTGGTGCTCGGGCGTCTGGTCGAGGTGCTGCGGGGGCGATCGTTCAACTCCGTGCTGCGCGACCGGCTGATCACGCCGTTGGGACTGTCCCATGTCGCGACGTCGGTCAGCGAAGCGATCGTGCGACTACCGGCGGTGGGCCACCTCCGGTCCTCGCCGGGCGGCCGGAACGAACCGGTGAAGACGTGGTCGCTGGCGGCGTCGAACGCTCCGGCAGGTGCCCTGCTGACGATGAGCGCACGTGACCTGCTCGGTTTCGTAAAGATGCATCTGGCGCGCGAAGACTTCGACGCGATGCGGCGTCCCCAGGTCGCGGTGCCCGACTTGGGGCTGTACAACGGGCATTGGGGTCTGGGGTGGGCTTTGCCGGACTACGGCGGTCCACTGGTGATCGGGCACACCGGACGGACGGCAGGCCAGCGCGCGTTCCTCCGCGTTGCTCCCGAGGCCGGGGTCGCGGTGGCGATGCTCAGCAACGGCGGAGACGTGTTCCCCGTGTTCGAAGAAATGTTCGGCCACCTGTTGCGCGAACTGGCCGGAGTGGTTCAGCCCGCCCTGCCTGTTCCGCCTGCGACTCCTCCACGCCTGGACGCCGACCGGATCACCGGGACGTATCGGTCCGCCCTTGCCGACAACATGATTGACGTCGACGAGACCGGACGTGTGTGGCTGCGCATCGCGATGCACACCGACCAGTCGACACCGGCGGACGCGCTGGAGGTGGTCGCGCTCAACGAGAACGCGGTGATCAGGGTGGTGCCCGAGGAGGGAGCGCACCAGGTGATCGGCCTTGTCGACGACGCCGCCACCGGCCGCGTCCAGTTTCTGCACACGAGTCGCCTGATTCCGCGTCTGTACCAATGAGGGCGCCGCAGGCCGTCAGGGACAGGAGCGGAACACCTCATGCCGAGATGGGCCTCCAGCTCGACGTGATCACGTTTGAGGACGAGCACCGTGAGGACACTTGGTGCGGAACCGCTTTCCGGCACGATCAGGCCCGCGTGAGCAGTCACTGGTTGGTCGGCTCCGCGGGGTCGGGCTCACCGGTGGGGAGTTCGACCATCGTGCGCAGCGGCGATGCGAGGAGCGGCACGGCGGCGAGCAGCATCCCGCCGGCCGTCACCCACAGCATCGGGCGCAAGCCGACGCCGGAGGCGAGCACACCGGCGAGCAGGCTGCCGAGCGGCGCGGCGCCCCAGTAGAGGAAGTTCATCGTCGCGTTCATGCGGCCGAGCAGGTGATCCGGGCACAGGGTCTGCTGGAAGCTCACCTGGACGACGATCACGATGATCACACAGGTGCTGGTGAGAATGCCTCCCACCACGTACCACGCAAGCTGCCATCCGGGCCCGGTCAACGGGAAGAGCAGGTAGGCCAGGCCTTGGACCACCGCGACCGACACCAGGAGCCGGGCGGCACCGACCTTGGCGCTCAACCGCCTGGCCAGCATCGCCCCCAGCAGGGCACCGATCAGGCCGAGGCTTCCGAGGAGCCCCACGATTCCAGCGGACAGCCCGATCACGCGTACGAGGAAGAGCGTCGAAATCGCGATGTAGGCGCTGGAGAAGAACGCCGAGACCATGTTGCAGAAGCGACGCCGCCCCGATCGGTCAGTGGCGTTGATGTGCCGGGTGCTGCAGGTGTCACGATCGGGTTTCTACCAATGGCAACACCGCCAGAGCCGACCCGTGTCCGGTCGCCGGGCGGCGAACCAGATGCTGCTCACCGAGATCCGGCGAATCCAATCCACCTGCTCGGCCTACGGTTCGCCACGCATCCATCAGCAACTCCGCAACGCCCAGGTCACCGCGGGCCGGCACCGGATCGCGAAGCTGATGCGGGACAACAACATTCGAGCACGCCGAGGCCCGGTCAAGTCCCGCTCCCGGGCCGCCCCGCCCCGCAGGCGACCGGAGATCACCGACCGCGTCCGCCGCGAGTTCACCCGCACCGAACCCAACCACGGCGATCCGCAACGTCCTGGATGCTTCGTTGGTGGCGAAAGCCGAACGAAACAACGGCATGTCGGCGAGCCGTACCTCGCACACCTCCACCGAGACGCCCACCCACGTCAGCCCCATGGCGACGCCGGGCCATGGATACCTTGGTCGCGCTGTGCGACATCCTGGCCTGCACCCCGAATGACCTCATCGAGCCCGTCATGGTCAACCACCAGGTCCGCAAGGTCAGCGGTGAGGCATCGGCGCGACCGAGCGCGCCGCACCAGCATCCGCCGCCCCAGGTTGTCGTGACCGCCGGCCGTCCCCGCCTCTGGCGGACCTACCCCGACACCATGGCCGACGTGCGGGAGCGTCTCGTCGGATTCCTTCGCTCCGAGGTCGACTCTGCGATCGATGACGAGACGTGGCAGGCGATCCTGCGGACTGCGCTCGCGTGGTCACCGCAAGACGGCCGTGTCCTCGACGAGCACCTGAGCACACGTCCCGACGCGCTTCGCGAGCCCGATCTGTTATGCCGATGGTGTTGGTACGGCTGGCCCACGCCCTGGCCGGCACCGGCCCCAGGTGGGACTGCCGCGGTGCGCGGACTGCCGGAAGCCAGCCGCAGGGCTGCGCGAGCTCGGTACAGCAGGCAGAGTGTGCGGACCGTGCGCTGCGCGCGGACGCACCGCCTCGTGCCCCGCGATGCGGGCCCAATACCCGCCTGGCCAACGGTGATGCGCTGTGCTGGTCGTGCGCACCGCGACCCCATCAGCCCTGTGTCGGGTGCGGGAACGTCAGGCCCGTGAAAGCCCGGACTCCGGACGGCCCGGTGTGCAGGCGCTGCCACGTCACGCCGCAACGGCCCTGCGGCTCGTGCGGCCGCATCGCCGAGATCGTCGTCCGTGCCAGCACCGGCCAGCCAGACCTCTGCCGACGCTGTCGGCCTGAACCACGTCACCGGTGCGGCTTGTGCCACCACGACCGTCCCGCGCACGCGTTCTGGCCGCTCGGACCGGTATGCCGCCGCTGCTACCGCCGAACGCTCACCACGCCGGATACGTGCCGCTCGTGCAGCAAACACAAAGTCCTCATCGGCCGCGACGCCCGCGGTGGAGCCCTCTGCGCGCCCTGTTCCGGCGCGACGATCGACTACGCCTGCGACGTCTGCGGCGCTCCTGGCCACAGACCGTTGGCTGGCCTGTGCGCTCGCTGCGCGATCGTCCACCGGGGACGGACCCGGTACGGTACTGGTGATGCGCTTCCGGCCGGGATGGACGCGCTCTTCACTGAGCTGGCCCGCGCTGCCCGCCCGGAATCTGCGTTGCGCTGGCTCATGCGCCCCGAGGTCCACCGCGTCCTCAACGCTCTATCCGACCACCGCGACGCCCTCGACCACAAGGTCGTTGACCGCCTACCGGCAACTCCACACGAGAGTATGTGCGCGCGCTGCTAGTCCAAGCCGCCGTCCTGCCCACCAGACTCGATCCCTTGGCACGCAACGAATCCTGGCTCGAACAACTCCTGGCAACCCTGCCCAGCGGTGACGCCCGCATCATCAGCCCCTACGCCCACTGGAGCGTCCTGCGACGCGCCCGCCGCCGTGCACACCGCCGCCGCTATCAGCCCACCAGCGCCGAACACGACCGGGCAAAGATCCGCGCCGCAACCCGGCTTCTCGCCGATCTCGCAGCCGAGAAGCGGACCCTGGCCGAACTCGACCAACCCTGGTTCGAGCACTGGATCACCACGCGACCAAGCCAAATCAGTCTGATCGCCGGGTTTCTCGTCTGGGGCCGCGACCGCAGTCTCTTCGCCCCGATCGAATTCCACCGTCCACATGCCGGCATCCCCAGCGCCAGCACCGACGCCGCTCGTCGGAGTTGACCTTGACACAGAAGCCGTTGCGCTGGTTGCCCTCCAGTCCGTTCTCCCTTGCCCAGAGCGGCGACCTGCCGAGGTAGTCCGGGCTCGCCCTGTCGGCGTGAACACCGGACACGGTGAAGGGCTGCCCTCGCCAGGTCGCCGTCGTGCGGTCGCGGTACCAGGCGTCGAGCTCGGCTATCGGCACCTGTTTGAGGCGGACGTCGCCGAGTTGTTCGAAACCGTCCTGCGCGTAGGTCCGATCACGGAGCTGGATGATCCAGATGCGACCGGCCGCGGCCTCTGACCGGCTCGTGCGAAAAGTTTCGCCCTGGTGCACGGCCATTTCCTGGTGGACCCAGGCCACCGGTGATTCCTCCCAGCAGGACCGGATGTCAGCAGAGGCGGCCGGTGTACCAGGCGTGGTTGACGGCGTTCGCACTGCCGAGGTAGTACCAATGAGGAGTGAGAATGCGCTGGGTACAGAAAGTGTAGTCCGGCTGCGTGGCGAGGTCGACCTGGATCTGGACGCTCACAGTGTGGTCGCCGCAGTGATGGTACTTGGCATCACGGCGGTGCTCGGGTTGGCCGACGGGAGTTGACTCGTCGTATCCGCACGGGGCAAAGGCCGACAGATTCGCGCTCGCGGGCGTGACCATGGACGCCGTGGCGACGATCGCAGCCGCGAGCGCGACGGGGGCCCGAAGTTTCTTGCGCATGAAGCCCTCCTTGGAGTAAGGGACGAGCTGAGCAGGCAGAACCGTAGCCACAAAAGAAAAGAACGTCAGCGAATTCAGCCACGCCTGAAGCGGGAAATCCCCAATCGATTCACCAAACAAGAAAGATCATGACGATTTTCCTGACTTTCCTGAGAAGCACGCACCGGCGCGCCTCAGCTCCGGTAGGCGCGCAGGAACGCCAGCACCCCGGCCGTGACGATCTTGCTGATCTCCGAGGGGGCAGCGGGACCGCGCCGTAGAAGGTCTGCTGGTTGACGTCGGTGATGAGGAGAAGGGTGAGGTGGGCGGCGGCCTGCTCGGCGTCGTCGACCGCCAGCAGGCCGCGGTCGGCGATCCGGCGCAGGATTCGGGGGCTGCGCCGAAGGCCACCTCGGATGGGAACAGCGCGCCACGATCGACCCGGACCTGATTCGCTACTGGTGGAGGGCTTCCCCGACCTGCAACGTCGGCATCGCCTGCGGCCCGTCCAATCTGTACGTGCTCGACCTCGACCCCGCCCACGGCAAGCCACCACCGCCGGAATGGCCTGGGGCCCGGCACGGCCGCGACGTGCTGGCCCGCCTCGCCGAGCAGGCTGGCCAGCCCTACCCTGGCGACACCTTCACCGGCCGCAGCCCCAGCCCGTCCGATCACCTGTACTTCCGGGTCGAGGAGGACAGCACGCTGCGCAACACCGTCGAACGAGCAGGGTGGCACATCGACAGCCGCGGCCGCAGCGGATTCATCGTCGCGCCCGGCTCGATGCGCCGCGACGGCATCTACACCGTCGTCCGCCGCGCACCAATCGCGCCGCTGCCACAGTGGCTGATCCCGCACTTCACCCCGCCACCCCGTCCGGAACCCGAACCGGTCGACTTCGGCGACGTCCGTCCCCTGCCAGACAACCGCCGACAGCGCTACCTGGACAAGATCGCCGACGCCGTCGCCCACGCCACACCCAAGCCCCCCACGACACGCTGGTGCGCGCTGCCTTCACCCTCGGCCGTCTCGTCGCCGGTGGAGAATTCAGCGACGACGAAGCGCGCTCGGCGCTGCACATCGCCGCCCAGCAGCGACGCATCCCGACTCACGAAGCCGACGAAGCGATCACCGACGGCCTCGACGCTGGCCGACGGCACCCGCGGCGGCTAGACGAGTAATTCCTAACTGGGTCAGTGGTCGTAGGCGGTCAGTGATCGGGTGAGGGGTGCTCCGGTGGCTCGGTTGTGCCAGATCACCGCGGTGAGGGCCAGGAGTCGTTGGGCGATGCGGACTCCGACACCGTCGATGGTGCGTCCGCTGTGCTGTTCCAGGTTGAGCTGGCCTTTCAAGGTGTCGTTGACCGACTCGATCAGCTGACGGATGGACTTGAGCAGTGGCTCACCGGGGTGGGGTGTGCGGTTGCGGTAGGACGGCCGGATCAGCCGCACCTCACGCTCGGCGAGGAAGTGGTCAAGCTCGCGGGAGACGTAGCCCTTGTCGGCGATGATCAGCAGTCCGGGGCGGTCGGTGAGCAGGTGGGGTTCGTGGTCGCACAGGGCCATGAGCACCTGCCGCTCGTCGATCTTCGGGTCGGCCAACGCCCAGGTGATCGGCAGTCCGGCGGGGGTGCAGACCAGGTGCAGCCGCAGGCCCCAGAACCAGCGGGAGTGCGAGCGGCAGTAGCCGTAGTGCGCCCACCCGGCCAGTTCCGAACGCTTCACCGCGGGGCGGGACCGGCCGCATTCCACCGGGGTGGAGTCGACGATCCACGTGGTGTCACTCCACAGGTCGGTGTCGGTGGCCAGCCACCGCATCACCTGCTTGACCAGCGGCAGCGCCGCCCGCAGGCGGCGGTTGTACCCGGACTGGCCGGGCAGGTACCGAAACGCCCCGGGCAGCCGGGCGGGCAGGAACCGCAGCCAGCGGGCCTCGGAGGTGAACCCCAGCAGCGCCTGGGCCACCGCCAGGGTGACCAGTTCGGCGTCGGTGAGCTTCGGTGGCCTGCCCACGCGGGTCCTGCCCGCGAGACGGTCGTCGATCTTGACGTAGAGTGCGGTGAGAAGGGTGTTCAGGTCTGTCGTCACACACGGATCGTGGACACCCTTCGCCCGTCTCCGGTCACCACCCCGACTTACGCATTACTCGTCTAGCTGCCAGGCCGCCTAACCGGTCACGACCGGGCCGCCCCAACCCGTACCAAGAACGCGATCTTGTGAACCCGGTGCCAGCTATATGCATGCCGCGCCAGGTCCACTGCGCTAGGACAGATGCCCAACCAGTCTCTGCCCAACCACAGCCCTGCTGACCGTCGATAAGCCCCGCTTATCGACGGTCAGACGCATGGATCCCTTGAGCCACAACAACTTCTTGTCCTGGCTCAGTCGAAGTGATCAGGACTTAGTCAAAGTGATCAGCCTCAAGGAGCCTAGGGGAGGCCGCGGCCAAGGTCGCGTGAACTAGGTGACCGCCCGGCGATAGATCTGCCGTGAACCGCCATCTGTACCCGGATCGGCGGCCTCGGCCGGGACGAAACCGAGGCGTTCGTAGAAGGTGTGTGCACCGCTAGCCGCGGCGTTGGGGTGGTCGGCTCCAAAGGTGACCACTTCAATGCTGCCCGGACCCTGCACAAACGTACGTGTGGCGTCCGTGATCAGTGCGCGACCGACGCCCCTCCCGCGTTCCTTCTCTGAGACGACCAGCCAGTGGATGTGGCACATCGAGGCGTTGGTGCCGAACAACAGGCCGCCGATGAGATCCGATCCCGATGAAACGGCGACAAGTGCCGTGGATCGGCGAATGTGCTTGTCCACAGCGCTATGGAAACCGGGATCGTCAACCATCGGGCCGAAGTAGTGCTCGACCTCGGCTGCCAGACCAAGAAAGCCTGGGAAGTCCTGCTCTCGCGCCAGTCTCACGATCACCCGGCCAATCTGGGACACGAGACAAACGTTTCCTGCCGCAGCACTAATGGGTGATCATGCGGGCCATGTCAGTCGAGGCCGATGCCCAGATGCTCCGCAGTGGTCGGCCGCGTCGAGGCTCGCATCGACCGGGGAGCGGCGTCGCACCCGCCCAGCTTTGCGGCAGGCCGCGCAAGGTCAGGCAGAGGAGCTCGCTCACCCAGAGTCCTCCGACGGACCACGTCCAATACTTGACATCTCAACATAGGAGTTCCCAAGTCGTCGTTCGCAACAAAGATGACAATCACTGAGCCAAGGACGCACGTCCCCGACTCAGGCAATCCCAAAAGCCGCAGGTCGCGAAGGTGTTCACCGATCACAATGATCGAGCCAGGACATCTGCGGTTCTCACGACGGAGGCGGCATAGCTCCGTTCCGCCCTGGCACCGAGCGAAATCAACCCATCGTTCAGGGTTGCGATGGCCAGCGGACGGTGATGATCACGGAATCGGCGAGGGCTTCCCAGGAGTGGTCGATTCCTGGTCCCCACAGGAGGTAGTCGGTGGTGAGGTGGATGCGGAAGTGTCCTTCGACGAGAAGGGCGAGAGTTGTGCGGTTGTCACCGCAGGTCCATGCGGCGCGCTGCTCGCCTGCCGCGTGGACACCCCATTTCACTTCGACGTCCTGGCTGGATCGGACACCGCAGGCGGGGTCCATGAAGTGGCCGAGGATCCAGCCGCGGTTGCGGTGTCCTTCGTCTGCGGCGTTGCCGGTGTGCCAGATCGCGGGCACAGGCTGCTCCCGGGAATGACAATGGCCCACGTCGTGGACGTGGGCCGTGTTGGTGGTGTCCGAGGGGCGAGTTGCACACTATCCACCCGACTTGTCCTCGCTAGCGCCATCTGATCGGGCTGACCGCGAGACAGCGGATCCTCGATGTGCTGGCGGCCAGTGTGTTGAATCCACTATCGCCGCCAGTCTCACCACCGTCAGACTTGAATGCCACTCGCACGACGTGATGTACCGCTACTCAAACTCGGTCTACAGTCACCGTGGGCCTCTCCACCCAACTCAAGGGTCCTGCACTGCAGCAAGCGCACTGGAACCAAATCGGATCTGGCACTCTGCAGTGTCTTCCACCTTCGGAGCTTTCGTTTCGTTGTCAACTGCATTCCTCCAGCACCAACCGCCACTGACAGGCACCTCGTCCGTAACGGCAATCCATCGCTATCTTGATTGAAATCAAGATGTTGACCTAAGCGTGCATGCTTCTTCGATAGCGTGCACGACGCACTCCGAGAAAGCATCGGCAACAGCCATGAAGAATTGGATGTAATCTTCTAGTTCTGCCGAAGTCGGCTTAACTGAGTAATCTCCGTGTGCGATTAGATTTCTCTTGGCGACAATCTCCTCAAGCTTAATGTCGACGCGGATGCCGCGATTGGAACTCTGTAGATACGAAGATGCACTGACGATGATGTCGTCAATGCCGATCAGTGCAAATGACTCGCGTAGCACCTCGGGCTTAAGGCTTGTCATTTGACGAGCAAGGATCGTTGCGGAAATGACTTTTGGATCAATTGAACGCTCCTGATCCCACAAAGCCGAAAATGTCGTAAAAAGTCTCCTGGTTCGATGCACTCGATCAACTCCGGGAGAGAGCGCAGCAATCTCCCGAATTCTATCTCGAGTAAACAACTCAAGGAATGCTGGCGGCACTTTACGCGCGGGGGGCCGAACCGCGCATATCTCATCAACGTACTCGCTAAGCGCGGCTTTGGCAAAACCCTCGAAGTGGGCTACCAGAAGGACAAGGCAGGCACGGTGAACTGCATTCTCGAGCTGGACAGCCTCTTCAGTACGGCGCACAAGGGGAGAGACTGGGCGTACTGCCAGCAGATGATTGAGTTCTGCCGTACTATCAATGAAGTCATTGTATGCGACTAGTTTTCTTGACATTTATCGCGCACTCTCGAGTGCTTTGTGCAGGGAGCTGGAGATCCCGCGTTTCGCCAGCCCCTCGGAAAACCGGGAAACTCGATAGTGCATTCGAGAGCGATCGGCAGTAGCGCGGCCAATAGCAAAGAGAAAATCTTCGTCCTGGAGAAGTTGATCTCGTAGCTCGCGAACAGCCTGAGGTGCGGCACGGATCGCCTTACGATCCGCATGTGAAAAAGAGATCATGATTGCATCGAATAGAGCCTTGTTCATTCCCGGCGCGGGCCTCCCATTCGGCGCGGAAAGCCTGAAGGCGGAGTCGCCAAATACCTCTGCTACCGTACGGCACACATCAGCAAAGAGATCCATTTCCCTCTGATTTGGGATGTCTGCCCGATTCTTTCGCATGTACTCGTTAAGTAGCTGGCGAAGAGGAGGTCGATAGCTGACAATAGTCCCGTGAAGAGCAAGGAATCGCAGGGCAAGTTCCTCGAACTCCATGCGCCGATTTCGGATGCCGCTAAGAATACCCGTGAAGTATGGCAGTTCGGATACGCGCCTCAAGAAGTCGTTTAGTTCACCTCGGTAGATGCAGTTCCTGAGTTCCTGTGCACCTAGGCGAGCAGATCCGGTATTCAGTCGCTCAAATACGTCAAACTTGATGTCCGGATCAGAGTCCTCCGTGATAACAATACAACGAATCGTCCGTCCACTAAGACGCCGTTGATCGCGCTGCGACAGGTCAGAGAAGAACTTCCCTTCCAGCTCCGAGAGAACTGGAATTCCTTTAAGTTCGAACTTCCCCTCAAGGTAATCGCTAATGGTGGTGATACGTTGTAGTCCGTCAATTACTTCGTATGCACCTTCCTCATTTTCAGCGAAATAGCAAACGGGGACTGGAATATTAAGCAGAAGACTCTCGATTAGCCTACTTGCTTTGGCTCTATCCCAGACGTACTGTCGTTGATACTCAATATTGAGGAGGAGGCGATCTTTTTTAATGTCATCAACTAGCGTACCGAGAGATAGATCATATGGTTGCGTTACGAGTCGTCGTTCTCGATTTTCAAGGTTCAAGGGCTCTTCTTGCTCGCTCGTTACCTCCTCAGAGCCTTGGTCATCGAACAAGATCTGGCCTTCTTCGGACATGTGTAGCTCCTTAGAACTCGTCTCGATACCCAGCTTAGCGTGGTTGTTCTTGCTCGACCTGCGCCTTCGAGCTGATGGCGATTGAGGTGCCTCTGCGCTGACACGGGCTGCGGCAGGCAGTCACTCACAAGAAAACAGGGCAGGAGTCGGGCTATGTTGGCACGACCTGCAGCGGTCGGACTACACGCGTCGTGCAGGATGCCGAGCGCGAGCCGGTGGGCGACATTGGCCGACCTCCCAAGACACCCCCTGTCGCAGGACGCCCCCGTGTATGTTCAGGGACTCCAAGCTTGCGATGGTCTCGCTGAAGCCCTGGCGCAGCGCGGCAAGTGTGAGAACGTGTGTTCAAGATGTGCGCAAGCGATTTGCGCCACCTCACCCTGTGCATGAGCGACGGACGTGTTTCTACGCATATGGCAACATGAGAATAACATCGACCAGATGCTAGCGTTCCGTCGCATCGATTAACCCACTTCGCGGCTCAGTCCTGGCATTTACCTATGCATCTCATTCGATACGATGGGTCTCGATGTGTCCGGCCTCGGATCCGTCGTCGACCTCAGTCAGATGTCGCTGACAGTTATTAACTGATGAACCAGATTCATGACGACGCATGGCAGCAGACAAGCGAACGCGCGGCCTCCGCACCCCAGGCGGGTGCGGAGGCCGCGTCGTTACTTGGATCTAGTGACCGAGTTGTTTGAGTTCTCGTTCAACGCGTCGCTCGGCCGCGATCTTGGCAATGTCGACCATGCTGCCGGTCGCCAGGGCTTCGGCGACCATCTGGTCGATGACCTTGACTGGGATGACATAGCGGGTGCGGATTCGCACCGCGGGGAAGGTATCTTCGCGGATGGCGCGGTAGAGGGTCGGGGCGTTGCATCGCAACACCTGAGCTGCTTCTCTGACCGTGTAGAACGTGGGTGCTTTCGTGAGTTTCTCTGTGTCAACCATGTGTCTCACCTTGCAGCCGGTCCGCCCCCTTGTCCTCCCGGGTGTCAGCTGAACGATCCGTCTGGTCTGTCCCGCCTGGCCGGTCAATCTGTCCGTGGGGACAGGCCGGAAGCGACAGCGGTGTCTCCAGGAGGTGGAAGTCTCCAGCAATTCTGTGATCAAGGGGCTGCGGCATCCGGTGAGCATGAGCGAATGCCGGTAACCGATCAGGCGCAACGCCGAGACTCTTAGTGTCGCAACATGACTCGCTGTGTCACGACTGGAGTAACTATCTGCAACGTCTCTTCTCGTTGCACTGAGAGGAGCCTACCGTTGTTTCATGTGGCGACGGGCACACTTAAGCGGCGGTGAAGGCCATGACGCGGTTGTGGGGTTGGTGGACCGAGCATAAGCTCCAGATACTAGAAGACTATCTTCAAGCATTCGCCGTTGCGTCCTCTGGAACGCGCGAGCGTATATATCTCGATCTCTTTGCAGGCCTATTGGAAAACCGGAGTCGCGAGAACAATGAAGAGATATTTGGTTCGGTACATCGAGCACTGAAGGTCCGGCCACCGTTCACGCATATCCAACTGTTCGAGTTGCCAGCGGCTGCTCGGCGGCTTGAAACTGCACTGCGCGATATTGCTCCAGGCAGGCGCAATATCAGGGTTCATCACGGCGACTGCAACCGGACCATTACTTCAGCATTGGAGGAGCTGGCGCCGGTTCGATGGGCTCCTACTTTCGCATTCGTGGACCAGTACGCAGCAGAGGTGCACTGGTCCACACTAGAACAAGTTGCGAAATTTCGTCGCGGCAAAACGAAAGCCGAGATGTGGATATTGTTTGGTACCAGTTTCCTTCCCCGCGGCCTTGAAATCGGCCAGGAGCACATGAACGCGGAGTTCGGCGATCGCTTGACTGACATGTATGGCTCAGAGGAGTGGCAACCAATTGTGCACGCTCAGCGTCGAGGGATATTGAGTCCAATGGAAGCACGTTTTGAACTCGTTAATCTGATGCGGTGGCGCTTGGAGCGCGAGCTAGGCTACAAAGAGACGCATGCCTTCACAATGAAGAACACAGGCGGAGCGGATCTATATCATATGATTTTCGTTTCTGACCATCATGCCGGAAACAAGATCATGAGGCATCTGTACAAGAAGGCGCTTAGTAGGCATGAGGAGATGCGACAACAGGCATTGACTATGCGTCGCATCAAGCGCCAGGAAGCTAGCAATGAAGCGAAGGGCCTTCAGGGGCTGTTCGAGGTTGAGCCAAGTATGGTCAGAGCTCCAAATATCAATAATAGTGCAGGTTATATTGCAGAGCCGCCACGGGAGCCATATCAGCTTCGATGACCCGGGCGCAGCCGCTCTAGGCTAAGTCTGTTTTGGCATGCCGGGACTCATCTTTGATGGCATTTCGTCCCATGTCCGATCCTGCAATATCCTACCTCCCGCTTTGGGTGTACGACCGCCCCACTGTTTGAAGAAGAACGGGACCCCGTGCTGCGTGCATCGGTCACGAATGTCGAGTACCCATTCTTCGTTCATTGGCCTGGCATTGACGCCTGATTCACCGCCAACGATCACCCAGTGGATACCGCCGAGGTTGAGACCGGAGAGCGGGCCCAGGAGTGGCTCGCAGGACAGGAACCGCACAGCGGCGGGTACTTCACGGAGTTGGTCGATGCGGTCGAGGACGTCTTCGCTCTCGACCGACGTACCTATCCAGACATTGCCGGGCCACTGCAACCGGTCACCAAGGCGACGTAGGCGGAGCGGTCGCTTGGTCAGGATTTGATAGGTGTGCTGAGGGGTGGCCGCCATAACGCGGAAGACGCGTTGGATGAACTTCAGTGGCACGCGTGCGTGGAAGAGGTCGCTCATAGAGTTGACGAACACTAGCCGCGGTTGTTTCCAGCGCAGCGGTTCTGCAAGCGATGCGACATGCGTGGTCACGCCGAAGCCCGGGCCGCTGGTTCGAGGATCTCCGTCTGCTTGGTACTTGGCTGCGCCCATAGCCTTGAGCCGCTTTGCGAGGGTCAGGGCGTAGCAGTTGTCGCAGCCAGTGGAGACCTTGTCGCACCCAGTGGTGGGGTTCCACGTGGTCTCTGTCCATTCGATACGAGACCGCGTACTCATCGCGCCCCTCCTGGTTGTCCTGCTCACCGTAGGGTGTGTGTTCGTGACCTTCGTCAGCGCCCCCCCCAGTTTAGTCGAACATCTGTTCGGTCGCTGTGCGTCGTCCTGGAAGACCGTTGTACGCATACTGCCTACATAGCTGATGTGGTCATGGACCCCGTGAGTCGTGTAACCAGCGTGCGGGTCCGAGGACGACTTGCGCACTTACCCAGCCGCCTTGTCCTGTCGAGTTCGATCTTCCAATGACACCCACAGTCCGTCTTGTCCGATTAACCGGTCCTTGGGTGGGCTCCGAGTGGGACGGGTACACAAGGGCAGCTGACCTGGTCGAATAGTCGAATGGACGTGGCGGGACGGGACTTCGTCAACCCGACCTACCCGTCCTTGGGCCGCACTGAGGGCGCCGATTGAGATGGCCGGCATGGGACGGGACGATGCGCGGCCGTTGCGGCGCCCCGGCCTGTTAGTTGAGGCTGCGGTAGCGGCGCTGGTCCATGAGCGCGATCAGTTCGTCGTTCCCGGCGTCGTTCCCGGCGTCCACGTTGGACATGAACAGCGCGAAAAGCGCCCGCGCGGCGCTCGCCTGGATGTCGATCACGGGGTCGACCGGAGACTGGTCCGGTGCACTGGGGTTGTCGGACGAACCGGTGCTCATCGGGCGCTGTCCGGGGAGGTGCGCAGGATGCCAGCGCAGTTCGCGCACGGTCGGCCGGACGGGGCTGACATGGGCATCGGCTCGACGACGTGTCCGCACAGCTCGGCGATGTCGGAGCCGCGCTCGCAGACGGGAAGATCGAGGGGATAGCCGAGCTGTACAGCTCGCTTGACCTGCATGTTCGGTATACGCATACGGCCCACGAGGCTGATGTGACCATCAAACCCGTGGGCTGTGTGAATAGTGTGCGTGTCCGAGGGGGGACTTGAACCCCCACCCCATTTCTGGGACTAGCACCTCAAGCTAGCGCGTCTGCCATTCCGCCACCCGGACTTGGTGTGTGGGCACAGGTTAGCTGATCAACATGTCGGGCTCCAAATCGGGGCCCGCCGCCCCTCGCGGACAGGTGGAAGTCGCAGGTGAGCGATGGTCCGGCTGCCTCGTCACAGTGATCTTCCGCTGCCGCGGACCGAGCCCGGCGAGCCCTTCACGCGGGCGCCTCGGGTGGTAGAAAGGCCAGGTGGGCAGCGACAACGACGGCACGAAGAAGAACACCCTCCGACAGGCCGAGGACGAGGTGGTCACCCTCGCCAGCGAGCTGATCCGGATCGACTCCACCAACACCGGCGATCCCGACACCGTGGTGGGGGAACGTGCGGCCGCCGAGTACGTGGCCGCCCAGCTCGCCGACGTCGGCTACGACACCACCTACGTCGAGTCCGGCAACGGCATGAAGGGCCGCGGCAACGTCTTCGCCCGCCTCGAGGGCGCCGACCCCAGCCGCCCGGCACTGCTCGTGCACGGACACCTCGACGTCGTCCCCGCCGACGCCAGCGAATGGTCGGTCCACCCCTTCTCCGGTGCCGTCCAAGACGACTATGTCTGGGGCCGCGGCGCCGTCGACATGAAGGACATGGTCGCCATGACCCTGGCGACCGCCCGCCGCCTCAAGCGCGACGGCATCGTCCCGCCCCGCGACATCGTCTTCGCGTTCCTCGCCGACGAGGAAGCAGGCGGCCTGCACGGCGCACAGTGGCTCGTCGACAACCGCCCCGAGCTCTTCGACGGCTGCACCGAGGCCATCGGCGAGGTCGGCGGCTTCTCCATCACCGTCAAGGACGGCGTCCGCGCCTACCTCATCGAAACCGCCGAGAAGGGCATCGCCTGGATGCGGCTCCGCGTCCGCGGGCGCGCCGGCCACGGCTCCATGCTCACCGACGACAACTCCGTCACCCGCCTCTCCGAAGCCGTCGCGCGCCTCGGCAGGCACACCTTCCCGCTCGTCATGACCGACTCCGTGCGCGAGTTCCTCGCCGCCATCACCGAGCTCACCGGCCTGGAGTTCCCCGAGGACGACATCGACGGCGCCGTCGCCAAGCTCGGCGGCCTCGCCCGCATCATCGGCGCCACGCTCCGCGACACCGCCAACCCCACCATGCTCAACGCCGGCTACAAGGCCAACGTCATCCCCTCCAGCGCCGAGGCCGTCGTCGACTGCCGCATCCTCCCCGGCCGCCAACCCGCCTTCGAACGCGAACTCGACGAGATCCTCGGCCCCGACGTCGAGCGCGAATGGATCGCCAACCTCCCCGCCCTCGAAACCAGCTTCGACGGCCCCCTCGTCGACACCATGTCCGCCTCGATCATGGCCGAGGACCCCGGCGCCAAGGTCGTGCCCTACATGCTCTCCGGCGGCACCGACGCCAAGGCCTTCTCCCGCCTCGGCATCCGCTGCTTCGGCTTCGCACCCCTGAAACTGCCCGCCGACCTCGACTTCTCCGCCCTCTTCCACGGAGTCGACGAACGCGTCCCCATCGAAGCCCTCCAGTTCGGCACCCGTGTCCTGGACCGCTTCCTCCGCCACAGCTGACAGCCGTCCTCTTCGGACAGTCGCAACATGGGGGCTGGTGCACCCGCCCCGGCCCCCATGAGCTACTGTGTGCCCACACACCAAGTCCGGGTGGCGGAATGGCAGACGCGCTAGCTTGAGGTGCTAGTCCCAGAAATGGGGTGGGGGTTCAAGTCCCCCCTCGGACACAACATCAACTCTCTGACCAGCATCTTTCTCCGACACCCTCGGTGAGACCGTCTATTTGACCTGGTCGGGGCCGTGGGGGTTCATGTCCCTCTGGAATACGCACTAGCTCCAATGCCCCTGACTTAAGCGCTATCACTGGCCAGACGACCAGAGGAAGCCCGCAGCGGTGCGTATGCCACAGCCTTCGACTGTCCACTTGGGACACTGTGCGGCGTGGGGCTTCGAAACGCCAGGTGGTCGACGCGCTCATCGAGTAGCACCGCGACTGAATCACCTCTTCTGAAGAGTCTCTGAATCGCACTGAGCAGCGAAAACCCCACTTAAGTCAGTGGCATTGGCCCTAAGGGATGTCTCGTAACCCGGTAACGGGTGTCGCGGGCTGATCGTCGATCATGGTCGGGTGCAGGTGATCTCGGCATCGCGGTCGGAGTGGATCGCACCGTTCACGGGCTTGGAGCCCGGGCAGTTCCGCAAGCTCGTGCGCGTTGTGGCCCGGCGAGGTGGTGACGAGATCGCTGACGGGCGTCCTGGCCGCCAGTGGCGGCTCCCGCTGGCCGATCGGGTTCTGTTGGTGGCGACCTACTGGCGGACGAACCTGACGATGCGCCAGATCGGGCCGTTGTTCGGGGTCTCGCACTCCGCGGCACACCGGGTGATCGACAGCCTCGGGCCGCTGCTGGCGCTGGCCCCGGTACGTCGCCGGCGGATCGACCAGATCGCCATCGTCGATGGAACCCTTGTGCCCACTCGTGATCACCGGCTGGCCGCGCGATCGAAGAACTACCGGTACTCGACCAATCTTCAGGTGGCGATCGACGCCGACACCCGTCTCGTGATCGCCACCGGCGACCCGCAACCCGGTAACCGCAACGACTGCACCGTCTACCGCGACTCCGGCATGAAACAGGCCCTGGCTGGCCGCCCGGTGATGGCCGACGGCGGCTATCAAGGCAACCCCGAGGTGATCATGCCGTACCGCAAACCTCGGGACGGTGCTGACCTGCCGGACTGGAAGGAAGACCTCAACACCGTCCACCGCAGTATCCGCGCCCGCGCCGAACACGCCCTGGCCCGCATGAAGTGCTGGAAGATCCTGCGCGACTACCGCCGCGCCGCCCACACCCTGGCCGACACCGCATCCGGAATCGCACACCTCCACAACCTCGCTCTCACCGGCTGACCCCAAGCCCACCAACACCAACACCAAGATCAGTTACGAGACATCCCTTAGGCGGCGTTCACGCCGGAATGTCCGGCGTGCCGCGGAGCCACGGCCGCTGCATCATCCGTATGCTCGCCCAAGATGGCACTCTGTTGATGGAGTGAGCGAGCCGTCTGGCACGGGAGGAGTGGATCGGATCTGTCTGGGCCTGCGTCTCCGAGGGCAGACGAACCTGCAGCAGCTTTCGCTGATCTCGGTGCGGCGGATCTCCTCGTCGATGGTTATTATCCCGGCGGTTCAAGCGGGCACGTCGGGGACGATCCGATCGCGAAGTTGCTCCCTGGTGTAGGCAATCAGGGCGGTTTTCGGTATGTGGGATCACCGCGCCGGGGCAAAGTCAACCTCGTGGTCCTCTACACCACCGGCGACCAGCCAGACTGGCCGGATGCTCTGGACCTGCAGACTGGCCTGTTCACGTACTACGGCGACAACCGCACACCCGGTCACGAACTGCACGAAACGAGCCGCGCTGGCAACCTCCTCCTCCGCGACGTTTTCAATGCATCGCACGGCACTCCTGAGCAACGGCAAGCGGTCCCTCCGTTCCTCCTGTTTGAAAAAGCCAGCACACGCGGCCGGGGTGTCCGATTCCGCGGGCTCCTCGCGCCGGGCGGGCCAGCCCTGACGCCAGACGACGAGCTCCAGGCGGTCTGGCGAACCACCCGCAGGCAGCGGTTCCAGAACTACCGGGCACGTTTTACCGTCTTGGACTGCGCGGTCATACCCCGGACCTGGCTTCGGCATGTAACCGGCGGTGGCGACCCGCTCACTGGAGATTGTCCGCGCGAGTGGGTCTCCTGGGTCCGGGGGCGCGCGTACCTGCCGCTGACGGCGCCGGCAACGACCCTGGTTCGCAGTCGGGACGAGCAGCTTCCGCAAGACGTCCAAGGACGGGCGATTCTGGCCGCCATCCGTGAGCACTTCCACGGCCGGGAGCACGACTTCGAGGCTTGTGCCGTGGCGCTTTGGCGCTTGATAGCCCCAGCTACCGGGCATTGCGAGGCCACTCGTCCGAGCCGGGACGGCGGGCGCGATGCCGTCGGTCAGTATCACATCGGTCCCGCCGCCGACCGGATTTCCATCGACTTCGCGCTCGAGGCGAAATGCTATGCGGACACCAACTCAGTTGGGGTTCGCGAGGGAAGCCGACTTATCTCGCGTCTCCGCTACCGCCACTTCGGAGTGCTTGTCACCACGTCGTACTTCAACCGGCAGCTGCAGCAAGAGATTCGCGACGACCAGCACCCCGTGGCCCTTGTTTGCGGCCGCGATATCGCTGACCTGCTTCGTCAGCATGGTTACTCAACCGTCTACGCGGTCAAGACATGGCTAGAGCGGCAATTTCCTCCCTAATTCGAGGAGTAAAGAATGGCGTCGACATGGGAAGACATTGCAGATCCCGTGGTTCTGTTTGCAAGCGTCGGGAACATGCGCGGGCATATGTGGTGGGTAGGCGATCCTGCCTTGGCACTCGACGTGATCGAAGATCTTTCCGACGTCGAACACGCTTATGACGGACTCGCGCGCCCCTTGCGTCTAGTACGGGAAAGCGGAGGATTCAACCTTGAAATTGTTTCGGAGGAGCCGCGAGAAGCTGAGATGCGAGCCCGTGTGCACTCGTATTACAGTAGATTCGCGCGAAATCGTGCCCAGCAACCACCCGAGGTGTCTGACGTGCGGGCGTTCCTCTACGCAGTGGCGGAAGATCACGTTGATGAATGAATCTGGTTGCGTGCTAATCTTCGACAAGCAACGCGCCAAATAGCAATAGGAATCCGCATTGCTCGACTGTGCTGGCGTCCGCGACGAATATTTCCAGTGCGCCCCTTTTGGCGGACCCAGATGTGGGGGTAACGATAGCGCTGTCGCTGGTGTCAAGTGATGTGCGTTAAGGAGTCTCGATGTGTTCTTGCTACTCCGTCGGGCAGACTGATCTTCATGGCGGGGAAACCGGAGCTCCACAACGAGATAGCCAGCACCGTGACGGGCCACGTTGTCCAGGCCGGTCGGATCGAGGGCGGGCTCAGCTTCCACAGCCCCGGCCGCGCGCCGGTTGTGCCGCGGCAGCTTCCGGCGACATCCGGGCAGTTCACCGGCCGCAGCGCCGAACTGGCCGTGCTGACCAACGCGTTTGACATCGGAGCCCAGCAGGGCACGACGGTGGTGATCTCCGCTCTCGGTGGTGCGGGTGGGATCGGCAAGACGTGGCTAGCACTGCACTGGGCGCATCAGCATATGGACCGGTTCCCGGACGGACAGCTCTTCGTCGACTTGCGGGGCTTCGATCCCACTGAACAGCCGATGGAGCCGCGTGAGGCCATCCGAGGCTTCTTGGATGCCCTGGGGATAGCCCCGGAGCACATTCCGGCGGAGGAGAGTGCGCAGTCCGGGTTGTATCGGACTCTGGTGGCAGAGCGCCGAATGTTGATCGTGCTGGACAATGCCCGGGACAGCGAGCAGGTTGCCCCGCTGTTGCCCGGGTCTGCGTCGTGCACGGTGGTGGTTACGAGCCGGGACCAGCTGGCAGGCTTGGTCACCAGGCACAGCGCCCGGCCCATCACCGTCGATGTCCTCAGCGAGGAGGACTCGCGTGAGCTGCTGTCGCTCCGGCTGGGCCCGGAGCGGTTGACGGCCGAGCCATCAGCTGTGGCTGAACTGGTGCGGTGGTGCGCGGGCTTGCCGCTGGCGCTGAGCATTGTCGCCGGACGGGCGACATTGCGTCCACACATTCCACTGGCGGAGCTGGCCGCGGAGCTGCGTGACGCCTCTTCCCGGCTCGGTGCGCTGGACGTGGGTGAGCCGAGCACAGGTCTGAATGCCGTGCTGTCCTGGTCCTACCGCGCATTGGCGCCGGAGCAAGCCATGATGTTCGGGATGCTGGGGCTGGCGCCGGGCTCGGACATCAGCCTGACCGCGGCTGCCAATCTCATGGGTTTCCCGAAGGGCAAGGCCTCGTCGATACTTCAGGCCTTGGAACGGATCTCGCTGGTGCAGCAGCATGTTACGGGCCGCTACCGGATGCACGACCTCGTGCGGTTGTACGCGACCGAGCAGGCAAACCTGGACCAGTCCCAAGGTGAGATCGACCGGGCGTTGATCCGTCTGGTCGACTTCTGCTGCCACACCGCACATGCGGCGGATCTCTTGATCGCTCCGCACCATGCGCCGATTGAACTCAGGAAGCTCGAAGCGGGCTGTTCGCCGCATCCGCTCCCGGACAAGGGGGCGGCATGGGCGTGGTTCGACGCCGAGCGCGCCAACCTGATGGACATCCAGGCCCTGGCGGCCCGGAAGCGGTGGCACAGCGAGGTGTGGCAGCTGGCATGGACCTTGACGACGTTCCACTTGCGGCAAGGGCATCTGCACGACAACCACACGGCGTGGAAGGTCGGCGCGGAAGCCTCCAAGCACCTCAACGACCCGCACACCCGGACTCGATCGCACCGGCACCTCGGCCGGGCCTGCGCACAACTCGGGCGGCATGCGGAAGCCCTCACCCACTTGCAGGAAGGTCTCGCGGGGGCCGAGCTCGACGGAGATGTTCTCGGGCAGGCACACACCCATCGCGCTCTTGCGGTGGCCTGGGAGCACCAGGGAAACGACCAGCGTGCCCTGGAGCACTCGCGCGCTGCATTGCGACTGTACGAAGAGCTTGGCGTTCCCATCAGCGGCTCGCACGCGCTCAACGAAGTCGGTTGGTACACGGCGAAGCTCGGCGACTACGCCCGCGCCCGCGAGCAATGCACCGAAGCGCTCGCGCGATGCCGGGCTAACGAAAGCCGCAGCGGTGAGGCGAAAACCTTGACCAGCCTGGGCTACATCGCCCACCACACCGGCGACACCGACCGGGCTGTGCACCACTACCAGCAAGCTCTGGCGCTGTACCAGGCGCTCGGTGACACCTCCGCTGAAGCCGGAGTGCTCGATCGTCTCGGTGACGCTTTCGCCCTCGTTGACATAGCCCGGGCTCGTGAGGCGTGGCAACGAGCATGTGAGCTGTACGAGGCGCAGAATCGGGCAGGTGACGTTCAACGAATCCGGCAACAGCTAGAAGCACAGGAGTAACCCCGTAGGCAAACCTTGGAGCGCGTCATACAGAGCAGCAGCGGAACCGCCTGACGTGTATTGCTCAGCGGCGGCTTGTATCAGCCGGAGGTGGCAGGGCAAGTCGGGTGGATAGTGTGCAACTCGCTCCTCGGACACTCTCTTACCCCACGAATCGTCAACTCCGTGGGGTTGTTTCCACGTGGGAGCGGGTCTGTCCTGACTCGACGGTAGCCCGTCCAAGTTCTGCATCGCCGCTGATTCTGATGCGCCTTGGCGGTGTTGGGGTTCCAGTCCAGCGCGAGGGTCGTCTGGCTGGGTGAAAGTCAACGGGCTTACGACCTTCGGTGGCACTACTCGTTCGTTCAGGATCACCGACCTGTCCTACGTTGCCTGCGCGGTAGGCGCCGGTGAACCATAGTGGCGCCTAGTTCGGTGGCTGGCGTGGCGTCGGCGCCGAGGACACGGTGGCAGATCGAGCGGCTCTCCTCCGAGGTGACCGACCGCTGAAAGCCTGGCCGGTTGGGACGGGGCCGAAAATGCATGAAAGCTCCTTCACTGTGCATGTGCTTTTCTGATAACAGTGGCCAAGTCGCCGAAAGTTACCCAGTTAATTTGCCGCGATCTCCGCAGGGGCACCCTTCTCACGTATTATTCACCTTCGCGGCTTTCACCCGATAAGCCGTCGCCGAGACGCCGCCAGTTCCCTTAAAGGCCCAGCTCAACGGCCCGTGACGTCAATCAGCCAGAAGCGGTGTCGCGGTCGCTCGATGCCGGAAAAGGGCCCACAAATCGGGTATGGATGCCTCAGTACTGACCGCTCTAGGCTCGCCCTTGCCGACAGCTTGCGTTCTCTGTCGTTGTCGCCATTCACTCCGGCCACCTTCGAGGGAGAACCGATGGCGCTCTCATTGCAGGAACTGCTCGACCTCTTTCCCCAAGACGGTGAGGACTTCCGGCTGCCGTTGGAAGAGCTTCGGGAGATTCCCGGTGTCGGCGAGCTTCTGGCGACCTGGCTCGGCTCGGCCGACCTGACCGTGCGGTCCACGATCGCCGACACAGGCTCGCTCAGTGTGCAGGGCATCTTCTCGTTCACCGTGGTCGAGGGGCCCTGCCCGATCGAGATGTCCTTCACCGTCGACGCCTTGAACGTCGTGAGCGGGGTGAGCCTGGACTTCACCCTGCCCGCCTCGGAGGAGGACTCCGGCGAGGAGGACTCCTTCGCGCCGCACCTGGTGCTCACGGCGATGGCAGGCGGCGTGCTCACGGCGGCGCTCGTGCTGAAGTTCGCGGGCGCCGACGGAGAGCAGAAGGAGATGGAGTTCTCCGCCACCTACGGTGAGGGGACGCTGTCCGGGATCTGGGAGTCCGAGGACGGCGTGTCCTGGGACGACATCGCGCACGCGCTGGACAGCCCGCCCGCGGACCTGCCGCCGGAGCTGGTCCCGGTGCTGACCTCCGTGGGGTTCGTCTACGCCAAGCGGAAGAAGGCGTTCGTCTTCGCCGCCAAGACCGAGTACGTGGCGCTGGCCTTCGCCTCCCTGCCGCAGAAGGCGGGCACCGGGGTGGCCGGGCCGCGGTTGCGGATGGTCCTGCTGGAGGGCGTGGCCTCCACCGGGCTCAGCGACCTGCCGACCGTCGGCGACCACGTGCCGCTGGAGGAGGACCTGATCTTCGGCGGGCTTCAGGCGTTCCACCTGTCGGCGGCGATGACGGTGCGGAAGGTCAAGGCGCTCAACGAGTTGCTGGCCGAGGTGAACGTGCAGCTCGGGCTGCCGGTGCGAGCGCTGACCGCGGGGGCCTCCGTCGCGGCCACCGTCGCGGTCGCCGGGGTGGAGCGGACCTACGGGCTGGTGTACCCGATTCGCCGCCGTCAGAAGCCGCCGACACCGCCGCCCCGCACCGAGACCACGGCCGAGGCCGAGGACGTGCCCGCCGTGGCCAGCATCGCGCTCCAGGTGGAGTTCGGGCCGCTGCGGCTCTACGAGATCGGACTGTCCTATGAGGACGGAACGGCGCGGATCACCGTGGGGGCGACCCTCGACGCGGGCGGGATCGAGCTCAGCGCCGCCGAGCTCGGCTTCGCGATCACCCTGGGTGAGGGCGACTGGAGTTTCCGCCCCACGCTCAGCGGGCTCGGGCTGAGCTTCGACCGCAAACCGATCCGCATCGGCGGCGCGTTCCTGGCCAAACAGGCGGACCCGCCGTACGACATGCTGTTCGCGGGCATGGCCGTGATCGAGGCCCAGGTCGTCAGCGTCAAGGTGCTTGGCGCCTACGCGCGGGCCGAGGGCGGGTACCCGTCGCTGTTCCTCTACGGGGTGCTCGCGGGAAAGCGGGGCATCGGCCCGCCGCCGTTCCAGGTGCGGGGCATCGCCGCGGGCTTCGGCTACAACAGCTCCGTGCGGGTCCCGGCGCCCGCCGAGACGCCGTACTTCCCGCTGGTCGGCGAGCTCGGCGGGCACACCGAACGGCCGCCGCTGGAGGTGCTCGACGACCTGCTCGACGGCGCGGGCGGCCAGGCGCCGTGGCTGACGCCCGCGCTCGGGCAGATCTGGTTCGCGCTCGGCGTGGACTTCACCGTCTTCCAGCTCGTCGACGCCCAGGTCCTGGCCATGGTGGAGTTCGGGGAGGACTTCACCGCCGCGCTGCTCGGCCTGGCCACCGCGTCCTTCCCGGTGCGACGTGGGTCCGGGCCGACCTACGCCCGCGTGCAGCTGGCCATGCAGGCGCTCTACACCTCCGCCGACGGCATGCTCGCCCTGGCCGCCGAGCTGACCCCGGAGTCCTTCGTGCTGGACCCGGAGTGCCGCCTGCGCGGCGGGCTGGCCTACCGCACCTGGTTCTCCGGGGCGCACGAGGGCGACTTCGTCTTCTCCCTCGGTGGCTACCACCGTGACTTCGACGCGCCGGACCACTACCCGGTGGTGCCGCGGCTGGGCTACACGTGGGGCATTTCCAACTGCGTCACGGTGCGGGGCGAGGCGTACTGCGCGCTCACGCCCTCGGCGTTCATGGTCGGCGGGCGGCTGGAGGTGGCCTTCCACTCCGGCATCGTCGACGCGTGGCTGATCGCCCGGCTGGACGCGCTGATCCAGTGGAAGCCCTTCCACTTCCGGTTGGGAATCGGTGTGCGGATCGGGTTCTCGGTGGACCTGTGGCTGTTCACCGTCAGCGGCGAGGTCGGTGTCGACCTCGACCTGTGGGGACCGCCCGTCGGCGGCATCGCCACGGTGCACCTGTGGTGCATCGACTTCGACGTCTCCTTCGGTGCGGACAGGGACAACGAGCCGGATCAGGTGTTGTGGAGCGATGTCCAGGAGCAGCTACCCGCGCGCGAGGAGCTGCTGCGGATCACACCGCTGACCGGCATCCTGCCCGAGGACGAGGACGTCAAGGCCCGCCGCGCCCGCGCCGGGGACGACCGGTGGGTGGTGTCGGCGGCGGGGTTCTCCTTCTCCACCTTCACCGCGGTCCCCGCGTCCACCGCCGAGGCGGGCGGGACCCTGGTCGAGGGCGGCAAGCCGCTGGACGTGCGGCCGATGGGCGAGATCGGGCTGACCTCCGCGCACACCCTCCGCATCAAGCTCGGCGACGACAACGACTTCGACCTCGAAGCCAACGGCTGGACGCTGGAGGCGGTCACCGCCAACGTGCCGGAAGCATTGTGGGGCAAGGGTGATCCGGATCAGGAGGGCACTGAGGCGCCGCCGCTGGTCGAGGACCAGGTCACCGGGATGAAGATCGTCGTGCCGCCGCCGGCGGAACACGGAACGGCCCGGGAGACCGACGACGTCGCGCTCGGCGTCGACCTGCTCGACCCCGCGCCGAGCCTGCCGATCACCCCCGGCGACGAGGCGACCGGCCCCCTTCCGCGGCCGGGGGAGCCGGGCACGATCGGCGTGATCGCCGCCGGGATCGCGGAGTCGACCGTTGCCGCCCGCGACGCGCTCTACGCCGAGCTGGGCACGTTCGGTGTCGCCCCCGCCGCCGCCAACGACCGGCTGCCCGGTTTCGCCACGCGCGCCCAGGCCCTGTTCACCGCCGAGCCGATGACGCTCTGAGCGACCGCGAGGGAACCCGACATGACACAGCCCCGTTTCCAGGTCACCTTCCGCGACGACCACGTGCCCGCGGCCCCCGCCGGGCTCTACGAGCTGGTCCTGGACCACACGGTCTCCGGCGGCGAGGTCGGCTCCGACTCCTTTCCCACCGCGCGGCAGAACTTCGAGATCCGCGCGCCGCAGTTCACCCTGGACGGCTCGTTCGTGCAGGCGGTGCACCCCGTGCCCGGTGCGAGCGGGGCGTTCGAGTACGTCCTGCCGCACATCACCCTGCGGCGGCTGATCCTGCCGTGGGAACGGGCGCTGGTGGTGAACTCGCCGGGCCTGCCGTGGATGGCGCTGCTGGTCTTCGCCGAGGGTGAGCTGCCGGAGGACACCAAGGCACAGGGACACGTGCGGAGCCGGACCGTGAAGGAGCTGCTCGGTACGACGGAGCGCGGAGTGCTCGTGCCGGACATCGGGCTCGACGAGGTTCCGCCGGAGCTGCACGAGAGCGACTGCGCCACGATCGACGTGCCGGGCGATGTCTTCGCCGCCGTCGTCCCGGGCCTGTCCGAGCTGCCGCACCTGGCCCACGTGCGCAAGGTCAAGGACTGGCAGGCGGCGCGGGTGCGTGGCCCGGCGAGGGAGGAGCTGGAGGTCGGGGACTTCTCGGTGGTCGTGGCCAACCGCTTCCCGCGCACGGCGGGCCGCTATGCCGCGCACCTGGTGTCGCTGGAGGGCTTCGCGCCCTACCTGTCCACGCCCCCGTCGTCTGATGCGACCGTGCGGATGGTGTCGTTGGCCGCGTGGTCGTTCGAGGCGGTTCCGGACGCGCGCGGTCACTTTTCGGCGCTGGTCCGTGACCTCGCCGAGGACCCGGCTGGGCTCGGGCTGCGCCTGAATCCGGTGTCGCAGGCGCGGTTGGGCGCCGAGCGACTGGCGCTCGGGTACGTTCCCGTCGCCTACGGACTGGTGTCGGGCGAATGCACTTTTGCTTGGTACCGCGGGCCTTTCACGCCGTCGGTCGCGCAGACCCCGCCGAAACCGGGCGAGCACTACGAGCACGCCGACGAGGCTCTGGTCTACCTCACCGATGTCGGGGTCTTCGATGTCAGCTACGCGAGCGCGTTCACGCTCGGCCGGTCGCTGGCGTTGTCCGATCCGACGTTGTCGGCCGCGCTGACGGCCTTCCGTGGCCGTGCCCGGCGGATCGTGGGGCGGGCGCTGCTGCGCGCCGAGGAGCCGACGCGTTCGGGCCGTGCCGCCGAGGCGTCGGCGTTGCTGTCGGAGCATCCCGCCCGCGACCGGTTCCACGCGTTGCTGGCCGATGGCCTCGGCTCGCGGCTGCACACGGCGATCACCGTGACGGCGGTGGCGGACAACCAGACCCGCGCGCGGTTGCGCCCCAGGCGTGGCGGGGTGCCTCGGCCGCCCGGTGTGCCGGCGTTGCGGAACAGTGTGCTGGACAAGGGAGTTCTCGGGCAGCAGCTGGCCGAGCAGGTCGAGCCGTTGGTCACCGCTGCTGATCAGGTCCGGTTGCTCGGCGCCACGCCGTTGAGCCACCTGGTCCCCGACGCGCGGATGCTGCCGCCGGAGAGCCTGCGCTTCTTCCACGTCGACCCGTCGTGGTGCTCGGCGTTGCTGGACGGAGTGCTCAGCGCGGGGGTCAGCACCTCGGTGGACGCCGCGCTCAACGCGGTGCTGCGTGAGCGGATTTCCGTTGACGAGCAACGGCTTTCCGGGATGCTGATGCGGTCGACACTGGTGCGCGGCTGGCCCGGGCTCATCGTCGAGCCGTTCACCGCGGGCGGTGAGCTGCTGGAGATCGTGCGGCGTCAGGTGATCGGCTCCGACGTGCTGCTGTGCCTGTTCGCCGGAGTTCCCGACGAGGTCGTGTTCCGCGAGCCGCACCAGGGGATCCACTTCGGACTGGACGAGGACGACCGGATCGGGCTGCGCCGCCTGGTCGGCGAGGTCGGCGCCCCGCTGGGACAGAACTTCCCCGCCGACGGCGAGGGCTTCGGGCGGTTCCTGCGCCCGGTCTTCGCGAACGGCACACCGGAGCTGCTCGACGTCACCGCGCTGGTCCCCGCGATGGCCGAGGCACTGCGGGTGGCGGACCAGCTCGACGAGGGCGAGGACCTGAGCCCGGCCGCGCTCGCGGTGCAGATGGTCAACGCCCCGCAACGCATCTCCTTCACCCCCGAGCAGTGAGGACCACGGCGATGCCGCTGATCGTTCCCGTCCAGGTCGAGGCGTTCCTGGTCAACCACCGCGTGCGCGTCAACGAGCCGATCCGCCGATGGCAGCCCGACCTCGCCCGGCTGGACCGCCGCTACCCGCCGGAGCCGGACCCGCTCTACCAGGACCCCTTCGAGGACGACGAAGACAACAACGGCGTGTACCTGCACTGGCTGTTGCCGGACGCGCTGCGCCGGGGGCGGCAGGACGGGCCCGCGGGGCGGGTGGAGTTCCCGCTGGTGCCCAACCGCTGGCTGGTCGTGCGCTACAGCCGTCCCGCGGACCGGCCGGACCAGGTGCCCGCGTCGGTCGGCTGGGTCGTGGACAGCGACTTCCTGGACATGGACGCGACGACGCCGTTCCTTGACCCGCGCCAACCGGGAGTGGAGCCGATCTGGATCGGCCGCAATCACAACCTCACCGACGGCGAGTGGACCGAGCGCACCGGTTATGAGCCGTTCCTGACCGCGATCGGCCCCGGGCTGCCGACCTTCGCGGTCTTCCAGCCCTACAACGAGGACGTGTTCTCGCTGCACGACCCGCTGACCGATCTCGACGGCCCGGCGCTGCTGAGCTACCTGGTCGTCGGTTGGTACTCCGATCCGACGTGGGATGTGCTGCACAGCCCGTCCGGCGGCGACGTGCGCGAGCTGCTGGACTCGCTGCGCTGGGCCACCACCGACGCCACCGCACGGCCGACGCGGTCGCTGTACTACGGCACCGCGTTGAATCTCGCGTGGGACGTCGACGGCAACCGCCCCGAACAGGACCGCAAGCCCTTGGTCCGTGACGTGGACCTGGCCGTGGGGCACGTGTCCCCCGACGCCGAGACCGGCCTGGAGGAGGCCCTGCTCGACGACCCGGAGACGGCGTTGCTGTGGGAGGCGCTGCGCTACGACCTGCTCGACGTCCTGGACGAGGACGGGGAGGCTGCGCTCGACCAGGCCACCCACCGGACCTGGTTCACCGCCGAGCAGGGCGGCTACACCTGGCGGATCGTGGACCGCCCCGGTGACTGGCCGCCGCTGAGCCCGGAGGAGGCGGAGCGCGAGCGGACCTGGCTGGGCGAGCTGAACCGGGCTCAGGCCGAGTTCGACGCCGCCAGCCGCGATCTCGCCGCCGGGCAACGCCGCCTCTACGGGCTGTGGTGGCTGCGTGGCCAGCGCAACCGGCCGAGCGGCTGGGACGACCTGTGCGACGAGCAGCTGAAACCCGACATCGAGGGAACCGTCGCGCACGCGGTCGACCAGGACCTCGCGCTTCTGTTCGGTGACAACGGTTTGCGCTCGCGCGTGCCGTGGGGAGACACCGCCGAGGAGCTGGCGACCGAGGTCTCTACCTACGCGCGGCGCGAAGGTCTCACCGAGGGCCGGGAGCTGCAACGCTGCGCGGAGCCGCCGTTCCAGCGCGTGCCCGATCCGTCGATCGTGATCCGGGGCGCGAAGCTCGACCGCCCGCTCACCGATGAGAAGGCGTTGCCCTGCCGGGAGCGGGAGGAGATCGTCACCGGCATCCGCGTGGGCGAGAACATCGTGACCCCGCCGACGCCCGTGCCCGCGCCGCCCCTGACCAACCTGCCGGAACAGGTGGTGCTGCGGGCGTTGCTCGACGAGTTCTACCTGCTTGACCACGCGGCGGTCGCCGGAGCTCTGGAAGAAGCCATCGCCAATCCGGGCAACGTCACCGGAACCCTCGCGCGGTTCACCGTGCAGTGGCAGCAGCCGTGGTCGCCGTTGTTGCTGGTGTGGCGGATCAACTGCCATCCGACACCGTTCAGCACCGAAGGAACCGCGAACTGGGACTTCGACGGCACTCACTACACCTGGTCGGGCGAGAACGCGGTGATCGACCCGACCTCGGTCACCGGGCGCAGCCTGCTCAACCCGTTGCCGGGCTTCAACACCCGAGCCCGGCTCCTCCAGCACGCCCGCACCCACCCGCGCGGGCCGGTCGCCGCGCTGCTGTCGCTGCGCGAGCAGGCCGACGACTGGGACCTGTTGTCCCAACCGCTCAACGGCGTGAACCGGTGGCTCGGGCGCAACACCCCGGCCACGAAGCTGACCCCGGAAGGCGAGCTGACCGAGCTGGTCGACACGCGCGACTCCCGCGTCGTGCTCAGCTCGGTCCCTGACCCGGGGCCTACCACTGCCGGTGACGACGGGCGGGAGTTCCACCCGGTTCGCGCCGCCCAGTTCGTCTTCGAGGAGGTCTACGTCGTCGACCGCTTCGGCCGCTCCCTCGCGGTGATCGACGCGGACAACGTCACGCAGAAGCCGCCTCAGCGGGCCGAGAGCGTCACCCCGAACCGCACCGTCGGCGGGACCGATCCGCTGCGGTGGGTGGAGCTTCCGCCACGACTGATCCAGCCCGCGCGGCTGCGGCTGGACTTCGTCTCCGGGCTCGACGACGCCGAGCTGATCGACGTGGAGGCCGGTCCCGGCGCGGCTGGCGGGGCCACGCCGGTCTGCGGCTGGCTGCTGGCCAACCACCTCACCGGATCCCTGCTCGTGCACGCCCCTGACGGGCGCGGACTCGGGGAGATCCGGATCGTGCTCGACACCGCGCACCGGCGGGTGGCCGACTGGGACCCGCTGCCCGGCTCGCCCTACCCGGAACTGGACGACGAGCGGTTCGCGGAGGAGCTGCCGCACCTGCACGGCTTCGCCACCGAGCTCGTCGCGGGCGGAGAGACGGCGTTCACCGAGTTTCTGTCCACTGTGGACGTATCGATGGGCACGACAGCGCCCGGCGGTGACGACCACACGCTCGCCGCGCTCGTCGGCCGCCCGATGGCGTTGCTGCGCACCAGGTTGCGCATCGAGCTGGACGGGCCGCCGATCAGCTCCGGCCGGTGGAACGACCTGATCACCCCGCCCCCACCGGAGTTCACCGACTACGCGTGGAACGTCCGGCTCGGCGCGGCGGACATGCTCCGGGACGGCCTCGCGGGCTTCTTCGCCGGAACCGACTACCGTCGCCTGTACACCGTTCCCGCCGAGCAGGCCAGCGGCTCCGGGTACACCACGCCGATCACCGGCACCGAGTTCGCGCTGACCGCCCGGCCCACCGGCAGGGCGGCGGACGAGGACGGCTCGGCGTGGGCGACGCTGCTGGCCGACCCGTGGGCCTCGGTGCACGCGGTGACCGACATCCTGCCCGTCGGCGAGCTGCGGCTGCCCCCGACCTGGGTGCGGGACCCGTTGGCGCGCATCAAGTTGTCCTTCCGGGTGGGTCCGCTGCTCGCGGGCAGCCGGGGCGTCCCCGACCGCGACGGGGAGCCCACCGAGCACGTGGTGATGCCCGGTCCGTCCGGCTGGCGCGGCGAATGGTCGCTGGCCGAACCGGCTCCGGACGGCGAGTGGGCGACCCGCCCGCTGGCCACCCCCGACCCGGCGTTGGCGCTCACCGACACCACACCCGTCGCCCGCACGGGTTTCCTCCAGCTGTCCAACGCGCTCGGCGAGATCCCGGGGAGCCTGGAATGACACTGCACTACACCGTCCGCACCAGCCCCACGCCGCTGCCGGCGGGACAGGACGACGCCGCGGTGCAGGTGACCGTGCGCAACACCGGGGCCGAGCCGGTCACCTGCGAGGCGATCACACTCACCGTCCCGGTGGGCCCGGGCCCCGACGCGCTCACCACCGCACCGGAGGCGATCCGGGCCGGCACCGACGCCCGCTGGGCCGTTGCCCACCGCGGTGACGGTGTCTTCGAGGCCACTCCCACGGACGCCGCCGAACTCGGCCCCGGCGCGGAGCTCACGATCACCCTCGACGGGATCGACGTCGGCGCGGCACCGGGCACCACCTCGGTCGAGGTCGGCCACACCCTTCGCATAGGCACCCGCACGCACACGGCGATCGCCCGCACGACCAGGTTGCCCAAGACCGCAGTGCGCGCCGTGCTGGAGGACTTCCGCCCCGACCGGGCCGCGGTGGGCAACGGCGAGACCGTCACATTGACCTGGAAGTGCACCGAGGGACCGGACTTCACGCTGTTCTACGGCTCCGAGCAGGTCGTGGTCAACGACTACATCGACCACGGCAACGGGGAGTGGGTCTCGCCGCCGCTGCACACCGCGACCGCATTCATGCTGCTGGCCACCACCGCCGACACCAGCTACGGGCTGACCACCGCGGTCACCGTGGACGTGCCGGACCTGGACGTCGGCCACCTCGACGTCAATGGGACGGTGCGGCTGTTCGGCCAGGTGCAGGAGATCGGCGGCGGCACCGAGCCCCTCACCGCCACCTACCTCGCCGACACCGACGGCGTGATCAGCGGCTACATCAAGACGACCGAGGCGGACAAACCGGCCTACCTCACCGTCGGCGTCACCCCGCCGGGTCTGCGGCGGCAGCGCTTCGCGGTCCAGTCCTGGGACGCCCGCGGCGGCGGGGACAACCAGGAGGCGAGCCTGCTCGTCCCGGTGCCCAAGGGCTCCGCGGTGAACGTCGCCCAGACCGGGGACAGCGGCTTCACCGCCTCACTGACCTGGTTCCCGTTCGGCAGCGGCCCGCTGCGCGAGGTCTGATTCCCTTACCCAGCAAGGAGTTCCACCATGACCATGCCGACCGGGATCGACGCTGCCTTCGCCATCCCAGACAGCGGGGCCGGACCCGCCACCGTCTACATGACCCGAGGGGGCTGGGTCGTCGAGCACGAAGCTGCGGCGACCGCGCCACCTGTGCGCGGCACCTCGCTCGGCGAGCTGTGGCCCCAGTTGCCTGCTGCCTTTCGCCTCGGGATCGACGCGGCCTGCGGCACGGGCACCGCGCGGGTGTACCTGTTCAAGGGCGGCAACTGCGTGCTCTACGACGTGCGGGCCAATGAGCCGGTCGGCGGTGCGAGCCCGGTGCCGATCGTCAACAAGTTCCCCGGGCTGCGCGACCGCCCGGAGTTCACCCAGGGCATTGACGCCGGGCTGCCCGCGCCGGACGGCACGGTCTACCTCTTCCGTGGACGCAACTGCCTGAACTACGACCTGGAGTTCAACGAGATCCTCGACGAGGGCACGATCGCCGACTACTGGCAGAACTCCGCCTTCCCCGACCCCGCGATCAACGACGGCGTGACCGCAGCGTTCAGTTTCCCGGCGACGAGCAACGGCAGTCTCATTCCCCTTGGTGGCAGGGAGTTCGTCGACTGCGACGTGGACCGGCACCGCGTCACCTCCGGCAGCCGGCTGCTGCGCGACCGCTGGCCCTACCGCGCACTGGTCGCCGCGGCCAACGAAACCGACGGCACGCTGTGGGTGCTCGGCGCGGACAACGGCCAGCTGGTGCGCCAGATCGGCCTGGGTTCATACCTCGGCGGCGCGGCGATCTCTCCCGACGGCTTCCAGGCGCTCGTGCCCAGTTTCGAGAACTCCCCCGGTGAGCTCTACATCGTCGACATCACCAGCGGAGCCATCCGCGCGGTCGAGGTCGGCCGCACCCCGTACGGCGTCACCGGCTCGCCGGACGGGCTCTCCGCCTACATCGCCAACCTCAGCGGGAACAGTGTGTCCCTTGTGGACCTCACGACGGACGCGACCAGAACCGCGGCCGTCGGAAGCGACCCCAGCGACGTCGCGGTGTCCCCGGACGGCTCCATCGCCTACGTCCCGTGCAAGGGCAGCGGCACCATCGCCGTGGTGGACACCGCAACCGGCACGAAGACCCGCGACTTCGACGGCGACATCGGCCCGGAGGCGATCGCGATCACCCCGGACGGCCGCTACCTCGGCGTGATCTCCCGAGACGGGACCAACGGCTACCTGCTTTCAGTGAACAGCGCCACCGGTTCGTCGCGTTCACTGCGCATCGGACAGGACGCCAGAGCGGTCGCGGCCTCCCCGGACAGTCAGCTGCTCTTCGCCACCGACACCGGTCCCGCGATCAGGATCGCCAATGCCGCGACCGCCACGGCGGTGCGCGACATCCAGCTCGACGGCAAGCTGACCTGGCTCGCGCTCTCACCGGACGGCGAGCACCTGCACGTCACGACACTGCGCTCGCCAGGGCCGGTGCCCGTGGTGCTCCGGGTCGACGTGGCCAGCGGCGAGGTCCTGGAGGAGTACGAGCTGGAGTCCAGTCCCAGCTCGGACATCCACCTCGGCGCCGGGCTGGCCTGGGGCTGACGTGGACACCGTGCTGACCTACGAGGTCCGGAGCGCGCCCGAGCCGCTCCAGGTCGCCAAACCGGGCGATCTGACGATCTACGTCACCAACCACACGGGGACGCCGGTGTGGCTGGAGGAGGCGGTCTTCGCGTTCCCGGTTGGCAACGGGTCCGACGACCTGACGGTCAACTCGGGCAGTGTCGGCATGTCGGTCAGCGACTCCACGAACTGGCGGATCGAGCGCGACGACAATCGACCGGGCGCGTTCCTGTTGTCCCCCAAGCGCCTCAGGCCGATCCCGCCCGGCGGTGAGGTGGAGGTGACACTGAGCAACATCGAGGTCAACGACGCGGTCGGTACCAGCACGCTCACCGTCGGCGAGCTGACCGATGATGCCGAGTCGGGCACCGAGTTCCCGCTGGCGAAGGTCCCCTCCGGGTTCACGGTGGGCGATTTCCGGCCGGAGCACATCCTCGTCGACAGTGGACGGTCGGCGGAGTTGCGCTGGCGTGGCGACACACCCCCGGAGGCGGAGTACGAGATCCGATACCAGGACGGCGATCCGGCCGACGTGACCGGCAGCCACTACTGGAAATCCCCGCCACTGCACCACGACACCGCCTTCACCCTCGTGGTCACCGTCACCGTCACCGGGGCGGAGGGCTCCGCCGTGTACGCGATGTCCGCGGTGGTCACCGTCGCCCGGCCGAACCTGGTGCTCAACGATCTGGAGGTGAACGGCCGGGTGGTGCTCGCGCACCGGTCGGTGGAGTTCGACCTGGGCGAGGACACCAGCCGCGTCTGTACCGCCGAGACCGACGGCTTCCTCGTCGGCCACATCCTGTCCGCGGCAGACGTGATCGGCGACGCCCCGGCTCCGACGTTGTCCGCGGCGGTCACGATCGGAGACTCCCCGCCGCGGGTCACCAGCGTGCAGTCCCGGTGGGCCGAGCGCGCCCCCTACGACCCGGGCACCCGCCTGGTCGCCGTTGTGCCGAAGGGATCTGCCGTGACGATCAGCCGATCAGGCACACCGGACCACAGCCACACCCTCACCTGGGTTCCCTTTGGAACCGGCGAACTCAAGCTCTGGTGATCGCCCAGCACTTTCAAGATCTACGTCCGCCGACGAGCGGCCCGACGCTCGTGGACGAACTCCTCGTGACTAAGGACGACGTGGTTCGTGAACGTGCCCAGCTATGGTCTGTCGCATGAACACGCATCCTGTGCATGGATGCGACGAATAGGTCAAGCGAGCCGTACAGCTCGGCCACCCTCTCGGTCTTCCCGTCCGCGAGCGCCGCTCCCACGTCCCCGAGCGAATCGATTTGGCGGCTTCCTCAAGCACGTCGGGCAGTGCTCTTGCAATCTCTTGCTGCAGTCGCAGAACGGCACGTGCACGTACAAGCCCTTGTGGCCGCGCCGGCGCGGATCGGGGGCGTCCAGGAAGGACGCGACCGTGGCGGTCGGGTCGGTCGCGTAGTTCAGGCCGAACAATGGGTACGAGAACGACTCGAAAGGCAGCACGGGCGCTCCGTAGTTCGCACGAACACCAACTCGAACAACCAAACCCGGATCGTTCCGGACCACTAGTGCGCCCACCCGGCCGCTGAGTGAGAATGTACCAATCGAAACCTTGACTCGGCCAATCTTTGACGTCAACCGCCCGAATCAGTGTGCTCACAACCTCGGCCCGCACGTGCTGCCGACGTTTCGGCATGACGGTGCCGACGGCACCGGTTGTCCTGACGGAACGGCAGTACCACGCCCCGGGCGAGGCGACGAGGACACCATCATGATCACAATGGGAATTTCTCGACACGCCCGCTTTAGCGCATACGCGAATACCACTCGATTCGGCAGGTCCGAAATCGATGCGACCGCACGTGATAGGCCGAGCCACGGCGGACGATGAGCCTTTAGCCATCATGCGAGAATCCCTCGCAATCGACGGTCGTGATTCCGGAAAGCGGCGCGGAAGCCGTAGTTTGCGTCAACTACCTTCGCTTCGCTGAAAGGCCCGCCCTTGAGGACTGTGCACTGCGGACTCTCCGATCGCGTCGATGTCGACTGGTCGGGGTCCAGGTCGTTGGTGGATCTGCTCTCCGCTCGCGCTGGTGACGATCGTCCGGCGTTCACCTGTGTCGACTACGCCGGCGGGCTCGAACCGACCGAGTCCACGCTGTCCTGGTCCGAGCTCACGCTCCGGGTGCGGGCGACCGCGGTCGCGATCCTGCGGGTCACCAGCCCGGGTGAGCGAGCGGCGATCCTGATCACGCAGGACCTGGACTACGTCGTCGCCTTCCTCGGCGCGCTCGCCGCCGGGGTGGTCGCGGTCCCCCTGTTCGCCCCCGAGGCGACCGCGCACAACGACCGGCTCGTCGCGGCGCTGAGCGACTGCGCACCCCAGGTGTGGCTGACCACCAGCCAGGCCGAGCCCCGGTTGCAGGAGTTGCCCGGCACCTCCTCGGTCCCACGACCGAACCAGGTTCTCCTGGTCGACGACCTCGACCTGGCGCTGGCCGAGGAGTTCGCGCCACCGCGGCTGTCCCTCTCCGACGCCGCGTACCTCCAGTACAGCTCCGGATCCACGAGGCGCCCGACCGGCGCGGTCATCACCCACGGCGCGGCCGTGGCCAACGCCAGGCAGGTCTGCGCCGCTTACGGCGTCGACTCCTCCTACACCTGCGCGGGATGGATTCCCTTCTTCCACGACATGGGACTCATGGTGTTGATCGTGATCCCCGTGCTGCTCGGCGCGCGGTCGGTGTTCACCTCCCCGTTCACCTTCATCCGCCGCCCGATGAGCTGGCTGCGCATGCTCGACCAGCACCCGAACACGTTCACCGCCGCCCCGAACTTCGCCTTCGAGTACACCGCCTCGCGCGTCGGGGAACGGGACCGGGCCACGCTGAACCTCGACGGCGTCCGCGTGATGATCAACGGCAGTGAGCCGATCCGGCCGGCGGCCATCGCGGCCTTCGACGCCGCGTTCGGCCCGCGAGGTCTTGCGCCACAAGCACATCGTCCGTCCTACGGGCTGGCGGAGGCGACCGTGTTCGTCTCCGCGAGTCCGCTCGGCTCGACCCCGAGGACCACCGCGTTCGACCGGGAGGCGCTCGGTGGCGGCCGGGCCGTGCCCGCCGCGGGCGGGACGGTCACGCTCGTCTCGGTCGGGCGGCCGGTCGGACAGCACGTCCAGGTGGTCGATCCGGCCACGCGTCGCGTGCTGCAGGACGGGACGGTCGGCGAGCTGTGGGTGCACGGTCCGCACGTGGCCAGTGGCTACTGGAACGCACCCGAGGAGTCGGCGCGGACCTTCGCCGGAGAGCTCGTGGACGCGCCCGCCGAGCTGCCGCACGGGCCCTGGCTGCGCACCGGCGACCTCGGCGCGGTCGTGGATGGCGAGCTCTACATCACCGGTCGGGCCAAGGACCTGATCATCCTCGACGGCCGCAACCACTACCCGCAGGACATCGAAGCCACCACCCAGGACGCGCACCCGCTCGTCAGCCGCGACCGCGTCGCCGCTTTCAGTGTTGTCGTCGACGACCGGGAGGCGGTCGTGGTGGTCGCCGAATGCGGCCGGGGCGAGAACTCCGAGATCGTCGCGGCGGTGCGGCGGGCGATATCCGCCGTGCACGAGCTCCGTCCGCACGACGTGGTGATCGCCAGGCCGGGTACGGTGGTCCGCACCTCCAGCGGCAAGGTCTCGCGCGCCAAGACCCGCGACGCTTACCTGAACGGGCGTTACGACTGGTGAACCAGCGAGAACTCTCCGCGTGGCTGACAGGTCGCGTCGCCGACCTCGTCGGGCTCACTACGGAGCGCGTCGATCCCGACCGTCCTTTCCAGGAGTACGGCCTGTCGTCGAGGGAGGCCCTCCAGCTCGTGGGCGAACTCGAGGACCTGCTGGAGCAGCCGCTGTCGGCGACCCTGTTGTGGGACCATGCCTCGATCACCGCGGTGAGCGCGGCCGTCACCGCAGAGCCCTTGGCCGAGGTCGCCGAGGAGGAGATCGGCGAACCGGCGGGAGAGCCCATCGCCGTCGTCGGTGTCGGCTGTCGCCTGCCCGGTGGGCTCAGCGGACCTGACGAGTTCTGGCGGGCTCTTGCGGGCGGAACCGACGCCGTCGGCGAGATTCCCCCCGACCGCTGGAGCTCCTTCGTGAGCGGCTCGCCGCGAGAACTCGACGCCCTGGCGAGGATTCCTCGCGCCGCCGGGGTGCTTGAGGACATCACCGGGTTCGACGCCGAGTTCTTCTCGATCAGCCCCGATGAGGCTGCCGCGATGGACCCCCAGCAGCGCTTGTTGCTGGAGACCGCGTGGGAGGCGTTGGAGCACGCCGCGATCTCGCCGGAAGGGCTGCGCGGCTCGCGGACGGGTGTCTTCGTCGGGGTCTCAGGCACCGACTACGGACAGCTGACGCTCAGCGACATCGCGTGCGTGGACGCCTGGACCGGAACCGGTGCGGCGCTGAGCATCACGGCGAACCGACTGTCCTACGCCCTGGACCTCCGCGGTCCCAGCATGGCGGTGGACACGGCCTGCTCCTCGTCCCTGGTGTCCGTGCACATGGCCGTGCGCAGCCTGCGCGACGGGGAAAGCACGCTCGCGCTCGCGGGTGGGGTCAACCTGTTGCTGGGGCCTGGCGTCACCGCGAACTTCGCCCGCATGGGCATCCTCTCGCCCAGCGGCCGTTGCGCGGCATTCGACGCCGACGCGGACGGGATCGTCCGCGGTGAGGGTGCCGGCGTAGTGGTCCTCAAGCTGCTGTCGGACGCCGTGCGCGACCGTGACCGCGTGCTCGCGGTCATCCGCGGCTCCGCGGTGAACCAGGACGGCAGGTCCAACGGTCTGACCGCGCCGAACCCGCAGGCGCAGCAGGACTTGGTGCGCGCGGCCTGCGTGGACGCCGGTGTGTCTCCGGCCCAGGTCGACTACGTCGAGGCGCACGGCACGGGGACCCCGCTGGGAGACCCCATCGAGGCCAAGGCGCTCGGTGCGGTTTACGGCGCGGGGCGCTGCGCCGATCGGCCGTTGCTGCTCGGCTCGGTCAAGACCAACCTCGGGCACCTGGAGGCGGCGGCGGGGGTCGCCGGGCTCATCAAGGTCGTGCTGGCGTTGCGGAACAAGACAATTCCCGCGAGCTTGCACCACCGACGACCGAACCCGCACATTCCTTTCGCGGAGTTGGGCTTGGCGGTGACGGCGCGCTCCACCGCATGGCCATCGGTGGGCCGTCCCTCCATCGCCGCCGTGTCGGCCTTCGGCTTCGGCGGCACCAACGCGCACGTGGTCCTTGAACAGGCCGCCGAGAGTCAGCCGCGCTCGAGGTCGCGACCGGTCCACGAGCACCTGATCACCGCCGCCAGTGAGCAACGCTTGCGCGAGCAGGCGGGCGTGCTCGCCGACTGGATCGCCGGTCCCGGAGCGGCGACCCGCCAGGAGGACATCGCGACCACCTTGTGCAGGCGCGCCGCCGGCTCAGCCCGCGTGGCGGTCGCGGCGCGGGACCACGCCGACCTTGTCTCCGAGCTGCGGGCCGTGGCGCGCGGGAGCACTGTGTCGTCGTTGTCGCCCAAGGACTCCGTGCCGAGTGGACTGGTCTGGGTGTTCCCCGGTCAGGGCGGCCAGTGGGCGGGGATGGGGCAACAGCTGCTGGCCGACGAGCCCGCCTTCACCGAGGCCGTCGCGGAGCTCGACCCGCTCTTCCGGAACCACGCGGGTTTCTCGCTCCTCGAGGAGATCTCCACTGGTGCGTCGCAGAACTCGATCGACCGCGTCCAGCCCGTCCTCTTCGGACTCCAGGTCGCGCTCGGCCGTTTCCACCTCGCCGAGGGAGTTCGCCCGGCCGCCGTGATCGGGCATTCCTTCGGCGAGGTAGCGGCCGCCGTCATCGCGGGAGCCGTACCGGTCGACCAGGGACTGCGGATCGTGACCGAGCGGTCCCGGCTGCTGGCCACGATCTCCGGTGTCGGCGCGATGGCCGTTCTGGGCCTGTCCGCACAGGAGGTCCTGCGCCTCGCCGAGGATCGGCCCGGCATCGAGGCGGCGGTGTTCAACGCACCGGCGCAGACCGTCGCGGTCGGGCCGACCGACGAGGTCGCCGCCCTGGTCGACCGCGTCGCGAGTGACGGCGCACTGGCAAGGATGATCAAGGTCGACGTGGCGGCGCACTCGTCGATGGTGGAGCCCCTGACCGATCCACTCAGAACGGTGCTCGGCGACATGACGGTCAGCGAGCCACGTATTCCCTTCTACACCACGGTGTTGGACGATCCGCGCGAGCGACCGACCTTCGCCGCCGACTACTGGGCGGCCAACCTGCGGGAGCCGGTTCGCTTCACCCAGGCCGTACTGGCTGCGCTGGAGGACGGCTTGTCCGCGTTCCTGGAGATCTCCGCGCACCCGACGCTGACCACCGCCATCACGGAGACCGCCGAGCACGCGGGCAGGTTCCAGGTGCTGGTGGCCAGCTCCCTCAGTCGTGCAGCCGACGAGACCGTCGCGCTCCGCGGGCAGCTGGCCCGACTGCGCCTCGCGGGAGTCGCCGACCAGGCGGAGAACCTCGGTGAGGTGTGCGACCTGCCTGGCACCGTGTGGCGGCACACCTCGCACTGGATCGGCACCAGCCGCCCCGCGCACGTCGACTCCGGCGAGCATCCCTTGCTGGGCAAGCGGATCGAGTTGCCGGATGATGATCGGCAGGTGTGGCAGAGCGACCTCGGCCTCGCCCGGCTCCCCTGGCTGGCCGACCACAGGGCAGGCGGTCACCCGCTGCTGCCCACCACCGGGTACGTGGAGATGGCCCTCAACGCCGCGTCCATCGCGCTGCGCGCCCCGGTCGAACGGATCGCCTTGCGCGAACTCGTTCTGCGCGAGCCACTGCTGCTCACCGAGCACGTCGCGGTCACCACGGTGTTCCGCGACGCTCAGGTCGAGATCCATTCCCGCACCGCGCAAGGACGATGGACCTGTCACGCCACGGTCAGGGCGGAGCCGGCCGAGGGCTCCCCGAAGAGCGGGCCTCGCCCACTGGGTACGGGTGTTCCCGTGGAACCGGCCGAGGTCTACGCCCGGCTGCGCCGGGCCGGGCAGTGGCACGGCCCGGCCTTCGCGGGCATCCAGTCGGTCACCCGCACGGACAACGACGTCGTCGCGATGGTCGAGCTGCCCTCTCTCGCCGGACGTCATCCGCTGTTCCTGGTGCATCCGGCACTGCTCGACAGCTGTCTCCAGGTCCTCGGTGCGGCTCTGGAAGCCGACGACGACAACGACTTCTACCTGCCGATGAGCGTCGGCCGGGTGCGCGTGCACGAGCTTCCCGGCGAGTCGGTGGTGTGCCGGATCCGGCTCGAAGGCGCTCCCGGTGACGCGGGACGGACCGGATCGGCGCGACTGCTGGCGCACGACGGCCGACCGCTGGTCGACGTCGATGACCTGTTCGTCCGCCGCATCCGACGCTGGGAAGTACCCGCGTCCGTTGCCGCACATCTGACCGAAGTCGCGTGGGTACCGTTCCCGACCTCCGAGTCCACTGTGGACGCCAGTGCAGTGCTTCTGGTTTCAGAGGACCCCAGCTCGCCGCGCCACGCCGAGGTGGTCGCGGCGCTCCGTGCGGGTGGGCATCGCGTCACCGAGCTGAGCATGCGCGCCGTACTCGACGATCCCTCCGTTGTCTCCGGTCAGCTCGCCCCGCAGGTGGTTCTGGCCGCGACGGGCGACGCGGAGCCTGGTTGCCCCAGGCGAGCTGAACGGCTCGTGCTGGGGGCGGTCACGGTGACCCCTGCGATCGCGGAGGAGCGGATCAGGTTGTGGCTGCTGACCTTCGATGCGGCTTCGGTGAACGGCACCGCGCGCGATCCCGGCCCGGCGGCGCTGCGGGGACTGGTCCGGGTGCTCGCCTACGAACACCCGGAGATGTCGGCCACCTGGCTGGACCTGCCCTCGGACTCGGCCGCGACGAACCTCGTCACCGAACTGGCCGCCGACGCTCCCGACGACGAGGTCGCCTGGCGCGACGGCAAGCGCTACGCCGCTCGGCTGCGCCAGGTCTCCGGACTCGACCGCGCGTCATGGCAGCCGCCCGTCCGCTCCGACGGCGGCTACGTGGTGACCGGTGGGCTCGGCGGGCTCGGCCTCACCATCGCGCGTTGGCTGGCCGACAACGGAGCGGCCAAGGTGGTGCTCAACGGCCGCAGCGCGCCGACCCCGGTGGTCGAGGCTGTGCTCGACGCGATGCGCGGCGACGGCGTCCTGGTCGAGGTCATCACTGGCGACCTGGCCGAGCCCGGCACCGCCGAGCGGCTGCTCGCCGCCGCCGGTTCCGGCTCTGTGCCACGGGGTGTGGTGCACGCGGCGGCCGTGATGGAGCCCGAACTCACCGCCCGGCTCGACATCGGCAAGCTGGACCGGGTGTGGTCCCCCAAGGCAACGGGCGGCTGGCTGCTGCACCGCGCGACCGAAGCCGTCGAGCTGGACTGGTGGCTCGGCTTCTCCTCCCTGTCGGCGCTGATCGGGTGGCCCGGCGAACCCGCGTACGCGGCGGCCAACGCCTACCTCGACGCGCTGGCCGGGTGGCGGCACGGCAAGGGGCTGCCCGGTGCCACCGTCCAGTGGGGCGCTTGGGCTGAGGTCGGCAAGGCGGCCGAACTCACGCTGACCGCAGTCGAACCGATCACTCCGGCCGAGGGGCTGGGCTCGCTCGGTGCGCTCGCCTGCTCCGGGCGCACGTCCACCGGGGTCATGAAGCTCGACTTCGACGCCTTGCTCGCCGCGCACCCGGAGCTGCGTTCCGTCCCCTTCTTCTCCGAGATGGGCGCGCGCGGGCCGAACTCCGCCTCTGGAGCGCTGTGGACCGGTGTCGCCTCGTTGCCCACCGATCCCGACCGTGCCGCCCGGATGGTGTTCTCCCAGCTGCACCAACGGGTCGCGGGTCTCATGGGGGTCGCTACCGAGCACCTGTCCCCCGCAGTCGCGTTGGTCAGCGCCGGTCTGGACTCACTGCTGGCGATCCGCGTCCGCAACGCCGTGCAGCACGATTTCGGTGTGGCGCCGGCGATCTCGCGGCTACTGCGCGGCGCGACGCTGGCAGACCTCAACGCACTGGTAGCCGACCAGCTCGGCCTACCAGTGCCGCAAGAGGCGGCACCCACGTCACCGACCGGGGCGCTCGTGCCCCCGCGTGACGACGCCGAACGCATGGTCGCGGCGCTCTGGGAGGAAGTACTCGCAACCAGGTGCGGCGTGACCACGCCGTTCCCGGGCGACGCCGCACAACGAGAAGCTCTCGCAACGCTGATGGCCCAACGCTGTGGTCTGGTGCTGGATGCTGAGGTGACCACGATCCAGGAGACAGCGGCCTTGGTGCGCGAGCACAACGGCTCGCACGACACGGTTCGGGTACTGCGCCAGGGCTCGGGGAACCCGGTGTTCTTCTTCCACCCCGGCGGCGGTGACAGCTGGGTCTACCGGCGCCTGGTCGGCTTGCTCGATCCTGCTGTGCCCGCTTTCGGCTTCGACCGCGTCGACGGGGTCACCAGCATCGCCGACCGGGCCGAGCACTACGTGGAACACGTGCTGCGTTTGCGGCCGACCGGCCCGTATCGGTTGGTGGGGTGGTCTTTCGGCGGCTTCCTCGCCTACGAGGTCGCTGACCGGCTGGAGGCACTGGGGCACGAGGTGGGCCTTGTCGCGATGATCGACTCCATCAACCCGATCGGCCCGAAGACAGGCATGGACGAGCCCGACCTGCGGCACCTCGCCGAGACTTTGGGCACGATCTACGGCGAACCGATCTCCTTGCCTTATCGGGAAATGCTGGCAAGCGACGACGTCAGCCAGGCCGCCATGCTCGCCCAGGCGATCACCGATGCCGGGGTGGTCGCACCGGAGGTCGCGCCAGCGATCCTGCACAGCCAGCGGACCTTCCACATCGAGGCACTCGCGGTGAAGCGCTACCAGCCGCCGCGCCGCGCGGGCCGCGCTGTGCTCTACCGGGCCACCCAGGCACCTCCGGCCGGAGCGCCCTACCGATGGTTCGACCGAGCGGACAGCGCTCTTGGCTGGGACGAGTTCTGCGATGCCCTGGAGGTGGTGCCGGTCGACGGCCACCACTTCGCGATGCTGGACTCCCCACACGTGGAGACGATCGCCCACCACCTCCGGCGCACGACGAGGTGACAGGAAAGGGCGGGGACATGGGCAGGGTCAGCACCGCGCTGCTGGTGGCGTCCACACAGTCCACCAAGGTGACGAAAGGTCTTCAGGCTGTTCGCGCTCTGGCGAACACGACCGCGGTGGACGTCACGGTAGAGACGGGTCTGCTCGCCGACCTCCCCGGTCTGCTGCGGCGTCAGGTCGACCTCTTGGTGTTCGACGGACACGGCTACTTCCCGCCTCGGGTCGGCCGCTTGCCCATCACGCCCGAGGCCATTCGTGGCCCGGACAACGGTGGCCTTCGGGCTCCGGTGGTCGTGCTGGGCTGCTGCTGGGGTGGGACGCACGACTTCCGCAAGGCGGTCCGCAGGTGCTTGGACGCCCCCACGGTGTTTCTCGGCCACACCGGCGAGGCCCCGTTTGAGCACGCGGAACTGGTGTTCCCGCCCGTCATCGACATGCTCGCCGACGTCGAGCCCGCGCCGTTCGCGATCCGCGCGAGGATCGAGGCGATCCTGCGTGGGCTCGGACCGGAGGCAGCTGGGTGGACCGTCGCCGTGCTCAGGCCGAGCTGACCGCCGACAAGGAGATGGCTCTGCCTGTGCATTCGGGGTGATCTTGACGTAACGGAGCGCGACGGACCGCTTCAGCTGTGCCTCGGCCGCATCCAGCCGCTTCTCTCAGATGGTCGCGGCCACCTCCTCCAGTTTGGCCCGCAGCCAGGTGTGCGCGGGGTCGGCGTTGTACTTGGGGTGCCAGAACATCATCTCGACCACGGGGCGCTGCTGCGCGTCCAGGGACACCGCGCGCAGCCCGGCGTCGGCCCCGAACAGCTCGAACAGCCTGGTGTAGACGAGGGCGACCATCCGGCTGCCCGCGACCAGGTGGGGAGCGACGGTGAAGTGCGCGGGCACCCGGGCGCAGACGTCGTCTTCGGCCAGGCCGAGTTCCCGCAGCACGGGCGCGTGGAATCCCAGGTACGGCAGGCGGGACAGCTCTTCGATGCTGATCGGGTCGTGGACGCTGTCGTTGTCCTTGTCCGCGACCACGACGAAGTGGTCGGTGAACAGCTCGCGGTGCTGGTAGGTCAGCGCCTCCGGGGGCATCAGCGCCTGCGGGGCGATCACCAGGTCGCATTCGACGCGCCGCAGCAGTGACACCATGCTCAGCTTCGGCTGCACCAGGTTGATCCGCACGTGCGGTGCCTCGGGCACGATCGCCCGCAGCAGCGGCTTGATCAGCACCGTCGCCACGTAGTCGCTGGTGATGATGGTGAAGGTGCGCCGCAGCGCGGCCGGGTCGAACGGGGCGCGGTTGTCGAGCACCGTGCGCAGCGAGCCGAGCAGCTCGGTCACCGGCTCCAGCAGGGACGTGGCCAGCGGGGTCAGCTTCATCCCCCGGCCGTCCCTGACCAGCAGCGGGTCGTCGAAGTGCCTGCGCAGCTTGGCCAGCGACGCGCTCATGGCGGGTTGGCCCACCCCGGTCCGCTCGGCGGCGCGGGTCACGTTCGCCTCGACCAGCAGCGCCTGCAGCGGCACCAGGAGGTTCAGGTCCAGTGTGCTCATCGGCTCCTCACGACACCCGACCGAGCCAGTCGCGCACCAGCTCGCCCGCTCGTCCGGCGTTGTCCCCCTCCATGATCGTGAAGTGGTCTCCCGGCAGCTCGGCCGCCACGCCGGGGTCACCCGCCGGGTGGACGCCTTCGGCCAGCGGTCGCGCCGCGTGCACCAGGAGCGCCGGGACCGCCAGGGTGCTCAGCCGCCACCCGGTCAGGAGGTCGGTGTACCAGGCCATCGCGGACAGCCCGGTGGCGGTCATCGGCGCCATCCGGTCGGCCCTCTCGTACATCCGCCGCATCAGGGCGGTGGTGAACTCGCCCAGCAGCTCGCCGCGCGGCTCGTAGGTGTCCAGCAACACCACCGCCTCCGGTCGCCTGCCGTGGTCGGCGAGCACGGGCACCAGCTCGTGCGCGAGCAGTCCTCCGGAGGAGTGCCCGACGAGCACGAACGGTGCGTCACCCACCCGGTCCAGGATCGCCTTGGCGTGGCCGGTGAGCAGGTCGTGGCGCGTGCCGATGAGCGCCTCCCCTTCCGCGAACCCGGGAGTGCCGAGCACATCGACGATCGCGCGGCCGCGGAAGGACTCGGCGAACCGGCCGTAGGTTTCCGGCCCCGCGAGCGGTGTCAAGGGGCTGACGCAGATGACGTGCGGCCCTTGCCCCCCGGACACGAGCCGGCTGAACGACACCTCCCTTGTCCCTTGTGGACGGTTCTTCGCAATCGTGCGGAGCAGCTCGAAACCCCGGTCGACCTCTCCGGCGATGAAAGCGTCGCGGCACAGCTCGCCGATCAGATCACCCTGCGGCGCCGGAGCGTTCGGCACACCGGAACCGAGGTGCGCGGCGAGCTCCGCGGGTGTCGGGAAGTCGAACACCAATGTCGACGGCAGGCGCAGACCGGTCGCGCGGCTGAGCCGGTTCCGCAGCTCGACCGCGGTGAGGGAGTCGAAGCCCATCTGCGTGAATGGGGCCTGCTCGTCGATCGCCTCCGGACCGCTGTGCCCGAGCACGACGGCGGTGTGCGTGCGCACCAAGGACAACGGGTCGCTCGAAGCCGAAGCCACGGCAGGACGGGACGTGCGGACCAAGCCCCGCAACAGTGGCGGAGTGGGCTCGACCGCGAGGTTGATCGGAACGGCCAGCACCACTGCCTCCGGGAGGGCCGTCGCGGCGTCGAACAGCTCCGCGCCGTCGTCATCGGACAGCACGGCGACGCCGGACCGTTCGACCCGGGCCAGGTCGCGGTCGGCGAGGTCGCCGGTCATGTCGCTGGCCAGTTCCCACAGCCCCCACGCGATCGACTGCGCGGGCAGGCCCGAAGCCACGCGCTGCTGGGCGAGGGCGTCCACGACCGAGTTCGCCGCGGTGTAGTTGCCTTGCCCGGCGGCGCCGAACGTGGCCGATGCCGAGGAGAACAGCACGAACGCGGCCAAGTCCAGCTCGCGGGTCAGCTCGTGCAGGTGCTGGGCGGCGTCGACCTTGGGCCGGAACACGGTGTCGATCCGGTCCGCGTCGAGCGCGCTGATCACCCCGTCGTCCAGCACACCCGCCGAGTGCAGCACCGCGGTCAGCGGGTGAGCGGCCGGGACACCGCGCAGCAGCCTGGCGAGGTCATCGCGCGAGGAGACGTCGCAGGCCGCGATGGTGACCTCCGCGCCCAATGCGGTCAGCTCCTCACGCAGGTCTGCCGCGCCCGGCGTGTCCGCACCACGCCGGCCCACCAGGAGCAGGTGGCGGACGCCGCGCTCCTTGACCAGGTGTCGGGCCAGCACGGCGCCGATTCCGCTGAGGCCACCGGTGACGAGCACGGTGCCCTCCGGGTCCCACTGGCGCGGGACGGTGAGCACGACCTTGCCGATGTGCTTGGCCTGGCTGATGAACCGGAACGCCTCCGGCGCCCGCCGCACGTCCCACGTGGTGATCGGCGGCAAGGTCAACGCGCCGCCGGCGAACAGCTCCGCGAGTGAGCGCAGCATCTCCGCTATGCGGTCGGGACCGGCTTCCGCCAGGTCGAAGGCCCGGTACTCGACGTCGGGCACCGCCGAACGGATGTCGGTCTTGCCCATCTCGACGAACCGGCCGCCCTTCGACAGCAACCGCAGCGAAGCGTCCACGAACTCACCCGCCAACGAGTTCAGCACCACGTCGACGCCGGGGAAGCCATCGGCGAAGTCCAGGGTTCGCGAGGAAGCGATGCGTTCCTCCGGGATTCCCAACGACCTCAGCACGTGCTGCTTGGGCTCGCTCGCCGTCGCGTACACCTCGGCACCCCAGTGCCGGGCCAGCTGGATGGCCGCCGTACCCACGCCACCGGTGCCCGCGTGCACCAGGAGGGACTCACCCGGCTGGACGTCGGCCAGGTCACGCAGCGCGTAGTACGCGGTCAGGAACGCGGCTGGCACGGACGCGGCTTGAGCGAAGGACCAGTCCAAGGGCATGCGCACGAGCAACCGGTGGTCGGTGACGGCGATCGGCCCGAACCCACCGCCGTCGATCAGGCAGCCCATCACGCGGTCGCCGACTCGCAGATCGGACACCGCCGAACCCACCGCCAGCACCACACCGGCCACCTCGGCGCCGATCCCACCGGCCGCACCGGGATACATGCCGAGGGAGATGAGCACATCCCGGAAGTTGACTCCCGCCGCGCGGACACCGATGCGCACATGACCGGGTTCCAGGGGGTGCCGCACGTGCGGGCTGGGCGCGAGCCTCAGCTCGTCCAGGCTGCCGGTCTCGCCGTAGGTCAGCTGCCACGGGCCGTCCTCCACCGGCTGGAGGGCCGCCTGGTGACGGGCGAGCCGGGGCACGCGCAGGACGCCTTCGCGCACGGCGATCTGCGGCTCGTCGGAATCGAGCACAGTGGACAGTTGTGCGGGTGTCAACGCGCCGTCGGTGTCCACCAACATGAAACGGCCGGGGTGTTCGGACTGCGCGGCTCGGACGAGTCCCCACACCGCCGCCGCGTCCGCGTCCACCGTGTGGTGCCGCTCGACCGCTACCGCGTTCTCGGTGACGACGACGAGCCTGCCGGGCCCGTCACTGGCCAACCAGCGCTTGACCAGGTCCAGGGCTCGCGCCGCCGCCTGCCTTGCTGATTCCGCCGAGACGTAGACGACCTCGTCCCCAGAGGAGTCCTCTGTGGACTCCACTGCGAGTTCCGGCCACTCCAGGCGGAACAGGGAGTCCGCGCGCGGTGCGGACTTCACGTCGGTGAAGGCACGCACGGACATCGACGCGGCGGAGAGCACCGGATTTCCCGCGGAGTCGAAAGCGGTCACCGCCATCGCATCGGTCCCCACCGGCGTGAGGACGACCCTCAGGGTCCGCGCCCCGGTCCGGTGCAGCGTCACGTCGTTCCACGAGAAGGGCAGCGTGAAACCGGCGATCGGTGACAGGGCGATCGCATGGCAGGCAGCGTCCAGCAAGGCCGGGTGCACCCCGAACTCACCGGGCTCGCCGGGCAGCTCCACCTCGGCGTAGATGGTCTCGCCGGAGCGCCACGCGGCGCGCAGACCGCGGAACAACGGACCGTACTCGTAGCCGTTGTCCGTCAAGTTTTCATAGAACCCTTGCAGGTCAACGGGTTGAGCGTGGGAAGGCAACCACTGGACCGACGGTGGGACGGGTGGCTCGTTGGACAGCATCGCGCTGGCGTGCCGGACCCACCCCTCCGGGCCTCGCGCGTACACGCCGAGCGCTCGCCGCCCGGTCTCGTCCGGCGCGGCCAGCTCGACCTGGAGCCGGACCTCACCGGTTTCGGGGATCAGGATCGGTTGCTCCAGCACGAGTTCGTCCACTCGACGGCAGCCGATCTCATCGCCGGCTCGGATCGCCATCTCCAGCACGGCGGTCCCCGGGAGCAGGGCCGTACCCCGCACCGCGTGTTCGGCCAGCCAGGGATGCGTCCGGCGCGACACCGTGCCGGCGAACACCACACCGTCCCCGGACGCCAACTCCAGCGGCGCCCCGAGCAACGGGTGCGCCTGCCCGGAGGAGCGGCCAGGTGCAGGCATCAGCCAGTGCCGCTGTCGCTGGAACGCGTAGGTGGGCAGGTCGACGAGGCGTGCGCCCGTCAGCGCCGGGTTCCAGTCGACTGCGACGCCGCGAGTGTGCAAGGAAGCGAGCGAACGCAGCATCCGGTCAAGCCCGCCGTCCTCGCGGCGCAACGTCTCCACGACCACGTCGGCGTCCATGACCTGGGCGAGCACTGGGTGCGGGCTGACCTCGACGAACGTGGAGATCCCGGCGGCGGTCACCGTGTGGACGGCGTCGGCGAACAGCACGGGCCGACGCAGATTCCGGTACCAGTAGTCAGCGCCCAGCACGACGGTGTCGATGCGCTCACCGGTCACCGTGGAGTAGAACGGCACCTCACCGCTCTGTGCGCGCAGACCGGACAGCCGTGCCGCCAGCTCCTCCCGCACGGCCTCGACGAACGGGCTGTGCGAGGCATAACGCACGGGAATCCGCTTGGCCCGCGGATGCTCACGCAACACAGCCTCCAGCGCCGCGTCGTCACCGGCGACGACGGTGGCCGAGGGGCTGTTGACCACAGCGACGCTCACCCCGGGCGTGGTGATCCGCTCAGGCGGCGCGGGCACCGACACCAAGCCGCCCCGGCCAACGAGAAGCTCCGTGATCACCTTGCTGCGCAGGCACACCACGCGTGCACCATCCACAAGGGACAGTGCCCCGGAAATGACGGCGGCAGCGATCTCGCCCTGGGAGTGGCCGATCACGGCGGCTGGGCGCACACCGAAGGACATCCACAGCCGGGCCAGCGACACCATCACCGCGAACAACGCGGGCTGCACGACATCGTCGCGTTCCAGCGCCAGCGAGTCGCCCAGCACTTCCCGCAGGGACCAGCCGACGTGTGGCGCGAACGCCCTCTCGCACTCGGCCATGGACTCGGCGAACACTGGAGAGCCGGCCCACAGCTGCTCCCCCATCCCCGCCCACTGCGACCCCTGGCCTGGGAAGACGAACGCGACCGGCTCGGCCGTGGGCAGGCTGCTCCCGCACACCACGGCCTCGTCGGGTTCGCCCGCGGCCAGCTTGTCCAGCAGGGAGACGCCGTGGGCACGGTCGCGGGCCACCACCACAGCCCGGTGGTCGAACCGCGTGCGCGCCGCCAGGGTGAGCCCGACATCGCCCGAGCCGAGCGGCTGCCGCGTCAGGTGATCGCGCAGTCGAGCGGCCTGGTCCCGCACTGCCTGCTCGGTGCGGCCGGACAGCACCCACGGCGCCACCGGCGGCTCGGACAGGCTCCCCGCGGCGGCCTCGTCCACCGACTCGATGATCACGTGGGCGTTGGTGCCGCTGATGCCGAACGAGGAGACCCCGGCACGACGGGGACGACCCGTCTCGGGCCACGGACGCCGCTCGGTCAGCAGCCGCACCTCGCCCGCGGACCAGTCCACGTGCCGCGACGGCCGGTCGACGTGCAGGGTCGCCGGCAGTTCCCGGTGCCGCAGCGCCTGGACGATCTTGAGCACTCCGACCAAGCCGGACGCCGCCTGGGTGTGCCCGAAGTTCGACTTGGCCGAGCCCAGCCACAACGGCTCCGAGCGGTCGTGGCCGTACGTGGCGAGCAGGGCCTCGGCCTCGATCGGATCGCCCAGCGTGGTCCCGGTCCCGTGCGCCTCGACAGCGTCCACGTCGGACGGGCGCAGTCCCGCGGCGGCCAGGGCTTGGCGGATCACCCGCTCCTGCGAGGGCCCGTTGGGCGCGGCCAGGCCGTTGGAAGCGCCGTCGGAGTTCAGCGCCGAGCCTCGGATCACCGCGAGCACGGGGTGACCGAGGCGCCGGGCGTCGGAGAGCCGTTCCAGCAGCACCACTGCAGCGCCCTCGCCCCACCCGGTGCCGTCGGCGGAGTCGGCGAACGCCTTGCACCGGCCGTCCGGCGACAACCCGCGCTGACGGCTGAACTCCACGATCACCCGGGGGGTGGCCAGCGCGGTCACTCCCCCGGCCACCGCGAGCGCGCACTCGTCCTGCCACAGCGCGGTGCAGGCCAGGTGCAGCGCGACCAGCGAGGACGAGCACGCGGTGTCCACCGTGACCGCCGGGCCTTCGAGGCCGAAGGTGTAGGCCACGCGCCCGGACACCACGCTGGAGGACGTCGAGGTGATCAGATAGCCCTCGGACTCGGCCAGGTTGTCCGCGAGCAGGGCGCCGTAGTCCGCGGCGCCGGAGCCGACGAACACCCCGGTCCTGCTGCCGCGCAAGGAGGACGGCACGATCCCCGCCCGCTCGAAGACCTCCCAGGTGCCCTCCAGCATCATGCGCTGCTGCGGGTCCATGGAGTTGGCTTCGCGCGGCGAGATCCCGAAGTGCGCCGCGTCGAAGTCAGCGAGCCCGTCGAGGAAGTAGCCCTCGCGGACGTAGCTCTTGCCCTTGGCTTCCGGATCGGGGTCGTAGAGGTCGTCGACGTCCCAGCCGCGATCGGTGGGGAACCCCGAACGCAGGTCGTCGCCCCGTGACACCCGCTCCCACAGGTCCTCGGGTGAGCCCACACCGCCGGGCAGCCGGCAGCTCATCGCCACGATCGCGATCGGCTCGCGCCTGCCCCGCGCCAGCTCGCGGGTCAGCCGCTCGTTCTCCTTGACCGACGCCCGCAGCGCCTCGACCAGTCGCTCGTTCATCTCAACCCCGTCCCTCGGTCCAGGTGACCGGCAGCGACTCCACGCCGCGCACCAGCTGACCGGTGCGCCAGGGAACGTCCGGCGCGGGCACGGCGAGCCGCAGCGCGGGGAACCGGTGCAGCAGCGCGCTGAGCGCGGAGGTCAGCTCCAGCCGGGCCAGCTGCGCGCCGATGCAGTAGTGCGTGCCGAACCCGAACGCGATGTGCGGGTTCACCTCGCGGTCGAAGTCGACCTCGTCCGGGTGCTCGAACACCGAGGCGTCACGGTTGGCCGAGGTCGGTTGCAGCACAACGGCATCACCCTCGCGGATCAGCACTCCACCCAGTTCGAGGTCGGCGGTCGCGATCCGGGTGAACAGGCCGGTCGCCGCGATCGGCAGGGCGCGCAGCATCTCCTCGGTCGCCGCGGGCAGGATCTCCGGCTCGTCGACCAGGCGTTGCCACAGGTGCCGGTTGGCGAGCAGGTGGAACACGAAGTTCCCCAGCGAGTTCGCGGTCGTCTCGTAGCCGGCCACCAGCAGCGTGATGCCGAAGGAGATCAGCTCGCTCTCGCTGAGCCGGTCGCCCTCGTCGCGGGCCGCGATCAGGTGGCTCAGCAGGTCCTCTGCCGGCTCGGCGCGGCGCCGCGAGATCAGCTCGACGAAGTAGTTCCACACCGAGGTCCTGGCCTGCTTCACCACGGTGATGTCCGTGCTGTCCATGGCGACCAGGTGGGTGACCCACGCTCGGATCCGCTCGGTGTCGGCGTACGGCACGCCCAGCAGCTCGCAGATCACCTGGGTCGGCATGGGCCAGCACAGCGAGCGTGCCAGGTCGGCGGTGCTCCCACCGGTCTCCATCTCGTCCAGCAACGTCGCCACGATGGCGTCGACCTTGGGGCGCATGCGTTCCATCTGCCGCGCGTTGAACGCCTTCGCCGCCAGCCGGCGCAGCCGGGAGTGCTCTGGTGGGTCGGCGGAGAGCACCGACATCGGCTCCTCCAGCTCCGGTCGGCTGCGCGGCACGTCCTTGCCGACGGCGGCCGCGCGGCTGAGCCGGAGGTCGCTCAGGCCCGCCTTGACGTCGTCGTAGCGGGTGACCAGCCAGGCGGTGCCGTTGCCGTAAGGCATCCGCACGCGGGTGACCGGCTCGTTGTCCCGCAGCCACGCGTAGGTGGGGTCCATCTCCAGCCGCTGGGCCGGGCTGAACGGGTACGCCTGGGTCATGACAGCTCCAAGGGGGATGTGCGCAGTGCCCGCTCGACCAGGCTGTCCACGTCCAGCAGGTCGACGTCGTCCTCGGGTGCGGAGGTCTCGGGCGCGGGGGACTCGGGGAACAGGTCGGCGAGCATCTTGTCGACCAGCGCCGCCGGTGTGGGGAAGTTGAAGACGGCGGTGGCCGACAGCCGCAACCCGGTCGCGGCGTTGAGCCGGTTGCGCAGCTCGACGCCGCTGAGCGAGTCGAACCCGAGGTCGCGGAACGGGCGATCGGCCGCCACCTGCTCGGGCGAGTCGTGACCGAGCACCTTCGCCGCGTGCGTGCGCACCAGGTCGACGAGCGCGGCGACGCGGTCGGCCGCAGGCACCGACGACAGCCAGTCCGTCGAGGTCTGCACGACGCGACGCCGAGTCCTGGCGCGGACCAGGGACCGCCACAGGTGCGGCGGATCTTCTTGCAGTGCTTGCTGATCCACCTCCAACGGCAGCAGCAGCGGTTCGTCCCGTCGCAACGCCGCGTCGAACAGTGCCAGCGCCCGTGGCGCGGGCATCGGTCGAATTCCCCGCCGCGTCAAGCGATCCGCGCTTCCCTCGGTCATGGTGCTCAGGTCCGACCACAGGCCCCACGCCAGGGACAGCGCGGGCAGCCCGTGGGATCGACGGCAAGCCGCGAAGGCGTCCAGGTACGCGTTGGCCGCGGCGTAGCTGCCCTGCCCCGCGTTGCCGAGCACACCGGCTGCCGAGGAGAACAGCACGAACGCCGCGAGGTCCGCGTCACGGGTCAGCTCGTGCAGGTTTCGCGCCCCCTCCACCTTGGGCCGCCACACGGCGTCGAGCCGTTCCGGGGTGAGTGAGTCGACCAGGCCGTCATCGAGCACACCCGCCGCGTGGATCACCGCGGTCAGCGGGCGCTCGACGGCGACGACGACCTCCGCGAGGGCGTCCCGGTCAGCGACGTCACAGGCCGCGACGGTGACCGTGGCGCCCTGGGCGGTCAGGTCGGCTTCCAGCTCGGGAGTGACGCCCCGGCGGCTGACGAGCAGCAGGTGCCGCACACCGTGCTCGGCCACCAGGTGCCGCGCCACCAGGCCGCCGACCGTGCCGCCGGCACCGGTCACCAGAACCGTGCCCTCCGGGTTCCACGGTGCGGGAACGGTGAGCACGACCTTGCCGATGTGCTTGGCCTGGCTGACGAAGCGGAACGCCGCCCCGGCCCTGCGGACGTCCCAAGTGGACACTGGAAGCGGAGTCAGCACACCGCGTTCGAACAACGGCAGCAGCTCGCCGAACATCCGCTGGATGCCGTCCGTGCCCGCGTCGACGAGCAGGTCGAAGGCCCGGTAGCTGACGCCTTCCGGCGCGCGCGGGTCTGTCTTGCCCAGCTCCACGAACCGCCCGCCGGGAGCCAGCATCCGCAAGGAAGCGTCGATGGCTTCGCCGGTGAGCGAGTTCAGCACCACGTCGACGCGCGGGAACTCCCGCTCGAAGTCCAGGGTGCGCGAGGACTGGACGTGTTCGGCGGCTACGGCGTGCCACTTGGCGGGGCTGGCAGTCGCGAAGATCTCCGCCCCGAGGTGGCGGGCCAGCTGCACCGCCGCCATGCCGACCCCACCCGCGGCCGCGTGGACGAGCACCCGCTCCCCCGGCTTCACGGCCGCGATCTCGACGAGCGCGTAGTAGGCAGTGAGGAACGCGGCGGGCACCGAAGCCGCCTGCGCGAACGACCAGCCGACCGGGATGCGCGCGACCGCGCGCTGGTCGGCGACCGCGAACGGGCCACCGTAGGCACCGCCCATCATGCCCATCACGCGGTCGCCGGGCGCGAACCCGGTCACGTCGGAGCCGACCTCCACCACGACACCGGCGGCCTCACCGCCGACGCGCTGGTCGGAGCCCACCACCCCCAGGGCCACGAGGACATCACGGAAGTTGACCCCGGTCGCGCGGACGGAGACGCGAATCTCGCCGGCCGCCAACGGCTTCAGCGCCTCCGGTGCAGGGATGAGCGGTAGTTCGTCCAAGGTGTCCCCGCCGAAGAGATCCACGCCCCACGCGGGTTCCGGCGGCAGCTCCACACCTGCCCCGCGCGCGAGCCTCGGCACCAGCACTTCGCCGCCGCGCAAGGCCACGCGCGGCTCACCGGTGGCGAGAGCCCCTGGGAGTGCCGAGGCCGAACTGTCGTCGACGTCGGCGAGGACGAAGCGTCCGGGGTGCTCGGCCTGCGCGGACGCGACGAGCCCCCAGATCGCGGCCGCCTCGGGATCGGGCGTCGCATCGGCGACCGCGCCCGAGGTGATCACGACCAGCTCGTCCTCCGCGGACTGGATGGCGTGCAGGGCTTCGCGCACCGAGCCCGGGCTGACCGTGGCGATCTCAGAACCCGGTTCCCCGGGCGTTGCCGTGACCCACTCGACGTGCAGCAGGTCTTCCGCCTGCCGGCCGAGGGACACCGGGCGGGACGCGAGCCGGTCCACGGTGGCCACCGGTGCACCGTCCTCGTCGGCCAGCAGCAGGCTGAGGTCTCCGGAGTCTCCGATGGTGATGCGCACCCGGATCGTGCTGGCGTTGACGGCGTGGATCGACACGCCCTCCCACACGAACGGCAACCGGCTCTCACCAGCATCGGCGAGGACCGCGTGGATCGCGGAGTCGAGAAGGCCGGGGTGCAGCAGGTGCGGACCGTCCTGCTCGGGCAGCGCGACCTCGGCCCACCGCACGTCGCCCTGGCGCCAGGCCGCACGCAGGCCCTGGAAAGCCGGGCCGTACCGCAGTCCCCTGTCCGCCAAGGACGAGTAGAAGCCGGTCAGGTCCATCGGCGTGGCGGCCGGGGGCCAGGCGCGCAGGTCCTCGGTCGCGGCGACCTCCTCGACGAGGGTCCCGCTCGCGTGCAAGGCCCACGTTCCCCCGTCATGGCGCGAATGCACCGTCACGGCGTTGTCCGGGTCCACGGTGATCTGGAGTTCGACCGCGCCCTGCGCGGGGATGACCAGCGGGCTGTGCAGGGTCAGGTCGTCGACCCGGGGAACGCCCAGCTCGTCACCGGCCCGCACGACCAGCTCGACGAAGGCGACGCCCGGCAGCAGGATCTGGTCCTGCACCTCGTGGTCGGCCAACCATGGCTGTGCGGCAAGGGAAAGCTCGGTGGTGAACAGCACGCCGCCGGTGGCCAGCTCGGTGCTGCGAAGCCTGTCCTGCGCGGAGTCCAGCCAGAAGCGCTCTCGTTGGAAGGCGTACGTCGGCAGGGCGACCGTCGGCAGCTGCTCACCGAAGGCTGAGCTCCAGTCCACGTCGACGCCGTGCGTGTGCGCCTCGCCGATCGAGCGCAGCACTCGGCGCAGACCGCCGTCACCGCGCCGCAGCGTGCCGAGCACCACGGCGTCCGGGGCCAGGTCCTGAATGCCGCCCGTCAGCACGGGATGGCCGCTGATCTCGATGAACGTCCCGAAACCCTGGTCAACCAGCGCTCGCACCGCCGTGTCCAGGCGCACGGTCTGGCGCAGGTTCTCGTACCAGTACTCGGCGTTCAGCCCTGCACCCGGTTCGATGCGACCGGTCACCGTGGACATCAGCGGCACTGACCCGGCCCGCGGTGCGATCCCGGCGAGAGCGTCGACCAGTTCGTCACGGATGGCCTCGACCTGCGGGGAGTGCGAGGCGTAGTCGACATCGATGCGGCGCACCACGTCGGGCAGGCGATCGACCAGCTCGTCCAAGGCGGCGTTGTCACCGGAGACCACGCAGGACGAGGGGCCGTTGACCGCGGCGATGTTGCACAGCGGGCGCGCCTGTTCCACCGGCAGCGCGACCGAGAGCATCCCACCCTTGCCCGCCAGTGCGGTGGCGATCAGCTTGCTCCGCAAGCACACGACGCGCGCACCGTCCTCCAGGGACAGCGAGCCCGCGACAACGGCCGCGGCGATCTCGCCCTGGGAATGGCCCACGACGGCGGCGGGCTCCACACCGAAGGAGCGCCAGACCTCGGCCAGCGAGACCATCACCGCCCACAACACCGGCTGCACCACGTCGACCCGGTCGAACTCACCGGAGGCGATGACTTCCAGCAACGACCAGTCCACAAAGGACCGCAGCGCCTCGTCGCACTCGGCCATCCGTGCTGCGAACACCTCCGACGAGTCCAGCAGCTCGCGGCCCATGCCGAGCCATTGCGTGCCTTGCCCGGGAAAGACGAAGGCCACCTGACCGTGCTGCGCGGCGACACCGAAGTCCGCGTCCGAGGCGAGGGCGCGCAGCCCGTCCGTCAGCTCGGCGATGTCCGCTCCGACCACCACGGCGCGGTGGGACAAGGAGGACCGGGTGGTCGCGAGGGCGGCACCGACCGCAACGGGGTCGGCGGGCACGCGGCCCGAAGCCAGCGCGTCCAGCAGGCTCTTCGCCTGGGCGCGCAGACCGCGCTCCCCCTTGCCGGACACCAGCCACGGCACGCCCTTGGTCTCCCGAGGCGGAGTGCTCGCCGCGGGAGGCCCCTCTTGGAGGATCACGTGGGCGTTGGTGCCCGAGACGCCGAAGGAGGACACCGCCGCGCGGCGCGGCCGCCCCTCGACCACCCACGGCTGGGCTTCGGTGAGCAGCCGGACCGCTCCGGCCGACCAGTCCACGTGCGGCGTGGGCTCGTCCACGTGCAGGGTCCGGGGCAGTACGGCGTGCCGCATCGCCATGATCATCTTGATTACGCCCGCGACCCCGGCGGCGGCCTGGGTGTGCCCGATGTTGGACTTCAGCGATCCCAGCCACACGGGCTCGGCGCGGTCCTGGCCGTAGGTGGCCAGCAGGGCCTGCGCCTCGATGGGGTCTCCCAGTGTCGTTCCGGTGCCGTGCGCCTCCACGACGTCGACGTCCTCGGTGGACAGTCGGGCGACCGCGAGGGCCTGCCGGATCACCCGCTGCTGCGACTGGCCGTTGGGCGCGGTCAGGCCGTTGGAGGTGCCGTCCGAGTTCACCGCGCTCCCCCGCACCACCGCGAGCACCCGGTGACCGTTGAGCTCGGCGTCGGCCAGGCGCTCCACGACGAGCATCGCCACGCCCTCGGCGAACCCGGTGCCGTCCGCGGCGGCCGCGAACGCCTTGCACCGGCCGTCCGCCGCCAGGCCCTGCTGCCGCGTGAACTCGGCGAACAACGCCGGGGTGGCCATCACCGAGACACCGCCGGCGAGCGCCAAGGTGCATTCCCCGCGCTGGAGCGCCGAGACCGCGGAGTGCAGCGCGACGAGCGAGGAAGAGCACGCGGTGTCGATGGTCAACGAGGGGCCTTCGAGCCCCAGCGCGTAGGAGATCCGACCGGAGATCACGCTCGGCGCGTTGCCGACGATCAGTTCCTCCGCGTGCCCGGCGAGCGAGTCGTACGCCTGGTAGGAGGCGCCGACGAACACTCCTGTGCGGCTGCCGCGCAGTCCGGCGGGGCCGATGCCCGCGGACTCCAGTGCTTCCCAGGCGTTCTCCAGCACCAGCCGCTGTTGCGGGTCCATGGTCCGGGCCTCGCGCGGGGAGATCCCGAAGAAGTCGGCGTCGAACTCCGACGCGCCGTCGAGGAAGCCACCGCGCCCCGTCGCGGTCCAGCCGCGATCGGCGGGGAACGGGCCGATGGCGTCGCGGCCCCCGGCGACCAGGTCCCACAGGCCGTCGGCGTCGGTGACCCCGCCGGGGAAGCGGCAGGCCATGCCCACGATCGCCACCGCGTCGGCGGACTCCAGTTCGCGCACGCGGGTCCTGGCCTTGTGCAGGTCCGCGGTCACCAGCTTCAGGTACTCGCGGAGCTTGTTCTCGTCGGCCATGGCCTTACCTGCCCATTTCCTGGTGGATGAACTCGAACAGTTCCTCGTCACTGGCCGCGTCCAGCCGCGCTAGCAGGTCGTCCTCCGGTTCACCCGCGTTCCCGTACAGCTCGGACAGCAGGTGCGCGGCGAGCGCGGACGGCGTCGGGTACTCGAACACCAGGGTCACCGGCAACGTCAGCCCCGTGGCCGCGCCGAGCCGGTTGCGCAGCTCCACCGCCAACAGGGAGTCGAAACCCATGTCGGCGAAGGCGAACTCGGGATCGACGTCCGCGGCGGACGCGTGCTTGAGCACCGCGGCCACATCGCCGCGGACCTGGGCGAGCATGAGCCCGTCGCGGTCACCGGCCGCGGCCAGGCGCTGGAGGAGGTCGCTGGCGGGCGCCGCCTCGGAGGCACCGAGGACTTCGCTGAGCAGCGCCCTGGTGCCCACCGCTCCGGGGCCGGCGAGGAACCGGTCCCAGTCGATGTCGAATACCGCGATCGTGGTGTCGTCCCGGTTCAGCGCGTGCCCCAACGCCTTGAGCGCCGTCTCCGGGTTGAACGGGACCAAGCCGAGCCGGTCCAGCCGCTCCTCACCGACCACGTGCGTCGCCATGCCGTCACCGGCCCACGGTCCCCACGCGATCGACAGCGCGTGCTCACCGCGCGCCCGGCGCTCCTCGGCGATCGCGTCCAGCATCGCGTTGGCGGCGGCGTAGTTGCCGAGCCCGATGCCGCCGACCGTGCCGGACACCGACGAGAACAGCACGAACGCGTCCAGATCCGCATCCCGCGTCAGCCGGTCGAGCACTTGTGCGCCACGTACCTTGGCGTGGAACGCGGTGTCGAACCGTTGCGGGGTGAGCGAGTCCAGCACGCCGTCGTCCAGCGCCGCCGCGAGGTGGAAGATCGAGGTCGGCGGGTGGTCGGCCAGCACATCGGCCATCACCGCCTCGTCGGCGACGTCGCAGCCGATGACGGTGATCTTGTCGCTGTCCGCGCGCAACCGCGCGGCCTCTGGCGTGTCCGGACCGCTCCGGTTGATCACCACGACCTGGTCCGCGCTCTCGGCCGCCCAGCGCGCCACATGCGCGCCGAGCCCGCCGGTTCCGCCCGTGACCAGGACGGTTCCGCTGGGCCTGTAGGACCGCGCAGGCGCTGTGGGTGCAGCGCGGACCAGGCGCCGCCCGAAGGCACCGTCCGGCCGCAGTGCCACCTGGTTCTCCTCGGTTCCGACGAGCAGTGCGCGCAGTGCCCGCGGGTCCGGCGTCTCCGGCAGCTCGATCAGACCACCCCACCGGTCCGGGGACTCCATCGCGATCACTCGGCCCAGGCCCCACACCCCGGCGTGCTCCACACCGCCCCTGGTGCCGCACCACAAGCGCGCGGACCGGACCTCCTGAGCCACCACGGCCGCCTGCACCGGTCCGTCCACAAGGGACAGAACACCTTCGTGTGGCGGCGCTGTGGCCAGGCGGGCGGCGAACTCGTCGCGGTCCACCGGAGCGTCGAGCACGACGGTGTCCTCACCGAGCGCCCTCGCGACGGTCCACACCCACTCGTCGCCGCTGTCACCGACCACGAGCCAGCGCCCGAGGTTTCGCGGCGCGGGCGCGTCCAGCGGGGCCCAGTCGACGCGGTACCGCCAGTCATCCACTGTGGACTCCCCGGTGTCCACCCAGAAGCGCTGGCGTTGGAAGGGGTAGGTCGGCAGATCGACGATCCCGGCTCCGGCGAACACCGGCTCCCAGTCCACCTCGACCCCGTGCACGTGCGCCGTCGCCAGCGCGCGGTGGAAGCCGGTGAGCCCGCCGTCGTCGCGCCGGAGCGTTCCGGTCGCGGTCACCGGGATGCCCTGGGCCGTCTCCTCGACCCCGAATGTCAACACCGGATGCGGGCTGACCTCGACGAACACGCTGTGGTCGGCATCAAGCAACAGCTGGGTCGCGGTGGAGAACCGCACCGTGCGCCGCAGGTTCGTGTACCAGTACTCGGCGTCCAGCTCGGCGGTGTCGATCCAATCGCCGGTCACGGTCGAGACGAACGGGATGGTGCCCGAACGCGGGTGGATCGGCGCGAGGTCGGCCAGCAGCCGCTCGCGCAGGACCTCAACGTGGTCGGAGTGCGAGGCGTAGTCCACGTCGATCCGACGCCCGCGCACCCCGCTCGCCAGCAGCTCGTCCAAGGCGTCGACGTCGCCGGAGACCACGCACGAGGCGGGACCGTTCACCGCCGCGATCGCCACGCGCTCGGTGGGCACCAGCTCCGGCGGCAGCGACACCGCCGCCATACCGCCCTTGCCCGCCAACACCTCGGCGATCGCCTTGCTGCGCAAGCACACCACGCGCGCCGCATCCTCCAGCGACAGCGCACCCGCCACATGAGCTGCGGCGATCTCGCCCTGCGAATGACCCACCACCGCGGCCGGGACGACGCCGTGTTCGCGCCACAGCTCGGTCAGTGACACCATCACCGCGAACAACACCGGCTGCACCACGTCAACCCGGTCGAACTCACCGGACTCCACCACATCCAGCAAATCCCAGTCCACAAAGGACTCAAAGGCCGCCGCGCACTCCCGCATCTTCTCCGCGAACACCTCCGACGAAGACAGGAGCTCCCGGGCCATGCCGGACCACTGCGAACCCTGACCAGGGAAGACGAACACGGCCTCGCGGGACTCGGTGGCCACGCCGCGAACGTCGTCTTCGCCGAAGACCACCGCGCGGTGCTCGAACGTCGCCCGCGTGCTGATCAGCGACCGGCCCACGTCCCACGGGTTCGCGTCCACCTCCCGCAGCGAGGCGATCTGCGCACGCAGAGCCTCAGGACTGCGCGCAGAGACCACCCATGGCGCCACACCTTCCTTCGCGGACGTGGTCGGCAGTGCCGGCGGCACCGCCTCCAGGACCACGTGCACGTTGGTGCCGGAGACGCCGAAAGAGGACACGCCCGCGCGACGAGGGCGACCGGTCTCGGGCCATTCGACCGGCTCGGTCAGCAACGACACGGCACCCGCCGACCAGTCCACAAAGGACGACGGCTCGTCGACGTGCAGGGTCGGCGGCAGCACGCCGTGCCGCAGCGCCATCACCATCTTGATCACACCGCCGACACCGGCCGCGGCCGCCGCGTGCCCGATGTTCGACTTCAGCGACCCCAGGTACACCGGCTGTGGCCGGTTCTGGCCGTACGTGGCCAGGATCGCCTGCGCCTCGATCGGGTCGCCCAGGGTCGTGCCGGTGCCGTGGGCCTCGACCACGTCCACGTCGGACGGGCGGAGTCCCGCGTTGGCGAGGGCCTGGCGGATCACCCGCTGCTGCGCTGGACCGCTCGGCGCGGCGAGCCCGTTCGAAGCGCCGTCCTGGTTGCTGGCCGTTCCCTTCAGCACGGCCAGCACCTGGTGGCCGTTGCGCTGGGCATCGGAAAGCCGCTCCAGCACAACGAGTCCGACGCCCTCGGCCCACCCCGTGCCGTCCGCGCTGTCGGAGAACGCCTTGCACCGGCCGTCCGGAGCGAGGCCGTTCTGCTTCGCGAACTCCTCGTAGGCGAAGGCGGTGGACATCACGGCCACGCCACCGGCCAGGGCCAGCGAGCACTCACCGGACCGCACGGAGCTCGCCGCGAGGTGCAGCGCCACCAGCGAGGACGAGCACGCGGTGTCCACGGTGATCGCCGGGCCTTCCAGCCCGAGCGTGTAGGCGACGCGACCCGACAGCACGCTCGCCGTCCGCCCCGTGAGCACGAAGCCGCCGAGGTCGGCGTTCTTCCCGCTTGCCGACAACAGGTAGTCCTGCTGCGAGGCACCGACGAACACGCCGGTCGGAGTTCGCTTGAGCGACCGGGGGTTGATGCGGGCGCGCTCCAGGGCCTGCCACGCGGTCTCCAGGACGAGCCGCTGCTGAGGGTCCATCGCCAGGGCCTCACGCGGCGAGATCCCGAAGAACGCGGCATCGAACTCGCCCGCGTCGTACAGGAAACCGCCTTCGGAGGTGGGGCAGGTCCCGCGCAACGCGTCCAGGTCCCAGCCGCGGTCGGCCGGGAATCCCGACACCGCGTCCACCCCGCCGAGCACCAGGTCCCACAGCTGCTCGGGCGAGTCGGCGCCGCCGGGGTACCGGCAGGCCATGCCGACGATCACGACGGGGTCGTCCTCGGACACCGCGGCCTGGACCACGGTGTCCGGCGCGGCTCCGGACAGGTAGTCCGCGAGGTCGGCTGACGTCGGGTGGTCGAAGGCCACGGTGGCGGGCAGGTTCAGCCCGGTCGCGGTGCTCAACGCCTTGCGCAGCCGCACTGCCGTGACGGAGTCCATGCCGAGGTCCACGAACGGCGTCTCGGGGGTGATCGCCGCGCCGGACGGGTACCCGAGCACGGCGGCCACGTGGTTGCGCACGAGATCCCGCATCGAGCCGGCCGGGAGCCCGGCGTGGTTCTCCGTCTCCTGCTTCGCCCAGAAACGCCTGCGCTGGAAGGGATAGGTCGGCAGGTCCACCAGGCGCGCCCCGGGGTAGCACGGCGCCCAGTCGACCGGCACTCCGGCTACGTGCGCCTCGGCCAGGGCGATCTGGAACTGGTCGAACCCGCCCTGCTCCCGGCGCAACGTGCCGAGGGTGGTGATACCGCGGCCGAGCGCGTCAGCGGTCTGCTCGACGCCGAACAACGACACGGGGTGCGGGCTGACTTCCACGAAGACGTTGTGCCCGTCTGCGAGCAGCTCCCGGATCGCGGCCTCGAAGTGCACTGGCTGCCGCAGGTTCGTGTACCAGTACTCCGCGCCCAACTCGTCCGCGCCAACCCAGTCGCCGGTGACGGTCGAGCGCATTGCGATGCCGGGCTCGGCGGCGCGCACGGGTGCAAGCGCATCGAGCAACCGGTCGCGCAAGACTTCGACGTGCTCGGAGTGGGAGGCGTAGTCGACCTCGATCCTGCGCGCTTGTTCGGTGTTGGCGACCAGGTCCTCGATCGCGGCGCGGTCACCGGAGACCACCGTGGCGAACGGCCCGTTGACGGCGGCGATCTGCACGCCGGGCCAGCGCACGTGCTCAGCGGGAAGCGCGACAGCGGCCATACCGCCCTTGCCCGCCAGCACCTCGGCGATCGCCTTGCTGCGCAAACACACCACGCGCGCCGCATCCTCCAACGACAGCGCACCCGCCACATGAGCGGCAGCGATCTCGCCCTGCGAATGACCGACCACGGCCGCGGGTTCGACACCGCAAGACCGCCACAGTTCGACCAGCGACACCATCACCGCGAACAACACAGGCTGCACCACGTCAACCCGGTCGAACTCACCGGACTCCACGACGTCCAGCAAATCCCAGTCCACAAAGGACTCAAAGGCCGCCGCGCACTCCCGCATCTTCTCCGCGAACACCGGCGTTGACATGAGTTCCCGGGCCATGCCGGGCCACTGCGAGCCCTGACCCGGAAAGACGAACACGGGCTTCACCGCGGCCGAGGCGGTCCCCACGACGGCTTTGGGAGAGGGTTCGCCAGCGGCCAGCGCTCGCAGGCCGGCCGGACCGAACACGACAGCGCGCTGGGCGAAAGCCGTTCTGGTCGTGGCGAGCGAGAGACCGATATCGGCGGAGTTGCCAGTGACGGACGCCAGCCGCGCTGCCTGTGCGCGCAACGCGGAGGCCGTCTGAGCCGAAAGCACCCACGGCACGACTCGGTCCGACACCGGAGAAGCCGGAGGCGACGGCACGGACTCCAGGATCACGTGCGCGTTGGTGCCGGAGATACCGAAGGAGGAGACACCCGCGCGGCGCGGACGGTCGAGCTCCGGCCAGGGAGTGGGCCCGGTGACCAGGCGCACCGCGCCGAGGCTCCAGTCCACGTGCGAGGACGGTTCGGTGACGTGCAGCGTCGGCGGCAGCACGCCGTGCCGCATGGCCATGATCATTTTGATCACACCGCCGACCCCGGCCGCCGCCTGGGTGTGCCCGATGTTGGACTTCAGCGACCCGAGGTGGAGCGGCTGCTCCCGGTCCTGGCCGTAGGTGGCGAGGATCGCGTGCGCCTCGATCGGGTCACCCAGCGTCGTGCCGGTGCCGTGCGCCTCCACAGCGTCCACATCGGATGGTCGAAGGCCCGCGTTGGCCAAGGCCGCGCCGATCACCTTCTGCTGGGCGGAGCCGTTGGGCGCGGTCAGCCCGTTGGACTCGCCGTCGGAGTTCACCGCCGTGCCGCGCACCACCGCCAGCACACGGTGACCGTTGCGCTGAGCGTCGGACAGCCGTTCCAGCACGAGCAGGCCGATGCCCTCGGAGAAACCGGTGCCGTCGGCGCTGTCGGAGAACGCCTTGCAACGGCCGTCCGGTGCCAAGCCGCCCATCCGGGTCATCTCCACGAAGGTCGCCGGGGTGGACATCACGGTCACTCCCCCGGCCAGCGCCAACGAGCACTCCTGCGCACGCAGCGACTGAGTGGCCAGGTGCAGGGCCACCAGCGAGGACGAGCACGCGGTGTCCACGGTGAGCGTCGGGCCTTCGAAACCCAGCTCGTAGGCGATGCGCCCGGACATCACGCTGGAGGAGTTCCCCGTGCCGGACAACGCGTTCGGGTCCTCTTCCAGGACCGACAGGTAGTCCTGGTGCATGCCGCCCAGGAACACACCGGTGCCGCTGCCGCGCAACGCGCTGGGGTCCAGGCCCGCGTGCTCCAACGCCTCCCACGAGACCTCCAAGGCCAGGCGCTGCTGCGGATCCATGGCCAGTGCCTCGTTCGGCGAGATGCCGAAGAACTCCGCGTCGAACCGGTCCGCGTCGTGGAGGAACCCGCCCCGGCCGGTGGCGGCCCACCCGCGCTCGGCCGGGAACGGCCCGATCGCGTCGCGTCCCTGCGCGACCAGCTCCCACAACCCGTCCGCGTCGGCCACGCCACCGGGGAAGCGGCAGGCGATGCCGACCACGGCGACCGGCTCGCTGCCCCGCGCGCGGGCCTGCCGGAGCTCGGCGGTGACTTCCTTGAGCAGGCGCCGAAGCCTGTCCTCGTTGCTCGTCATGAGATTCCGAACTCCTTGCTGAGCAGGTCGAACATCTCCTCGTCGGACGCGGCGCCGATGTCGGCGGTCGCGGTGGCCGGCCGGTCGAGCAGCGCGGTGAGCCTGCGCCGCACCTCGGCGAGGGTGTCCGCGTCGCCGTCGAAGCCCGCCACGGCCGCCTCCAGCCGGGCCAGCTCGGTCAGCACCGCGGGCTCGGCGGGCGCCGGGGCCAGCAGCGCGGCGACGTGCCGGGCGAGGGCGCTCGGCGTCGGGTGGTCGAAGATCACCGTGGGTGCGAGCCGGAGCCCGGTCAGGGTGTTGAGCCGGTTGCGCAGGTCGACCGCTGTCAGCGAGTCGAAGCCGAGGTCCTTGAACGGCTCGTCGGCCCCGAGGCGGTCGGCGCTGTGGTGGCCGAGCACGGCGGCGGTCTCCCGGCTCACCACCGACAGCACGGCCGCGAGCCGGTCCTCTTCGCCGAGCGTGGCGATGCGCGGCAGCAGGTCCTGCACGGCTTCGCGCCGGGCGGACGGCGCCAAGGCCCGCAGCACGTGCGGCACGTCGCGCTGACCGCGCAAGGCCGCGAGGTCGACGCGCAGCGCGGCGACGTTGGGCTCATCCACGGTCAGCACCGCGTCGAGCAGGGCCAGCCCCTGGTCAGCTGACAGCGCGGGCAGCCCGGTGGCCGCGATCCGGTCCAGGTCACGGCGGGTCAGCGCGTGCGCCATGCCCGCGTCGATGGCCCACAGACCCCACGCGATGGACGTGGCGGGCAGTCCCCGCGCCCGGCGGTGCCGCGCGAGCGCGTCCAGGAAGGTGTTGGCCGCCGCGTAGTTCGCCTGGCCCGGGTTGCCGACGATACCGGAGCCCGAGGAGAACAGCACGAACTCGGTCAGGTCCATGTGCGCGGTCAGCTCGTGCAGGTGCCAGGCCGCGTCCACCTTGGGGCGCAACACCTTCGACAGCCGCTCCGGTGTGAGTGAGTCGATCGTGCCGTCGTCCACCACGCCCGCCGCGTGGAAGACCGCTGTCACTTCGCGCCCGTGCAGCAAGCGTTCCACGGCGGCCCGGTCCCCGACCTCGCAGGCGGCCAGCTCCACCCGCGCGCCGAGCGCGGTCAGTTCCTCCGCCAGGTCCTGGCCGCCACCGCTCCTGCTGACCAGGAGCAGGTCGCGCACACCGTGCCGGGCGACCAGGTGGTGCGCGACGAGCCTGCCGACACCGCCGGTGGCACCGGTGATCAGCACGCGCGATGCCGGGCCGAGTCCGCGCGGGATGGTCAGCACGACCTTGCCGATGTGCTTGGCCTGGCTGATGAAACCGAACGCCTCCTGGGCGCGGCGGACGTCCCAGGTGGTGGCGGGCAACGGCTTCAGCGCGCCGGACTCGAACAGCTCCAGCAGCTCGGCGAGGCGTTCCCGCACCTCGTCCTCGTCCAGCTCGCCGAGGTCGAACGCGCGGTACTCGACATCGGGCACAGCCGAGCGGATGTCGGTCTTGCCCATCTCCATGAACCGGCCGCCACTGGACAGCAGACGCAGTGAGGCGTCCACGAACTCGCCGGTCAGGGAGTTCAGCACCACGTCGACGACCGGGAACTTCCGCTCGAAGTCCAGGGTCCGGGACGAGGCGATCCGGTGATCCGGGATTCCCAACGACTTCAGCATGTGCTGCTTGGGCTCGCTCGCCGTCGCGTAGACCTCCGCGCCCCAGTGCTGGGCAAGCTGGATCGCCGCCATGCCGACGCCACCGGTGCCCGCGTGCACCAACAGCGACTCACCGGGCTGGAGGCGTGCCAGGTCGCGCAAGCCGTAGAGGGCGGTCAGGAAGACCAGCGGCACCGTCGCCGCCTCGGTGAACGACCAGTCCTCCGGCATCCGCGCCAGCAACCGGTGATCCGTGACGGCGACCGGCCCGAACGAGCCGTCGCACATGCCGAAGACCCGGTCCCCTGGCCGCAGTCCGGTGACCCCGGCTCCGACCTCCAGCACGACACCGGCAGCCTCGGAGCCCATCGGTGTCGCCTCGCGCCGGTTCATACCGAGCGCGTCGAACACGTCGCGGAAGTTCACTCCCGCGGCACGTACCTCAAGCCTGACGTGCCCTGGCGCCAACGGTTCCGCGGCGGCGGGCCAGTCGATCAGCGCGAGGTCGGCCAGACTGCCGGGCTGGGTCGTCTCCAGCCGCCACGGCCCCTCGGTCGGCGCGCGCAGCCCCTGCACCGGCACGAGCCTGGCCGCCAGCAACGCTCCTCCGCGCAGTGCCAGCCGGGGTTCGTCGCAGGCCAGCACCCGGTCCAGGGTCGCTTGGTCCGGCAAGCCGGGCTCGTCGGAGTCCAGCAGCACGAAGCGGTCCGGCAGCTCCGACTGGGCGGTGCGCACCAGCCCGTGCACCGTCGCCGCGACCGGGTCGACGTCCTGGTCCCTGGTCACCAGGACCAGGGGCTTGTCCGACTGCACGAGTTCGAGCACGCGCGCGGTGACCCCGTGGGCGTTGGCCACCACATCACCGTCGGGCACCTCGATCTCCACGGCCTCCACCGCGGCCGGGACCACTGGGCGCACGGGTTCGACCGGCATCCAGGTCAGGCGGAACAACGGTTCCTGAGCGGCCGCCGCGGGCAACAAGGTCAGCGACTCCACGGACAGCACAGGCAGGCCGACACTGTCCACAACGGACAGTGACACTGAGTTCTCTCCCGTGCGACGCAACCGGGCGCGAACCACGCTCGCGCCCCGCGAGTGCAGCGAAACGCCTTTCCAGGAGAACGGGAGTCCCTTCGGCACGCCGGTGAGGTCGGCCGCGTGCTGCACGGCGTCCAGCAGCGCCGGGTGCACGCCGAAGTCTCCGGCTTCGCCCTGGGGCAACGCGACCTCGGCGTACACGTCGTCGCCGTCCCGCACCAGTGAACGCAGCCCCTGGAAGGTCGGTCCATAGTGGAATCCGGCCTGCCAGAGCTGGTCGTAGAAGCCCTCCACGGCACCGGTTTCGGGCCACGCTCCGAAACCTTCGAGCTCAGCCTGACCCGTGGACACGGTGCCGGTGGCGTGCCGGGTCCAGGTGCCGTTCGTGTTGGCGAACAGGCTCAGCGGGCGGGTTCCGTCCTCTTCGGCACCGAGCACGACCTGGACGCGGACCTCTCCGCTTTCCGGCAGCACCAGCGGCGCCTCAAGCACCAGGTCTTCGACCCGTCCTCCGGTGTGCAGCGCCATCTCCAGGAACGCGGTACCGGGCAGTACGACCTTGCCCTGGATGACGTGGTCGGCCAGCCACGGCTGAGCACGCAGCGACAACGTGCCGGTGAACAGGTGACCGCCGGCCTCCGGCAACTCGACCGCCGCGGACAGCAGCGGATGGCCGGTCGCGTCGAACCCGGGCGCGGTGATCGCGGCCGGACGTGGCCAGAACCGTTCGCCCTGGAACGGGTACGTCGGCAGATCGGCGAACACCGCACCGGCGAACACCGGTGCCCAGTCCACGTCGACCCCGTGCACGTGCGCGGTGGCCAAGGACCGCAGGAACCGCTCCAGCCCGCCGTCACCACGGCGCAGCGTGCCGCACGACGTGATCTCCTCGATACCCGACAGCAGCAACGGATGCGGGCTGATCTCCAGGAACACGGTGTGGCCCGCGTCCCTGAGCGCTCGAACGGCGGGTTCGAAGCGCACCGGCTGGCGCAGGTTGTCGTACCAGTACTGGGAATCAAGCCCTGTCGTGTCGAAGAGCTCGCCGGTCACCGTGGAGTAGAACGGGACGTCGCCGGGCTTGGCGGCGATCGCGGACAGGTCCTCGATCAGTCGCTCACGCACCGGCTCGACCTGTGAGCTGTGCGAGGCGTAGTCCATGGGAATGCGCTTGGCACCGGGGAACTGCGCCAGCACCGTGTTCAGCGTCGCCTCATCACCGGCGACGACTGTCGCATGTGGACCGTTATAGGCGGCGATCTCTCCGACGGTGATCGCTTCGGGTGCCGCCGGGACCGCCACCACGCCACTCGCTCCGGACAGCACGTCCGCGATCAGCCTGCTGCGCCGGACAACCGCGCGTGCCGCGTCCTCCGCGGACAGCGCACCGGCGACACAGGCGGCGGCGTACTCCCCCAAGGAGTGCCCGACCACTGCGGCGGGCTCGACGCCGTGGGCCCTCCACAGTGCGGTCAGCGACACCATCACCGCCAACAGCACCGGTTGCACCACATCCGCGCGGCGCAGTGCCTCCTCGTCGTCCAGCATCTGCCGCAGCGACCATCCGGCCTCGGCACGCAGGATGTCCTCCCACTCGGCCATGGCGTCGGCGAAGACCTGTGAGTCCTCGATCAGCGCGGTGGCCATGCCCGCCCAGTGGGAACCCTGACCCGGGAAAACGAACACCGGCTTCACCGAGCCGGTCACGCGTCCCTGAACCAGCTCGGAACGCAGTCCGCTCCGATCCGAGGCCACCAGGGCGGCGCGGTGTTCGAACCGGGTCCGACCGGCCAACGTGAAGCCCGCGTCCGCCAAGGAGATCTCCGGGTGCGCCTCCAGGTGGTCGGCCAGCTGGTCCGCCTGCTCCCGCAGGGCCTCCTCCGTGCGAGCGCTCAGCACCAGGGCGACGGGCCCCTCGACGGCCGTGCCGACCTCGTCCTCCGCGGACTCCAGGATCACGTGGGCGTTCGTGCCGGAGACCCCGAAGGAGGACACGCCCGCGCGACGCGGACGGTCCGATCGTGGCCACGGAGCGGGCTCGGTCAACAGGGTGACCGCACCCGTTGACCAGTCCACTGCGGACGTGGGGGTCTGCGCGTGCAGGGTGCGGGGCAGCTCGCCGTGCCGCATCGCCTGCACCATTTTGATCACTCCGCCCACTCCGGCCGCGGCCTGGGCGTGGCCGATGTTGGACTTCAGCGAGCCCAGCAGCAACGGCTGCTCGCGATCCTGCCCGTAGGTGGCCAGCAGCGCCTGTGCCTCGATGGGGTCACCGAGCTTCGTCCCGGTGCCGTGCGCTTCCACCGCATCGATGTCCGATGTGGACAGTCCGGCGTCGCCGAGGGCTTGCCAGATCACGTGTTGCTGGGCCGGCCCGCTGGGCGCGGTGAGCCCGTTGGAGGCGCCGTCGGAGTTGATCGCGGTGCCTCGGACGACGGCGAGCACCCGGTGCCCGTTGCGCCTCGCGTCGGACAGGCGCTCCAGCACGAGCACGCCGACACCTTCCGACCACGTGGTGCCGTCGGCGTCGTCGGAGAAGGACTTGCAGCGGCCATCCGGCGCGAGCCCGCCCTGTTCGTCGAAGTCCTCGAACTCCTCTGGCGTGGTCATCACCGCCACACCGCCGGTGATGGCCAACGAGCACTCCCGGGCGCGCAGCGAGCGAACCGCGTTGTGCAGCGCGACCAGCGACGCCGAGCACGCCGTGTCCACGGTGACCGCGGGCCCTTGCAGGCCGAGGACATAGGCCAGGCGCCCGGACATCACGCTCGCCGCCGTGCCGACACCGAAGTACCCCGCCACGTCGTCGGCCGCCGCGCGCAGCAACGCGCTGTAGTCCTGCGCGCAGGTACCGATGAAGGTGCCGGTGTCGCTGCCGTGCAACGATTCCGGGGTGATGCCCGTGTGCTCCAGGGCTTCCCACGCGGTCTCCAGCAGCAGTCGCTGCTGCGGGTCCATGGCCAGCGCCTCACGCGGTGAGATCCCGAAGAACGCGGCGTCGAAGCGGTCGATGTCGTGGAGGAAGCCGCCGCGCGGCCGCGTGTCCCAGCCACGTTCGGCCGGAGCCTCGGTGATCGCGTCGACGCCGTCGCTGACCAGCCGCCACAACTGGTCCGGCGTTCGGACGCCGCCGGGGTAGCGGCAGGCCATGCCGATGATCGCGACCGGTTCGCGCGCGCGGGCCAGTTCGTCGCGGGTGCGCCGGAGGTCGGCGGTGACCCGGTTCAGGTAGTCGCGGAGCTTCGCCTCGCTCACCGGAGGTCCCCCTCGATGCGGTCCCAGGTGACGGGCAGCCGCGCCGGGCCGCCCATCGGCGTCTGGTACTTGAACTCGATCTCCTCGAACGGCACGGCCAGCCGCAGCGTCGGCACGCGCCTGGTCAGCGCGCCCAGCGCGGCCACCATCTCCAGCCGGGCCAGCTGCTGGGCGACGCACTGGTGCGGGCCGTGACCGAAGCCGATGTGCGGATTCCGCCCGCGCCGGATGTCCAGGCGGTCCGGTTCGGTGAAGCGGCGCGGGTCGAAGTTGGCGGCGTGCGCCGCGGCGATCACGTACTCGCCCGCCGCGATCGGCACCTCGGCCAGCTCGGTGTCCACGGCCGCCACCCGCAGGGTGCCGCTGCCGTTGGAGGTGTAGCGCAGCAGCTCCTCCACCGCACCCGGTACCAGGCCGGGGTCCTCGCCGAGAGCGGCGTAGTCCTGGGGGTGGTTCAGCAGCAGCACGACCGCGTAGCTGATCGCGGTGGCCATGGTGTCCAGCCCGGCGAGCACAAGGCCGACGATCATGTTGACCAGCTCCGTGTCGTTGAGCTCCCCGCCGCGCTCGATCAGCACGCTGACCACGTCGTCTCCCGGTGCGGCGCGGCGGGCCTGGACCACCTCCGTGACGTAGCCGACGACCTCGGCCATCACGGCGATGAGCGACGCGCGGTCGACCTCGCTGTCGAAGAGCGTCTGCGCGGCCTTCTGGAACAGCTCGGCGGGCACGGCGAGCAGGTCGGCCAGCACGGCCGTGGTGACCGCGTGGGAGAACTCGACGTGCAGGTCCACTGGCGGGCCGCTCGTGGCGAGGGCGTCCAGGCGCTCGTGCACGACGCGCTCGACCCCGGCGCGGAACTGCTCGATCCGCTTCGGTGTGGAGATCGCCGGGGCCAGCAGCCGCCGGAACCGCAGGTGGTCGGCGCCGTCCATGCGGTGGAAGGCGCCCTCGGTCAGCGGGGCGTCCGGCGGCTGGTTCGCCAGCACGTGGCCGAACTGCCCGGAGGCGCTGCTGAAGCGGGCCGGATCGCCGAGCACTTCGCGCACGTCGTCGTACCCGGTGACCAGCCAGGCTTCGATCCCCGTCGGGCACAGGACCTTCTCCACCGGGGCGAGGTCGGCGATCTCGGGCGCCGGGCGGTAGGGGCAGCCCGGTGTGCGCAGCGGCAGCGCGCGGGCACTCGTGTTCGCAGACACCAGCCGTGCTCCTTTCACAGGTCCTCGAACTCGCGGTCGATCAACGCGAACAGCTCCTCGTTCGAGGCGGCGGACAGGTCCTCGGCTGACTCACCCGCGGTCGGCTCCAGCCGGTCCAGCAGCACCCGGAGCCGGGCCTTCACCCGCGCGCGGTCCGCGCGGTCCACGACGGCGGGCAGGTCCCCGGCCACGAGGTCCAGCCGGCGCAGGACCTCCCCGCCCGGTGTCCTGCGCTCGGGCAGGAGCAGGCCCACCAGGTAGGTGGCGAGCGCGGCCGGGGTCGGGCAGTCGTAGGCGGCGGTCGCCGGGAGCGTCACGCCGGTGGCGGCGGTGAGCCGGTCGCGCAACCGCACGGCTGCGAGCGAGTCCATGCCGGTCTCGGTGAACGGGCGGTCGGCCTCCACTCCCGAGGCGTCGCCGAGGACGAATCCGAGCTCCCGCCGAACCACCGACAGCACCAGCTCCTGCGCGTCCTCGCACTCGTCGAGTTGTTCTCGCAGCCCCGGGTCGGTGGTGGCGGCGGGCTGGGAGGCGGTGCCGGAGCTGTCCAGCCAGAAGGTCTTCCGGTCGAACGGGTAGGTCGGCAGCCTGGTCGGGCGCCCGCCGTCCAGCAGCGTGCCGAAGTCGACGGCGACGCCCCGCACGTGCAGCTCGGCCAGCGCGGACAGCGCGGCGAGTTCTTCGTCATCGTCCTTGTGCAGCAAGGGAACGGAATCCGAGCCGATCAGCGCGGACAAGGATCGGTCCGGCCCGGCCTCCAGGAACGTGCCGACGCCCTCCGCGCGCAGCCTCGCGACCGCGTCGGCGAAGCGGACCGGGTTGCGGGCGTGGTCGCTCCAGTACCGCGCCTCGGCCAGCTCGGCGTCGACCCGCTTGCCGGTGACCGTGGAGATCACGGGGAGCCGCGCCGGGTGGAAGGTCAGGTCCGCGACCACCTTCTCCAGGTCTGCCAGCACCGGGTCCATCAGCGGGGAGTGGAACGCGTGGCTCACCCGCAGGCGCTTGGCGCGCAGTCCCCGCGCCGCGCAGTCGTTCAAGAAGGCCAGCACCGGTCGTTCGGGACCTGCGACCACCACCGCTCGCGGCCCGTTGATCGCGGCGATCACCACGCCCGGCGGGAGGTCGATGTCCTCGGCGGCCTCCACCGCGACCATCGCGCCACCCGCGGGCAGCCGCTGCATCAGCCTCCCGCGCTCGGCGGCCAGGCGGGCGGCGTCGGCCAGCGACAACACGCCCGCGACGTGCGCGGCGGCGATCTCCCCGACAGAGTGCCCGGCCACGAAGTCCGGGCGCACGCCCCAGGACTCGATCAGCCGGAACAGCGCGACTTCCAACGCGAACAGCGCGGGCTGCGCCGACTCGGTGGTTTGTGGGTCCCCTGTCAGGTCGGGCAGGTGGCTCATCACCTCGTCCCAAGCCACCGCGAACGCCGGGAAGCGCTCGCGGAGCACCGAGCCCATGCCGGGGCGCTGACCGCCCTGTCCGGCGAAGACGACCGCGAGCGAGCCGTCCACGGCGCGGCCCTGGACCGCTCCCGGCGCGGCTTCACCGACTGCCAGCGCCTCCAGCGCCCGGCGCCGCGCCCGGTCGTCAGCGGCGAGCACGACCGCGCGGTGCTCGAAAGCTGTCCGCGTGGTGATCAGTGAGACTCCGACGTCCAGCGGGTCGGCCGTCAGGTCAGCGAGCTGCTTCGCCTTGGCGCGCAGGGCCTTCTCGGTCCGCGCGGAGAACGCCCACGGCACGGCGCGGTGCGGGTGGCGGTGCTCGCTCGGCGTCGTGTCGCCCTGTTCGAGGATCACGTGCGCGTTGGTGCCGGAGATCCCGAACGAGGACACTCCGGCCCGGCGCGGCCGCCCCGTCTCCGGCCACGGCGCCGTAGTCCGGGTGAGCTGGACGGTGTCCCACGTCAGCGCGGCGGAGGGCCGGTCGGCGTGCAAGGTCGCCGGGAGCACTCCGTACCGCATGGCCATGATCACTTTGATCACGCCCGCGACTCCCGCCGCGGCCTGGGTGTGCCCGATGTTCGACTTGAGCGATCCCAGGTGGAGCGGCTGTCGCCGGCTCTGGCCGTAGGTGGCCAGGACCGCATGGGCTTCGATCGGATCACCGAGCTTCGTCCCGGTGCCGTGCGCTTCCACGACGTCCACATCGGACGGTTGGAGCCCGGCGCGGCGCAGCGCCTGCCGGATAACTCGTCGCTGGGCGCGGCCGTTCGGCGCGGTAAGTCCGTTGGAGGCTCCGTCGGAGTTGACCGCCGAGCCGCGGACCACCGCCAGGACCCGGTGTCCAGCACGCCTGGCCGTGGATTCGCGGGCCAGCACCAAGACGCCCGCCCCTTCCGCGAACACCGTCCCGTCGGCGGTGTCAGCGAACGCCTTGCAGCGGCCGTCCTCGGCGAGCCCGCCCTGCCTGGCGAACTCGGCGAGCACTCCGGGGTCCGGCATCACGGTGGCTCCACCCGCCACCGCGAGGGTGCACTCCCCCGCTCGGATCGCCGTCGCCGCGAGGTGCAGTGCGACCAACGAGGAGGAGCACGCGGTGTCGACGGTGAGCGCAGGGCCGTTCAGGCCGAGGGCGTAGGAGATCCGTCCGGAGAGGACACTGCCCAGGGTCCCGGTCAGCGATGCCGGGACCGCCGCCGTGTCGAGCAGGCGTGGGCCGTAGTCGGCGACCATGCCGCCCATGAACACGCCGATGTCCTTGCCCTTGGCGGTGCTCGGGTCGATCCCCGTGTCCTCCAACGCGGCCCACGTGGTCTCCAGCAACAGCCGCTGCTGCGGGTCCATGGTCAGCGCGTCGTCCGGGGAGATGCCGAAGAAGGCGGCGTCGAAGTCACCCGCGTCGGCCAGGAACCCGCCCCGCCATTCGCCTTGCCAGCCGCGGTGGGCAGGGGCGTCGGTGATCGCGTCCGTTCCGTCCAGCAACAGGTTCCACAGCGCGTCCGGTGTGTCCGCTCCGCCCGGGAGACGGCAGGCCATGCCCACGATCACCACCGGGTCGTCCTCGGCCGCCTCCGGCGTCTCCTCGGCGTCCTCGGGCTCGCCTTGGCTGAGGTGCTGGGTCAGCTCCGCCGGGGTCGGGTGGTCGAACACCACCGTCAACGGCAGGTCGCGCCCGGTCGCGGTGGCGAGGCGGTGGCGCAGCTCCACGGCTGTCACCGAGTCGAGGCCGAGGTCCAGGAAGGTCCGCGTGCGGTGCTCGGCGGTCAGTTCCGGGAGGCCGAGCACCGCGGCCACGTGACCGTCCACAATGGTCGCGGGGTCGTCGAGTGCTTCGGGGGCTTCCCCGGCTTCGGGCAGCTCGATCACCTCGGCGTCGGCGAACAAGCTGGAGAAGTCGACGCCGTGGCCCGCGACGTGCAGCTGGGCCAGCGCGTTGAGCATGGCTTCGTCATCGCGGAAGTTCTTGTGCAGCAGGGGAACCGCCTGCGCGGTGGTGATACCGCGGACCATCGCGGTGAGCGTGCCGCCCGGGCCGACCTCCAGGAAGGTCGTCACGCCCAGCTCCCGCATGCGCTCCACCACGTCCGCGAAGCGCACCGGCTGTTCGAAGTGCTTTCCCCAGTGGTCCACCACGTCCAGTGGCTCGTCCACGAGGCCGCCCGTCACCGAGGACACGAACGGCAATCTCGGCTCCGCGCAGGGGATGTCCTGCAGACCGCCCATGAATCTGTCCACTGTGGACCGCAGGTGCGGGGTGTGGAACGGGTTGTCCACCCGAACCCGCCGCGACCGCTCGAAGCGCTCCGCGACGCGGTCCAGGTCCGCGTCCGGTCCCGCCACCACCACCGCCAAGGGGCCGTTGATCCCCGCGACGTGGACGTTCTCCGGCAGGACCGCTTCCACCTCGTCGAGCCCTGCCTGGATCGCCAGCATGCCGCCCTGCGGGGCCAGTTCCTCGATCGCGATCGCGCGCGCCACGATGAGCTCGCACATGTCCCGCAGCTCCACCATGCCCGCGACGCAGGCCGACACGTCTTCGCCGCCCGAGTACCCGCCGACCACGTCCGGCGTGACCCCGAAGTCCGCCAGGAGCACCGTCAGCGCGTACTCGACCACGAACATCGCCGCGTGCGCGTACCGCGGCCGCTCCAACCCGGCACCCTTCAGCACCACGTCCCGCATCGGGATGTCGAGCAGGGGCGCGAAGTGCTCCGCGACGCCCTCGAAGGCTTCCGCGTAGACCGGGAACCGCTCGTGAAGATCACCGCACATGCCCGCACGGTGCGACCCCTGGCCCGGGAACACGAACCCCAGTCGCGGCGCCGTCGGCTCATCCGGGGAACAACCGGGCGAGGTGATCACTTCGGCAGTGGGGACGCGGTGGGCGAGCTTGCGGAGTGAGCGCGCGGCGCAGGCGGGCGAGGGCGAAGCGAGCACGACGGCGCGGTGGGGGCCGCGAGGGGGCTGAGCGAGCAGCGAGGAGCCGACGTCACGGACCGGAGCACCGGAGTCCAGGAGTTCGGCGACGGCGAGGGCGGTGCCTGCCAGCGACGCGGAGGAGGCGCCGGAGAGCAGCAGGGGAAGCGGCCCGGTCACAACGCCTCCTGGAGGTACGAGGTGGTCACGGTCAAGCCGTCGGCGAACGCGCGGACCGCGTCCAGGCCCGACGCGGAGTGGGCGCCGCCGACAAGCCGGTGGTCGATGCCCTCCGCGCGGACGGCCTCGACGAGGTCAGCGCAGCGCTCCTGCCCGGCGGCGATGACGACGGTGTCGGCGGGGGCCAGCTCGGAGGTCCCCGAAGCGGACACGAAGTGCACGCCCTGCGCGGAGATCCGCTCGAAGGTGACCTCGCCGGTGATGTCCACCCCGGCGCGCCGCAGGGCGTCGAGCACCACCCATCGGGTCGACCGGCCCAGTGCGGGCGCGATTCGCTTGCCGCGGTGGAGGATCCGGACGCGATGCCCCGCCGAGGAGGCGAAGTGGGCGAGGTCGACGGCGATGCCACCACCACCGATGACGACCACGCGCGAGCCGAGCGGACTGGTGAAGGCGGACGCGTACGACAGCACGTGGGGCAGCGACGCCCCGGGAATCGAGACAGGTCGCGGCCGGACGCCGGTGGCCAGGATCAGCCTGTCGTAGGAACGCATGAGGTCCAGGTCGTCCGTGGTGATCGGACGGTTGAGGTGGACGCGACCGCCGAGGGCACGCAGTTCCGCGCCGAGGTGCTCGATCACGACGCCGTAGTCGGCCTTGCCGGGGACGAGCCGGGCGAGCCGGAACTGCCCGCCGAGCTCCGCCGAAGCCTCGAACACCTCGACCTGGCTCCCGCTCCGAGCCGAGGTGAGCGCGGCCTGCAACCCGGCGGGACCACCGCCCACCACGGCGACGCGGCGCGGAGACCGCTGACGCACCAAGGGGAACTCCAGCTCGCGGCACGCGCGCGGGTTCACCATGCAGCTCACTTCCGAGCCGACCAGCGACCGGTCGATGCACGCCTGGTTGCAACCGACACACACGGTGCTCCGGTGACCGTCCCGCGCCCTGGCGATCAGCGACGGGTCGGCCAGGAACGGCCGCGACATGGACACCAGGTGCACCTCACCCGCCGTCAGGATCTCCGCGGCTTGGCTGATCCGGTTGACGCGGTTGCCGGTGATCACCGGAACGTCCACGGAGCGAGCCACCCCCGCGGCGACCGACGTCCACTTTCCTTGAGGCACAAGGGCCTGCACGGTCGGCACGGGAGACTCGTGCCACCCGATGCCCACGTTGAGCGCATCCGCACCCGCGTCGACCAAAGCCGCGGCGAACCGCGCGGCCTCTGCGGCCGGGACACCACCGGGCATGAGGTCTGCCCCGGTGAACCGGACGATCACCGGCAGGTCGACGGCCGCGCGCACCGCTCGAACGACCTCGACCCCGAACTTCATCCGCCCCACCGCGTCCCCACCCCAGGAATCCGACCGGTGGTTGGTCAGCGGAGACAGGAACTGGTCGATGAGGTAGCCCTCGGAGGCCATGACCTCAACGGCTGAGAAACCCGACCGCTGAGCCGAAGCAGCACCCGCGGCGAACTCGGCGATGGTGTCCTCGATCTCCGCGACGGACATCGGCCGGGCGACAGACCGGGTCAGCCTGCTGCGCACCGCGGAGGGAGCAACCGCGCCAACGCCATGGCTGCCCGCGTGGAACAGTTGCAGCGCGAAGATCCCGCCCACATCGGCGACGCGGCGCAACCGGCTCTGGAACCCCGGGTCGGTCAGCACGCCGTAGTCGGCCCCGCCCGCACCGGCCGCGTTCACGGCCGCGCCCCCGGTCACGATCAGGCCCGCTCCGCCGCGCACCCGCTCGGCGTAGAACTCGGCCAGGGCCGCTCCACCGTCCTCTTTGGACTCCAAGCCGAGGTGCATGGCACCCATGACGATCCGGTGCGGCAACGGGAGGGTGCCGATGCGGCCGGGCTGGAAGACATGGCTCATCGCGGCGCCAGCGGAGAGGTCAGGTCCTCGGTGAACGGCGGTGCCACCACGGACAGCCCGCCGTCGACGACGAGCGTCTGCCCGGTGATGTACTCCGCGCCCGGAGACAGCAGGAACTCCACGGTCGCGGCGACCTCGTCCAACGTCCCCGGACGGCCCTTGGGGACCTTGGAGAGCACGGTGTCGATCGGCGCCATGCCCGGCACCCCGTAGAAGTAGTCCAGCGAGTCGGACTGGATCAGCCCGCCGCTGACACCGTTGACGTTGATCCCGCGCCCGGCGAACTCCACCGCCATGTACCGGACCAGAGCCTCGATCGCGGCCTTGGCCGAGCCGAGCGCCGCGTAGGTCGGGTAGGCGTGCGTACTGCCGTAGCTGGACAGCGCGACGATCCGGCCGCCCTCCGGCATCAGCGGCACAGCACGCTGAGCACCCAGCACGAAGGGCCGGATGTTCATCGCGTAAGACCGGTCCAGGTGGTGCAACCGAAGGTCCATGATGGACTTGAACGCGCTCGCCGCGGCGTTGCACACGAAGTGGTCGAGCCGCCCGTAGCGCTCCGCCACGGTGTCGAACAGCCGCTCGATGTCCTCGGGCAGCTCCATGTCCGCCGCGACGGTGATCGCCTGCCCTCCGGCCTGCTCGACCAGGGCCTTGGTCTCTTCGGCGAGATCGGCGTTCTTCTTGTAGTTCACCACGACGGTGCCGCCGGAGCGCCCCAGCGCCACCGCCAGCGCCCGGCCGATGCCCCGGGAAGCGCCCGTGATCAGGGTGATCTTGGTCATCGGTTCGCCCCCAGCAGTTCGCGCGCGATCACGGCCTTCTGGATCTCGTTGGTGCCTTCCTCGAACCGCTGCGCGCGGGCGTCGCGGTAGACGCGCTCGATCGGGCTGGACTCCCAGTAGCCGATGCCGCCGTGCACCTGCAGCGCCTTGTCGGTGACCCGCGTGAGCATGTCGACGGCGTTGAGCTTGGCCATCGACGACAGCGCGGAGGACTCGGCGTCACCGGCGACCCACTGACGGGCGGCGTGCAGGGTCAGCTGCCGCGCGGCCTGGATGTCGGTGGCGTTCTCGGCCAGGGCGAACGAGATCGCCTGCCGGGCTGTCAGGGGCTTGCCGAAGGTGATGCGCCGTTGCGCGTGGTCCACCGCGAGTTCCTGCGCCCGTCGTGCCAGGCCGACACAGGTCATGGCGACCGCGATCCGGCTCGGTGTGAGGAACCCGCCGAGCGCGACGTCCAAGCCCTGACCGACCTCGCCGAGTCGATTGGCCACCGGCACCGGCGCGTTGTCGAAGATCAGGTGTGCGTGGTCGGTGCCGCGCACGCCCATGGTCTGCGGCATCTGCTGGACGAGAACGCCGGGGGTGTCGCGGCCGACCATCAGCGCGACAGTGCCGTCACGCCCGGTCGTGCCCTCAAGACGGGCGAAGAGCAGCCAGTAATCGCAGTGCACGCCGAAAGTGATGAGGTGCTTCTCGCCGGACAAGTAGTAGGTGTCGCCTTCCGGTTTGACGCTGCACCTCAGGTCCGCGCCCGTGCCGGCGGTGGCTTCGGTGAGTGTGAAGGCGACCGTCTTCTCCCCTGACACTTGCGGGAGGACGAAGCGCTCGCGCTGCTCGTCGGTGGCGAACTGGTCGATGGAGCGCCAGACACCGTTGTGCACGTGCACCAGCATCCGCAGCGAGGCGTGCGACATCGAGAAGAGCTCAAGCAGCTCAAGGTATTTCGGGAAAGCGACGCCGCGACCGCCGTACTCGGCGGGTGCGGCTAGGCGCAGGTACCCGCGCTCGCGCAGCTCCCGCTTCAGTTCGGCCGGGACCGAGCCGGTGCGCTCGATCTCGGCGGCGTAGCGCTCCCCCGGGCCGCGCACGAACGCCTCGACGTCCTCGACCAGCGTCCGGAATGCCCTCTCGTCCATGCTCACGACCCGTCCTCGCCTGTGATCAGCTGTTCGATCCGTCGGCGCAGAAGGAACTTCTGCACCTTTCCGGTGGGGTTGCGGGGTAGCCGGTCGACGATCTCCAGCCGCTCCGGCCAGTACGGCTTGGCGACCTGGCGCTCGTCCAGGAACCGGCGGACCTCGTCCAGGTCGAGCTCACCGTCGACCGAGGCGAACAGGCACGCGCGCTCACCCAGCCGCGGGTCGGGCATCGCCACGATCGCCGCGTCCCGGACCGCCGGGTGGGTGTGCAGCAGCTGTTCGATCTCGGCGACGGGCACCTTCTCACCGCCCCGGTTGACCACGTCCTTGACCCGGCCGTTGATCCGCACGTAGCCGGCGTCGTCGATCACCGCGAGGTCACCGGTGCGGTACCAGCCGTCCTCGCTCAGCGCCTCGGCCGTCCACTCAGGACGGTCCAGGTAGCCGATGAAGTGGCAGGGGCCGTTGACCTCGAAGTTGCCCTCGTGGCCGGACGGCAGCTCGTTGCCCGCGTCATCGGTGACGCGCAGCCGGATACCGGCGAGCGCCCTGCCGTCGGTGCCCCACGTGGCGGCCGGTTCGTCCCCGGGTGCGGACAGCGAGCCGAGGCACGTCTCGGTGGAGCCCCAGGCACCGCACACCGCCGCCCCCAGGGTCCGGGTGGCGCGTTCGGCCAGCGCGCGCGGCACCGCCGCACCGGTCGCCACGAAGATCCGCAGCGCCTCCGCCCGCTCACCGGCGCGGTCAACGGCTTCGACGAGATCGCCGAGGAACGGCGTGGCGGCCTGCACGAAGGTCCCGCCGTGGCGGCGCAGCAGCTCCAGCGCCCGCGGACCGTCCCAGACCGGTTGCAGGATCATCGGAACCCCGCGCACCACGGCCAGCCACATGCCGTAGAGGAAGCCGGTCTGGTGCGCCAGCGGCGACGGGATGAACACGCGGTCGTCGACGGTCAGGCCGAGGTGCCTGATCTCCATGGTGACGGCACGGGTGAGGGTGCTCATGCGGTGCAGCACGCCCTTGGGTTCGCCCGAGGTGCCGGAGGTGAACAGCAGCTGCGCGGGCGCGTCCACGGACGGTGCGCGGCGGTCGAGCGCGGCGCGGTCCGGGACCACACGAGCCACTGCCTCGGCGAAGCCGTCACCGACGACGAGCACGTGTTCCATGCCCAGGTCAGCGACCTCGGCCGGGTAGTCGCGGCCGCGGAAGCTCGCGGGCACGACGAGCACACGAGCCCGCGATTTCGCCAGCATGTACGACACTTCGCGCTGGCGCAGCATCGGCATCAGCGGGCAGCTGACCGCGCCGATGCGGGCGATCGCCATGGCCAGCGCGACGAACTCGGCCTGGTTGGGCAGCTGGTAGGCCACGGGTTCACCTGGCCGCACGCCCAGCTCCAGCAGCAGCGTGGCGATGCGGTCCGCCTGCTCGTCCAGCTCGCGCCAGGTCAGCGTCCGCTCGGCATCCCCGGGAAGGCCCGCATCGATCACCGCGACGGCGTTCGGCTCGGTCGCGGCGAGCGTGCGGAGCCGATCTCCGATCGTGACCGCGCGGGCGCGTTCCCGACTGGGCGCGACCGACATGTTCAGGCCGACGTTGCCCATCTCCTCAAGGAAACGCGGATAGGAGATGCGGTAGGCGTTCGGGAAGGTCAGCCGCGTCTCACCCTCGGCGAAGGTCCCCGCCACCGCCAGCGACATCAGCACGCGGTGGTCGTTGAACGACGACAGGTCCGCTCCGGTGAGCCGGTCCACGCCGTGGCACAGCAGCTGGTCGCCGCGCTGTTCCAGGCGCGCGCCCATCTTGTTGAGCTGCATCATGGCCTGCACGCGGTCGGACTCCTTGAGCCGGACGTGCGCGACGTTGTCGAACACAGTGGTGCCCTCGGCCAGCGCGCCCAGCACGGACAGCACCGGCAGCATGTCCGGCACCGACCGGCAGTCGACCTCGGCCGGGCGCAGGCGAATCCCGTTGTGGCGGACCCGGACCATGCCCGTCGCCGGGTCGGCGGCGATTGGCAGGCCCATGTCCGCGACGATCCTGAGCAGGTCGGCCTCGGGGTGGTCGATCTCGTGCGCCGGCACCGCGGGCAGCCCGTGGAAGAGCACGTCGGCCGGGTGCAGGGCGGTGGCGGCCAGGCCGAAGGCGGCGGCGCCCACGTCCGGCGGCAGGACGACGGTGGTGGCGACGGGCTCCTGCCCGGGCTCGACCTCGAACCGCTTGCCGTCCTCGGAAACCTCGACGTGCAGACCGAACTGGCGCATCATCCGCACGGTCAGGTCCACATAGGACCGCTCGTTGAACTCTCCGTCGACCTCGATCACGCTCGGGCCGGTGGCGAACGGCGCCAGCATCAGCAGACCGGAGACCCACTGCGACAACGTGCCGGGGATGCGCACGTGCCCACCGCGCGGCCGCCCCGGCCGGACCTCGATCGGCGGGCAGCCGGTTGCCGAGTGCAGCCGCACCCCCAGGTCGGACAGCGCGCCCAGCAGCGGGCCGATCGGACGGCGCTGGAAGTACTTCTGGCCCACGATGGTCACCGGGGTCTCGGCCAGACCGGCCAGTCCGGTGAGGAAGTACAGCGTGGTGCCCGAACTGCCGACGGAGACCTCGGGCCGCCGCGGCCGGTATCGGCCGCCGTGCACCAGGAAGTCGTCACCGTCGACCTCGACGCGGGTGCCGAGACGGCGCAGGGCGGAGATCGTGTGCCGGACGTGGCCCGCGTCGGACAGCCCGACGATCCGGGTCCGCCCCGGTGCGAGCGAGGCCAGCAGCAGCGCGCGGTGCGCGTGGTACTTCGACGGGGGAATGACGAACCGGCCCACGACAGGGTCGACCGCCTGTTTGACAATTAAGCGCATTGCACGTTTCTCCGACTCTTCGCCGCGACAATGGGCGAATTGGAGCGAAGTGAACCTGTGATCCGGACGTTACTGACGACGTGACCGGCCGAGAACCGGACAATTCCTGATGTCAACCATCACTTGGATCAATATGTGGCCTTGACCTGCGAAGATGGGAGACGCATCAGGTTCCGCGACCTCATCGTGTCGTACTGGGCTTGACTGATCACCGGCAACGTGGTTTTCCTCGAAGAAGCGTCGGACGCTTTCCGGCAGGAGGACCAATAGCTGTGACGACAACCGGCCTCGACGAGGTCATCGACGGGCGCGTGGAAAGAATCGTGCCACTGATGAGCCCGATGCGGCTCCTCGACGAGCTCCCGCTGCCCCCGGCCCAGGCGGGGTCCGTTGTGGACGGACGGCGCCAGGTGGCCGGCGTGCTCGCCGGGACGGACCGCAGGCTGCTGGTCGTCGTCGGCCCCTGCTCGGTGCACGACCCCGCCGCCGCCCTGGTCTACGCCGACCGGTTGCGCGCGCAGGCCGAGCGCTTCGCCGAGGACCTGCTGGTCGTCATGCGGGTCTACTTCGAGAAACCGCGGTCCACCACCGGCTGGAAGGGCTTGATCAACGACCCGGCGTTGGACGGGACCGGCGACATGACGACCGGGCTGCGCACGGCCCGCGCGCTGCTGCTGGAGATCACCGGCCGTGGCCTGCCCGCGGGCGTGGAGTTCCTGGAGCCGCTGACCGCGCGCTACCTGGCGGACACGGTGTCCTGGGGTGCGATCGGCGCCCGCACGGTCGAGAGCCAGGTGCACCGGCAGCTCGCTTCGGGACTGTCCATGCCGGTCGGGATGAAGAACTGCCCGGACGGGCGCGTCGGCCCGGCGGTCGACGCGATCACCACCGCCGCCGCACCGCACGTGATGCCCGGCATCGACGACTCCGGAGCTCCCGCGATCCTGCACACCACGGGGAACCCGGACTGCCACCTGGTGCTGCGCGGCGGAGGCGGGCGGCCGAACCACGGCCCGGCCGAGGTGTCGGCGGCGCTGGCCGCACTGCGCGCGGCGGGCAGGCGAGGACGGCTGCTGATCGACTGCTCGCACGGCAACAGCGGCAAGGACCACCTGCGCCAGCCCCTGGTGGCGGAGGAGGTCGCGGCCCAGGTGGAGGCGGGGCAGCGCGGTATCGCGGGCGTGATGCTGGAGAGCTTCCTGGTGCCGGGCAGGCAGGACCCGCTCCCCCGGCGCCCGTTGACCTTCGGCCAGTCCGTCACCGACGCCTGCATGGGCTGGGACACCACGGTCGACGTGCTCAGCAGGCTGGCACTGGCCTCACTCAAGACTCGCGCCAAGCGCACAGGTTGGGACGGCTGAACGATGACGACCGCGACCGGGCCGCGCCCGGACATCACCGCTGCGATCACCCGGCCCGGCGTGCGCGTGCAGGAGATCCTGCGCACCGTCCTGGACGGCTACTCGGACCGCCCTGCCCTGGGCGAGCGCGAGACGGTACTGCGCACGGACCCCGTCACTGGGCGCAGGACCCGGGAACTGCTCCCGGGTTTCCGCACGATCAGCTACGGCGAACTGCGCGCCCGGATCGAGGCCGTTGCCGCTGATCTGCGCTTGCAGTCAGGCGACGTGGTCGGGCTGCTCGGCTTCACGAGCCTCGACCACACCACGGTGGACCTCGCCTGCGTGCACCTCGGCGCGGTGTGCGTTCCGTTGCAGAGCAGCGCTTCCGCGGCTCAGCTCAAGCCGGTCATCGCCGAGATCGAGCCCCGCCTTCTGGCCACGAGCCTGCAGCTGTTGGACACCGCGGTCGAAGTCGCGTTGAGCAGCACGTCAGTGCAGTGGATCGTCGTCTTCGACTACCACGAGGACGACGACGACGAGCGCGAGATCTTCCTTGCCGCACAAGAACGATTCGCGGTCGAGTCACTCACGGACGTCCTTGAGCGCGGCGCCGCTCTGCCCGCACCACCCGCGCACGTGCCGCGGCCCGACGAGGACCCGCTGAGCCTGCTCGTCTACACCTCCGGCAGCACCGGAACCCCCAAGGGGGCCATGTACACCGAACGCCTGCTGCGTCGGCTGTGGCTCGGCTATCTGCCACCGATCCCCGACCTGTCGGTGATCCGCGTGCACTACATGCCGATGAGCCACCTCACCGGCCGCGCGGCCGTGATCGAAACACTTGTCGCAGGGGGGATCGGGTACTTCACCGCGCGCAGCGACCTGTCAACGCTGTTCGAGGACATCGCGCTCGCCCGGCCCACCGAGCTGTTCCTGATCCCACGTCTGTCCGACATGCTTTTCCAGCGCTACCAACGTGAACTGGATCGCGGCGTGCCCGAGGCCGAGGCCATGGCGGTGATCCGGGAAGCGGTGCTCGGCGGGCGCGTGGAGCGTTCCGCAACTGGTTCCGCGCCGCTGTCGGCCGAACTGGCCGCGTTCGTGCAGAACTGCCTCGGCGTGCGCCTGCACGACGGCTACGGCTCCACCGAGACGGGGCGCGTTTTCGTGGACGGCAAGGTGACCCGGCCGCCGGTGATCGACTACAAAGTGGTCGACGTGCCGGAGCTGGGCTACTTCCGCACCGACGCACCGCACCCGCGCGGCGAGTTGCTGGTCAGGACCGAGGCCATGATCTCCGGCTACTACAAGCGTCCCGACCTCAACGCGGAGGTCTTCGACGAGGACGGGTTCTACCGCACCGGCGACATCGTGGCCGAGCCCGGGCCGGACCAGCTCGTCTACCTGGACCGCCGCAAGAACGTGCTGAAGCTGTCGCAGGGCGAGTTCGTCGCCGTGTCCCGGGTGGAGGCTGCCCTCGGCGCCAGTCCTCTGGTGCGCCAGATCTTCGTCTACGGCAACAGTGAACGCGCCTACCTGCTCGCGGTCGTCGTCCCCACCGGCGCCCACCGGAAGGAGAGGATCAGCGAGTCCTTCCACCACATCGCACGGGAAGCAGGCCTGAGCTCCTACGAGATCCCGCGCGAGTTCATCGTGGAGACCGAACCGTTCAGCACCGCCAACGGATTGCTCTCCGACCTCAACAAGCCGCTGCGCCCCGCGCTCCGCGAACGCTACGGCCCACGGCTGGAACAGCTCTACGTCGAGCTGGCCGAGCGCGAAGCCGACGAACTGCGCGCACTGCGGGCCGCCGGAGCTGATCAACCCGTGCTGCCCGCCATCCGCTCCGCCGCCCGAGCGCTGCTGGGCTCCGCCGACGCGGATGCCCGGTTCACCGACCTCGGCGGCGACTCGTTGTCCGCGCTGTCCATGGCGAACCTGCTCCGCGACATCTTCGACGTCGACGTGCCGGTGAGCCTGATCATCAGCCCCGCCACCACCCTTCGCGGGTTGGCCGACCACATCGAGCGCGCGCCGCGAGCTGCGCGCGGACCGAAGACGTCGGTGCGCGCCGCCGACCTCACCCTGGACAAGTTCGTCCGGCCGACGCCGAACACGATCGGAACCGTTCTGCTCACCGGCGCCAACGGTTACCTCGGTCGATTCGTGTGCCTGGAATGGCTGCAACGGCTGGCCGCCACAGGCGGCAAGCTGATCTGCCTCGTGCGCGGCGGTTCCACGCGGTTGGAGGAAGCGTTCGGCGATTCCGCTCTGCTGCGGCGGTTCCGCGAGCTGTCCGGGCACGTGGAGGTCGTCTCGGGAGATCTCAGCGAGCCGGATCTCGGCCTGCCGCGGCGCACCTGGGACCGTCTCGCCGAAACCGTCGACCTGATCGTGCACCCCGCCGCGCTGGTCAACCACGTGCTCCCGTACGAGGAGCTGTTCGGCCCCAACGTGGTCGGTGTCGCCGAACTCATCAAGCTGGCGATCACGAAGCGGCGCAAGGGCTTCACGTTCCTGTCCTCGATCGCGGTCGCGGAGGGCGAGGACACCGACGTCCGCCGCGCGAGCCCGGTCCGCGCGCTGGACGGCAGCTACGCCAACGGATACGCGACGTCCAAGTGGGCGGGCGAGGTGCTGCTGCGCGAGGCGCACGAGCGCTACAGGCTGCCCGTCGTGGTGCTCCGCTCGGACATGATCCTGGCGCACAGCACGTGCACCGGGCAGCTGAACGTGCCGGACATGTTCACCCGCTTGCTGTTCAGCCTCATCGCGACGGGCATCGCCCCGCGGTCGTTCTACCGGTCGGACGCCGAGCACTACGACGGCCTGCCGGTCGATTTCGTCGCCCGGGTCGTCGCGGACCTCGGTGCGCCGAGCGAGGGCTACCGCACCTTCAACGTGGTCAACCCGCACGAGGACGGCATCTCCCTGGACACCTTCGTCGACTGGCTCATCGAAGCGGGCCACCGCATCCACCGGATCGACGACCACGCGGAATGGTCGCGCCGCTTCGAGATGGCGCTCCGCGCCTTGCCGGAGAAGCAGCGCAAGCACTCGATGCTGCCCCTGCTGCACGCCGTCGCCGCACCCGTCGAGCCAGGACCGCTCGTTCCCAGTGAACGGTTCCAGGCCGCTGTCGGGGAGATCCCGCAGGTGTCCCGCGAACTCATCGTCAAGTACGCCGACGACCTGCGGTCACTGGGCCTACTGTGACGTCACAGCCGGGCGGCGACGCGCTGGACGGTCTCGCGCAGCCAGCGGTGGCCGGGGTCGACGGAGCTCTTCGGGTGCCAGTACATCGACTCCACCAGCTCGGGCATGGGCACCGCCAGCTCCACCGTGCGCAGCCCGAGCCGGGGTCCGAGCAGGTCGGCCAGGCGCCGCTGGATCACCGCGACCATCCGCGTCCCCGGTACCAGGTGCGCGGCGCCGGAGAAGGTCTCGGTGTTGGCGACCACGTTGCGGTACACGCCGGACTCGTCGAACCTGCCGTCCGTGATGGCCCGGTGCGGCCCGCCCACCATCACGTACGGCGCGTCGGCGAGCTGGTCGGCGCTCAGCCGCTCGCCGACGTCGGGGTTGTCCCCGTCCACCACGGCCACGAACGTGTCGCTGAACAGCCTGCCGTGCGGGAAGACCTCTTCACCGGTGGGCAGGCTCAGCGGCCAGATCAGCAGGTCGCACTGCGCTTTGCGGAGGTGGTCGACGAACCCCGCGTGCAAGGAGGTGATCGACAGCCGCACCCCGGGCGCGGTGTCGAGCAGCTCGCGCAGCAGCGGCCGCAGCAGCACCGCAGTCACGTAGTCGCTGGCCGTCACCGCGAAGACCCGCTCGGCGGTCGCCGGGTCGAACTGGGCCGCCGCGCTCATCACCACGCCGATGTCGGCGAGCAGCTTCGTCACCCTCGGCACCAGTGACTCGGCCAGCGGGGTCAGCACCATCTGCCGCCCGTCCTTGACCAGCAACGGATCGTTGAACAGGCGGCGCAACCGGGCCAGCGAGGCGCTCATCGCGGGCTGCCCGACCGAGACCCACTCCGCGGCCCTGGTCACGTTGCGCTCCTTGAGCAGCGCGTTGAGCGGGACGAGCAGATTCAGATCGATCTTGCTGAGGTTCTGCGTCATCGTGCCGGTGACTCCCAGGTCCGCGCTCGGAGAGAGCCACCCTAACGCGGCCCGCCGGTGGACGATCGCGGTCGGCCGCTGTTCCGAGCGGCCGGGCTCGGCAGGACCTGCGGTGGGCGTGTCTTTGACGAGGAAAACATCCGAAGGGAACGAGCGAAAACGCTCCACCCGAACATGATCTAGTATATCCACGCCGGCCGTCGATTTCCGCGAATAGTTACTTTTTCACCACACCCGAGTCCGCCGTTTCGGGGAAGTCATCCCGGCAACATACGCCGCCTGTTGCCAACCCGGAGGGCACTTTGTGAACAGCGATGTATCCGACAACGCGATCTCGCCAGAAATTTTCTGTCCTCTCCAGTCTCATCCGGCACGCCGCGGGCTCGACCTGCCCACCGGGAGGATCGCCTGGCAGGCCCTGATCAACCGGCTGCCCCAGCTCTCCACGCGCGAACTGGAAGTCTTGCTGCTGCTGGGGATCGGTGCGTCCAATCGGAGAATCGCGACCAGGCTGGGCGTGACGGAACGGACGGTCAAGGCGCATGTCGCCCAGATCCTGACCAAGCTCGGCGTGGAGTCCAGGTTACAGGCCGGACTCGTTTCCGTGGTTTTTCAGTTGACCAGCCAGAAGGAAAGAGAACTTCTGGTAGCGCCGCCGAGATCCGGCATTGAACCAAAGGTCAATTGAGGCAATCAGGGCCGCCCCTGCACGCTGGAATGAAGACCTTTGGCGCCGTCGGATGGGGGTCACTTGGGATGCGTTCCTACGGTTCGTATATCGCTGGTTCGGATTTCCCGTCGGAATCCTGGGTATACACGGTCAAGGCAGCGGCATTCCTCGACGACTTCATGTCGAACCTGAAGCTCAAGCGGGAGCTGGAACGGGGTTTCCGGGACGACGGGCACGCGCTGCCCGCAGTGGCCGCCCGCTGCGCGCTGACCAGCGACGCCCACCTCCAGGAGGTCCTGGTCCGGGCGCGGGAGGCGGCACCGGTGTGGGGCACCTTCCCGATCGAGACGCGGCTGCGGCTGGGCGAGCGCGTGCACCAGGAGGTGCTGCGGCGGCGTGCGGAGTTCGTGGAGGTGCTCGTCGCCGAGGGGCACCCCCGGCGGCTGGCCGAATGGGAGATCGCCGGCGTGCTCCAGGGCACCTCGCCGGAGGCCCTGGCCCTGTCGCACAGGCAGCTGCACGAGGAGTGCCGGATCGGCCCGCGCACGCTGACCCTGGTGCGCAAGCCGGACGGGGTCGTGGTGCTCAGCCCGCCGCAGAACGCGGCCGCGTCCAACTCGATCCTCGGCGTGCCCGCTCTGGTCGCGGGCAACACGCTGGTGGTGAAGGCGCCGCGCAGCTCCCCGTACGGCGTGATGTTCGCCTGGCGGGAGATCATCGCCCCGATCCTGGACGAGCTGGGCGCCCCGCCCGGCACGCTCGGCCTGGTCTGCGGGACGCCGAACAAGATTCTCACCCAGTGGCTGGAAAGCCCGTTGGTCGACGACATCTTCTTCTTCGGCGGCAGCGAACGCGGCATCCAGCTCGGCGTCGACGCGGTGACCCGCGGCAAGAAGCCGGTGCTGGAGCTGGCGGGCAACGACGGCTGCGTGGTGTGGCGGGACGCCGACCTCGACTCGGCAGCGGAGGCGCTCACCGAGAGCTTCTTCGGCTCCGGCCAGATCTGCATGGTGCCCAAGTACGCCGTCGCGCACCCGGACATCGCCGACGAGCTGCTGGCCCGGCTGACCGGCCTGGTGGCCAAGATCCGGCCGGGTTACCCGGACGACCCGGACGTGCTGCTGTCGCCGGTGATGCGGGCAGATGAGTACTTCACCCACCTCAACGAGGCCACCGCCGCGGGCGCCACCGTCGTCACCGGCGGACACCGCATGGAGATCGACGGCACCGTGTCGGAGACCGGGCCGTTCATCTCCCCGACCGTTCTGCGCGTGGACGGGCTCGCCGACGCCCGCGAGCTGGCGGTCGTGCGCGAGGAGACGTTCTTCCCGCTGCTGCCGGTCGTGGTGCCCGCGGTCGACCACGACGGCCTGCTCGACGAGGTCATCGCCTTCCTCAACGCCAACAGGTACGGGCTGCGCAACTCGCTGTGGACGGGCGATCCGGACGTCATCGACGCCGTGGCCACCCGGGTGCACAACGGCGGGCTGCTCAAGGTCAACGACTCGCACATCGGCTTCGTGCCCCGCCTGTCCACGCACGGCGGCACCGGCCTGACCGGCGGCCCCTTCGGCGAGCTGAACTACCCGCTGCTGCGCACCTCCCACCTCCAGGGCATCAGCGTCGCCACGGGCGTGCAGCCCCGGACCGCGGTGTTCGACTCGGCGGCCTCCCGCGAGGTGCCCCGATGAGACTGCTCGCCCAGGAACGCGAGGTCTGCGAACGCTACCTGCCCGGGCTGGACGCCACGCTCGGCGCGATACCGCTGATGGAACTGGAGAGCCAGGGCAACCCCGGTATCGAGCTCTACCGCGGAGCGGGCGGGCCCGGGCTGGTCATCCCGGCCGTCCACGGTGGCGGTGGGGCGGGCGCGGTCGACGCGGTCCGCATCACCAGGGCGCTGGCCACGCGCTCGCCCTCGCTCGCGATCGCCACCACGATGCACCAGTTCTCCGTGGCCAGTCTGGTCGCGCTGGCCTCCTCCAGCGCCGGGTTCGAGTGGATGCTGCTGGACGGGGTCGCCAGGGACCGGCTGCTGATGGCCTCCGGTTTCGCCGAGGGCCGCACCGCGCAGGGCGTCCTGACCCCGACCATGAAGGCCGTGTGGGACGGCACGAACTGGCGGGTCAGCGGGCGCAAGCAGCCGTGCAGCCTGTCGCGGTCGATGGACCTGCTCACCGCGAGCGTGGCCCTGCACGACCCCGACGGCAGCACGCGCACCGCGATCGCGCTGATCCCCGCGGCCTCGGAGGGCATCACCATCGAGCCGTTCTGGGGGTCCTGGGCGCTGGGCGGGGCCGAGTCCGACACCGTGATCCTCAGCGATGTCGTGGTGCATCCCGACCTCATCGTCGAGCTGCGGACCGGCCTGGACGGTGAGCTGGACGACCTGCAGACGCTCGGCTTCGTCTGGTTCGAGCTCCTGGTGACCGCCTGCTACCTCGGTATCGCGGCGAACCTGGCCGAGCGGGTGCTCACCGAGGAACGCGGCACCCCGCACGAACGGCTCGCGCTGGGCACGGCGGTGGCCGGGGCGGCCCTCACGCTCGACGGCGCCGCCCGCGACCTGGATGACGGAGGGGGCGGCAACGACGGCCTGGCCCGCGCCCTGATCACCCGGTTCACCGTCGCCGACACCATCCGCGCCACCGTGGCCGGTGCGGTGGAGTTGCTGGGCGGCATGAACTTCGTGCGCTCGCCGGAGATCGCCTACCTTGCCGCCGCCGCGCACGCGATCGGCTTCCACCCGCCTTCCCGGCACAGCTCCGCCGACGCCCTGCTCGGGTGGTTCCGCGGGCGCCCGCTCGTCCTCGACTGAGACCCGGAGGAGAGGCACATGTCAACCACCCTCGCCGAGAGCGGTTCGGGCCCGGACTACCCCGCGGTGCTGGACCTCTACCGCAGACACCTCTCCCGCGGCCGGGCCACGATCTCGGAGGTCTTCGGCACGCAGCTGGAGGTCGCCGCGCGGGGCGCGTGGATCGAGACCTCCGACGGCGGTCGCTACCTCAACGCGGGCGGCTACGGCGTGTTCATCCACGGCGCCCGGCATCCGCACGTGGAGGCCGCGGTCATCCGCCAGATCCAGGCCAACCCGCTCGCCTCCCGCGTCCTGCTCGACCCGGAGGCGGCGCGCGCGGCCCGCGCGGTGGCCCGGGTGAGCCCGGACGGGCTGGAGCACGTGCACTTCGCCTGTTCCGGCACCGAGGCCACCGAAGCCGCGCTCAAGCTCGCCCGCACCCTGGGCCGCAATCGGCTCGTCTCCACCGTCGGCGGGTACCACGGCAAGACCTTCGGATCGCTGTCGGTCACCGGCAACACCCTCTACCAGGACCCGTTCCGCCCGCTGCTGCCCGATGCCGGCTACGTGCCGTTCGGGGACGCCGAGGCCCTCTCCGCCCAGCTGCGCACCGGACCACCGGCGTGCGTCGTCCTGGAGCCGATCCAGGGCGAGGGCGGGGTGCGCATCCCTCCCGAGGGCTACCTGCGCGACGTCCGCGCGCTCTGCGACGAGCACGGCGCGCTGCTGGTGCTGGACGAGATCCAGACCGGGCTCGGCAGGCTGGGCCTCTGGTGGGGTGCGGACCGCGAGGGCGTGACCCCGGACATCATGCTGGTGGGCAAGGGACTCTCCGGCGGGATCGTGCCGGTGTCGGCCATGGTCGCCACCCCGGAGGTCTTCCGCGCCTTCAACCGGGACCCGTTCATCCACACCTCCACCTTCTCCGGAGCGCCCATCGCCATGGCCGCCGCGCGGGCAGCGGTGGAGGCCATCGAGCAGGACGGGCTGGTGGGCAAGGCGGCGGCGATCGGCGACACCCTCCTCACCCGGATGCGGGAGATCGTCGGGAACCGGTGTCCCCACCTGGTCACCGAGGTCCGCGGCGCGGGCCTGCTGATCGGCGTCGAGCTGGCGGGACCGGGGCTGGCGGGCGCGCTGATCGCCGAACTGGTCGAGAAGCACCTGATCGTCAACTACTCGCTCAACGCCAGCTCGGTGCTCCGGTTCACCCCGCCCGCGGTGATGAGCGAGAGCGACATCGACTTCCTGCTGTCGGTGTTCGACGACGCGTGCGCCGCGCTCTCGGCACGCCATCCGACCGTCGATACCGTAGGAGCCAGCTGACGTGCGTCACGTAGAGATCCACGCGTTCATCCGGGACACCGACGCCGATTCGGTCTTCGACACCCTCGCCGACTTCCGGAGCTACATCGATCTGGTGGACGTGGTGCGCTCGGTCGAGCAGCACCGGCCCGAGGAGTCCTCGGGCCACAGCAGCTGGGTGGTCGAGTTCCGCAACGGCCTGCTGCGCTGGACCGAGCGGGACTGGTTCCGCCGCGCGGAGCTGCGGCTGGACTTCGACCAGATCGAGGGGGACTTCGAGGAGTTCTCCGGCGGCTGGGTGCTCGAACCCGCGCCCGAGGGGGTCAGGACGGCGTTGATCGCCGACTTCGACTTCGGGGTGCCCTCACTGGCCAGCATCGTCGAGCCGGTCGCCGAACGGGTACTGACCGACGTCACCCAGCTGATCCTGCTCGGCCTGTTCGGCGACCGCGTGGAGTTCCCGGACGGCACGACGGCTCCCGCCCACCCCGCCGCCGTCTCGGCAGGGGGCCGCGTCCGTCACACCGCCGCGACCGCAGGAGGAAGACCATGAGCGCTCGCAACGAGCTGTACCTGCACCACGCCGCGCCGAACACGGTGCCGGAGGGCAACCTGCTGTCGGACCTCTCGCCGAGGCGGGTGCTGCGCGCCGCGCAGATCGTGCTGGCCAAGTCCTCGCTCTCGCGCAAGAGGCTGCCGATCCGGCTGAACCTCGACGAGTACCGCTCCCCGGATTTCCGCTACGACACCGGCTCCGCGGAGAAGGTGCAGAAGATGCTGGAGGACGTGCCGCTCACCGATGAGGGCATGCGGTGGATCCACGAGGACGACGGGGTGCTCTTCTACGGCACGCGCACCCTGGACCTGCCCTACGACGAGTTCGTCGACCGGGTGGACATCAGCCGGGTGGGCGACTGCTTCCGGGACGTGCTGGGCATCAACACGCGGGTGCTGCACCGGGACGAGGCCGGGCGGCCCCTGCTGCAGGTCGAGCGGATCGCGGCGCTGGCCCAGCCGAACTACACCGCCTTCATGGGCAAGGACGAGCTGGACGTCTACAAGCTGGAGTGGATGCAGTACGGGCCGGACGAGGTGCGCAACTGGATGCGGACGGTGTGCAGCCCCAACGCCTCCACCTCCGCTGACGACGGGTACCTGGCGTTCAGCCGGACTGCCGGCGGGGCCGGGACCCGGATCGTGTTCGTGGCCCGGCAGGCCTTCCCCCGGCCGCGGTTGCTGGTGCTGTCCGGGCTGGACCGGTGGGGGTGGTTCCGGACGCTGCTCACCGAGAACGCCTACCGGCGGTTCTGGAACGACACGGTGGCCAACATCCTGGCCCGCCACGAGGGCAAGGAGATCGGGATCGGCAGGCCCGGCAGGGACGAGCAGTCCGGCCGACGCCGCGCGCTGGGCGTGACCGCGGTCGGCCTTGCCTGCGCGACGTACCTGCGACGCCGTGCGAAGCGGCGTGGCTGATGGACTACCCGTACGCGTTCCACATCGCCCTGGATGGCAACGGTCTCAACGGTTTGGAGGGCCGGGCCGGGGTCTGCGTCTTCCGCTACGACCCGCGCAGTGGGCACTACGCCTATGACATCCAGTACTACGACGGCATGTCGGGCGGGCACGCGGTCAGCGTGAACCCGAACCGGCGGGTCGGTTTCCTCGGCAGCACAGGCCAGCACCTCATGTTCTACGACACGGCCACGCTCGGCGAGATCGAACGGGTCTCCACGCTGCGGTTCGAGCCCACCGACTCCTCCCTCAAGGGCAGCACGCACGTGGCCTGGCTCAGCGACACCCAGGCGGTGGCAGCGATGGGCGACGGGTTGTGGCTGGCCGACCTGGAGCGGTTGGACAAGGCGGAACGGCTGGGCAGCCACGGGGTCAAGCTGCCGCACGCCATGAAGACCACGGCCTCCGGGCGGTACCTGGTCTACGGCGGGATGGACCACCCGGGGCGGGGCGAGGCGTGCGAGGTCGGGATCTTCGACCTGCACACGCGCACCGCGCGCCGCGTGGAGCTGCCCGCGACCTGCTGGCACGTGGTGTGCCACCCGGTGGAGGACCGGTTCTACGCCCTGTCCTTCCGGGTACGGCCGCAGGACGGGCGGGACTGGCACGAGTGGAGCATCGCGCAGTTCAAGGAGTACGCCTTCGAGATCGACGCGGAGACCGGCCAGGTGCTGCGGCACTGGGCGGCCGGGCACGACACGCCCGCGCACATCAACTCCGACGTCTGCATCTCCGACCGCGAGCTGATCTACTGCAACGGCGCCAGCGGCACCATCGTGATGATCGACCTGGCCGACTTCACCTCGTACCGGGTGCTGGACGAACGGCCGGGGCTGCGCGCGCAGCTGCGGGCCGGGCGCCAGGTGCTGCGCACCGCGGTGGACACCCTGAGCCGGGGGTCGGTGGTCACCAACGGGCACCACCACCTGCGGGCGTTGCGGGTGGCGCGCGGGGCACTGCTCGACTCGGTCTACGCCTGCCAGCTGTCGGCGGACCAGTCGCTGCTGTTCACCGCGAACCGGGGGTTGAACTCGATCACCGTCTACGACTACCCGGGGAACACCGTCCGGCTCCGGGTGCGGATGCCGGAGCTGCAGGAGTTCGACACGGGATTGCGGTGGTGGAGCGATCCCCGGCTGGGGTTCCACCACAGCACCCTGCTCAGTCCCCCGCCGAGCACCGAGCCCGCGCGCTGGACGCGGGTGCCCGCTGAACCAGGAGCCCCCGTTGGACCGCCTCACTGACGTCCTGTTCCGCAACAGCAAGCCCGTCCTCGTCGGGTGGGTGCTGCTGGCCGTTGTCGGCGGGTGGTTCGCCCTGGGGCTGGAGAGCCGAGCCGTGCCCGGCGGCGAGGCTTCGGCCACCAGCCAGGCCGAGGCGGTGGCCCAGGAGCTGGGCCGCAACCACGTGCCGTCGCTGTTCGTGGTGGTGACCGGGAAGGCGGCGACGCCCGAGGGTGAGCGCGAGCTGGATGCGTTGCGGCGCAAGCTGTCCGCCACGCCTGGAGTACGGGAGGTGCTGCCCCTGCCGCTGCCGCCCCCGGCGCCGGAGGCCGGACCCGTCACCGCTCTGGGTGTCTCGGCCGTCGGCGGGATCGACGGCTCGATCGGCGTGGCGGACGAGCTGCTCGGCAGTCAGGAAAAGCTTGTGCCGGAAGGGAGCCGGGTCTTCCTCGGCGGTTACGGCGCGCACCGGCAGGAGCTGGTGCAACTCTCGCGGAGCGACCTGCTGCGGGCCGAGCAGGTGGGTGTGCCGATCGTGCTCGTCGTGCTGCTGCTGACCTTCGGGTCGCTCTGGGCGACGCTGGTGCCGCTGGCGATCGGTGCCTCGGCCCTGCTGGGCGGGCTGGGCGCGGCGGGCGTGCTGGCCCTGGGCATCCCGTTCTCGGAGTACGTGACGAACGCGGCGGCCATGGTCGGCTTGGCGCTCGCGGTGGACTACGCGATGTTCCTGGTGCAGCGGGTGCGCGAGGCGCTGTTGCGCGGGGTCGCGGTGGCCGAGGCGATCCGGGGCGCGCAGCGCACCACCGGTGTGGCGATCGCGTGGTCCGGGCTCACCGTGATGGTGGCCGAGTCGACGATGTTCCTGGTCGACTCACGGGCGATCCGGACGGCCGCGCTGGGGATGATCCTGGTGACGTTCGCGGCGATCGTGGCCGCGTTGGTGGGTGCGCCGATCGTGCTGCGGATGCTGGGCTACCGCATCCTGCGGCGGGGCGAGCGGAAGCTGCTGGGGAAGGGACGGCTCAGCGATCCGGATGGCACCGAGCATTCCGGTTTCTGGGAGCGCTGGGGCGTGCGGGTGACCAGGCGCCCGGTCCTGTGGCTGGCGACCGGGACGGTGGTGCTGGGCGTGTTCTGCGTACCCGCGCTGGACCTGGGACAGCGGGTCGCTCTGCCGTCGGCGAGCCAACTGCCGACGGACTCGCAGGTGCGCCAGGCCACCGAGCTGGGCGCGAAGGCTTATGGCCCAGGGGCTTTCGCGCCGATCGAGATCGTCGTGCACGCCAGTCCGGCCACGGCCCGCGCACAGGCCGACCAGGTGGTCGAAGCCGTCGCGGGCCACCCTGAGGTCCGCTTCGCCCGCCCGGTCCCGCTGGACCGGCCGGAGGTCCACCGGGTCAGCGTCGCCACCGACCACGGCCCGGCTGACGAGCGCACCCACGACCTGGTGCGCGACCTGCGGGACGGTCGGCTCAGCCGGTCGCTGGCCGGAATCCGGTACGACGTGGGCGGCGAGACCGCGATGCGCATCGACGCCACCGACGCGCTGTTCGCCGGTCTGCCGCTGATGCTGGCCGTGCTGCTGGGGTCGGTCCTGGTTCTGCTGATCGTCGCGATGCGCTCGATCATCCTGCCGCTCAAGGCGATCCTGCTGGTGGTGATCTCGCTGGGCGCGAGCACCGGTGGCCTGGTGCTGTTGTCCACCACCGAGTTCGGCGCCGCGCTCATCGGCTGGTCGGCTCCGGCGGAGCTGCATCCGATCGTGCCGATCACCATCGTCGCGATCGTGATCGCGTTGTCCACCGACTACGAGGTGATCCTGATCGCCCGCATCGCCGAGCACCACCGCGAGACCGGCGACAACACGGCATCGATCATCAAGGGCATGGCCCGCACCGGCCGGGTGATCAGCAGCGCCGCCGCCATCATGGTCGCCGTCTTCTTCGGGTTCGCCCTGTCGGAGGTCACCCCGCTGAAGCAGCTCGGCGTGGGGCTGGCGATCGCGGTGCTGATCGACGCCACGGTGGTGCGAGGTGTCCTGGTGCCCGCCGGCATGCAGCTCATGGGCCGCTGGAACTGGTGGCTGCCCACCGTCAAGCGAGAGGTCGGGGAGAATGCGTAAGCCGTTGGCGGCCCTTGCCTGGGCGATGCGGATCCTGCTCGCCAAGCACACCGTTCCCCGGCGGGAACCACCGTTCGCGGTCGACCTGGCCCAGTACCACGCCGACGACTACGAAAAGATCATCCCGTCGCTGGCGGCCGTGGAGCGGCAGCTCAAGGCCGTTCCCGCGGATGCCAAGGGGATGCGTTGGATCCACAGGAGCGACGCGGTGCTCTTCTACGGCGAACGCAGGTTCGACGTGCCCTACGACGACTTCGTGTCCCAAGTGGACATCGGCCACGTTGGCCGGTTCTACCGGGACTCGCTGGGCGTCACCACGGAGGTCGTGCTCCGGGACGACCTGGGCCGCCCGGTGCACCAGGGCGTCCGGGTCGTCGCCCTTCCCCAACCCAACTACACGGCGTTGATGGGGAAGGAGGAGTTGGACGTCTACAAGCTGGAGAAGATCGAGTACGGCCCGGACGAACAGCGCGTCTGGATGCTCACCGTGCACAGCCCCAACGGTTCGGCCCGTTGCGATGACGGGTACATGTCCTTCGCCCGCGCGGCGGACGGCAGGGGCACGACCGTCGCGTTCCTCGCCTGTCAGAGTTTCCCCGTGCCGCCCCTGATGGCGCTGGCCCGGATGGATCGGTGGACGTGGTTCAAGACGGTCGTCACCGAGAGCGCGTACCGGCGTTTCTGCAACAGGATGATGAAGAACATCGAGCGCTGCTACCACGGCACCGAGTTCCGCGTGGGTCGCCCGTGCGGGTAGCGGCGGGCTCGCGCCGCGGCACCAGAGGCCGCCGGTGGGGACGAGGCGATAGCGCCGGCTCGCCCCCACCGGGCTCTGGTCGGTCAGTCGCGCGCTGCCTTCATCACGGCATCAGAGCCGGCAGGCCTGCTGCGCCGCGCGCACCAACACCAGATGCCGCTGGAGAACCGGAATCGCTTCCCGCGCCAGCTGCTTCACCTCGCGCGACTGGAGGCGCTGGGCCTCCTGCCGGACGAACACAAGCGCGTGCTGGTGGGCGACGACCTGCGCCCGGAGCCAGGCACGGTCGAAAGAGGTCCCGGACTTCCGCGCCAGATCCGCGAGCAGCTGCCGCTGGGCAGGCAGCAGGGTCCGGGGCAACCCGACCCGCTCTCGCGCCGCGACCACCATCAGCTTCTGGTCCAGCCGAGCGTGACCACGCGCCTCCGTGATCCCGAGGCGTCGCACCGAGAAACACTGACCCTTGATCATCGCCAAGCGGCCCATCATGATCTCGAAGCGGTTGAACTGGTGCCCCAGCTGCATGAACGTCGCATCGATCCGGCTGACCTCGAGCGCCATCCGCGCTTCCACCTGGGACTGGGCCGCGGACGCCGTACGAAGATCAGCACCCGAGGCGGTCGCCGCCTGCGCGACAGTGGTCCCGGTCAACGCGATGGCGCCGGCCAGCCCGGCCGCCGCCACAAGTCGCAATGGCTTCATAGTAGATACCCCTGTCGTGGTTGAACCTGTGTCCATGGAGCGCCCGGGCACACGCCTGGTTGGCAGCTGGAAACCGTGCCAGTCCTTGGCGTCACAACGGATACGACTCACCCCGGCCGGTCCCGTCACCGCACCGTCCAAGATCACGCAAATGGATCACCGCAACGAGGTCCGCACCCGACACCGGGCAGGCACCCGTTAGCCATTCCGGACGCACCCGATCCGGGCTCCCCCCGCCGGCCGACGGGACATGCGGAGGTCTGCCCCACTGCGCCGCAGCGGACGGCCCTCCATGACCTCCCCGTGAAGAGGATGTCGAGGGTGGGTGTCCTGCTGGTCGTGGTCGGCGGTGCGGGTGACATCGTGATCAGCGAGGCGACCGGGAGTGCCGCGAAGGTGCGCGAGGGCCTCCGGCGGTCCTCGGGCGAGCCCTCCACTCAGCACAGCGCGGAGGGTGACGTCCTGACGATGAGGTACCAGTGCCCGAAGGCCATGGACGACTGCTCGGTCCACTCCACGGTCGAGGTGCCAAGGGCGTGCGGGTGGAGGCGGAAACCGGTTCCGGTGACATCCACCTCAGAGCGCTGGGGAACCCGATCAAGGCCAAGGTCGGGTCCGGCGCGGTGGAGGGCACCGGGGGCTGACGGGTGAAGAGATCGAGGTGGGAGTACGCCACCGCTCCCGCCTCCACCGACCTGGTCAGCGGCTCGGGGACCGCGAGCGTCACCCTTCCCGATGGTCCGTGCAACGCGGACGTCCAGGCGAGGTCAGGAGACATCACCCTCCTGCCCGCGTGACGGTGTTCGCCCGTCAGCAGGCTCAGATACGGGTGTCCTTCTCCCACCAGCCGATGGGACGGTCGTCCTCGTCGTAGACGTTGCCGTAGTACCACTCGGCGCCGATCCGGGACGTCCACTCGACGACAACGGCCTCGATCGCCGGGAACCCGGCGCTGACTGGCACCGTCACCACGATGAACCGCTTGTCCACCGGCGCCTCGACCTGCCCGGCGAGCCTGCCGAACGCCTCCCGCAGGACCGCGACCGCGTCGTCGTCGGGCGGAGTGGGGGGATAGACCACGAGGCACACGTTGCCGCCTCTTGTGATGATCTCGAATCGCCCGTCCGCATCCACCCGGACGCGATCGCCCGCGGCGCACCCGGTCGCCAGCCCTGGACTGCCGAGGATCTCGTACACGGTCTGGCCGGCTCGCACAGCCGGGACGACCTCGTAAACCGGTTCGCCGGAGGTGGCAGTGCCCGCGAAAAGACGAACATGGCCATCCTGTGCCGGCACGCTGCGAAGCTCATCAGCCACAGTCGGGCTGCTCCTTCTCTCCCCCGGATCTCCGAGCCGGTGTCGGGCTCGATGACCAAGATAGAACAGCACCTCGACTGGGTGTCGAAATCCGGTGTGGGCGGGGCTGGGCTGCTCCTCGGGTTGATCGCAGAGGAGGGCGCCGAGCGGGGTGCGCGCGCGGCTGGCGTCTCGCGGGGCCGACGCCGATCACCGACCACGAGGCGGCCAGGCGGCTGCGCAGTGCGCCGGCCTCGGTGCTGCTGTGGATGTTGCAGCAGGACGATCCGGCGATCAACGAGATCGTGTTCCGGCACCGTCCGTTGGACGAGGCGGTCCGGCGGGACATCGCGCGCGGAAGGCCGTTCGGTGGTGCGACGGGGCCGCTGCCCTTCTCGCGGCGGTACGACATCGCGCTGGCACCGGAGCCTCCGTCCCAGGTCGTGGACGGTTTGCGCCGGGTGAAGACGAAGCGCCAGGCGGACCGGGCGGCCTCGGCGGCCGATCGGACGGAGGCGTTGCCGGGGTACGCGCGGCGGGCGCTGCCAGTCCGGATCGACTGTCCTGCCGAGGTTCGCGCGCAGTTCGGGTCGCACCCGAAGTTCGCCAACCGGCTCCGCGAGGCCGGGATCGTGGACAGCCCGCGCGAGTACATCGAGGAGTGGAAGCCCGCCGAGTCGGTGCTGTCCGTGCTGGAACTGGGGCCTCGCCTGTTCCCGGGGCGCGAGGCGGAAGCGCTGGACGTGCTGGGCCCGCTGGTGCGGCGGGAGCTGGGCGGGAACGTGGAGGCGTGGGCGGTGCTGGAGCAGCTGTTGCCCACGTTCACCGGGACCGTGCCGGAGCTGGTGGTCACCTGCGGGGCAATCGCTCACGCCTAGCCGGGCGACGGGCGGCTGGATTCGAACCAGCGCCGCGCGCAAGCACCGCAAGGCGGTCACGCTGCTGATGGCGCTGCTGCCGCCGAAGCTGCCCGCGACCTACCTGGTCGGCGTGGGCGAGGACAGGCAGCGGTTCTGGATCGGGACGTTCGCCAAGATGCCGCGCTAGCTCTCGTCCGGGGGTGGCTGGCGGTGCACGCTGCGCACCGCGGCGACGTCCGCCGAGCCCTCCGGGCGCTGGGGCACGCTCGCGCTCAACACGTCCAGCCGCTGCTTGATGCTGGTGGCGATGCCCTTGCCGAGCCGGAAGCGGGTCGGGCTCACCTCGGTCAGCGCGCCGTCGAGCAGGCGGTGCGCCTCGCGGCTGCGCATGCCGGTGTTGGTCAGCACCAGATGGCGTAGCCGGTGCGGCCCCGCGGACAGGGCCTCGGCGATGGTGGTCGCGGCGGCTTCGTCGACCCGGTTGCCCTCCGCGCTCAGGGCCGCGGCGGCCCGCACGCGCCCGAGGTCGCACAACTCGACTCCGGCCGGGACCGCCGCCGCGATGAGCCCGGCTGCCGCCTCGGGTCCGATTCCTTTGCTGGCCAAGGAAATCCGTCGTGGTGCCCGACCGGGTGCGAGTGCGTCGGCGAGCAGGTTCGCACCGTCGTCGCCGAGCCCGGACGCGGAGACGTAGAGTTCGTCCACCGCACCGGCGGCGACGAGGCGGGCCAGGTGCTCCGCGCCGGACGGGCCGAGCGGGTTGCCTCCGACGTAGAGGCGCTCGATCCGCCGCGCGGCCAAGGGCTCACACGGCGGGCGTCCTCCCGCGTTCGACGTCGAGTTGTACAAGCGTCGTAACGTCGTCGAACGATGCTTCAACCGGCTCAAGCAATTCCGCGACCTCGCCACCCGCTACGCCAAGCGTGCCGCCTACTACCAAGCCGAGCTTGTCATCGCCGCGATCATGCTCTGGCTCCGATGACTTACAGGACACGCCCTAGGCGACGTCGGTGGTCGCCGTGCTCGGCGCGGTTCAGCTATGGGGCTGCCTCTGTCACATCCGCGTATTCCAAGCCGTGCTCGCGCAGCAGTTCCAGAGCTCGCTCGGACACGACGAGCATGCTCTTGTCCAGCCCGAAGTCGTCGCGGTGGGGCGTGCCACTGAAGCGGAGCCACCGCCAGGCCGGGAGCGGTTCCTCGATCAGCTCTTCGCCTTCGGGGGAGAGGCTGATCTCGACATCGTCGAACCCCGCCCCGCTGAGGCCGGCGGTGGTGATCGCCTCGGCCAGAGTATCGGTGACGATGAAGCAGGGGGTGCACTCCAGGATGGCGTCGCCGAGCCAGTTGGTGAAGCGGTACTCAAGGCGGGTGACCTCGGCGGGCTGGACAGTGCGGTCGAAGACGGTGTTGTCACCGAAGTCCGGTTCGACGATGTAGTACGTCATCTGTCCCTGCTTCTCACCGGATGTCGGGGTTGACCGAGGTGCCGTACTGATCGTCGAGCAGTTGTTGTTTGCTGGGAACTGTGCGGCTGTCCCGGAACGGCTTGTAGAAGCGGTTCCAGGCTTTGCGGATGGCGCTGAGGTGCACCAGATTGGCGTAGCGGTGCACCGCCGGACCCGCCCACAGCGCCTCGTGCACCGGGTACGGGTCAGGCGGAGTCCGCGCCAGCAACAACGACCTGATCAACCCCATCGCTTCGACTCCGGCACCGACGCGCTCCCGCAGCGCGGCAAGAACCACACCGAGCGACATCGACAGCGAGTGACGGGGAACGACTCTCACACAGGACTGGTGCCGTTGACCGCGTAGCGCACGACCACGACGTCGGAACCCTCGTAGGTACTGATTCCCAGAAGCCGCAACGAGACCGCTGTGCCACCGTCGAAGGCAGGGGTGCCGCCGCCGACCACACCAGGGCCCAGCACGAAGTGGAACTCGTCGACGAGCCCGGCGGTGAACAGGTCGTTCCACATCGTCCGACTGCCGAAGACCAGGATGTCCTTTCCTTTGCCCCGCTTGAGTTCCGCGACCCGCTCGCGGGACCGGTCCCGTGGCACGACGGTGGTCGTGTCCCGGTAGGCGCCGGTGTGCTCCGCCGAGAGCGTGTCGGAGACGACCACCTTCTCGACCGCCGCGTTGAGGCGGGAGATCTCCCGCTCCACGGCGGGAGCTGTCTCGTCGGCGGCCACCGGCGGCCAGTAGTCGAGGAACAGGCGGAAGGTGTTCGCCCCGAGCAGCAGGGTGCTCGCCGCCCGGAGGGACGCGAGGTTGTGCGCGTCGAACCCGGGGTCCAGCGGCATGGCCATGAAGTTCCCGCCCGGGCCCTCGTGGCAGCCGTCGACGGAGATCAGGTTGGTGACGATCAGCTTGCGCATGGCAGCTCTCCTCGTGGGTTGTCGGCCCTGTCACCCGTTGAGAGACGCCGCCGGGCGCGAACTCATCGGTCCGCGCGAAATTCCTCCGGCAGGCCGAACCGGGAGCGCAGGTCCGGGTCGAGGAAGCTGTTGATCTCCGCGACCCGGCCCGCGCGCAGCGTCAGCGCCGCGATCGCGGCGAACCGGAACCCGGTGTCCCCCGCCCGCCGGAGGTAGCAGGCGAACCCCGGCTGCGCGTTGACCTCCAGCGGCACGAGCCGCCACGGGGTCGCGAAAACCCGTTCGCGCAGGAACCTCGCCACGTTGTCCTTGCCGTCGAACCACGCGGGCAGCGGCGGCATGGTGAACTTCGCGTCCTCGGCGAGGAGGTCGAGCAGCGCGGGCGTGTCGGCTCGCTCCCACGCGGTGAGGAACGCGTCGACCAGCTCACGACGGCCCTGCTCGCCGAGGGCGTCGAGCTCCTCCCCCTGGGACGTGCCCACCCGCGCCCGGACCGTCGCGCGCGCCCGTTGCAGCGCGCTGTTCACCGAGGCGGGCGTGGTGTCCAGGATCGAGGCCACCTCAGCGGCGGAGAACCCCAGCACCTCGCGCAGGAGCAGTACCGCGCGCTGGGTCCCCGGCAGGAGCTGCACCGCGGCGACGAAGGCCAGCTCCACGGACTCCCGCAGCAGGTAGCGCTCGGCGGGGTCGGTTTCCGGCGCCAACGGCTCCAGCCACACCGGTCCCGGAACCGGTTCACCCAGCTCGTGCACGTCCACCCGAGCCGGTCCGAAGTCGACCGAGCTCACGCGGCGCGGTCTGCGCTCGGCAAACCGCAGGCAGGCGTTGGTGCAGATGCGGTACAGCCAGGCGCGCACCGAACTCCGCCCCTCGAACCGGGCGAGCCCCCGCCAGGCGCCCAGCAGCGCCTCCTGCATCGCGTCCTCGGCGTCCTGCGCCGAGCCGAGCATCCGGTAGCAGTGCGCGTACAGCTCGCGTCGGTGCTCGGCGACCAGCGCATCGAAATCCACCCGGCGAGCATGCCACTGCGCGATGACGGCGATGATCGTCGCCACGCCCCTGAACCGGTACAAAGGATCTATGACCCGACGTGGTTCGGTGCGGCTGTTCGCGGTGTCGGCGCTGGTGGCGAGTGTGGCTGTGGTCCCGATGGCCGAGGCGTCGAGCGGCGAGCTGGACAGGTTGGCGCGGGAGGTGGTGGACGCCGGGGCACCGGGTGTGGTCGTGCGGGTGGACGACGGCAGCGGGCGGCCGGTGGAGATCGCGGAGCAGGCGCGGTGGGCGAGGCGGGACCACCTGCTCAAGGCGAGCGACGTGTTCCGGGTGGGGTCCAGCACGAAGACGGTGATGGCCACGCTGGTGCTGCAACTGGTCGCCGAGGGCAAGCTCGCGCTGGCCGATCCGGTGGAGAAGTGGTTGCCGGGCAAGGTGCCGGGCGGCAAGGCGATCACGGTGCGCATGCTGCTGAACCACACCAGCGGCCTGGCCGACTACACCGCGGACCCGGCGGTGGTGCCGTCGATCGTGGGCAAGGGCCGGCGGGGGTGGACGTCGGCGGAGTTGCTCGCGGTGGGCGTGAAGCACGACCCGTTGTTCGCGCCGGGCACGAAATGGGACTACAGCAACACCAACTACGCGGCGATCGGCGCGGTCCTGGAGCGGGTTTCGGGGGCGGGCCTGGCGGATCTGGTCCGGGATCGGATCGCCCGGCCGCTGAACCTCGCGCACACCTACTACGCGACGGACTCCACTTGGCGCGCGCGGCATGTTCGCGGGTACGAGCCGGACGCGGAGCACATGCCGCCGGGCGTGCCGGTGGAGTTCAGGGACTTCGCCGGGCCGCGTCGCGATGGTCACGTGGACGTCTCCGGCAATGACCCGTCGTGGGGTGGAGCGGCCGGGGCGGTGGTGTCGACGGCGCGGGACTTGGCGCGGTTCCACACGGCGCTGATGTCGGGCAAGCTGCTCCCCGCCGCTGAGCTGGCCGAGATGCGCACGACGACGCCGAGCGGCCCCGGCTACGGCCTGGGAATCCAGACCGGCACCACCCCGTGCGGCGAGTTCTGGGGTCACGACGCCGGACTCCCGGGCTACTTCTCCGTCAGCGTCACCGACCGCACTGGCAGCCGGACGGCGACGATGCTCGTGGCGACGGAGACGTGGGTGGAGTTCGGTTCCAACCCCAAGATCGCCACAGCCAGTAAGGCGCTCCAGACCGCCATGCTCTGCACGATGCTCGGCCGACCGGCGCCGAACTCGACGACGGTGAGCGACGCGGCCCACCAGGCGGCGATCGGGTCCTCGCGCACGACTGACATCGAGGAGTCGGCGAGGCCGGGCAGGCGATCCGCCTACCCGGCCTCGTTCAGGGCTCAGTTCGCGGGCTGAGCGCTGCGGGCGGTGATGTCGCCGTAGGAGGTGGTGGCGTGGATGTCGAGCTGAGCGACGCCTTCGGTGTTCTTGAGCGAGTTGTGGATCCGGCCGAGGGAGGTGCCCGCGTCCAGGGAGGCCGAGACTCCCGCGGCGGCGCTGATCGAGATCGCACCGGCCTCGGTGCGCAGCACGACCTTGCCGCGCACGGCCTCGGAGATGGCGATGTCGCCCTTGCTGACGCTGATCTCCGCGGGGCCACCGAGGCGGCCGACCGAGACGTCACCGGCGAGGACGGTGACGCGGGCGCTCTCGACCTCGTCGAGGACGACCGCGCCGTGTGCACCGTCGAAGGCGATGGCGCCGAGCCGTCCGACAGCCCGGAACTCGGCGCTGGCGACCTTCGCCTCGACGCCTGAGCCAGCGGGCAGCTGGACCGTCACGGCGATGGCGCCGGAGGAACCGAGGATCTGGTTCTTCGTCGGCGCCGCGATCCGCAGGACGCCGCCGCTGTAGTCGACGGTGGTCTGTTCCGCAGCCTTCACGTCGCGGCCCTTGGAGGCGTCCGCGGGCAGGACCTCGACGGTGGTGTCGGCCCGGTCGGCGGCGATGATCCGCACACGGCCCGCGGGGATGTCCAGGACGGCGGAGATCGGGGCGGCGGTGTCGAAGTTCTGCATGGTGCTCTCCTGAAGTTCGTAGCTGCTGTTCGCTGAAACCACAATCGCCCGCTGTCCTGACACCGCGGCGCCATCGCGCTGACGCGGCCCCTGACACGGGTCGAACCTCAGGAAAGTCCTGCGTAGCGGGCGGCGATCGCGGCGGCGCGGTCGCGCAGGGTGTCGCGCAGCCATTGCGGTGACAGGGCCTCCGCGTTCGTGGCCAGCTGCCACAGCGCCCACTCGGCGTGCCTGGAGTCTTGGAAGCTCGCCTCCAGCCGCAGCCAGCCATCGGCGTCGGTTTCTTCTGCACGGACGGTCAGTGCGGTGCCCACGAGGTCTTCGCGTCGCGCAGGGTTCAGCCGGAGGTGCACGGTGACCTGGTCACCGCCCGTCCGGAATCGGCTGCTGCGTTCCTGCCATGCCTGGTCCAGATCGACCCGCTCGGGCCGCTCCGCGGGTTCCGGCAGTGCCTCGGCGGCCATGATCCGCGACAGCCGGTAGGTGCGGTCGGCGCCGGATCTCGTGGCCAGCAGGTAGCCCTTGTCGCGCACGATGACCAGGCCGATCGGGTCCACGATGCGCCACTTCGGCGCCTCGTTCCTGGCCGCGTAGTGGATGCGCAGCTTGTGTCCGGCGAACACGGCGTGCCGGACCTCGGCCAGCACTGTGCCGGGCACCTCCTCGGCGACCAGCCGGCGCGCCAGCAGGTCGGTCTCCGGGTCGATGAGCAGGCGCTGGACGGCGCCTGCGGCGGTGGACCGGGAACTCTCGGGGAGCGCGTCGACGACCTTGCGCATGGCCGAGGCGAGCGCCGAGCCCAGGCCGAACGTCTGCCGCGATCCGGCGACCAGCAGGGCAAGGGCCTCGTCGTGGTTCAGCCCGGTGAGTTCGGCACGGAAACCGGGCAGCAACGCGAACCCGCCGTGCCGCCCACGTTCGGCGTAGACGGGGACTCCGGCGCTGGACAGCGCCTCGATGTCGCGCAGCACGGTGCGGGTGGACACCTCGAGCTCACGCGCGAGCGCTGTCGCGGACAGCCGACCGTGCTGGCGCAGCAGCAGCACCAGCGACACCAACCGGTCGGCACGCACGCGAAAACGCTAGCGGAATACACGACACAAGATGTCGTGATTCGTTGACAGGCTCATCCGCATGACAAGCAGGACAGTGGCCACGGAGCCGAACGACCTGGGCAAGTTCTTCATCGAGCGCGGCAACGCGGGCGACGTCGACGGGCTGGTGGCGTTGTACGAGCCGGACGCCGTGCTCGCCTTCCCGCCAGGCAACCTCGCGACCGGGCACGCGGAGATCCGCAAGGTGTACCAGCAGTTCGTCGCGGCCGCGCCGGTGCTCGAACCCGGGAGGCAGCACCCGGCGCTGGTGAGCGGCGACCTGGCGCTCACGGCGTCGACCCTGACCACCGGAGAGGTGACCGTCGAGATCGCCCGGCGGCAGCCGGACGGATCATGGCTGTGGGTCGTGGACCAGCCGGTTCTCGTGCCGTGACGAGTGGCGGCGGTGGGCGCGGTCGCGTCCACCGCCGCACTGCGGAGTCACCGGCTCGCGGTGTCGAGGAGCAGCTTCGCGGCGACCGGAGCGCCATCGGTTCGGATCGAGCCCGCCACGGCGTTGGCTCGCGCGCGGGTCTCGGGAGCCAGGGCCACCTGGAGCGCGGCGGACAGGGAGTCGACGGTCGGGGTTGAGCCGTCGTGCGCCGCGCCGATGCCCAGCTCGGCCACCTTGGCGGCGAAGTGTGGCTGGTCGGCGATCTGGGGCACGATCACCTGGGGAGCGCCAGCCCGCGCGGTCGTCGTGGTGGTGCCCGCGCCGCCGTGGTGCACAACGGCGGCCACCCTGGTGAACAGCGACTGCTGGTTGACCTCCCCGACAACGAAGCAGTCGTCGGCGTCGTCGATCGAAGTCAGACCGGCCCAACCACGAGCGAGCAGGACGCGGCGGCCGTGCGCGCGGACCGCCTCGATGGCGACCTGGGCGATGTCCTTCGGGACGTAGGCGCCCATGCTGCCGAAACCCACGTACACGGGAGGTTCGCCGCGGTCCAGGAACGCCTCCAGTTCCGCTGGGAGCGGGCGGTCGTCGGGCAAGATCCACGCTCCGGTCTGCACGAGATCTTCCACCTCCGGCGGCGGGCACAGCGCCGGTTCGGCGGCCAGCCACGGCTTGTCGGTGAAGACGTGAGCGCGGACGTCGTCCACCGGTGGCAGACCGAGCGCCGCACGGTGGCTGTTGAGCGGTTCGCGGTACATCGCGTTCGCCCGCTCAGCGCCCTGTTCCCAGGCTGTCTCGTCCTGCGGAAAGTGCCCGTAGGTCTGGTAGCACGCGAACACGTAGGGAATGCCGAGTTTCTCTGCCACGTCCCGTGCTCCGGCCGGCATCAGACCGGCGGCCAGCAGTGCGTCGCATCCCTCGGCAGCCGTGCCGAGCGTGTCGAAGCGCGCGGCGACCAGTTCGGCAGCGAACCGGAACGCATCCTCGGGCGTCGGCGGCTTCTCGCGCGCGACCACCGAGCGCACGCTGGGGCCCAGCGGCACGAGAGGCACACCGGCCCGCGCCAGCAGCTTCACGAAGTCCTCGTCCGGCGGCGCGCACACCTGGACGTCCGCCCCGAGGTCGCGCACCGCCACCGCAAGCCCCACAACCGGTTCGACGTCTCCGCGCGATCCCACCGACGTCAACAGCACACGCATGTCCGACTCCCCCGTTTTCCCACGTCCTGGCGTTAGGCGGGCCATTCTGCGGCGCCACGGGGGCCTTGCCGCAAGCCCCCCTGTCCGCTATACGTTGAAGGTGGCCGGGAGCGGACTCACCCGCTCAACGCCGCGACGGCCTCGGCCCGCCCGCCCTGAGCACCGGCTCGTCTCCCCCGTCAACTGCCAGTACAGCTTCGCGGCGGTGACGCGCGCCTTGCGGACGAGGATGGAGGCGTCGTCGGCCTCGACAGCGAGGAGCAGCGGTCCGGGATCACCGGTCAGCTCGTAGCGGGCCTTCGCCGCCCACAGGTTGGCCCTGCAAGGGCTTGCGGAGCCGCGCGCTTTGCGGAGTCCAAAGTGGACAGTACTTCCGGAAGCGCGGGCCGCCGTTCCCCAACTTCCGAGCAGCCGCACCAAGGCGATCCGGTCGTTGTAGCCCGGATTGCCTGCAACGCGGTGCGCGCGGCCGTGAGCACTTCGGCGTCCACCGGCAGCGGATCGACCGACCGCGGGCTTTCAAGCTCGAGTTCCCGAGCGGTCAGCGCCGCCAGCTCGTCAGCGGCCTGCGCCGCGAACCCGCTGATGCGGATGGCCGAGACCGCGCCCCGCACGATGCCGATATCCGGATCCGCCAGCATCGGAGCCAAGGCTCGCGGCAACGAGCGGCGGGCGTTCATCGCGTCGATCGCGGCGTACACGCACGCGAGCCGGACATCGCGGTGCTCGGAGCGGGCCAGTGCCGCCAGGAGTTCCGGCACGACATCGACATCCGCCGAACAGACCACTGTGGACAGCCAGCTCTGGTCCCATTCCCAGCCTGCCAACAGATCTCCGTCGACGCAGCCCGACAGAATGGCCGCGGTCACCTCGGGCGACCACGGCAGGCCGTTCGTCGCGATGGCCTAGGCCGCGGCGACCTGCACCGCTCCCCTTTCCCGCAGTGCCTGGCCGAGCCATGCCGCGCCTTGGGTGCCGTCCTGCCGGAAGGCCGCCACCAGGATCAGGGAGCGGACGCGCGGGTTTGTCTCGACGTCCCACCGCATCCGGTGCGGCGGGACGCCCCGCATGTGGCCCAAGGTCGTCGCGACCATTGCACGGACCTGCTCGTCGTCGGCGGCGAGCAGACCCAGGAGCGGTGGTGAGCACGGGGATTGGCGACGATCTCGAACACGAAGGGCAGCGATGTCGAAGGGCAGCGATGTCATCGAGCCCCGCGAGCATCGAGCCATCCTAGGCCGTTCGGCGTACCGGCCCGCCGAACCGCCGAACCGCCGAACGGGACAAATGAACCAATAATGTACCTACTAGTTTGTATAGTTGGTTCATGAGCACCGCAGACCGCCTCATCGAGAGCACCCGCGAACTGCTGTGGGAGCGCGGCTACACCGGCACCAGCCCCAAGGCGATCCAGCAGCGCGCCGGGGCCGGGCAGGGCAGCATGTACCACCACTTCGCGGGCAAGCCGGACCTCGCGCTGGCCGCGATCCGGCGCACCTCCGAACAGCTGCGCGCGAAGGCGGACGAGCAGTTCACCGGGCCCGGCACCGCACTGGAGCGCATCGCCGCCTACCTGCGCCGGGAACGCGACGTGCTCAAGGGCTGCCCGATCGGACGGCTCACCCAGGACCCCGACGTCATGGCGGACGCGGCGTTGCGGGCCCCGGTGGCGGAAACCCTGTCCTGGCTTCGCGAACGCCTCACCCAAGTCCTGGCCGAAGGGCGCGAGCGGGGCGAGCTGGACGCGTCCCTCGATCCCGAGACCACCGCCGCCACCATCGTCGCGGTCTTGCAGGGCGGCTACGTCCTGGCCCGCGCGGCGAACTCCGTGGCACCGTTCGACGCCGCGGTCACCGGCGTGCTGGGCCTGCTCACGCCAGCGGTCCGATGCGGCGCTGGAGCCACAGGGAGCTGATGTAGACACCGCGCTTGGTGGCGTACTCCTTGAACACGCCGACATCGGTGAACCCGAATTTGCGGTGCAGGGCAACGGAAGCGTCGTTCGGCAGCGCGATCCCGGCGACTGCGAGGCGTACCTCCTCCGAGCTGAGCTGCTCCAGGAGCACGCGGTACAACGCCGAACCGACGCCCGCGCCTCGGCTCCGCGGGTCGAGGTAGATGCCGAACTCGACTGTCTCGGCGAACGCGGGATGGGCGCGATACGGGCTGCTCGACGCGCAACCGAGGACACGATCTCCCTCGCAGGCGACCACGAGCCGGTGCGGGCCGGTGTCGGAGAACGTGTCGAACCACGCCGTCCGGCTCTCCACCGAGACGATGTCGGTGTCGAAGGTGGCCACCGAGTGCTCGACGTAGTGGTTGTAGATGGCGACCAGCCGAGCGAGGTCGCTTCTGCGGGCCGGGCGGACCGTCGCCATCCTCGATCCCTTCTCCACCTGGGCAGGACCTCCGTTGCACGGCTGCCACGACAAGCCGGCGGGCTGCGCCTCGGCGACAACCGGTCCGGCCACCGCCGTAGCCGCCATCGCGACAGTGAGCGCCATTCCCTTGTACAGCAAGGTTTCCCTTCGTAGCGACATCAGCCGACGTCACCAATCTAGGAAGAACCGCGCTCCACGCCATCTGCCGAACGGCATACCCCGCCCCTGAGATCGGTTCGGCGACCTCGCCCGGCTTGTCGAGGTGCGTGAAGTGGTCTGCGCCGATGTCCTGAGTGGCCCGAATGTCGCCGGGTGATCGGGAACCCGTGCCGGCACAACATGATCGGCCCGCCGCCCGCGGCGAGCGCCAGGAAGTCGAGCCGGTCCGTCCCGATGACGGGCTCCTCGAAGCCCAGGCGGAAATGTGGCCGCCGACCGGCAACCGCGACCGCGGCAGTCGAACACCTCGTACGGCCGCCGATTTGACAATCCGGACCGCGCTCGCCACGTTGGCCGCCGTGAACGCGCCGTCGAACTGGCAGCCCCAGCCGCACCCGGGCTGGCAGCAGCAACCGCCGTGGCCGCAGCAGCGACCGGCGCCGAGGAAGAAGCGCACCGGGCTCATCGTGGGCATCGTGGCGGGCGTCCTCGTCCTGGGCGCCGGCGCCGTCTTCGGCAAGCTCTACCTCGACTACCAGGAGATGCCGGGTGGCGGGCCGGGCGGGCAGCCGGTGGCGCAGTGCGACATCAGCGCGGAGCTCAGGCAGCAGGCCAGGGTCAGCAGCTTCCGCCTCGCCGGGGAGCCGCCGAGGGCGCGCGGGATGAAGCACAGCAACTGCTTCTGGGAGCAGACCGCGGGCAAGGACGGCAAGGACACCCGCAAGCTGCAGATCCACGTCTACGACTTCCGCGGCGCGAACCGGCTGCCGGAGCGCGACGTCGAGCAGGCGCAGAACGCCTACCGCGGTGCCGCGTCGAGTCCACTCGGGATGGACCGGCAGCTGGCCGGTGCCGACGAGGCGACGTTCGTGGACGCGAGCGCGCTGACCACGGCGCAGACCGAGGCGAACCTGGTGGCGCGCAAGGGCGCCGTCTACTACCTGATCAAGTACTGGGGACACGACAAGGGCTTCTTCGCCGACTCGCCCTTCCCTGAGGCGGTCGCCAAGGACGTGGTCGCCAAGGTCGCCGGGGAACTGCTCGCGAAGTAGCCCGCTCGATCAGGCCTGCCTCACCGTCGGCACGGCCACCGCCGTCCTCGACTGGCGCCCGGTCTAGTAGCCGTGCGCCGCGGCTCCCCCGGCGAGCAGCGCGAACGCCGCGTCGGCCGCGGCGACGGCTTCGGGGTGGACGTCGGAGGCGGTGCGGCCCGCGGCGAGTTCGGCCCAGTTCTGGCGGGCCAGGATCTGGCGCACGGTGGCGAACTGGTTCGCGACGAGCCGGGGCAGCAGGTCGTCCGCCGCGGCCTCGCGCAGCGCGTCGGCGAGGGCGGCCGTGTCCTCAGCGGAGACCTCGGCCAACCGCGCGGCGATGCTGGGCGTGTCGTAGACCAGCCGGTGGTAGGCGAGCACGTCAGGGTCGTCGCAGAGCCCGGTGACCGGGTCGCGCTCGTCGAGGCCGCGCCGGAAGTGCCGGTGCAGCGCGGCGAGCGGGGACTCGCCCGGCTCACGGCCGCGCACCACGCGGGCGGACTCGCCGAAGTGGTCGGCGGCGCGGTGCAGCGCCAGGTCCTCCTTGGAGCTGAAGTAGCGGAACAACGTCGGCTTGGACACCTCGGCCGCCGCGGCGACGTCGGCGACGGACACCCGGTCGAAGCCCCTGGTCAGGAACAGCTCGACCGCCGCGTCGGAGATCGCTTGGCGCGTGCGTTCCTTCTTGAGGTCACGGAGCCCGCTCATGCCACGAGGCTAGCACGTTGTCGTTACTAGGTTAAAAACATTACCGAGTTGTGTTTTACTGGCACCCATGAGCAACGTGGTGATCATCGGTGCCGGTCCGACCGGCTTGGTTCTCGCACTCGACCTGGCTCGCCGCGGTGTCGCGGTGCGCGTCCTCGACCGGTCGCCGGGCCCGCAGACCGGCTCGCGCGGCAAGACCCTGCACGCCCGCAGCATCGAGGTCCTGGCCGACCTCGGTGCCGGGCGGGAGATCGCGGACATCGGGACGGCGAGCCAGAAGTACCGCAAGTACTTCAACGGCGAATTCGTCAGCGACAGCGTCCCCTTCGGCGAGCAGACGCTGTTCCTGCCGCAGTGGGGCGTCGAACGGATCCTGCGCGACAAGCTCGGCAAGCACGGCGTGCACGTGGAGTTCGGCGCCGACCTCGTCGGCTTCACCCAGGACGGCAACGGCGTACTGGCCGAACTGGCCGACGGAAGCCGGATCGAGGCCGACTACCTCATCGGCTGCGACGGCGGGCGCAGCACGGTGCGCAAGCTGCTGGACCTGCCCTTCATCGGCGAAAGCGCCCAGCAGCAGTCGATGATCTGCGGGGATGTCGAGGTCGACGGCCTCGACCGGGGCTACTGGCACCAGTGGGTCGACGACGACGGCGCCTTCTTCCTCTGCCCGTTCCGCGACAGCACCGTGTGGCAGGTGCAGACCGGGCCCGAGTTCGACGCGGACGGCCGGGTGGTCGAGCCCTCGCTGAAAACCTTCCAGCGCCGCTTCGAAAAGCACACCAGGATCGAGGGCGTGCGACTGCGCAACGCCACCTGGGTGTCCAGCTGGCGGATCAACGTCCGGATGGTCGACCGGCTGCGAGTGGGCCGCGTCCTGTTGGCGGGCGACGCGGCGCACGTGCACCCGATCGCGGGCGGACTGGGGATGAACACCGGCATCCAGGACGCGTGGAACCTGGGCTGGAAGCTCGCTTTCGTGGTCTCCGGCCAGGCGGGCTCCGCGCTGCTGGACACCTACAACGAGGAGCGGCTGCCGATCGCCGCGTGGACGCTCGACCTGAGCTCCGAGCGCCTGGACGCGGCGATGGCGAAGCTCTCCACGCCGGGCGTCGGCCTCGACACCGTCGCAGTGGCCGAGACGAGCGGGCTGGGCATCCACTACCGCTGGAGTTCCCTTGCCGCGGAGAGCTTCGGGGACCTCAGGACGGGCGACCGCGCGCCGACCGGTTCGGCGGCAGGACCGCTGTTCACCGTCCTCGGGTTCGGTGAGGCCGGGCGCAGGGCTCAGCTGGAGGTCGCGGGCGAGCGCGCGGACCTCGTGCGGGCCGGGACGGCGACGGAGGGATTCGGTGTCGACGACGGGATCGTGCTGATCCGGCCCGATCACCACATCGCGGTAATCAGCACGGAGGCCAAGCCGGTGCTGCACTACCTCGACGAGCTGGGCCACTAGCGTGTGGCCGTCCGCCCTTCCGCGTGATCGACAGGAGGTTCAGGTGGCCGAGACGACCGTGGCCGCGGTGATGGCCGAACTGGCCGCGCTGGAGGACCCGAAGGTCCGCGCGGTGAACGAGAAGCACGGGGACGACCACGGCGTGAACCTCACCAAGCTGCGTGCGGTCGCGAAGCGGCTGAAGACGCAGCAGGACCTCGCGCGCGAGCTGTGGGCGACGGGTGAGACCGCTGCGCGGCTGCTGGCGCTGTTGATCTGCCGCCCGAAGGAGTTCGAGCGGGACGAGCTGGACGCCATGCTGCGCGAGGCCCGCACGCCGAAGGTGCACGGGTGGCTGGTGAACTACGTGGTGAAGAAGAGCCCGCACTCCGAGGAGCTGCGCCAGGCGTGGTTCGCCGACCCCGATCCGGTGGTGGCGAGCGCGGGCTGGGAGCTGACCAGCGAACGCGTGGTGAAGAAGCCCGAGGGCCTGGACCTCCCCGGCCTGCTCGACCTCATCGAGGCGGAGATGAAGGACGCCCCGGACCGCCTGCAGTGGGCGATGAACAACTGCCTGGCGCAGATCGGGATCGAGCACGCCGGGCACCGCGCCCGCGCGCTCGACATCGGTGAGCGCCTGGAAGTGCTCAAGGACTACCCCACTCCGCCGAACTGCACGTCGCCGTTCGCGCCCATCTGGATCACCGAGATGGTGCGGCGACAGCGGACCTAATGGGGTGCTGCCGCAGTCGGCGCCGGGCAGTTGGTGAAGTAGCGGCGCACGTTGTAACGAGACGTGGTCAAGCCCCAGTCGTAGAAGCCGCGTTGCATCATGCGCATGGCATCGAGGAAACGCATGACTTCGGGACCGGCATCCCGAGCGACGGCTTCCTCGGCCGCAAGGTAGTTCATGACCTCATCGTTGTGGCGGCGGGCGGCTTCTTCGATGGCACCCTGCTCGCTGTATCCGTGGTACCGAACAAGACTGGCGGGGAGATTGAGCACCGCGGTGTCCGGTGAGTCACTCTCCTTGCCGTAGGAGAAAATGTCGTTGCACCAAGAGTTGATGTTCGCCGTCATTGCCCGCAGTTCCCGAAGCCGGGGTTGGTGGTAATCGTTGGCGGGCACTTCGTAGCCAGCAGCGATGTCTTGCAGGGCGAGACCCGCCGGGGTAGCACTGGTCATGCGACGACCGATCACGTACTCGTCGGGGGTGGGCAACGTCCCAGCCACGTGATGTCCAGCTTCCCACTGCATGCCTTGGAAGAAGTAGCTCATCTCCGCGACAAGTCGCATGTACTGGGATGGTGTGGCGCGGTCGGCGACAGCCCCGAACAGATCGGCAGCCGCCTCGGCGATCTGGTGACAGAAGTCCCGCGCCGGGCCACTCATGTTCTCGGTGGCGGCCTGCCCCATCGCCAGATGAGTGCGATCGGTGGGGCTGTCGCAGAGCTGTCGCATCCAGGCCGTGAAAGCCGAGAGCTTGCCGAGATCCTTGCCGAACGCGGCGGTATCGGTGACGTAGTCGTCCATGACGAACATCCACCCGTAGAAGTTCGCGACCACCCGCAGGCCTTCGCTGTCGGCTGCCGCGTACTCCTCTCCGACCAGACCGGCGAAGCCGGTGCGCAGAAACGCCTCATGGACCTCCGGACCGCGGATCAGACCATGACCGGCCAGCCAGTCGAGCATGTGTTGCTCGGCCTCGCCGGTCTCCGGGTGGATCCGGCGGGGATACGGGTAGGTGAGTTCCGGAAGGGAGAACTTCGCCGTACCAGCCATGTGATCGGTCCTCACTCACCGTAACGGCGGTGCCGTTGGCCGTACCAACGCAACGCCAGCTCGAAGTGCTTGTTCTCGAAGTCGGGCCACAACGTCTCGGTGAAGTACAACTCGGCGTGGGCCGCCTGCCAGAGCATGAAATCCGACAGTCGTTGTTCGCCCGCCGTGCGGATCAGCAGGTCGATGTCCGGCTGTCCCGCGGTGGAGAGTCCCCGCACGAGACGGTGCTCCACCTCGGCCACGTCCAGCCCGGCGGGCTGGGCACCGGTCAGCAGAGCAGCAGCCGCGGCGGCTATGTCACTTCTGCCGCTGTAGGCCACCGCGACGTTCAGCACGGCTCCCGCACAGTCCTCGGTGGTGCGCACCACCTCTCGCAAGGTGCGGGCCGCATCGGCGGGCAAGTCCGCCACCGAACCCAAGACGCGGATCCGCCATCGCCTCGTTTCGGCCATCGCGACCAGCTCGGCGGTCACAGCCTCCGCGATCACCCGCACCGATGCCGCTCCGCGGCGCAGATTGTCCTTGGACAGCGCCCACACCGTCACAAAAGGAATCCGTGCGTCGTCGCAAGCGACCATCAATTCCCGTACCCGCGTCGCACCGAGGCGATACGCGTCCACGACCGGTACGTCATGTATTTCAGCCCAGCGTCGGTTGCCGTCCAGGATTACCGCCACGTGCTCGGGCACCGGCAGCGACCGGTCGTCGTCGACGGGGACGACGGTCCTCTCCGGACGACGTGCGGCCTTGCCCGCCGTGCCGTTGTCATGGTTGGTCACGGCCGCCTCGTCCTGGGCAACCGCCGTCGTCAGAACGCGCTGGCGTTGGTGTTGTCGTGTTCGTTCGCGCGGTCACCCGCATCCGGAACTTGACCGGGCGCATCGCGACAGCGAGGACGGAGCGGACCGGCTGGTCGGCGCGGACGTGCGGCTGCCAGCGCCGGATCATCGTGGCCAGCGCGAGGGTGGCTTCGGTCATCGCGAAGCCTTGTCCCGGACAGACCCGTGGCCCGGCTCCGAACGGGAGGTACGCGCTGCCACGGTCTTTCGGTGTCTTCTCTATCCATCGGTCCGGATCGAACCGTTGCGGCTCAGCGAACTGGCTGTCCAGGTGGTGGAGCAAGTACGGGCTGTAGATGAGATTGGTTCCCCGGCGCAGCGAGTGTCCGCCGAGTTCGGTGTCCACGGCCAGCGTCCTGGTGAACATCCAGCCCGGCGGATACAAGCGCATCGCCTCGGTCAGGACGCGAGCGGTCACAACCAACTGGCTCAACTGTTCGTACCTGGCGGTGCCGTCCGTGACCACCCGGTCCACTTCTTCCTGCACCTGAGCCAACGCTTCACCATGCGTGGACAGCAGCAACAGCGCCCAAGCCAACGCGCCAGCGGTAGTTTCTGATCCCGCGATGAAGAACACGACGATCTGGTTGTAGATCTCTTCGTCGTTCAGCTGAGCGCCGGCATCAGTAGTCGTCTCGTCATCGCGCGCCGCCAGCAGACTCGCCAGCAGGTCATCGTACTGCCTACCGCTACTTCGCCGTTGCGCAATGATGTGGGTGACGGTCCGCCGGAGGCGCATACGCGCATCGCGATAACGGCGGCCACCCGGCAACGGCAGCCAACTCGGTGCCGCCTGCCACAACATCTGCCGGTACAGGCCACGGGCGACCGTCATGAAATCGTCGAGCGTCTGATCGAGCAAGGCGGGTGCCAGGCTGTCGGAGAACATCGCCGCGAGGAAGCTCCGGGTGGTGACGCGCAGCATCTCCTGGGTCACATCGATTTCCGTTCCATCGGCCCAACGGCCGATCACGGCCTCGACCTCGGAGGTCATCGCGGCGGCGTACCCGGGCATGCGATGGGGGTGGAAGGCGGGCTGGACCAGCCGACGTTGCCTTCGATGCACGTCGTGCGGAACGGTGAAGATATTGTCGCCCAACATCTTTCGAATGGCATCGTATATCGGCCCGCCCTTGTCGAACACGCGGTCGCTGCTCAATACCTGATGGGTCAAGCCGGGATCGCACACGGCGACCATGCTGAGCGGGCCGAGGCGAACTCGAACAAGATCACTTTCCAGGCTGGACAGCGATCTCAGAAATGACCACGGATCCCGCAACAGGGTGATCGCGTGACCGACGACGGGTAGCGCACCAGGCGCTGTCGGAATGCTGCCGGCTCCGCCTGCCCCCGCGACCCCGCGGATCTTCGAACGTTCGCCTCGTGCTGCGCCCATCACCGCAGCGTAGTCCCGACGGCACCACACGAACAAAATCAGGACACCGAAGAAGGGGCGGCCTATGCGAACGACGCTCATTTCCCGGTCAGTGGAAGTCAATAGCGAAGAAGCAAGGGCTCACGCGTGTGCGTGGTGCGGATGTCCGATTCCGCCGGCCAGCCGCAAGGCTTTGCGGTTCCGTCGCGGAAGCCCGGACACTGTCCCCTAAAACAGTTACAGGCGTTGTCGGACCGGGTTGTCCCGTTCAGGACCGAACCGGCCCGGCTCCACAAGCTGGTCGACGTCGTGGCTGAACGGGCGCTTGCCCACCGCGACCCGGCGTCGCCGAGCGCTTGGCCGGACAGCCGGTGCGGGCCGACCGCGGCAACCAAGAAGGGAAGCAGCTGCCGGGCCAGGAAGGCGGACCACGAAGAGAGGGGGAGGAGGCGCGGCCCGCCTTCCTGGCTTTCAACCTCCGAAGGGATGCGATGACCGTATTCGGGGGACATATACAAAGGGTGTACCGAAAAGCACAAAAACATCACCGCGCCGGAACAGAAAACGATTTCCCCGCCTGGGTCCCCGCAACAAGAAGCGGACCCGGAGCCGTCACCGGACCAGATTCACGCCCACCCGAACACCGGAAATCGATGTCCCGGCGAGGTCAGTCGAACAAGCCCATGACATCGGTGGTCATCGAGACGGTGGCGACCACGAAGCTGGCCACCGGCACCCAGAAGATCACCCATTCACGCCAGTTCCGCTCGACGGCGACCACGCGTTCGACGGGTGCAGCCGCCGAGCGCGTGGTCCGCGTGGCCGGGACGACGGGGTGCAGCCCGAAGCGGGCCTTCAGCTTCGCCAGGCGGTGGTATCCGATGTGACGGCAGCCCAGGAGCACCCCCTTCGCGGGATGACCGCATGAACCGCCCTTCGTCGTGATCACACCGCATTTGGCCGGCACGACGAAGGCGTAGAGCAGCAGGAAGCACGTGGCCGCATAAATGCCGTAGCCAACGGCCTCGGAGGTATTTCCCGCTTCGGCGCGCGAGTAGCTGAGCAGGACGCAGACGAGTCCCAGACCGCTCAAGAACGCGCCTGGGCTGATGCCCTCGCGTTTGCTCATCGCAGACCTCCCCCGGTGCTCGCCCCCGCCGACGAGACGACCATCGCAAGGCGACGAGGGAGCCTTCGATGCCCCGAAGTGCTTACGGAGGCTGGCACTCACCTGGCCGCACCGGGGGTGAGCGGCGTAGGGAGTGCGCTCAGCGCGTGAGCCACTCCGCGAGGCTGGTCGGCGCCAGTTCGCCGCCGGGGCCGGGGCGCAGCGAGTCGGGACCCAGGAGCGCGCCGAAGTACCGCGCGCGCGGATCCGTGACGACCTGGCGCGCGTCGCCGCGGGCGCGGAGCACGGTCCTGATCCACTCGTCGAGCCCGAACGCCTCCGGACCGGCGATCTCCAGCAGGCCGCCGAGGGGATCTCCCGCGGCGGTCCGGCTCACGACGTGGGCCACGTCCTCGGCGGCGATCGGCTGCACGCCACCGCCGGACAGCCGCACGGTGCCGTCTTCCGTTGCGGCGTCGGCGATGCTGCCCGCGAACTCGAAGAACTGGGTGGCTCGGACCAGCGAGTGGCGCAGGCCGGACTCGGTGATCAGCCGCTCCTGGACCACCTTCGCGCGGAGGTACCCCGACTCGGGCAGCCGGTCGGCACCGACAACCGACAGCGCGACGTAGTGGCCGACCCCGGCGCTCCTGGCGGCCTCGACCAGGTTCGTCGTGGCGGTGCGGAAGAAGCGCAGCACGTCGTCGTCGGCGAACGAGGGCGAGTTCGACACGTCGACGAGCACGTCGGCCCCCTGCAACACCTCCTTCACTCCTTCGCCGGTGAGCGTGTCGACCCCGCTGGCCGGGGAGGCGGGCACGGCGTCGTGCCCCTGCTCGCCGAGCCGGGCGACCACCTTGGAACCGATGAGCCCGGTTCCGCCGATCACAACGATCCGCATGGTCTTCGTCCCTTCGTGAGCCCGCCGCGCGCGGGCGTTCACCAGCTGGGACAGGGCAGCGGCCCGCGTTGTGACAAGCCCGGGGTCACGTGGTGTCGAACGAGCTGATCTTGTCGGGGTTCACCAGCCACATCACCTGGTCGATCCCGGACCCCGAGGCCGTCACGGTCACCAGGCCGAAGGTCTTGCCCTCGCGGCGCAGCGCGACCGCGGCCAGGCCGTTCGCCTCGACGCACTCGACCTCCGCGCCGCTCCAGAACTCCGGCGCCCACACCGCGAAGACCCTGGCCAGGGTGCGCGGCCCGACCAGCGGCACCCGCGCGGCGCGCGCCTTGCCGCCGCCGTCGGAGTAGCTGACCACGTCGTCGCTGAACAACCGCTCCAGGCCCGCCAGGTCACCGGCCTGCGCGGCAGCGACGAAGGCGGCCAGCAAGCGCCGTTGCTCGGCGGCCTCCACCCGTGCCCGCCGCTCCCCCGCCAGCCGTTTGCGGGCGCGGCTGACCAGCTGCCGCGCCGCGACCTCGGTGGTGCGCACGATCTCGGCGATCTGCGAGTAGGGGTAGTCGAACGCCTCGCGCAGCACGTAGGCCGCGCGTTCGGTCGGACTGAGCTTTTCCAGCAGCGCCAGCACAGCCAGCTCCAGCGCGGCACCCCGCTCGGCGCCGAGCTGCGGGTCCGCCGAGGTGTCCACGGGTTCGGGGAGCCACGGCCCCACGTAGGTCTCGCGGCGCGCCCGCGCGGTCTGGCTCTCGTTGATCGCCAGCCGGGTGATCGCCGTCGCCAGGTACGCCGCCGGGTTGACCACGGCCGCGCGGTCGGCGGTCTGCCAGCGCAGCCAGACCTCCTGCACCAGGTCCTCGGCATCCGCGACGCTGCCCGACATCCGGTAGGCGAGGCCGAACAGCCTCGGCCGCACCTCCGCGAACACCGCCTCGGCCTGGTCGAGCCGCGTCATCGGCACTCCGTTCTCCCGCGATCACCGTAGCCTGCCAGAGCGCGTGACTGACCACATGGTTGAATCCTGACCACGTGGTCAGGTACGTTGGCCGCCACCGGAAAAGGCGGTTCTCATGCCACGGCAGACGCAGGAGCAGCTCACCGCGGAGATCGTCGCGATCGCGGGACGGCTGTTCGGCGCACAGGGCTACGGCGCCACGAGCGTGCAGCAGATCGCCGATGCCATGGGCTACTCCAAGGCCGCGGTGCTCTACCACTTCCCGTCGAAGGACACGTTGCTCGCGGCCGTGCTCGACGAGGCCGCCTCGATCATCAACACGATCGTCGACGACGCGGCCGCGCGTGCCGGTGACGACGCCAGGCGCCACGCGGTGCAGCGCTACGTCGACCTCGCCCTGACCCGCTCCGAACTGGGCTCGTTGCTGGACATCTCCGGCAGGCACGCGGAAGTGCGCGCGCTCGCCGAAGCCGGGATGCGGCTGCGCGAACTGCTGCGCGCCGACGACAGCCCCGAGGCCGGTGTCCGCGTGGACATGGCTCTGTGGGGCGTGATGTTCACCGCGCGCGTCACCGCCGCCGACCACGACACGACGCGCGCGGCGATGGTGCGCGCGGCGATGGACCTTCTCAAGATCAAGGGGTGATGCGGATGGAGCGTTTGGTGCGCGCCAACGGGATCACGTTGTGGTGCGAGGACTTCGGCGACCCCGCCGACCCGGCCGTCCTGCTCGTGATGGGACTCGGCGCGCAGGGCACGTCGTGGAACGAGTCGTTCTGCTCGGCGCTCGTCGAGGGCGGCAGGTACGTGGTGCGTTTCGACAACCGCGACACCGGCAGGTCCGACAGCGTCGACTTCACCACCTCGCCGTACACGATGACCGATCTGGCCGCCGACGCGATCGGCCTGCTCGACGCGCTCGGCATCGGCGCCGCGCACGTGGTCGGCACGTCGATGGGAGGGATGATCGGGCAGGAGATGGCGATCGAGCACCCCACCCGGGTGCTGTCGCTGACCTCGTGGATGTCCAGCCCGGACACGCCGGACCCGCAGACGATGGACTGGAGAACGCTGCCGGGCAGGCGGCCCGTGATCACCCCGATCGCCGCCGAGATGGCCGCGAACCCACCGAGGACGCGCGCCGAGCACGTCGACTTCATGGTGCGCCTGGCCCGTGCGGTCACCGGCAGCGGCTCGGAGTTCGACGAGGACGAGGTGCGCCGGATGATCGAGAACGCCCTCGATCGCGCACCGGGGCGCGACGGCACGATGAACCACAGCATCGCCGCCTCCTCCTCTCGCGACCGGCGGGACCTGCTGCGCCACTTGACGATCCCGGTTCTGGTGCTGCACGGAACGGAGGACCCGGTCGTGCCTTTCGAGCACGCCGAGGAGATGGCGCGCCTCGTGCCGCACGCCCGGCTGGTCCCGTTGCCGGGAGTCGGTCACGACATGCCGCGCGCCTGCCAGGACAAGATCGTCGAGGAGATCCTGGCGCTCACCAAGGGATGACCTCGTCCACGGAGTTCGGACCGCGGAAGACGCCGGTGGGGCCGTCGACGGGGAGCGTGGCCAGCTGGACCGGGACGGCCGCACCGTCTGCTGTGGTGCGGTCGCCGCGCGGAAAGGGCGCCGCGGTGTTCTGGTCGGTCGGCACCAGGCCCGGACTGACGGCGTTGACCTTGATGCCGTCCGCGCGGAAAGCATTGGCGTAGAACAGAGTCACCGCGTTCAGGGCCGCCTTGGACGAGCTGTAGGCCAGGAAGCCCGGAACCGTCCCGCCGCCGAGGAGGGTGAGGGAGCCGAGCCCGCTGGACATGTTGACGATCCGCGCGTTGGGCGCGCGGCGGAGCAGGGGCGCGCAGGCGGAGATCATCGTGGCCACGCCGAACACGTTGACCTCGTAGGTTTCGCGCAGGTGCGCCGCTGTCACGGTCTCGACGCCCCACTCGACCATGATCCCGGCGTTGTTGACGAGCACGTCCAGCCGTCCCGCCTCGGCCTCGACCGTCCGGACGGCCGCCTCGACGGAGGCCGGGTCGGTCACGTCGAGCCGCACCGGCCGGATGTCCAGTCCTTCGGGCGCGGGCACGGGCCTGCGGGCACCGAGGTAGACGGTGAAGCCCCGCCCGGCGAGCTGCTGGACGATCTCCCGGCCGATGCCCTTGTTGCCGCCGGTGACCAGTGCGACCTCGTTGGTGTTCATGCTCCTACCTCAGCCCGTGAGGAGGCTCGGCGGGAAAGACCGATCGGGTGCGGCCCCATACCGTTGTGGTATGCCGGAGATTCGTGAGCTGCGCTATTTCTGCGCTGTCGCCGAGGACCTGAACATCACCCGCGCCGCCGAGCGCCTGGGGATGGCTCAGCCGCCGCTGTCACGGGCGATGCGCCAGCTGGAGCGCCGGCTCGGCGTGCAGCTCTTCGACCGCTCCGGGCCTCGGTTGGCGCTGACCGAGGCCGGGGAAACGCTGGTGAAGGAGGCGGCCGTCGTCCTCGACGCGCTGGACTCCGCCGTGCGCCGAACGCGCAGGGCGGGCTTTCCCGGGCGCAAGCTCGTGGTGACCGCCAAGCCGGGGGTGGCGACCGAGCTGCTGCACCGGACCTGCGAAGCGTTCCGCGCGTCGCCGGACGCGCCGGAGATCGAGATCGTGGTGAGCGGGTTCGGCGAGCAGGCGGGCATGGTTCGCGACGGACGCGCGGACGTGGCGATCGCTGGCTGCTTCGACGGCCACGGTCTCGACACCGAACTGCTGACGACCGAACCACGCGTGGCCGTGCTCGCACTCCGGCACGAGCTGGCCGCCCGCGATGTGCTCAGCACGGCCGACCTGGTGGCCGAACCAGCGCCGCGCTGGAATGCCCCGACGATCGTCGATCGCGACTACTGGCTGGGGAATTCCGCGCGGCCTGACGGTCCCGTGGTGCGGGACAGCGCGCAGCTGCTGGAGGTCGTCGCCCTCGGTCAAGGCGTCGCGCTGGTCCCTGCCTCGCTCGCCGCGCGGAACGCCCGGCCCGACGTGGTCTACCGGCCCGTGACCGACGCGGAGCCGTACCGGACCCTGCTCCTGTGGCCTGCGGGCAGCCGATCGCCGTGGATCGCCCGCTTCGTCGAGGCCGCCTTCGCCGCTGTCGGGCGTTGACGACCTTTGGCTGTCGACGGTGATCAGAACGGAGCCCCAACGGTTTCCGGCGCCCCGCCACTGGAAGTGGGCCGGCCCAGCCGCCCCCGACCAGAAAACGCAAACAGCTCTATCGTGACCCCATGCCCGCCCCAGCCGATCTTCGAGCCCAGGTAGCAGCGAGCTACGACAGCCAGGACCTGCCTTCCTGGCCCAACCCGCACTCCGACGCAAAGCCGCCGCACGACGACGAATACTCACGCGTCACCGAGCCTTCGCGGTACGACATCGTCCACGCCCGCGCCCACATCTGGGCTTCGCACCTCGCCGGGCTGAAGGACGTCGCGCTCGACGGCACCCGCCTCAGTTCGTCGCGACCGGGCACGCTGTCCCTTTTTCTGTTGACGGACAACGTCCCTGTGATGAACGCCGAGGATGTCACGCTCGCCGTGCTGCGCGTCGCCGTCGCTCGCCCCGACCTCGTGATCACCACGCTGCCCGACTGCGGATGCGATGCGTGCGACTGGGGTTCGGCCGATCTCCTCGAAGCCGTCGACGACGCGGTGCTCACCGTCGTCGGCGGCCCATTCGTCCTGCTGCGCAACCCGAAGTGGCACGCGCAGTGGCACCCCGGCGGCGGCAGCTCCGGCGGTACCGCGGACCACACTGCTGCCATGGACCTGTGCCGCCGACTCGCAGACGGCGAAGACATCCAGCTGCCCGACGATACCGAGGCTTTCGTCGGCCGCTCCTGGTTCGGGTAGCTTCCAGACTGGAAACGGTTCAACATCTTCGAACCAGCCTCCCCTGCGGGACAAGCATTTCGTCCGCCGCCGAAGCAATGTTGACCAGCGGAAACGGACGGCAAATGCTGGTCACATGCCAACTTTCATGGAGCCGTTCCGGATCAAATCGGTCGAACCGATCCCGTTCCTCACCCGCGCCGAGCGGGAGGAGTCGCTGCGCGCGTCGGGGTACAACCTGTTCCGGATCGACGCCGACCGGATCACCGTCGACCTGCTGACGGACTCCGGGACCGGGGCCATGTCGGCGGCGCAGTGGTCGGCGCTGCTCAACGGGGACGAGTCCTACGCCGGGGCGCGGTCGTTCCGCCGCTTCGAGCGGGTCGTCACCGAGCTGACCGGCTACCCCGAGGTGATCCCGGTGCACCAGGGCCGGGCCGCCGAGCGCATCCTGTTCTCCTGCCTGCTCGGGCCGAACTGGGTCAGCGTCAGCAACACCCACTTCGACACCACCCGCGCCAACGTCGAGGCGATCGGCGCGCGGGCGGTGGACCTGCCCGGCCTGGACTCGGAGTTCGGCGGCGACCTCGACGTCGCGGCGCTGCGGCAGTTACTGGAGGACGGGGCCGCGGTCGGCTGCGTCGTGCTGACGATCACCAACAACGCCAGCGGCGGCCAGCCGGTGTCGATCGCGAACGCCCGCGCCGTGCGGGAGCTGTGCGACCTGCACGGTGTCCCGTTGTTCCTCGATGCCGCGCGGTTCGCCGAGAACGCCTACCTGATCGTCGAGCGCGACCCGGCCTACCACGGGGTGAGCCCGCGCGAGGTGGCGCGGGAGCTGTTCGCCATCGCCGACGGGTGCTGCGCCAGCCTGAAGAAGGACGGCATCGCCAACATCGGCGGGATGATCGCCTTGCACGACAAGGAACTCGCGGCGAAGTGCCGGGACAAGCTGATCATCTCCGAGGGCTACAGCACCTACGGCGGCCTCGCCGGGCGGGACCTGGACGCGCTCGCGCAGGGCCTGTTGGAGGTCACCGACCTGGACTACCTGCGGTACCGGGCGGAGTCGGCGCGGTGGTTCGCCGACGAGCTGGCCAAGGCCGGTCTGCCCGTGCTGCGCCCTACTGGCTGCCACGCGGTCTACGTCGACGCCGCCGAACTGCTGCCGCACCTGAGCCTGCAGGAGCTGCCCGCCAACGCGCTCGCGTGCGCCCTGTACGCGGAAGGCGGCGTGCGCACGAGCGATCTCGGCACCCTGTGCTTCGGCCGCGTCGACCCGAACGGCGGCCCCGATGAGCCCGCGCCGCGCGAGCTGCTGCGGTTCGCCCTGCCGCGCCGGGTCTACACGCGCAACCACCTCGAGTACGTCGCCGAGGCCGCGGCCGCGGTCGCCGCACGCGCCGAGTCCATCCCGGGTATGCGCATCGTCGAGCAGCCCGCGATGCTGCGGCACTTCACTTCACGCCTGGAGCCCCTGTCCTCAGCCGGTGTCGGCTGAGCTGACCGTCGCGAACGTCCTCGCCCACTGCGGTGGCGATCACATCGGTTCTGCTCCTCGGCTGTCCAGGGCGATCGCCGCGGCGCTCGTCCTGGGCGGGCGCCCCCTGGTTTCGCCGACGAGCGCTTCCTGAACCAGGTCAGCCCCGAGGCGCTGCGCGAGGCGGCGCTGCGCCTGTTCGACCACGGGGCCGAGCCCGGTCCGAAGGATGGCGATCGCGTTGCGCGCGTTCGGTTTGCCGGACGAGTCGTCGTCGCTGTGCGACCGCGCTGACGCCCTGAGCCGAACCGTTCTGGCCGAGTTCGACCCCGGCTGCCACAGCCGGCTCCGCCACCACGCCGAGGGCGCCGGCTAGGTGACGCTGTCCGCGCCACGACGACTGGCCAGGTGGATTCCCGCAGCCCGGAGCAGAACCTTGTGATAGGTCACGGGAATCCCGGCCAGCCCGCGCCACGTTCTGTCCACAATGGACTCCGCTTCCGCGTAGCACGCCTCGACGGCTCCGCACTCCCGGAGCACCCGAACCGCCTCGCGCACCGCTGCCTCGTCGGCACGGCCTCCGCGGACGGACTCCCAGAGCCTGCGCATCCGGTCGCGCGGCAGCAGGTGGACGGCGTGGGCCAGTGGCATGGTCACCTTGCCCGCGCGCAGGTCCTCGCACTCGCGCTTGAGCTGCCGGTGCCGTCCAGAGGCATCGGGACCGGGAACGCCGCTCAGGTCGAGGACGTCGTCGGTGATCTGCAGGGCCAGCCCCACGGCCTCCAGGTAGTCACCGAGCGGACCGGCGTCGGGGTCCTCGCCGTCCACGGCGCGCAGCGCGGTCTCCGCGACGTAGCGGAACACGTTGGCGGTCTTGAACCGGTGCGTCGCCAGGATCGCCCTGAGCACCGGACTCGGATCACCGGTGCGCACGGCCTCGTCCATGGCCTCGGTGTGCCCCGCGAGGTCGAGGGCCTGGCCGACGTGGAGCGCCCTGGCGACCTTCATGAAGGCCTCGTAGTAGCTCAAGCGGGCGCGGAGGCTCGTCGCGCTCTCGGGCAGGTCCGTGGTGTTCCCGCGCTCCTGGGCCGCCGCGAGCCGGTCGAGAGTGAACGTCAGCGCGTACGAGGCGTTGATCGTCTCGGCGACGCCGAAGACCTCGTGGGCGGCGGGCCTGCCGCGGCGGCGCGGGGAGCCGTCCTCGACGTCGTCGATCGCGAGCACCGCGCTGTGCAGCAGTTCGACGAGCGCGATCCCGGGGATGACGTCCTGGCCCCGGACACCGCGCGTGCGCGCCATGCCGTAGGCGGCGAAGGCACGCCAGCGCTTGCCGCCGGAGTCGCTGACGTAGCGCACCGGGGCGATCAGCGAACGCTGCAACACCTCTGGCGACACACCGTCCAATTCGGACTCGTCGACACCGATCATGTCCGCCGCCGCGCTCAGGCTGAGGCTGTCCGGGTACACGGAGCTGATCTGCTCCTGCACCAGCGGGTTCAGCCGCTGCGGGTAGCTCTCCAAGTCGTCGACGCCGCTGTCCGGCAACAGGTCGATGAACGCGGTGCCGCTCACCGACTGCCCCCGCAGCGTGCCGGAGACCTCCGCGTTCGCTGTGAAGACCTGGACGCCGGGCACCATGGACTCCAGTTCCGGGTACGGCGTCCGAGCCCGCACGACGATGTCCAGATCGGGCGCGCTGATCTCGAACCGAGTCGGGTAAGTGTGCAATGTGGACGGTGAGGTCCACGGATCGCCGGTGGTCATCGAGGACGGGGAGATCTCCACGCCGTTGTCCAGCCGGACCAGCACGCGTTCCCAGGAACTTCGGTACCACCGCGCATCCAAGGTGTGCTCGAACCACCCCGTTCCCGAGACCTCAGCGGCCTCCGCGCCGAGCTGCTGCACCGTTCCGTGCACCGTCGTCCCGGTGAACACCAGCCGGAAGCACCCGTTCTCGCCGTTGACCGCGATCTCCCAGGAGTCCGGCCCCAGCAGGCGCGCGGTGCCGATCCCGCCGAAGTCCAACTCCCGCTCCCCCACCACCACCGGGCCGGGCAGCAGTTGGTCCGGGCCGATGGGATCGCCGTCGACGAGAGCTTCGACGATCGCCGTGCGCGCGGCGGGGTCCATCGCCTGATCGGCCTCGGTCACGTGGCGTAGCAGCTCCACGGAGTCCAACCAGGACTCACCGACCGAGAAGCCGTCCTCCTGGTCGATGTGGGCCCAGCGCAAGGAATGCATGACGAGCCCCTGCGCCTCGTAGCGCGCGAAAGCGCAGACGACCTCGTGCGCGGTGTCGAGCGAACAGTGGAAGGTCCACCGCTGCGACGTCACTTCGGCGGCCAGTAGCGGCACTCCGCGGTGGCGTGCGCGACCTTGAAACCCTTGTGCACCACGGAGGTTCCGAAGTACAGGGTGAACAGCTCGATCATCTCCTCGGTGGCGTAGACGGGCACCTCCACCCGGACCGTGGTGGGCTTGCCCGGTTTGCCGGGCTCGACGGTCACCTGCGACTCGTCCAGCGCGGTGGTCGTGAGCGGCCCCAGCTCGACGGTCTCGCCGTTGACGACGGCCGTGCCCTTGGCGGTCAGATCGGCGTGGCCCTTGCGGCGTGCGACGAGCACCGAGCCGGACAGGCGCTGAACGCGGTTGTCCCGCTTGGGTGTGCGCAGTCCGACGCCGCCGACGATCGTCCCCATGATCTCGGTGAGGTTCGGGGTGAGCTTGCCCGCGCGGACCTCGGTGCGCACGGTCGGGGTCTTCGTCCCGGACAGCAACCGGGCGGGTTCGACTGCGTAGACGGTGCCCTGGATCTCGGCGAGGACCTTGACGGCCTCCGGGGTGAGCCGGGCCTGTCCCCAGCCGTCGATGATCCGGACCAGGGCGGCTTTCTCCGCGCCGTGCGCGGGCCCGTGGCCCAGCAACGCGAGGATCGGGGCGGCTGCGGCCCCGGACAGCACAGCACGACGGCTGAGGAACATGGCGGCACTCCCATCGGGCGAGGGCCGATGATCATGGCGCCGGGAGGCGGGCCGTGTCAGCACCGCGGGGAGCACAACCCCTCGAAGGTGCGTTGCCCTGACGCATGGTCATGGCCGCCGTGGGAGCGGCGGCCATGAGGTGCACCTGAACGGCGGCTTGCCGGGCGGGGTCCGGACCGCACTGGCCCGGACCCCGCCCGAGGACGATCAGGCGACGTCGAACCGGTCGAGGTCCATCACCTTCGCCCACGCGGCGACGAAGTCGCGGACGAACTTCTCCCGCGCGTCATCGCTGGCGTAGACCTCGGCGAGGGCGCGCAGCTCGGAGTTGGAGCCGAACACCAGGTCGACGCGGCTGCCGGTCCACTTGACCTCGCCGGTGGCGCGGTCGCGGCCCTCGAAGGTCTCGGCCTCCGAACCGCTGCCGGAGATCGGCTTCCACTCGGTCTCCAGGTCGAGCAGGTTCACGAAGAAGTCGTTGGTCAGCGTCTCCTTCTCCGCGGTGAACACGCCCAGCTCGGACTGCTGGAAGTTCGCGCCGAGCACCCGCAGGCCACCCACGAGCACGGTCATCTCCGGCGCGCTGAGGGTCAGCAGGTTCGCGCGGTCGACGAGCAGGAACTCGGCGGGCAGCCGGTGTCCCTTGCCGCGGAAGTTGCGGAACCCGTCCGCGGTGGGCTCCAGCGCAGCGAAGGACTCCACGTCCGTCTGCTCCTGGGACGCGTCCGCGCGGCCCGGGGTGAACGGCACGGTGATGTCGACGCCGCCCTTGCGCGCGGCCTGCTCCACGGCGGCGGAACCGGCGAGCACGATCAGGTCGGCGAGCGAGATCTGCTTGCCCGAGGCGGTGAACTCCTGCTGGACGCCTTCCAGGACGCGCAGCACGCGGGCGAGCTTGTCGGGCTCGTTGACCTCCCAGGAGCGCTGCGGCTCCAGGCGGACGCGGGCGCCGTTGGCACCGCCGCGCTTGTCGCTGCCGCGGAAGGTCGACGCCGAGGCCCACGCCACCGAGACCAGCTCGGAGATCGACAGGCCGGACTCCAGGACCTTGGCCTTGAGCGCGGTCACGTCCGCGTCGCCGACCAGCTCGTGGGTCACCTCGGGGATGACGTCCTGCCAGAGCAGCTTCTCCTGCGGCACCAGCGGGCCGAGGTAGCGCTGCAGCGGGCCCATGTCGCGGTGGGTCAGCTTGAACCAGGCGCGGGCGAAGGCGTCGGCGAACTCGTCCGGGTTCTGGTGGAAGCGCCGCGAGATCGGCTCGTAGATCGGGTCGAAGCGCAGCGCCAGGTCGGTGGTCAGCATGGTCGGCGGCCGGTTCAGCTCACCGGTCTCCGGGTCCGGCACGGTGTTGGCGCCCGCGCCGTCCTTGGGCTGCCACTGGTGGGCACCGGCGGGGCTCTTGGTCAGCTCCCACTCGTAGCCGAAGAGGTTGTCGAAGAACCCGTTGCCCCACTTGGTCGGCGTGGAGGTCCAGGTGACCTCCAGACCGCTGGTGATGGCGTCGCGGCCCTTGCCGGAGCCGAAGCTGTTGCGCCAGCCCAGGCCCTGCTCCTCCAGCGGGGCGCCCTCGGGCTCGGGACCGACGTACTTGTCGGGGTCCGCCGCGCCGTGCGCCTTGCCGAAGGTGTGGCCGCCGGCGATCAGCGCGACGGTCTCCTCGTCGTTCATGGCCATCCGGCCGAAGGTGTCGCGGATGTCCCTGGCCGCGGCCAGCGGGTCCGGGTTGCCGTTGGGGCCCTCGGGGTTGACGTAGATCAGACCCATCTGGACCGCGGCGAGCGGGTTCTCCAGGTCGCGCTCACCGCTGTAGCGCTCATCGCCCAGCCAGGTGCGCTCCGGGCCCCAGTAGACGTCCTCGTCCGGCTCCCACACGTCGGCGCGGCCACCGGCGAAGCCGAAGGTCTTCAGCCCCATGGTCTCCAGGGCCCGGTTGCCCGCGAAGATCATCAGGTCGGCCCAGGAGATCTTGCGGCCGTACTTCTTCTTCACCGGCCACAGCAGGCGGCGGGCCTTGTCCAGGTTGCCGTTGTCCGGCCAGCTGTTCAGCGGGGCGAAGCGCTGCATGCCCGCGCCCGCGCCGCCGCGGCCGTCCTGGACGCGGTAGGTGCCCGCGCTGTGCCAGGCCATGCGGATCATGAACGGCCCGTAGTGGCCGAAGTCCGCGGGCCACCACTCCTTCGAGGTGGTCAGCACCTCGTCGACGTCCTCGGCCAGCGCGTCCAGGTCGAGGCTGAGGAACTCGGCCGCGTAGTCGAAGTCCTCGCCCATGGGGTTGGCGACGGCCGGGTGCTTCCGGAGGATCTTCAGGTTGAGCTGGTTCGGCCACCAGTCGCGGTTGCCGCCGCCCTCGGTCGGGTGGTTGAAGCGGCCTGCCGAGACAGGGCACCCACCCGCGCCTTCCACGTTCATCTCGCCAACAACGGCGTCTGGGCTGTCAGCCACGCGAATCCTTCCGAGAACTGGTTGTGGTGGTGGTGGAGCAGTCGGGGCACAGGCCCCAGTAGATGACCTCGGCCTCGTCGATGACGAAGCCGTGGTGGTCGGAGGCGCTCAGGCAGGGCGCGGCGCCGACCGCGCAGTCCACGTCGGCGATGACCCCGCACGAGCGGCACACGACGTGGTGGTGGTTGTCGCCGACCCGCGCCTCGTAGCGCGCCACGGACCCCTGCGGCTCGATGCGCCGCAGCAGACCCGCCGTGGTCAGCGCGCGCAGGACGTCGTAGACGGCCTGGTGGGACACTGCGCCGAGGTCCTCGCGGACGAGGCTGATGATCGAGTCGGTGTCGGCGTGCGGATGGGCGTGCACCGCCGACAGGACCGCCAGCCGAGGCCGCGTGACGCGCAGGTCGGCCCCGCGCAGCATGCGCTCGAAGTCGGAGGTCGTCGGCACGGCCGCAGTCTGTCGCGTTTTCTTGAATGAGTCAAGTCTAGCCTCGCCGAGGTTCACCCACCCGGATGTGGACGACTGCTTCCCTGGCCAGCGCAACGGCCTGTGCGGCGCGGCCGCGCCCGGCTTCATGTTCCTGCACACGGGCCAGGTCGGCTTCACGGTGGAGCTGCACGACTCCGCCCCGCCCGTTGACGAGGCGTGGGAGGACGTCGTCGAGGTGCCGTACCGCCCGCAGCCCGAAACCGCCCTGGCGCCATGGGGAGCGGGTACCGCGTGGGACCTGGCCCTGGCCGAGACCGGCTACCGCGTCCGCTACTGCGGGATGCGGATGGACGCGGGGCAGGAGCGCTACCTGCTGCAGTTCTGGCCCGTCCGGCCCGCACCGGACCAGGTGACGCGAGGGGATTTCGCCTTGCCGCCAAACCCCGCAACAAGATCAAAACGAACCGGGAACGGCCGCTTGTGAGCGCCGGTGCCCGGTGGGTCAATTCCGTCCATGACGGCTCGGCGACGCGGGGCGGATCTCTTCGAAGCGGCTCGGTTGTACTACGTGGAGGGCGCCCGGCAGAGCGAGATCGCCGAGCGCCTGCACGTCAGCCGGTCGAACGTCTCGCGGATGCTCAGGGACGCCCGCGAGCAGGGGGTGATCCGCTTCCAGCTGCGCTACCCCGCCGAACGGGACGCGTTGTGGGAGCGGCGGTTGCTCCGCGCGCACCGGGCGAACGGGCTGCGCACGGCGGTGGTCGTCGCCGAGCCCGTCCCGCCGGTGCGCATCGACCCGCTGGACGTGGTCAGCACCGCCGCCGCGGAGTGGTTGCTGGACAACCTCGCCGACGGCCAGCGCGTGTCGATCGCCTGGGGCACCTCGGTGCGCGCCGCGGTCGAGCACGTCTGCGCGCGGCGCGGCTACTCGGTCGACGTGGGCCAACTCGGCGGCGACATCGACGTCCTGCCCACGCGCAGCAGCCACGACGTGGTGCGCTCGCTCGCGGCGAAGCTCGGCGGAACCTATTCGTACCCCGACGTTCCCGCTGTGGTGGGCACGGCGGCCGAAGCGCGGGCGCTGTCCGCCTCCGCCGCCTACCAGCTCGACCGCGCGTGCGCGGCGGACGTGGCGATCATCGGGGTCGGCGCCTTCGACCGGGGTTCGAACCGGATCCTGCTCGACCGGGCCGGAGTCGGCCGCGCGGAACGGGACCGGGCCCGCGCGCTCGGCGTGGTCGGCGAGATCTGCGGGCGGTTCTACGACCGGGCGGGGCGGGACGTGGAGCTGCCGGTGGACGAGCGGATCATCTCCGCGCGCACCGAGGCCCTGGTGTCGATCCCGAACACGGTGATCGTCGCGGCCGGGGCGCACAAGGCCGCGGCGGTCGCGGGGGCACTGCGCGGTCGCATGATCACCACTCTGGTGTGCGACCGCCCGCTCGCCCGCGCCGTCGCGGCCCTGTCCGCGTAGGTCCCGGGGCAGGTCTCAGTGCGAGTCGTCGAGGAAGTTCAGGATCGCCCGGTTGACCGCGCGCGGGCGCTCGCGGTGCAGGAAGTGACCGCAGTCGTCGACCACCTTGACGCGCGGCGGGATCTCGCAGAACGCGACGCTCTCCTCCAGGTAGTCCGAGGAGAAGCAGCCGTCGTCCGCGCCGCCGATGTACAGCGCGGGCAACGGGTTCGTCCCGCCCATCACCTGCTGCTGGATCTCGGCGAGGTCGGGGTCCTGGAGCTTCGGGTTGAGGGTGTGCCGGTAGTAGGCCAGGGCCGCCCGCACCACTTCGGGCCGGGTGAACAGGTCCTTGATCGGCGCCATGTCCTCGGCGGGCGGGTGGAAACCGGGCGACCACTGCCGCCACAGGAAGTCCACCAACGCTGCCCCCGGCGCGCCGAGCAACGCCTCGGGCGCGTCCTCCATCTGGAAGAACCACATGTACCAGGCGCGCTTCATCTGCCTGAAGTCCCCGCCGCCGAGCTTGGCCAGCGCCACCGCCGGGTGCGGCAGCGCCATGCTGACGATCGCCCGGACCCGGTCGGGCGCCAGCACCGCCGCGCCGGAGGCGGCCACCGCGCCCCAGTCGTGGCCGATCACCACGGAGTCGGCACCGTCGCGACCCAGCGCTTCGACGAACGCGACCGCGTCCAGCGCGATCGTGGCGGACTGGTAGCGCCCGTCCGGGTCGAGGCCGGTCGGGTGGTAGCCGCGCATCCACGGTGCCACGGCTCGGTATCCGGCACTCGCGAGCGCGGGCAGCAGGCGGTCGAAGGTCGGCGCGTGGTCGGGGAACCCGTGCAGGCACAACGCCAACGGCCCGTCGGACGGTCCGTCTTCCAGGTAGACGAAATCGATGCCGTTGAGATGGATCTGGCCCGTTGTGGTCATCTGCCTGCCTCCGGTCCGGATGCGTTGCCGTGTCGGGGAATTCACGCACCGGCGGGCGCCCGGCGGCAACGCCGGGAGCCGCACCGTCACATATGTGCAGGAGGAGCCCGTGATTCTCGGCGTCGACGTCGGCACACACGCCTGCCGCGCGGTCGCGGTCGGCCCGGACGGCGCTGTCCTGCGCTCCGTCCAGCGACCGCTCACCCTGCGCACGCCGCACCCGGGCTGGGCGGAGATGGACCCGCACGAGATCGTCTCCGCGACCGATGCCGTGGTGCGGGAGGCGGCGAGCTGGGGACCTGTGGCGGCGATCGGGCTGACCACCATGCGCGAGAGCACGATCCTGTGGGACCGTGCCACCGGCGCTCCGCTGCACGAGGCGATCCTGTGGATGTCACGGCAGTCCGAGGGCTACACGGACGCGTGGCTGGCCGCCGGGCTGGAGCCGGAGGTGCACCGGCGCACCGGCGTCGCCCTCCACCCCCGGTTCTCCGCCTCCAAGATCGCCTGGCTGCTCGACCACATCCCCGGGGCACGACTGCGCGCCGAACGCGGTGAACTCGCGGCGGGCACCGTCGACAGCTGGCTGCTCTCCCGGCTCACCGGTGAACCGCACCAGACCGACTACACCAACGCCTGCGGCACGATGCTGTTCAACCTGCACACCCGCGAGTGGGATGCCGAGCTGTGCCAGTGGTTCGGAATCCCGTTGGAGCTCTTACCCGTCGTGCGTCCGTCCGTTCACGATTTCGGCACCGTGCGCGGTGAGGTCCCCGTGCTCGCTGTCCTCGGTGACCAGCAGGCGAGCCTGTTCGGGCAAGCGTGTTTCACCCCGGGAGCCGTGAAGTACACCTTCGGCACCTCGGGCGTGCTCACCCTGAACAGCGGCCCGAACCCCAAGCTGCACAAGGGTTTCACTGCCGGAGTGGCTTGGGGACTGAGCACTGACGAGATCAGCTTCGAGATCGAGGGCGCGGTGCCGCACTCCGGCCACGCGCTCCAGTGGCTGCACGACCGCATGGGCCTCGTCCGCGATCTGCGCTCGCTCGACGTCGCCGAGGACAACGGTGGTGTGTACGTCGTGCCTGCCTTCACCGGCCTCGGCGCGCCGTCCTGGGATGCGACCGCGCGTGGCGCGATCCTCGGGTTGGGCTTGGACACGCGGCCCGAGCACATCGCCCGTGCCGCGGTGGAGAGCTTGGCCTACCAGGTTCGCGACAGCGTCGAAGCCCTCACCACCGAGCCGATCTCGCCCGAGGTGCGCGTCGACGGCGGCGCGGCGCGCTACGACGTGCTGTGCCAGTTCCTCGCGGACATCCTCGGTCGCGAGGTCCTGCGTCCGCCCACGGTGGAGATGACTGCTGTCGGCGTCGCGCACCTGGCCGGCCTCGCGACCGGGATGTGGTCCAGCACCGAGGAGCTGTCGGAGTTGTGGCGCGCGGAACGGCGCTTCACCCCGGCGATGTCCGCCGACCACCGCGACGCGCTCTACGGGGGCTGGCGCCAGGCATGCGCCCGCGTCGGCGGTTTCGAAGCGCCGGCGCGCAGTACCCGCCGTCCCCTTCAGCGAAGACCATGAGCATCGCGGTGGCGTTAGCGCGGTTGTCCTCGTCGGTCAGCGCGTTCTCCAGCACTGTGCAGCCTTGTTGCCTGCTCCCGCAGAGCCTTCTTGTCGGGTTTGCCCTGTGGTGTCGTCGGAATGGTGTCCAGGAACGTGAACGTGGCAGGGAGGGCGTCCGCGGTGAGCCGTTCCTGGGCCCACGCTCGGAGCTGCTCGGCGTCGATGGCTCGTGCGACGACGAAGGCGTGGATCGCCTCGCCCGTCCGGTCGTCGGGAGATCCGACGACCGCGGCTTCCCGGACCGCCGGGTGGCTGGTCAGCGCGTCCTCGATCGGGCCGGCGTAGTGGTTGTAGCCGTTGACGATGATGATGTCCTTGATCCGGCCCACCAGGTAGAGGTACCCGTCGGCGTCGAAGCGACCGAGGTCGCCCGTGTGCAGCCAGCCGTCGCGCAGTGCCGCGGCCGTCAACTCCGGGCGGTTCCAGTAGCCGGGCATGACCGAGGCGCCCTTGACGCACACCTCGCCGACCTCGCCGGTGGGAACCGGGGTGCCGTCCTCCGCGCGCAGTTCGACGGCGATTCCCGGCAGCGGCCTGCCGACCGAGGCAAGCAGTTCGGGGCGGTCATCCATCGCGACGGCGTGATCAGCGGCGTCGAGCATCGCGATCGCGGCCGCCTCGGTGCTCGCATAGGTCTGCACCAGTATCGGGCCGAACCGTTCCAGCGCTTGGCGCAGCCGGGCGGGCGCGATCGGCGAACTTCCGTAGCTGAGCAACCGCAGCGCGCTGAGATCCGCGTCGGCGTGGTCGAGCAGCCGGTACAACCAGGACGGGTAGAGGAAGCTCATCGCCATCGGGGATCGCTGGACCGCCGCGACGAACTCGGTGGTGTCGAAGCCGTCGAAGATCTCCACCGTGACGCCGAAGCGGAGCATGTTCATCGCCGCGTCACCGGAACCGTGCGCGAACGGTGTGACGAGCAGGAATCGCATGCCCTCCGGCATCTCAGCGGTGCCTGATCCCCACGAGCGGGTGGATGCCCCGAGAGCCGCGTAGCTGCTCGGCACGCCCTTGGGCCGGCCTGTGGTGCCGCTGGTGTAGAGCACCCGCGCGATGTCCTGCTCTTGCGCGGCCACCGGTAGCGGGTCATCCGGTTCGGTCCGCGCCGCAGCGCTCACGTCGTCGAGCGTCAGCACCAGTGGAACGTCCACGTCCACCGGTGCCGCGCAGATCAGGGCAGCGGCACCGGAATCTTCGGCCACGTACCGCGGGTCCGTCAGTCCGGGCACCACCGGGGTGAAGCGCAACCCGAGCAGGAATGCGGCGAATCGGATCACGAACGCCTCCGGACGGTTGCCGGCGACGAGCGCCAAGCCGTCGCCGCGCCGCAGGCCGGACCGGCGCAGCGCCCGCGCGGTCCGGTACACGTCCGCGAGCAACTCGGAATAGCCCAGGTCATGCCCGCGGTAGGACAGCGCGATCTTTCCCTTGTGCGTCGCCAGCGCCTCGATCGCGCTGCTGACGTACCACGCTGGAGCGTCCCCCGTCATCGTCACCCCTCACCATTAATCTAAAGCCATTAGATTAATGGTACGGTACAGCGGTCTTGGTGACGCCCGCAAGGAGGTGCGATGCCGCCGCGTCGAGGCCGGCCGCCGGCCGCGGAGGCCAAACTGCGACCTGACGCCATCGTGGCCGCCGCCCTGGCGACGATGCAGGCGGAAGGGCTGGACGGGCTCACCATGGGCCGGGTCGCCGAACGCCTCGGGGTTCGCACGGCCTCGCTGTACTGGCACGTCCGCAACAAGGAGGAACTGCTCGACCTGCTCGTCGACGCGGTGGCGGCGGCACACGACCTGTCCCGGCACGTCGATCCGGAGGACTGGCGCGCCAGCCTCGTCGCGATCATGCGGGCGATGCGACGGCACATGCTCGGCTACCGCGACTCGTCCCGGCTCTTCGCCGGCCGGTTCACCACCGGGCCCGGCCAGTTGCGCTACATCGAGACGATCCTCGGCGTGCTGCGCGGCGCGGGACTGTCCAATCGCGACACTGCCTACACGGTGTTCCTGCTGTCCACCTTCCTGATCGGCTTCGTCGGCAGGGAGCAGGCCCCGCTGTCAGCGGCGGTCAGCGCCGGCCTCTCCCCGCGGTCCTACCTGGACGACCTCGGCGTGCGGTTGGCAGCCCTGCCCCCCGAGTCGTTTCCGCACATCGTCGACCTGGCTGCCGACCTGGTCGCGCCGGACCTGGACAGCCGGTTCGAGTTCGCCCTCGACCGCCTGCTGGACGGCGTCGAAGCGCTCAGGGGCGACATCAAAGGCCGGTGACACGGCACAACCGCGCTGCGTCAGCGCGCTGCGACCAAGGGGAGTTCGCAGGCGGCCATCAGGGAGTCGGCCAGTTCCGTCGCGGTGTGCAGCACCTTTCGCCCGGCGCGGGTGGTCATGATCAGCCCGGCGTTGCGCAGCGCGCTGGCGTGCTCGGAGGCGGAGGACAGGCTGATCCCCGCCTGTGCGGCCAGTTCGGTCGTCCCCCTCGGCACGGCGGCGGCGCGCAGCACCGCGGCCCGGCGCGAGCCCAGCAGCGCGGAGAGGCTGTCCGAGGTCTGCCTGCCCAGGCGTGCCTTCACGACCGTCGTCGCGGCCGGGTACACCACGGTCACCGGTTCCCCAGGGCCGGCTGTGATCACCAACGTCCCCGGGAGCAGGCAGGAGGGGGCGAAGACCAGTCCGTGGTCCACCGGAACGCCGCGGTCGGCGGCGTTGTCCACGTCCACGGTCTGCCCTCGGTGGCCGACCGTCGACGGCAGCGACGCGATCGCCCTGGCCAGCCCTTCGCGCAGCAGGATGCGCCCGCGATGAGCCAGGTCGGTGTGCGCGGCGGAGGAGATCTCGGCCCAGCTCGGCTCCACCATCGCGCGGTAGCCCGCTTCGATGCCGCGCAGCAGGATGGCCCTGGCCGAGCGCTCCCCCGCGGCGAGACCGTGCAACCACGCCGCGGGCGGCCTCCCCTGGAACGCGGTGAACAGCTCGGAGCGCATCCGCGCCGCCGGGACCATCGCCAGCTCCTCCAGCGCCGCGCTGATCTCGGTGCGCCGCGAGATCACGAAGTCCGGCAGCTCGCCCTTCGGCGTGAACAGGTCGAACAGCGGGCGGATCGCCTCCGGCGCGTACCGCCGCATACCGGGCGACCGGGGCACCGCGCCGGCGCGCATGAGGGCCCCGATCAATTCGACGACGGGGAGCGGCCCGTCCGAGAAGCGCACCGCCTGGAACGCCTCCGAACTCACGTGCAGTCGAATCAAAACATCCACCCGCGTGCTTGTCGTGTGCCGCCCAGGCGAAGTGAAGCACGCGGCAATACACGCCTAATACAGCGTGATACACGACCAATACAATCGCGCCGGTGCAGTGGATCACGGTGGTGAGCACCGCGCTGGGGGCCCTGATCGCCCTGGTCGCGATGTTGCTCAACGAACGGGTCAAATGGCAGCGCGAGCAGGTGTCGAACCGCCGCAAGCAGTGCCACGAGATCTACGCGAGTTTCCTGTCCGCCCTCACCGAGGCGCACGAACGGATGCGCGAGTCGCCCGCGGCGGAGGTCCGGGACGCCTTCCGCGAGGCCAATTGCTACCCGTTGCGCTACCAGCTCGCGATCGTCGCCGGCCAGGAGGTCGTGGACGGCGGCGAGGCCGCGTTCCAGATCATCCGCGATATCCGCGACCTGCTCGCGCAGGGGGTGAGGATCGACTCCGCCGAGTACAAGGCGCTGCGCAAGCGGTTCGGCGCGGCACTCCGGGAGCTGCAGCGCCGCATGCGGTCCGAACTCGGTGTCGGGCCGATCGACCTCGCAGGCGGTTCCTGAGGTCAGCCCGAGGTGCAGCTGCGCAGCTGGACCTGCCCGAGGTGGCGCGTGGACTTGTTGCCGCGCTTGTCCGTCGCGGTGGCGGAGACCTTGATCGGCCCCGAAGGTCCCGCGTGGTCCTTGAGGCCGTAGGCGATCCTGGCCACCCACGCGCTGTCGTGCTTCATCGGCCAGGTCCTGGTCTTGCCGCCGATCGTGCCGGACAGCGTGACGCTGACGACCTCGGACTCGTCGGTGACCTGCACGGACACCTTCACGCTCGACGCGGGCCCCTCGCAGGTCTGTGCCAGCTTCGTATCGCTGAACACCGGCGACGCGAGCACCGGCCCCGCCGAATCGACCGGAGTCGTGGCGGTGGTCGGCGCCGTGGTCGTCGTGGCCGCTGTCGTGGTGGTCACCGACGTGGACGGCTGTTCCTCGCCGACCGGCAGCACCTCGTCGTTCTGCCGTAGTCGGCCCATCGAGGCCAGCACACCCACCGAGAGCACGCCGATCACCGCCAACCGCCCCAGCAACGCCTTGCCGAACGCCCCGCCGACCAGCTCCTGGTCACTTGCCATGCGCATACTTATGTCGCTTCCGGGGCCGCGTGTCACTACCCGTCAGGCTTTTGCCGGGCAGACCAAGGCAATGTGACGGTCAGGCCGAACCGAACACGTCCTTCCGCGTCGGCCGAGCAGGGGAGTGAGGTCTTCGACACCGACCACGGCGATCCCGGGTGGAGCGGGCACGGTGTGCGGCGGTTCGACGAGCAACGTCCAGCGGTCGCAGCCCGACAGGTCGTGTGCGCGCACCTGCGAACCGTCGACGCGCGCCGTCCGGTCGGGCAGCCGGTCGTTCTCGCCCAGGCCGCTGAGCAGCTGGTCGAGCGCACGAACGATTCGCTTGCTCCACAGTGCGATCGGCAGGAGCTGCCCCGGGCGTCCACGAGGTGGTGATCGAACGGCTCGCGGCGACCGAGGGCGCCCGAACCCTGCCGCTCCTGCCCACCGCGGAGTTCTGGTGGCGCTTCACGACCGCGATCGGCTTGCTGTTCAACGACGTCAGCACCTACACGGTGGTCCGCCCGCGACCGCCCCGGACTGGCTGAGCACCTTCATCGGCGCCGGGCTGTCCGCTCCTGCGAACGCCTGGCTCACCGCAGCTCCCCGCGCTCGTGCAGCGCGTCGAAGATCAACTGCCCGGCCGTGGACATCCGGTCCCGGTCGGCGTAGCCCAGCCAGCGGATCTCCTCGATCTCGCTGGTGGGCGCGGGGATCCCGGTGTGCTCGGCGGTGTAGCAGGTCACCCGGACCACCACCCCGTCGCTCTTGCCGTCCGCCTGCGCCTCGAAGGTGCCGACGTGCCGCGCGGTCTCCGGCGCGATGGCGACGGCCAGCTCCTCGGCGATCTCGCGCACCAGCGCCTGCAGGTCCGTCTCCCCCGCGTCGCGCTTGCCGCCCGGCACGTAGAAGAGGTCCTTGCCGTAGGAGCGCGCGCAGAGGATCCTGCCCTCCTCCAGGCGGATCCAGCCGATCTTGTCGATGAGCGTCACGGGGCAGACCCTAACGCCGGGTCATCTCCCGCACGAACGCGTTGGCGTCCGGCCGGAACATCAGCACCGATCCGGCCGCCGCGAACAGGCCCTTCATGATCGACAGGTACGCGAGCACCACGGAGTCCACCCGCCAGGACACCAGCGCCAGCAGCACCACGGCGGCGTAGCCGGTCAGCGCAAGACCGACGACGGTCAGGTAGATTCGCGGGCCGCGCCAGCCCATCCGCAGGTTCTTCGCACACCACAGCACCGTGAGCCCGCCGAAGAGGCCCGCGCTGTTGGCGGGCGAGGCCGGGTCGATCCCGCGGAAGAGGTTGACCACGACGAACAGCAGTGCCACCGCGCCGACGACGGCCCAGGCCAGAGCGGCGAGCTCGACGCTCCTGGGGCGGCGCGCGGGATCGCGCTCCTCCGGCTCGGTCACGCGAATCATGGTAGGGGCGGGCACAAGCGCGCTCCGGCATCTGCCTGGGCCCTCCCACCGTCCATAATGGGGGGTCGTCACTCTTCGTGGAGGGAGCCACGTGAACGCCCAGGTGGAAACGTTCGAGTTCCAGGCCGAGGTGCGCCAGCTGCTCCAGCTGGTGATCCACTCGATCTATTCGAACAAGGACGCGTTCCTGCGGGAACTGGTCTCCAACGCCTCCGACGCGCTGGACAAGCTGCGGCTGGCGGCGTTCCGGGACAAGGACCTCGCCGTCGAGACCGAGGACCTGCACATCGCGGTCGACGCCGACGCCGACGCCCGCACCCTGACCGTGCGGGACAACGGCATCGGCATGTCCCGCGACGAGGTCGTCCAGCTGATCGGCACCATCGCCAAGTCCGGCACCGCCGAGTTCCTGAAGCAGCTCAAGGAGACCAAGGACGCCGCGGGCGCGCAGGAGCTGATCGGCCAGTTCGGCGTCGGCTTCTACGCCAGCTTCATGGTGGCCGACCGGGTCACCCTGGTCACCCGCCGTGCGGGCGAGGACACCGGAACGAAGTGGGAGTCCGGCGGCGCGGGCACCTACACCGTCGAGTCGGTCCCCGACGCCCCGCAGGGCACCTCGGTGACGCTGCACCTCAAGCCGGCCGACGCCGAGGAGCAGACCGCCGACTACACCTCGCCGTGGAAGATCCGCGAGATCATCAAGCGCTACTCCGACTTCATCACCTGGCCGATCCGGATGGCCAAGCCGGCCTCCGGGGACGACGCTGCGACCGAAGTCGAGACGGTCAACTCGATGAAGGCGCTGTGGGCGCGGCCGAAGGAGGAGACCACCGAAGCCGAGCTGACCGAGTTCTACAAGCACATCGCGCACGACTGGGCCGAGCCGCTGGAGACCATCCGGCTGCGCGCCGAGGGCACCTTCGAGTACCAGGCGCTGCTGTTCATCCCCTCGCACGCGCCGCTGGACCTGTTCATGCGCGACGGCAAGCGCGGTATCCAGCTCTACGTCAAGCGCGTGTTCATCATGGACGACTGCGAGTCCCTGATCCCGGAGTACCTGCGCTTCGTCAAGGGCGTGGTGGACGCGCAGGACCTCTCGCTCAACGTCTCCCGCGAGACCCTGCAGCAGGACCGGCAGATCCAGCTGATCCGCAAGCGCCTGGTGAAGAAGGTCCTGTCCACGATCAAGGAGTTGCAGTCCTCCGCTGCTGAGGGAAGCGCTGAGAAGTACGCCAAGTTCTGGGGCGAGTTCGGCAAGGCGGTGAAGGAAGGTCTGATCGCCGACCCGGACAACCGCGAGGCCATCCTGGAGATCTGCTCCTTCGAGTCCACCGCGGACCCGGAGAAGCAGACCACGCTGCGCGAGTACGTGGAGCGGATGAAGGAGGGCCAGCAGGACATCTACTACATGACCGGTGACTCGCGCACGGTCATCGAGAACTCGCCGCACCTGGAAGCCTTCCAGGCCAAGGGCTACGAGGTCCTGGTGCTCACCGACCCGATCGACGAGATGTGGGTCGACGCGGTCACCGGCTTCGACGGCAAGCAGCTGAAGTCCATCGCCAAGGGCGAGGTCGACCTGCCGTCGGACTCCGACGCCGACCGCGAGGAGCAGGCGAAGGACTTCGCCGGGCTGCTGGGCTGGATGACCGAGAAGCTCGGCGAGAGCGTCAAGGAGGTCCGGCTCTCCAGCAGGCTCACCACCTCCCCGGCGTGCGTGGTCGGCGACACCCACGACCTCGCGCCGAACCTGGAGAAGATGTACCGGGCGATGGGCCACGAAGTGCCCAAGGTCAAGCGCATCCTGGAGCTGAACCCGACCCACCCGCTGGTGACCGGGTTGCGCAAGGCGCACGACGAGCGCCCCGAGGAGCCGGGCCTGGCCGAGACCGCCGAGCTGCTGCTGGGCATGGCCGTGCTGGCCGAGGGCGGCGACCTGGCCGACCCGGCGAAGTTCATCCGGGTGCTGGCCGACCGCCTGGAGCGCACGCTCTGATCCCCCGCGCCCCGGCCCGCTCACCGGTGGGCCGGGGCGCCTCTCGTCATCGTGGCGATCGCGATCACCGGGAAGAGGACCAGCCACAGGTTGGGCAGCCACCACGCGGGGTCGAACTCCGCGCGCAGCGCCCAGAAGGTGATCGCGGTCAGCCCGGCCGCGTGCGTCAGCGCCAGCGAGACCAGCGTCAGCGGATAGCCGCCCGGCGCCCCGGCTCTCACGCGCCACAGGGCGAGCAGGCCGAGCACGCTGGCGACCACGTCCAGCACGAGGAACGACCAGTTCCAGTCGATCAGCGCCCGCTCCGGGTAGGGCGGGATCAGCTCGACGGCCGTCGCGGTCCAGTAGCAGAGGAACCCGGCGTCGGTGACGAGCATCGAGCGCTTGATCCACCGGCTAGGCATGGTGCGCCCCGCTCAGCGAGAGGACGACCACGCCGGTGATGATCAACGCGATCCCCACCACGGCCGCGGGGGTCAGGGTTTCGCGGAAGACGACGGCGGCGATCACCGCGACCGCGGCCGTGCCCACGCCCGACCAGACCGCGTAGACGATGCCGACGTTGAGCGAGCGCAGCGAGACCGTCATCAGCGTGAACGCCCCGGCGTAGCCGAGGACGACGAGCACCAGCGGCAGCACCCTGACTTCGCGGGAGACCACCCGCAGCGTCAGCGTGGCCACCGTCTCCAGCGCCACAGCGCCCGCGAGGGCGAGCCAGGCGATCACGTGTCCTCCCCGTCGATCAGCGCGGAGAGCTGGGCGAAGACGCGGGCGTGCAACTCCGGCCCCGGCGGGGCGAGCCCGGCCAGCCGTGACAGCCACCAGCCGTCCACGGCCATCCGCACGAGCGTGGCGACCGCCGGGTCGAGGCCGTCCTCCTCCAGCCGCTGCTGCCAGCGCGCGTACATCGCGCGCAACGGCTCCAGCGCGGAGGGTTCGACCAGCGCGGCGGCGAAGAGCGCGGCCACCAGCCGATCCGAGTCCCCGTCGCCGCCGGCGCTCCATTCGCGGCCGATGGTGGACGACAGGTAGGCACGGGTGGCCGCGCGGGGCTGACCGGGAGCGGCCTCCAACGCACGGTCGAACTCCGCCACCACCCGCTCCACCATCGCCACGACCAGGGCGTTCTTGCTGCGGAAGTGGTAGAGCAGTCCCCCCTTGCTCACCCCGGCGCGCTCAGCGACGGCGTCCAGGGTCAGGTGTTGCGCACCGTCGCGGACCACGATGTCCGCTGCGGCGTCCAGCAGTCGGGTGCGGGTGTCGGCCATGCCGTCACTGTACCGTCCGGACGGTACAGCTCGGGCACGATCCGGTGCATCCAGGTGTCCGCATCCGATTGGCGGGTAACCGCAGCCGTGACCGCTGCCGAAGGAAGGAGAGCCCCGTGGGACTCGGCGACAAGCTCAATGAGCTGAAGGACAAGGCGCTGGACCAGCTCGGCAAGCACGGCGACAAGGCCGAGCAGGGCGTGGACAAGGCCGGTGAGTTCGCAAACGAGAAGACCGGTGGCAAGCACGCCGAGCACATCGGCAAGGGCGGCGACGCCCTCAAGGAGCAGATCCGCAAGCGCCAGGCGTGAGTACGCTGCCGTGAGTGATCTTCGAGAACGGTGAGCTGGTCGTCCCGCGCCTGCTCGACTGGGTGCGCGCCCGGCCCGACGTCCGGGCTGTGCTGCGCACCGGGTCGCGGGCGCGGGGCGAGGCCGACGCGTGGTCCGACCACGACATCGAGCTGTACAGCACCGATCCCGAGCCCTACCGCCGCTCCGACTGGCCGGCCGATCTCGGCCCCGTGCTCGCGAGCGTCGGCCTGGACGGCCCGTGGGACAACCCCGCCCGCCTGGTCGTCTTCGACGGCGGCCAGAAGATCGATTTCCAGATCGTCCCCGTCGACCGCCTCGCCCTCCTCGCGGAGGAGCTGGACGAGCTGCACGAGCGCGGCTACGAGATCCTGCTCGACCTGGACGGCGCCGCGGCCCGCCTCCCCGCCGCGTCCGGCTCCGGCCCCGAGGGCGAGCTACCCGATGAGCAGGAGTTCCGGGAGCACTGCGAGGAGTTCTGGTTCGAGCTCGCGCACATCCCCCGCTACGTCGCGCGCGGTGACTTGTGGGTGGCGAAGAGCCGTGACTGGGAGACCAAGGAACTGTTGCTGACCATGGTCGAATGGCACGCCCTCAGCCACTTCGGTCCCGATCACGACACCTGGCACAACGGCATCCGCATGCGCGAATGGGCCGCCCCCGGCGTATGGGAACGCATGGACGCCCTCTTCACCGGCTTCGCTCCCGAGGACATTCTGCACACCGCCAGCGCCACCGGAGCCCTTTTCGCCGACCTCGCCCGCGACGTCGCCCACCGCCACGGTTTCACTTATCCCGAGGCCGCTTCGCGCGCTTTCGCCACCGAGTAGCCTGGCGACTCAGTCGAGGCAGAATTCGTTGCCCTCGACATCTTCCATCCAGATGCACGACTCGTTCTCGTCATCGGCGGGCAACAGCCGCACCCGCACCGCTCCGAGCGCCACCAGCCGCGCACATTCCGCTTCGAGCGTCGCGAGCCGCTCGTCCCCGACGAGGCCCGTACCGACCCGCACGTCGAGGTGCACCCGGTTCTTGACGACCTTGCCTTCCGGAACGCGCTGGAAGTACAGCCTCGGGCCCACCCCTGTCGGGTCGCTACAGACGAACCACGCACCCCGGCGCTCAGGCGGCAGCGAGCTGTTGAACTCGTCCCACGTGCCAAACCCCTCCGGGGGTGGCGGCGCGACGTACCCCAGCACCTCACACCAGAAGCGAGCAACCCGCTCCGGTTCCGCGCAGTCGAAGGTGACCTGAACCTGCCTCACGATTGCCACCGACTCACCCTAGTGCGCACACCGCTCGGTGAAGACATGCCCGGTCGGCAGCATCCAATGTGTTCTCGGCGAACACGGCGCTGCACTGCGCGCGTTCCGGATGCTCGCTGTCACTGCCGTAGATCAGCATCGCCGTCTCGTTGTCCGCATCGACCGGCTCGCAGAGACCGGCAGCGATGGTGACGAGGAGCAAGTTCGAGCGAACCGATACCTCAGGGGCTGCTGCGAGGCGGAGCAGGAACGGCAGGGCTACCGGCCCGAAAACCGGGCGGCAGTGGCTTCCTTGGCCGCCGCGTCCGTCACGCACATCCGCCCGGCCTCCGGGCCGCTCGACATCGGCTCAGCGGAGCCTCACTCTCCCCACTCCGGAAATCCGTGCGCCACCGGGAAACACCTCCTGCTATCGTCTTGGACGAACGCCCAAGTCACTTGCCCAAGGAGGCGCCGTGCCACCCCACGTCCGTGACCGCCTCACCGGCGCAGCAACCGGCCTGATCGCCGAACTCGGCTGGGCAGGCGTCAGCACTCGCGTCCTGGCGGACCGCGCGGGCGTGACTCCGGGCCTCGTGCACTACCACTTCTCCTCCCTCCAAGCCCTCCTCACCGAAGCCGCGGTCGGCGCACTCACCCAGCTCGTCGGTGGCGTCGAGGCGCTGCTGGATCAAGTCCAGTCGCCGGAGGAAGCGGTCGACACGGTGCTCGGAGCGCTGTCGGAGCACGACGGGAACGACCCGATGTCCTTGCTGGTCACCGAGACCTACCTCGCGACGACGCGGGACGCCGGGCTGCGGGAAGCGGTGGGCGCGGTGCTCGGCGGCTTCCGGGAGCGGTTGACGGCGTGGTTCGCGGAGCGCGGCGTGGCCGCACCGGAAGCGACCGCGGCGGTGCTCGCGGCGACGGTGGACGGGTTGCTGCTGCACCGAGCCCTGCTGCCCGAGCCCGAGGCCACCGCGGCCGTGCTGCACCGGCTCGTGGCGGTGCGGTCATGAAGGTGGTGATCTGCGGGGCCGGGATCGCCGGGCTGGCGCTCGCGGTGCGGCTGACGGCGAACGGCGACGACGTCGTGGTCGTGGAACGCGCGCCCAGCCCCCGAACCCAGGGTTACATGATTGACTTCTTCGGGCCGGGGTACGAGGCGGCGGAGCGCATGGGGCTGCTGCCCCGGCTGCACGAGCTGGGCTACCGCGTTCCACGGGCCAGCTACGTGGACGAGGACGGCCGGGTGCGCGCCTCGCTCGGGTTCAGGCGTTTCGCGAGGGCGATCAACGGCGGGCTGGTCAGCATCATGCGGCCGGACCTGGAACTCGCGCTGCGGGAAGCGCTCCGAGCGGATCTGCGCTTCGGCACGACGGTCGCGCGCGTCGACAACCGCGCGGACGGCGTCGAGGTGCACCTGTCGGACGGCACCGCGGTGACGGCGGATCTGCTCGTGGGCGCCGACGGCATCCATTCCCCCGTCCGCGAAATGATCTTCGGCGAGGAGCGGGAGTTCCTGCGGTACCTCGGGTTCCACACGGCCGCGTTCACCTTCGAGGATGCCGAGGTCCGCGCGGCGGTGTCGGGCGGGTTCTGCCTCACCGACACCATTGACCGGCAGATGGGCTTGTACGCGCTGCGCGAAGGGCGGGTCGCCGCGTTCACGGTGCACCGAACGGCCGATCCCGCGCGGCCGGAAAACCCCACCGCCACCCTGCGCGAGGTGTACGGCTCGATGGGCTGGCTGGTCCCCCGCGCGCTCGCGAAGGCGCCCGAGGACATCTACTACGACCAGGTCGCGCAGATCGAGATTCCCCGCTGGAGTTCGGGGCGGGTCGTGCTGATCGGCGACGCCTGCCACGCCGTGTCGTTGCTGGCCGGACAGGGCGCGTCGCTGGGTTTGGCAGGCGCGGCGCTGCTCGCCGACGAGTTGCGCCAACGTCCGATCGCCGAAGCGCTGGCGGCCTACGAGCGCCGGTGGCGCCCGGTCGTCGAGGAGAAGCAGCGCGTCGCCCGCAGCGGGACGCGGTGGTTCCTGCCGGACTCGCGGGCGCGGTTGCGGGCGCGCCGGGTGGCGCTGAAGCTGGCGCGGCTGCCGATCGTGGACCGCGCCCTGGCGACCGCGCTCGTCGGCAAGCTCTAGGATTTGCTGCGATGAGCCCGACCCCCGGCAGCTACCCGGTCCGCTTCGGCACCGCGGAGCTGCTCAACGACCTGGATCGGCCGGACGGCTGGCTGCTCACCGTCGGCGGGGTCGCCCAGTCCTATGTGGACCTCGACGACCCGACCCACCTGGAGTTCGACTACGTGCGCCGGATCGGCGACGTGATCGACTGCCTCGGCGAGCCGGACGCGCCGGTGGACGCCGTGCACATCGGGGGTGCGGGCTGCACGCTGCCGCGCTACGTCGAGGCGACCCGGCCGGGATCGCGGCAGCTGGTCCTGGAGGCCGACGCGGAACTGGTCGAGCTGGTGTGGGCGCAGTTCCGCCTGCACGACGTGGCCGGGCTGAGCCTGCGCGCGGGCGACGGGCGCGCCGAGCTGGCCGGGCAGCCCGCCGGGTCGGCCGACCTCGTGGTGCTGGACGCCTTCGAACGCGACTCCGTGCCCTCTGCACTGTCCACAGTGGAGTTCTTCGCGGACGTGGTACGAGTGCTGCGTCCCTCCGGCAGCCTGGTCGCGAACATCTTCGACGGCCCGGGCCTCGAGTTCGCCAAGCGCCTGTCGGCCACGTTGTTCACCGCCTTCGAGCACGTGGTGGTGCTGGCGGAGCCGCGGGTGCTGCGCGGGCGCCGCTTCGACAACGTCGTGCTGGTGGCCTCGGCCGAGGAGCCGCCGGTGGAGTTGCTCTCGCGGCGGGCGGCCTCGGCGGTGTTCCCGGCGAGGTGCGTGCCGACCGAAGCCGTGAAGCGCTTGTGCGGCAAGGCGGAACCGATCATCGACGCCGCGCCGATGACGGCCCCGACGCTGCCGAAGGACCGGCTCGGCTTGTTCGGCTAGCGCCTGCGCGGGGCGTCCAGAACCGCGAACACCTCGCGCAGCGCGGCGGTGGCGGCCCGCAGGGTCGCCTCCGGCAACGCGGCGAAGACCTCGGCGTGCGCGGCGGAGTTGGCCAGGACCGCCCGCTCCGCCAGCTCCTTGCCCGCGTCGGTGAGCACGATCAGCGTGCCGCGCCCGTCGTCCGGGTCGCTCTCCCTGCGCACGAGCCCGCGCGCGGTGAGCCTGGTGATGATGTTGCTCGTCCCGCCGCTGGACAGCAGCAGCGACCGGCCCAGCTCGCTCGGCTTGAGCCGGTACGGCGCGCCCGAGCGGCGCAGGCCGACCAGCACGTCGAACTCCGCGGTGGTCAGCTCGAACTCGGGCAGCTCCCGCCTGGTCGCCGCGTCCAGATCGCCCGCCAGCAGCAGCACGCGCTTGACCAGCTCCGATGTCGGCCCGAGCGCCTCGGGCAGCTCAGTCCGCCAGGACGCGATCAACCGGTCGACCCTGTCGCTCACCCGGCCACGATATTCGACATCGGGATAGCTTTTTTGAAAGCTTTCTGTAAAGTACCGGCCCATGCTGATCCGGAACGCCACCTTGATCGACACCGCGCCCGCCCCGCGGGTGCTGCGCGGCTACGACCTGCTCATCGAGGACGGCCGCATCGCCGCGGTCGGCCAGGGCTTACCCACCCCCGGAGGGAGCGTCGTCGACGGCACCGGCCGCATCGTGCTGCCGGGCTTCGTCGACACCCACCGGCACACCTGGCTGACCGCCCTGCGCGGCAGCACCGCCGACATGGGCCTCATGGCCTACCTCGACCTGGTGCTGGGCCGCATCGCGCCCCGCTACAACCCCGCTGACGTCTTCCACAGCACGCTCGCCGGAGCGATCGAGGCGCTGTCATCCGGCGTCACGACCGTGCAGGACTTCGCGCACATCGCCTCCACGAAGGCGCACGCGGACGCAGGCGTCCGGGCACTGCGAGAGTCCGGAATCCGCGCGGTTTTCGCTTACGGACAGCCGGTTTTCGGTGAGGGAAGCGGCCCCGAGGGCGTCCGCGCCATCCATGAAGAGCACTTCGGCGGAGACGGCCTGGTGACGATGGCGCTCGCCGCGTCCGGCCCGTCGTACTCGCCGATGGACGCCGTGCGCGCGGAGTGGGCGCTGGCCGCGGAACTGGGCCTGCGGATCTACACCCACGTCGGGAGTGGGCCGGTCGCCGAGCGCCCGATCGACGCACTGCGCACCGCTGGGCTACTGCGGACCGACATCACGTTCGTGCACGGGAACTCCTTGCCGGACAGCGAACTCGCGTTGATCGCCGAGGCGGGCGCGGCCGTCTCGATCTGCCCGGCCGTCGAGGCGCGCATGGGTCACGGTGGCCCGATGGCCGATCGCCTCGCCGCGCACGGAGTTCGAACAGGGCTCGGTGTCGACGTGGTCAGCACCGTCGCCGGAGACATGTTCTCGCTGATGCGAGCGACCCTCCAGAGCAGTGGTCTGTCCACATCGGACGTTCTTGGACTGGCCACAGTGGACGGTGCGTCCGCACTGGGCATGGCCGACCAGGTCGGCTCGCTCACCGTGGGGAAGCAGGCCGATCTCGTTCTGCTCCGCGCGAACGATCCGAACCTGACCGGCGGTCACCACGACCTGGTCGGGACCGTGGTGACCGCTGCCCATCCCGGCAACATCGAGTCGGTCTTCGTCGCCGGAAAGCCCGTGCGCACCACGGTTCCGGCCGACCTCGCCGAAGCACTCCACGCCTCAGCGGTCAGGACGCGCGGTCTCGGTCGAGAAGGATGAAGGGAATCGTGACCAGAGCCAGGACGGCGCCGATCCAGGACACCGAGGTGACCGGGGCGCCCAGCGCGAGTGCTGCGGCGGCGAAGACCGGCGTGAGGCTGATGCCGAGCTGGAAGGCGGAGACCGTCGTGGCACCGGCGAGTGTCGGAGCATCGGCGGCGATGGTGAACACCCGCCCGTAGAGCGCGGGGTTGAGCACGAAGGCCGCGATCCCGAGCAGGAACACGATGGGCACCACAGCCGCTGGGTTGCCGGCGAACACGGCCAGGAGGACCGAGAGGACCGCGATGCCGATCGCTCCGAGGAGCAGGGCCTGGCGGGGACGCCGGTCGGAGATCCGTCCGCCGATGGACAGCCCGACGAACGCGCCGACGCCGAACAGCGAGAGGACGGCCGGGATCCACGCCTCGGAGACTCCGGTGACGTCGGCGGCCAACGCCGCCAGGTAGTTGAAGGTGATCATGTAGGCGGCGGTGCTCAGGATGGTGGCCGCGTAGACGCCCCACAGGCGTGGTTTGCGCATCGTGCCGAGTTCCCGCCGCACGCTCGGCTTCGCCGCGGACTTCGTGGCGGGCAGTCCGAACGCGCAGGCGATCGTGCTGATGACCGTGAGGACGACAACTCCCCAGAATCCGCCTCGCCATTCCGTGAGGTGGCTGAGCAACGTGCCCAGCGGGCCCCCGGCGACCATGGCCACGCTGAGCCCGCTGACCACGACACCCGAGGCTCGGGCGTTGCGGTCGGGAGTGACCAGGCTGATCGCGGTCACGGTGGCGACGGCGAAGAAGCCTGCGTAGGCGAGGCCGGAGACGAACCTGGTGATGAGCAGAACCCAGTAGTCGGTGACCAGGCCGACCGCGACCGCGGCGGCGAAGACGAGCTGGGTGGTCATCAGCGCGGTACGCCGCGGCCAGCGCAGGCTGAGGACCGCGAACGGCGGTCCGCCGAGGACCACGCCGAGGGCGAACGCCGTGATGAGGGCGCCCGCGGACGACAGGGAGACGTCGAGGTCGGTCGCGACCGACGGCAGTACGCCCGCCATCAGGAACTCGGCGCTGCCCATCGTGAACAGGCCGAACGCGAGCAGGTACACCCCGACCGGCAGCCGGTCGGATCGGGGGACCTGGCCCTGTTCGGTGATCGTGCTCCATTGAGTGTCCATTGATCGTCACCTCCGCGGCCAAGCATCCGCACCACGGGTCGCGTTCGGCAAAGGACGTTGCCGAAACCGGGACGAGGTGCTGGGCTGGACACCGTGGAGCTGCAACCTGCTGTCACCGCCGCGCTGGACCAGATCGCGCCGCGTCTGCGCCGCGCGAGGGAGAAGAAGGGGGTGACCCTGGCGGAGCTGCACCGGAGCACCGGCATCTCCACCAGCACCCTGTCCAGGCTGGAGTCCGGGCAACGGCGGCCCAGCCTCGAACTGCTGTTGCCGATCACCGCCGCTCTCGGCCTGCCGCTCGACGAGATCGTCTCCTCCCCTCGGGTCGTGGACCCCCGGGTTCCCCAGGTCTCGGCCCGGGTGGACGGCAGGGTGCTCGTCCCGCTGACCCGGCACCAGGGCGAGCCGCGCGCGTACAAGATGACGATCCCCGCCGAGGACAAGGAACCCTGGCTGCGCAAGCACGCCGGGTACGAGTGGCTTTACGTGCTGCGGGGCCGGCTCCGGCTCGTGCTCGGCGACCAGGACGTCGTGCTGGGCCCGGGCGAGGCCGCCGAGTTCGACTGCCAGACCCCGCACTGGTTCGGCGCCGCCGGGCGCGGCAGCGTCGAGGTGCTCAGCCTCTTCGGCAAACAGGGCGAACGGATCCACGTCCGAGCGCGGACCAGAAGCTAGCTCGTGTCGCAGCTTGTCCCCGCACTAGAAGGGTGCCGGGTCGGCGATGGGTTCGAGTTCGGTCTCGATCACCTTGCCACTCGGTGTGGTCCACGCGTGCGTTCCGTCCGGCCGGTTCTCGCAGGACCAGTTGGAGTGGGTCTTCATCCGGTGGTGATGCCTGCACTTCGGCCGCAGATTCGCGACCGTGGTGTTGGTCCCGTCAAAGGGACAACAATGATCCAGATCGCAGCGGTGCGCCGGTTGGTTGCAGCCAACCATCGTGCACGTCGGATACCGCGCGTTGATCAGCTCGCGTTGCGCCGGGGTCGGCCGGTAGGTGGTGATGTGCTCAGCCATCCCGGTCACCGGGTCAGTCAGGATGCGCTTCCAAATCCCGTTCGCCGCCACATCCGCCACGATCTCCGCGGGCAGCGGCCCGTACCCGGCCAGCATCACCGGGTCTGTGGTCAGGCCCAGGATGTTGGTGATCGGCATCGTCAGGTTCACGCACACCTCCCCCTGCGGGGCGGGTGTTTCCTTGCCCATCAACAGATCCGCCGCAACGTCTGACCGTTTCTGGTCCAACGTGCGGTCGTCTTTCGGCAACGCGCGGGCGATGCGGTCGATGCGATCGAAAGCCAGGGCCGCGTCGAGGGCAGGCAAAACGACGCGCAGGGAGCACATGCCGTCGTCGAGGTTGAACTTCTCCACCAACCGCTGCTTGCGCTTCTCCTTGTGACGCCGCAGGGCTGCCTCGGCATCCAGCTTGAGGACATACCGCCGGGCATACCGTTGAGAGGCGGTGTAGTTGTGCGTCGCGGCATGGTTGATCAGCACGGGTTCGGCGATCGCCTGATTGGCCGCGTCGAGGACACTGACCTGATCAATAATCATCAACGCCTTGCCCTCATCGATCCGACCCTCCGACAACGCTTCCAACACCACCGGGTGCTCCACCAGCGACATGGCCCGATCGATCAGCTTGTTGCCCTTGACCTGGGAAACACGCAGCAGCGGCATCAGAACATCCCCCGCGTACTGCTGCACTTGCGGATCCAGGTCGTCATAGAGCTTCACCAGGATCGAGGCGAAGTCCGCCACCGCACGCCCGATCGCGGCGTAGGCGGCCACGACGTCGCCTTCGATATCGGCAGGGGCCATACTCCTATTTTAGCGTCCGCAAATAGTGGATCATGGCTCTACGGAGTGAACTTTCCCTTACGCCCCAACGATTTCAGCAAACGAAAGCCAGTTCCAGCTGGCGCGAGGTAAGGCTGGGACGGTCGGCTTTACCTGGGGTGCGCGTGCCATACGCTTCCCGCGAGGGCCGGAGTTTCACCCCGTGCCCCCGTGAGGCCCAAGGGCACGCGCAAGGGGCCCCAGGCCAAGCCGACCCCGCGCCGGAAGCCCAGCAAAGCCAAGCCCACCTAGTCGTACTGATTGCGAATCCGCCGAACCGGCGCTTCCACAACAGGAAGTTCAGGCGCCTGAGTACCAAGGCGCGCGGTCATGGCGCGAACGCGTTCCCGAAGAGCCTCAGCCGCACGATCAGTACCGGGCGTCGTCGTCGCAGGGTGGCGGATGATCGTGCGGTGTTGCGACTGCGCCGCGGTGAGCAGGCCGTCCGATACGCCGGGCAGCGCGAGGAACGCAAGGGAAAGCAGGCCGGGCTCCATCTCGTGCGTGCGCAGCCGACGACGGTGGACGACGCGGACGGGCATGTCGAACTGCAGCGAGGGCGACGAGCCGGACAGGGCCACCTTCAGCATCGACAGGACGGCCTCCTTCGCCTTGGTGGCGACCAAATCGGTGGCCTTGCGCGCACCGGGGACCGGCGGCAGGACGAAGGTGGCTCGCTGCACCGCCTTGTCGATCATCGACGTGGTGACCACCTCGAAGGCGGGGCGGGTGTGGATCTCCCGGATCTCCTTCCACGGCACCGCTTTCTTCTGGTCGATGGCCAGTCCCTCGGCCGAGACGTGGATGCGCCCGAGCCGGTCGATCAGCGCTCTGGGGACCGGCAGCGCGGACGGCAGGAACGGGGCGATGACCTTGCTGGCCGACATCTCCCACGCCGGGCCGGTGGCGCACTCCGAGACCAGGTTCCGGACGTGGTCGGGCAGTCGCTCGTACATCACTGACCATCTCCTCTGAGTGCGTTGATCAGGGCGATCGACCACGGGAACCGGTACTCCACCGGCAGTTCCGCGGTCAGGTGGGCCTCGCCGAGGGCGGAGCGGACCACGGCCTCCGCGAACAGGGCCGAGATCGTCACGTCGAGGTCGCGTTCGGCGAGCTGCCGCGCGAACTCGGCGACGGCGGCGCGGTCGAGCTCCGGCCAGCGCGCGCGGGCGACCTCGGCGAGGGCCCGGGTGACGAGCGCGTCGTCGGGGAAGGCCGAGCGTTGCTGCCGCGCGCAGTACTCCTCCAGCGCCGCGGTCCTGCCGTGGCGCAGCTCGTCGAGGGTGTGCCGGAGGTCAGCGTCGTTTCCGGGCATCGATGATCTGCACCGCCTTCGTCACGCAGTTGATGGTGATCAAGGTGATGCTCAGCGCGAGCTGTCCGATCACCTGTTCCGGGCCGAACTCCGAAGTGGTCGGCGGCGGGTCGTAGGTCTGCTCGTTCGAGATCAGCGACAACGTCGTCTGCGCGGTCCGTTCGGCCAGGTCCACCGCGTCCTGTGCGGTCTGCACGAGCTCTTCGCCCGGCATCGTCACCCCGCACGCGTCGAGGTAGGCCAGCATGGCCTCCTCGGCACGGACGAGTTCCTGTTGCGCGGCATGGATGTGGCCGAGTGCGAGCAGGCACCGCAGGACCGCAACATGGACCCGATCATCATTGGATCCACTGTGGACGATTGCGAGGGCCCGCCGGTACTGGTCGAGTTGGAACCTGCACCGGCCGAGGTGCGCTCGCTCATTGCGAGCGCATACGACCGCACCCTTGATGTCCTCGGCGACTTCACCGATGAGGCTCATCGGTCAGCCTCCACAGACGACGCAGCCGTGCGAGGTGTGCGGTGTGGTGCCGCCGCACGAGGCGCAGTAGTCGGGGAAGTTCCGATCACCGCGCCCGCCGCCGGCGGCCTTGCTTCCGCATTGGACGCAGTACGGCATGGAGAGCCCGCCCGAGACGTGCGCGGTCACGCCGACGCAGCTGTTGCAGTAGCGACCGAACTGTCCATCCGGGTACTTCGCGGGCTCCGCTGCGGGCCGCGCAGATTGGCCGGAGGAGAACGAGAAGGTCGGCACGGGCAGCATCCCCTGAGTCCGCCGGACCGCGGCGAGGCCCACCTGCCCGACCCGCCCCATGATCCATTCGGTGCGCGCGAGGGGCTGCTTCCACTCGGTGCTGAGCATCGCGCGGGCCCAGTGCGCGATGAGCGCCACGAGCACGATCCGGTGCGCCCAGTCCCCGGTCTCGAAGTTCACCATGAGAATCAGCAGCCCGGCTCCCGCGGCCACGGCGCTGGTCAACGCACCTCGCTTGAACAGGGCGACCAGTGAAGCGAGGACGAGCACCGCGGCGCCCGGGCCGGTTGCCGCGCCGATCGTGCAGGCGACCACCTCGATCTCCAACGGCCGTCGCGCGATCGCGACCACCATCGAGTCCGTGATCGTCTTTCCCTTGTTCACCAGGGCGCGCAGCCGCTGCTCGTCAGCGGCCCGCATCAGCCGGGCGAAGCCGTGCACCAGCACCACGAAGACCACGCCGAGGAACCACTGCGGCTCGGCCGCGACGAGATCGGTGCTGGACGGCGGTGAACCGCTGGCCGCGAGCATCGCCAACGGCATCAGCCCGATCGCCCAGATCCACCCGGGAACCCGGCCCGGCCCGAGCGCGATCAGCACGAGCCCCGTGATGATCGGCGGCACGACCGCGGGCACCACCGCCGTGCCGCGCACCGTCACGCCGAGCACGATGGCGAAGAACACGCAGGCGCCCAGCCAGACCCCGCCCACCCAACGCGGGGAATTCCACGTGTTCTCAGGCGTTTCTCCGACGTCACCGGTGATGAAGCGCTCGATCTCGTCGAGGTGCGAGCCGATGTCGAGGTCGGCGGGGGCGGACAGGTCGGGGGTGACCGCGGGCGGCAGCCCGGCGGCGGTCCGGTCGTCGAGCGCGGGCCGGGCGGCCGCGACGGCCTGGGCCCAGAGGCCCTCCACCCGGTGGTCGACCCGGGCGACCTCGTCGGCGGCGCCCAGCTCGGTCATGGCCCTGCGGTACTGCTCGATCGGGTTCATCGGGGTTCTCCTGAACGGACTGGTGCGAACGGCACGAGCGGGCGCGGCCTGCTGTGGGCCGCCCGGTCGAACCACAACCCGCGCCGGGGCCGGGGATGCCACGTGATCAGGTCCGCTCCGGGCAGGCCGGACAGCTCGCTGCCCTGGACGTCCAGCGCGACCCAGATCCCGATCTGGTCGTCGAACTGGGTTCCGAAGTCGGACAGGTCCTGCTTGAGCCGGTGCACACCGCGCCACCAGGCCAGCAGGTGCACACCGGTTTCCGGCGCGTCGGCGAGGATCTGGCGCAGCAACTCGTGTCCGGTCGACCCGTTCGCACAGGGTTGGCGCAGAACCGAATGGGCCGCGTCCACCCCGGCGAACACCACGTAGTGGCGCGGCCCCGGTGACGCCGGCTCGGCGAGCCCGCTCAGGAAGGCCGGGATGTCTTGCCGTTCAACGAAATCCGGCCGATGGCCGTGCGCCGCGAGCAGGTGGCGCACATCAGCGGCGATGCTGTCGGAACCTCCTGAGACCACGGTGAACCGCGCGTCCGCCACCGTGCACTGCTTGGCGAGGGACGCTGTCGCGGCGGACAGCACGCCGTGCACCTCGTCCGGCCTGGTGCCGATGACCGCGATGTTGCGACCGGGAGCACCGTTCAGCACGACCTGGGCACTGCGGTCGGCGACGTCGAAGGTCCGCCCGAGCAATGCCACGCGCTCGCCGGCCGGACTCGCCCGCAGGGCACGGTAATCAGCCGCAGCGAGCAGCTCGGGCACGTGATCACCGTCGAAGACCGAGGGCTCCGGAGCGTCCACGCGACGCCGATCCCACAGCTGGAGCTGGGTCCCGGCCAGCACGGCGTCGTCGAAGTGCGGGATGCGGACTCGGCGGTCGTGTCCGCGAACGCCGGACTGGTGGTTGACGATCGCGTGGTAGCGGGGCAGGGCCAGGGCCGCCTCGTTGTCGTCGGCCAGCACCCGCGTCGCCCCCGGCAGCGCGACGCGCAGCGTCAACTGCGCCACCAGGGCGGGCCGTCCCCACAGCGCCTCGATACCGGAGACGTCCTGACTGGACAGCACCAGGTGGATGCCGAACGAACGCCCTCGCCGAGCGAGATCTTCCAGCAGCGTCGCGGCTTCCTCGGTGACGGCGTCCCGGTCGGCGAGCAGCACCTGGAACTCGTCGACGACCGCGACCACCCGCGGCCACCGGCCGGCCGGATCGGCCTCGCGCAGGCCAGCGATGTCCTTGACCCCGTGACGCTTCACCGCGGCCGAGCGGATGCGCAGCTGCTCGGCCAGGTGCCGAAGCATCGCCAGGCCGAACTCCCGGTCCTGGTTGATGTTCACGCCGATCAGGCGCGCGTGCGGCAGCCAGCTGGGATCGGCGGCGCTCGGGGCGAAGGCCGCGAAGGACACGCTCTCCTTGAAGTCCAGCAGGTGGAACTCGACCTCGTCCGGGCTGTACCGGGTCGCCAGGCCGATGAGCAGCGCGTAGATGAAGTTCGTCTTGCCCGATCCGCTCGGCCCGCCGATGAGCGCGTGCGGCGGCGAGTCCCCCAGCCGCAACCGCTCCACCGCGCCACCGACGTCACCGACGGCCGCGACCAGACCGTCCTTTGTGGACTCCGTCCACCAGTGCTCCGGCAGCAGGCCGGTCGCGGGCACACCGCCGCGGCTGAGCCGTTCGTCGAGTGCGCTCATCGCGGGCGAGCCGGGGATCGGGACGCCGTCCGGCCGCACGTCCAGCAGCGGACCGGTCGTGGTGGCGCGGATCCGGCGCGGGCTGACGTGGACGGTCTCGGCGACCACGCCGGGCGGAACCGGGGTGTCGATCAGGATGGCGTGCAGCCCGCACTCGGGCCCGGCGCGCAGCAGCCACGCCAGCTCCTCCATGTGCTGTGCGCTGAGCACCGATCCGAGATCGGAGAGGATCAGCAGCCGCCAGTGGTCCCGCCCGGTCCGCCGGATCCGCTCGACGTCCTGGTTCAGCCGGGCGAGCAGGTTGTCCATCTGGCCGGGACCGGTCGGGTCGATGTCGAAGGCCAGCCGCTGCTCGTAGACGTCGTCGCGGTCCAGGAACGCAGGCATGAAGCGATCGCCGACGACCAGCAACGACCTCGGCGGTGTGCTCGCCAGGGCGCGCAGCACGAGGTTGTCCACGATCGCCGACACCTCGGCGGCGCACTCGTGCGCGAGTGTCCCGTGCCACGAGGGGTCGGGCGGGTTGATCACGACGTGCCCGCTGCCGAGCAGCGGGAGCACCACCGGGAGGTCCGCGCACCGCCCCGCCCCGAGTCCGACGCGGGCGGTGCCGAACCGCAGCGGCCCCGGAGCACCGTCCACCTCGGCGAACCGGGTGACGTGGTGCCAGTCCGCGAGGGCTTCCGTGGGAGTGATCCCCCGGAGCACGCCCAGCACGTGCTCGACGGGCCCGCCGATGCCGGTGGCGGGAACGGCCGCGCCGCGCCGCGCCCTCGCGCTACCCCTCGCGAGCGCGAGGCCGTCGTGGACGCGGTTGAGCGCCATCAGGAACTCGGCCTGGTCCTGGTCCACGACGGCGCTCAGATCTGCTTGGCGTAGCGCTGGGCGGAGTCCTGCGAGTGCGCGATGGCCTTGCGCGCCTCCGCGATGCTCGCCTTCGCCTTGCCCAGCGCCGCCCGCGCCTGGGTGATCAGCTCGTTGCCCGCCCCTTCCGCGGCCTTGTTCAACATCGACATCGCCTCGTCGAGCTTGGCCGACGCCTGGTTCAGCCCCTGGTCGCCCTGCCGCGCCTGCTCGTTCGCCCGCGCGATCGCGCTCTTCACCTCGCTGATGGAAGCCACGCCGCTGCGTCCTCTCTCCCGGTCGGCACGGCCGGTGCCGCGCTCCGCGGGCAGAAGACCAACTGATCCGTTCGGCGTGAACACACTGCGCTACCGTGGCCGCGAACGCCGAACCGCGTTCGAGCCCTCGAACGCAGGTCAGAGCGCATTTTCCAAGGTCATCGGGGAGTCACTGTGGGAGACGGTCAAGGGCCGATACCCCCGACCAAGCTCGTGCTGGAGTTCCGCAAACGCCTGAAGGACCTTCGGGTCGAGGTCGGCGACCCGACCGGAGCGGAGCTGATCCGCGCGCTGCGCAACACCAAGGGACCGCGGCTGCACCCGTCGACGCTGTCGGAGTTCGCCACCGACAAGCGGCCGACGTCGCTGCCCGGGCAGGACTTCGTCCACGCGTACGTGCGCGCGTGCCTGCGCCACCGGGGCGACGCCCCCGAGGAGATCGATCGGCAGGTCTACGGCTGGCTGGCCTCGCGCACGGGCGTCGTCGTCGCCCTCGGCACGAGCGTCACCCCCGTCGAGGAGGAGCCGCCCGCGCCGCAGGAAGAGTCCTCGGTCGACCTCAACCTGGTCTGCGATCCGGAGGAGCTCGGCGACGCGCTGCGGCGGTTGATCAGCACGTCCGGTCGCGAGCCGTCGTGGGTCGCCGCTGGGCTCGGCCAGAGCCCGGCGTGGTTGGACAACGTGCTCCGCGGGCGTGAACTCCCCTCCGCCGACCACTGGGCCGAGCTGATGTCACTGCTGTCGGTCGACAAGGCTGATCGGCCCGCGTGGCAGTGCGCCCACGAGCGCGTCACGCACCACGCGGGCCGGTGCACCGCGGGAACGCCGAGACGCGCACCGGCGCTGCTGGTCGGAGCCGCCGCCGCGGTGGTCGTCCTACTGGTCGGCGGCGGCGCGTACCTGTGGTGGGGCGGCGACAGCCGCAACGCGAGCGCCGAGCTGATGGAGGAGAACAACCCCTGTCTGCGCGGAGGCCCCGGCTTCACCGTGCTCAACCACCACAGCAGCATGTTCGTCAACAACCAGGACCGGCCTCGGATGGGCATGCAGCGCGGCGTCACCGAGATCGGCGTGCGCTACCAGATGGCCCAGCCGCGCGACGAGCACAAGACCTGCCTGTTGACGTTGCGGGCCAACACTTCCGGCGATCCGCAGTGCCTCACCGCGAGCGGCGGGCCGGACATCGTGTGGCGGCCGTGCAACGACGCGCTGCCCGCGCAGCAGTGGCTTCACGAACCGCACTGGAACGACGGACAGGTCCAATGGGACCGCCTGCACTCCGCTGCCGATCCCGAGCAGTGCCTGCAGCAGGCCAAATCGGGTGGTGCGGGCACGCCGCTGACGCTCGTCGCCTGTTCGACCAACTGGTTGCAGCACTGGCGGTTGCTGCCACCTACCTGACGCATCAGCAGGTTGGCGGAGTCGGCGCGCGGCGGGAAATTGTAGTCTTGCCTGCCCCTCGAGCACGCCACGAGAAGACGCGAGGTCCTCATGGTGATCAACCTGTCAGGGCCGCTTGAGCACGTCTCGGCCTCCTACGACGATCCGGCCGTCTGGTCCCGGCCGACGCGCACGACCACGATCGCGCAGCGAGCCGACCAACTCGCCGCCTACGTCGATCTCAGCCTGGACGAGCCCCAGGCGGTGCAGAGCCTGCGCGACGCGACCGCCGAGCTGCGCGACGCCCCCGGTCTGACCGCCGCGCTCCCCAAGGTCCTCGCCGGGGCGATGTCGCTCATGGGCACCGAGGTCGGGAACATCCAACTCCTGGACCCGGGTCGCGACTCGCTCGTGCTGGTCACCCAGTTCGGGTTCGGCCCCGAGTTCCTGGACCACTTCGCGGTCGTCGACGACGATCGTTCCGTCTGCGGCCGAGCCGCGTCGCACTGCGCGCAGGCGGTCGTGGCCGACGTCCGCGACGACCCGGCGTTCACACCGCACCGCAAGGTCTTCCGCACCGCGGGGGTGCGCGCGGTCCAGTCCACGCCGTTGGTCGACAAGGCCGGCCGGATGATGGGAATGATCTCGACGCACCTGCCGCACCCCGGACGGCCACCCGAGCGGGACCTGCGGCTCATGGCGCTGTACGGCCAGTTCGCCGGTGAGGTCATCGCACGGCACCTGGGCGCCCCTTCGCGCTCGGACACGGCGCCCGCCCCGGCCGAACCGGCGGCGGTTCCCCTCCTGACCGAGACGGTCAGGCAGATCTTCGGTGCGGGACTGAGCTTCGCGTCCGCCCGGTCCCTGGTCGTCAACGGCGACGCCGCGCGGCGGCTGCGGGACGGCGTCGCCAAGCTCGACGATGCCGTCCGCACGATCCACCGGGCCATGGTCGGACTCGACGGCGTCGGCGCACCCGAGCCCGCCGACGCCCTTCGCGATTGGGTGAACCGCTAGTCCCCGAGGCCCGGCGTGCTAGCGCTCCTGGGCGGACGGGCGCAGCAGCAGCTCGGACACGGCGGCGTGCTTGGGCCGGGTGACCAGGTAGGCCACCGCGTCGGCGACGTCCTGGGGCCGGAGCCATTCGAACTCCGCCTTGCTGGCGTCGGTCAGCTCGGTGTCCACCGCGCCCGGCTCGACCAGACCCACCCGGACCCGACCGACCAGCTCCTTGCGGATGGAGTCGCTGAAGGCGCCGACGGCGTGCTTGGTGGCGGCGTAGACGCTGTAGCCGGGCGCGGTGACCCGGCCGGCGACGGAGCTGATCGTGACCACGTCGGCGATGCCGCGCGGCCCCTCGGCCGCGGCGACCAGGTGCGGCAGCGCGGCGTGGGTGCAGGAGAGCACCGCGAGCAGGTTGATCTCCACGGTCTGCCGCCACCGGTCGAGGTCGGCCTCCAGCGCGTGCTCGACGAACCCGACCCCGGCGTTGTTGACCAGGATGTCCAGCCGCCCGGTCGCCTTGACCGCGTCCGCGACGGCGGCCGTGGCCTGGTCGCGGTCGGTGAGGTCGGCGGGCACGGCGAACGCGCGGCCGCCCTTGCCCTCGATCTCGGCCACCACACGGGCCAGCCGCTCCCGGCGCCGCGCGACGACGACCACCGTGGCCCCGCGCTGGGCCAGGTCGTGGGCGACGGCCTCGCCGATGCCGCTGGACGCGCCGGTGACCAGCGCGACCGTTCCGGACAGCTCCCTGTGCGTCACGGCACGACGGTGTCATGGAAAGACGTTGCGCCACAAGCGGTGTAGGTTCGCCGGATGACGGGCAAGCGCGCCGAGAACCGCAGGCGCAACACGGCCGCCCTGGTCGGCGCGGCGCGCAGGCTGTTCACCGAGCACGGCTACGAGGCGGTGGGCATCGAGGCCGTCGCCGAGGCGGCGGGCCTGACCACCGGCGCGATCTACTCGATCTTCGGGGCGAAGCACGGGTTGCTGCTCGCGGTGCTCGACGACCTCTTCGACCGGCTCAGCACCGCCGTGCGTCCGCTGGAGCAGGACACGGAGCTGACCGCCGAGCAGGTGCTCGAAGGCTATGCCGGGGCTTGTCGCGACGTTCTGCTGTCGCTGGACGGTCAGCGCGTGCTCCGGCTCGAACTGGAGACGATGGCGCTGACGATGCGCGACGCCCGGATGCGGGAACGCGTCGCCGAGCGGGATCTGACCCGCACCGAGGACGTCGTTCACCTGCTGACCGGGCGGCGTGCGGGGTCGGTCGTGCTCGACGAGCCCCAGGCGCGTCAGTTGGCGTCGGCGCTGATCGCGCTCATGCGGGGGCTGGCCCAGCAGCAGGTGCTCAAGCCGGACTCGGTCGACGAACGGGTGTGGACCGCGTCGGCCGTGGCGCTCGCTCCCGCATTCTGTTGAGGCGGACTCGCGTTTTTGCGCATTCCCGCAGGTCGAAGCGGTGACTAGGGTCGTTCCCCCATGATGCCTGAGGGGGTATTCGTGAACTTCACTCGAATGGTGGCGGTCACCGCGCTGGCGACGGCACTGGCCGTCGTGCCGGGGACCGCCGAGGCCGCGGCGTGCGCGTGGAAGCCCGTTCCACTGCCGATGCCCGCCGGGGCCGTCCAGGCGGACGCGACCGCGGCCGACGGGGTCGGCGGCTACGTCGGCACGGCCGAGTTCGCCCAGTCCGAGCAGCACATCGTGCGCTGGAACGGCTCCACGACCACCGACTACGGCCGGGTGGCCGGGACCTTCCCGAACGGCCTGACCGCGCGCGAGGTCAACCGCGGCGGCGTGATCGTCGGCAACGCCAGCTACGTGTACTCGTCGGTGGCGTTCCGGTCCGCCGGGACGACGCTGGCCCGGCTGCCGCTGCCCGCGGGCAGCACGTCCAGCCGGGCGAACGCGATCAACGACCGGGGCGACGCGGTCGGCTGGGCGGTACTGCCGGACCGGAGCCGCAAGGCCGTGCTGTGGCCCGCGGACCGCCCGGACACCGTGGTCGAACTGGGCGGCCTGCCCACCGGCTTCGTCGAGGCGGTCGACATCGACGAGGACGGCACGATCCTGGTCCGCCACTACAACGATCAGCACAACGCCACCTCGTACAAGTGGCGCGACGGCGTGGCGACCGCGCTGCGCGCCCCGTCCGGGGTGAAGAGCGCGGAGGCCACCGGGATCGCGGCCGGTCGTGTCTCGGGAACCTTCGTCTACCAGGACGACAGCAGGCGGGCCGGATTGTGGGACGCGGCGGCCACCCCGCAGGTGCTGCCGCAGGGCAACCGGGCCGAGAGCGTCAACCGCGGCGGCCTGGTGGTCGGCGTGATCGACGCGGGCGCGGTGCCGATCCTGTGGCGCAACGCCGCCGTGGAGACGGTCGTGCGCACGTCCGAGTCGCTGTACCTGGGCAAGGTCGGCGAGGACGGCACCGTCCCGGGCCATTACATGCGCCAGCCGAACAACCGGCACTCCCCCGTCGTGCTCCGCTGTTCCTGATTCAGTCGCCCGGCGCCTGACCGGCCATGTCGGTCAGGCGCGCGACGATCTGCTCGATGTCGTCCCGCGTGGTGCGGTAGTTGGTGATGCAGGCGCGCATCCCGTCCCGGCCGCCGAGGCGTGCGGGCCCGAGGAGCGCGGTGCCTTCCTCGGCGAGCGTGGCCAGGGCCGCGGCGGGCTCGACGTGCTTGATCCGGAAGCACACGGCGGTCAGGGACACCGGTGCCATGAGTTCCAGTTGTCCTTCCGCGCCAATGAGATCGGCCATGTACTGGGCCAGGTCGAGCATGTGGTCCACCGCATCCCGGAAGGCTGCGACGCCGAAGGTCCGCAGAGCGCTCCAGATCTTCAGCGCCGTGAACCCGCGCGAGAGCTGCGGGCCGTAGTCCATGTAGTCGATCATCAGCGGGTCCTCCGCGACCGTCAGGTACGAGGAGGAGAACGCGTACGCGTCCGTGAGCCCGGCGCGGTCACGCACCAGCAGACAGCCCGCCGAGAGCGGAGCGAAGAGCAGCTTGTGCGGGTCGACCGCGATCGAGTCCGCGCGGGAGCACGCCCGGAACTCCTCCCGTTTCCGTTCGGAGAGCACGAAAAGCCCGCCGTACGCCCCGTCGATGTGCAACCACAGGTCCTGCCGTTCGCACACGTCCGCGATGTCGGCGACGGGGTCGATCGAGCCGCTGGTCACCGTTCCCGGGGTGGCGACGACGCAGAACGGCTCCCGCCCTGCTTCGCGATCCGCGCGGATCTCCTTCTCCAGAACGTCGACCCGCATCCGCCATTGGTCGTCCGTGGCGATGCGCCGGACGTTGTCGAGGCCGATGCCCAGGATCGCCGCGGCCTTGTCGACGCACCGATGCGCTTCCGCCGACGTGTACACCACCAGTGGCTTGTCGGCCTTGTGCAGTCCCCGATCCCGGAAACGCGGGCGCCGCGCGTGCAGGGCAACTGTCAGCGCGTTGAGCGTGGCGATGGAGCCTCCCTCAGTGAGAATCCCTCCTGCCTGCTCGCCGTAGCCGAAGAGACCCGAGAGCCACGTGACCACCGCTCGCTCGACCACGCTCGCCGCTGGTGAGAGCTGCCAGAAGTTGCAGTTCTGGTTGATGGTGGCAGCGATCGCCTCCGCGTATGGCCCGATGCCGTTCGGCGGGCCGAGCACGTAGGCGAGGAACCGCGGGTGGGCCACCGTGGTGGAGTTCGGCAGGATCGTCTCGTTGATCTCGTGGAAGAGCCCTTCGACCCCGATTCCCTCGTCAGGGAAGGGAGTCAGCAACGCGGAGAGGGCTTCTCGGTCCACCTCCGGCACCACGGCGCGGTGCGGGATCGAGCGCTCGTAGTCGTCGAAGAAGGCGGTCAGCAACTGTCCAGCTCGCTCGCGCTCCGCCTCGTCCAGGTTCAACATGGTTGGTCACACTAGGAAGAACGCAGTGGCACGCGGTGCCAAATGTGCCACCGCTGCCCGTCTCCGTAGCATTCTGTGCCGTGGACAAGACAGATCGAGCAATTATCGCGCACCTGATGGAGAACGGTCGGCTCGCCAACATCGAGCTGGCCGATCTCGTCGGGCTTTCCCCGTCCCCGTGCTTGCGCCGCGTGCGGCAGCTCGAACGCGACGGCGTGATCACCGGCTACCACGCCTCGATCGATCCCGCCGCCATCGGGCGCGGCTTCCACGTCCTGCTGCACGTCGAGATGGCCGTCCAGGACCGCGCCACCATCGAGGCTTTCGAGGCCGCCGTCACCGAGATCGACGAAGTCGCGCACTGCCTGCGGATGTTCGGGCGCCCCGATTACCTGCTGTGGCTCGCCGTCCCCGACCTGCGCGCGTACGAGCGCGTCTACATGGCCAAGCTCACCGGCCTGCCCGGGGTCGCGCGCACCAACTCACAGTTCGCGATGGCCACCGTGAAGAGCACACCGGGCCTTCTCATGCCGTCCTGACGTCCCGCTCAGAACGGCGCCGCGTCGGCGATCGGCTCCACCTCCGGCTCGTCCAACTCGACTCGTGCTTCATCCGGCGGTGGTGACGACACTTCGGCCGCAGATTCCGCACCGTCGGTTCGTCCGTCTGGTCAACGGCATCGTGATGTTGACCCGAACCTCACCCTGGGGCGAACAGGTTTCGTTGCCCATCACCAGATCCATCGCCACATCCCAGCGCTTCTGATCCAGCGTCCGGTCGTCCCTCGGTAGTGCGCGGGCCGCAGAACAACCAGCTCAAGACACAACATGAAAAACCGGACCAACAAATTCCCCTGACGGCACGACAACATCCGTCACAACGTCATCCACCTCGGCCAACCCAGCGAAACGCGTCCCTTCCGCGGCCCCAAAAACCGCCCCGGGCACCACAGCGATCACCCGGGAAGCGTGCTCCACCAACGTCCGCGCGACACTCGCCTGCTCCGGGCACGAAGCGCTCAACCCGTCCCCGTCAATACCGCCCGCGGTGATCACCGCGATGTCGATCGGCCGGGCGCGCAGCGCGGCCTCGGCGACGGCACCGACGCATCCCTGCGCCGGATCGCGCACGGCTCCGCCGGTCAGGAGCACCTTGGCCCCGCCGCGCAGCGCCAGGACCGGGGTCAGTGCCGTGGTTACCAGGGTCAGCCCGCGGCGCCGGGCCAGGATGGCGCGGACGGCCGCGGTCCTCGCGCAGCCCGTCGTGCCCACGGTCACGCGTCCGGGAGGTACCAGTGCGGCGGCGCGCTCGGCTAAGGGTTCTCGTGGCACTGACAATTCATAGCGTTGCGCGGTGCGCACCGGTACAAACCATTGGCCTCGACCGAACAGGGGACGTTATGGTTGCGGCGTGAACCATCTCGCGCGCCGATTTACCGGCCCCCTGACCCCGAACGGGCGTCGTGGGGCCGGCGTCGTGCCGCGCTGACGGAGCCCACCGAGGAGCCCGCGGGTCAGGGGGGAGTCGCTTCCCACCACCCGCCCACCTCCTTCGGAAGAGGCCGTCATGCTCAGCCCGGAACAGCTCGACCGCGATCTCGCGATCCGCGATCTGACCGATCCCGCAACGGGTCCGCACGCCATCCAGCTCATCGTCGACGATCTCGTCGGCGCTCTCGCGCGACGGTGGGGCTGCGAGGTCCGGTGGTGCCGCGGGGATCGCGTGGTCAGCATCGCCGACAACTACGACAACCTCGGCTACGACCCCGCCGCCGTGACCCGCGATGCGCGCTACACCCGCTACGTCGACGCGAACCGCGTGCTGCGCAGCCATTCCAGCGCCATGATCCCGCCCGCGCTGCGGGCACTGGCTGCGGATCCGGCCGACGACGTGCTGCTGGTGTGCCCGGGGATCGTCTACCGGCGGGACTCCATCGACCGCCTGCACACCGGCACCCCGCACCAGCTCGACCTGTGGCGGATCAGCCGGAAACCGTTGGCCCCGTTGAAGGACATGATCGAAGCCCTGGTCGGGGACGCGGAACACCGCGTTGATCCACGGACCCATCCGTACACGGTGGACGGTCTACAGGTCGACATCGTCCACAACGGAGAGTGGGTCGAGGTCGCCGAGTGCGGTCTCGCCCACCCCGCCGTGCTCGCGCGCGCGGGGCTGGGCACCTCGTGGCGCGGGCTCGCCATGGGTCTCGGGCTGGACCGGATGCTCATGCTGCGCAAGGGAATCCCCGACATCCGTATCCTCCGCTCCGGCGATCCGCAGATGCTCGACCTCCTTCCCTACCGCCCCACCTCCACCATGCCGTCGATCACCAGGGACATCTCCGTCGCGGTGGATTCCGACGACCTCGCCGAGGATCTGGGTGACCGCGTGCGCGACGCGGTGGGTGACGACTGCGTGGAGTCGGTGGAGATCGTGCAGGAGACGCCCTGCGCGGAGCTGCCACCGCGAGCACTGGAGCGACTCGGCGCGCGGGCGGACCAGAAGAACCTCCTCGTCCGCATCGTGCTGCGACGGCTGGACCGCACGCTCTCCGACACCGAGGCGAACGTCCTGCGGGACCGGGTCTACGCCGCCGTCCACCGAGGCACCGCGCACCAGTGGGCGGCGGGGCCGCGATCCTAGGCGGCCGGGCCGCGCACACCGCGCGGGACACGATGCCTGTAACCGGTTCGAGTGAGCCACTCTGCGTGACGATGGGAATGGGGTGATGCTGACGATACGCGTACCCTGACGACCGACGGGAGTGCAGATGGCGGTCTCGACGCGAATCGTTTTCGCAGTTGCGGCGCTGGTGGCGGCGACGCTCAGTAGTCCCGCCACCGGCTTCTCTGAAGAGGTGCCGGGCGACGCCGCGATGGGCTCGCAGATCGCCAAGCACGAGGGGCGCGAGCCCGTGGTCGCCCGCAGCTTCGGCCCACCGGTGGACCCGGCGACCGGCGTCGCCGTCTTCGGCATCGACGTGAGCCGGTGGCAGGGCGATGTGGACTGGTGGCACCACTGGCACAACGGGGTTCGCTTCGCCTACGTCAAGGCGACCGAGGGCACCGGCTACACCAACCCGCACTTCGCCCAGCAGTACAACGGGTCCTTCAACGTCGGCATGATCCGCGGCGCCTACCACTTCGCGCTGCCGGACCGCTCCTCCGGCGCCGACCAGGCCAACTACTTCGTCAACAACGGCGGCGGGTGGTCGCGGGACGGCAAGACCCTGCCCGGGGCGCTGGACATCGAGTACAACCCCTACGGCGAGAACAAGTGCTACGGGCTCGACCAGCCGACGATGACGCGCTGGCTCAAGGACTTCTCCGACACCTACCACCACCGCACGGGCCGCTGGCCGGTGATCTACACGAGCACCAGCTGGTGGGCGATGTGCACGGGCTGGCACGCCGGGGACTTCAGCAACAACAACCCCCTGTGGGTCGCGCGCTACGCCGCCTCCACGGGGGTCCTGCCGCACGCGTGGCGCGTCTACACGATCTGGCAGTACTCCTCGACGCCGATCGACCAGAACTCGTTCAACGGAAGCTACGACCGGTTGGTGGCATTGGCGCTCGGCTGAACCACGCGGGCGGCGTCGACCTCGCGGTTCGGCACGGTGGTCGGGGCTTCGAGGTGCACGGCCCCGCTCGGCAGGATGCCCGCGCCGCCCGCCTTGGCCATCACGCGGTGCTGGGCGAGCACGTCCTCGCCGCTGTGCTCCTCGGGCAGGTCGGTCCAGAAGTCGAAGCCGCCGACCGCTTCCAGCTTCGCGCGGTCGAACAGCACGCACCCGCCGACCCACGCGATCTTGTAGGCGCGCCAGTCCCCCGGTCGCAACCGCAGGCGTTCGGCGAGGTGCGTGGGGTTGGCCGCGTTGTGCAACGTCCACCGCGACCACTCCGTCGATCCCGGTTCGACCGACTCCGGGATCGGCGGCGTCCGCCACTCCTCGTACGGCGCCAGCTCATGCGGGCGCACGTCGTCCAAATAGGACAGTCCCTGGACGGCGTTGCCGACGAAGCCGCAGCCCAGCGTCGTGATCGCCTCGTGCAGCTTGGCCAGCGTTCCTGGCTCCAGCCACACGTCGTCGTCGAGGAACAGCACGTACGGCGCGCTGGCCCGGCTGAGCAGGAAGGCACGTTGCTGCGCGAGGCCGCGGCGGGGCAGGTTGCGCAGCAGGGAGACCGGTTTTCCCTTGTACCGCAACACCCTGACCATGCTCGACGCGGCGGGACAGGCGTAGCTCGGCTCCCCGTCGGACTGGTCGCTGATGGTCACCGAGAAGTCCGGTCCCTCCTGCGCGGCCAGTCCCGCGAGCGTCGTCGCCAGTTCCGCCGGTCGGTCGCGACTCGGTACCAGAACGTCGATCTCGGTCATGACGACCCGGTCCGGATGCGGTCGATGACGGCCGTGGTGGAGTGGTCGGACAGGTAGTCGAGGATGTGCACCTCACCGCCCAGGGCACGCACGATCGGGGTCTCCGGCAGCATTTCGGGGGTGTAGTCGCCACCCTTCGCATACACCTCCGGGCGCAGCGCGCGCAGCAGGTCGGCCGGGGTGTCCTCGTCGAAGAGCACCACGTGGTCCACACAGGACAGTGCGGCGAGCACCGCGGCGCGGTCGGACTCGTTGTTCACCGGGCGCTCGGGTCCCTTGAGCCGCCGGACCCCCTTGTCGGAGTTGAGGGCCACGACGAGCACATCCCCCAGTCGCTTGGCCTGGTTGAGGTAGGCGACGTGGCCGCGGTGGAGCACGTCGAAGCACCCGTTGGTGAAGACGATCCGCTTCCCGGCCGCGCGGTGTTCCTCGACCGCCTTCACCAGCTGGCGAGGATCGGAGAGCGCACCTTGATCGCTGCCAAGGCGTTCGGCGAGTTCGGCCCACGAGCAGACCGCGGTTCCCGGGCGGTGCACCACGACGTCTGCTGCTGCCTGCGCGAGTTCCGCGGCCGTGCTGAGCGGAGTACCCGCCGCGGCGGCGATCGTCAGCGCCGCGACGAAAGTGTCGCCTGCTCCCGCCGTGAAGTTGTCCGGAGCCGGGCGTGCCCACGTGCGGTGCGGCGGCTCGTCGCCGTCGAACAGAACGGCCCCGTCGCGGTCGAGTGTGGCCATCATGGCGCGCGAGCCGGTCAGCTTGGCGAGCTCGCCGCGTTCGCGTTCGAGCACGGCCAGGCGTCCGGCGGCGTCCGAGGGAAGGGCGCTTCCGAGCAAGGCGGCGATCTCGTTCGCGTTGGGCGTCACCACATCCGGCTTCAACTCTTGCCACCGTGACAAGGAATGCGCGTCGACGACGAGCAGCGGGATGCCGTCCCGGACGGCCTTGATCGCCTCGATCACCTCCGGCCCGAGGACTCCGGTCCCGTAGTCGCAGACCACAACCGCGTCGGTCCCCGCCACCGCGCAGCTCACCGCGTACGCCAGCCGCGCGGAGACGTCCGGCGCGAGCGGGCCGCGATCGCCGTCGTCGAAGCGCACCATCAGCTGGTCACCCGCGATGATCCGGCGCTTGGTCGTCGTGATCCGGCCCGGCGCGCGCACGACCTGTTCGGTCCGCACACCCGCGCTGCGCAACGACGCGACGAGCCGATCACCCGGCACGTCATCGCCAACCGCTGTCACCATGAGGCTTTCCGCGCCGAGGGCGGCCAGGTTCACCGCTGTGTTCGCCGCCCCGCCGGGCACGAAGTCCTCTTTGGACACGTCGACGACGGGCGCGGGAGCTTCACGGCAGAGCCGGTCGCAGCTGCCCGTCATCCACCCGTCCAGCAGGGCGTCGCCGATCACCGCGATCCGGGGGCGGCGCGCCGCGAGCGACCGGGGCAGTTCCGGGGTGAGTGCTCGGGGATTGCTCATCTGCGGCCTCCGGCGATCGCCATGTGCAGAACCTTCGTCGTGGTCATCTCGTCCAGCAGCTCCGGTCCGTAGCCGTAGCCGGTCCCGCTCGCTCCGCGTGGTTGCGCGGCTCCGCCCGGCGCTCCGCCGAACACCGCGTTCACCTTGACCGTGCCGACCGGCAGCTCTCGCCAGGCACGCTGTGCGTGCTCAAGGGAGTTCGTCAGCACGGTGGCCGCGAGCCCGTACGGTCCCGACGCGGCCTCGGCCAGCCCCTGCTCGAAGTCCGGGACCACGCGCACCGGGGCGACCGGCCCGAAGGTCTCTTCGGCGAGGACCGCCATCCCCGGCTCGCAGCCGGTCAGCACCGTCGCCGGGTAGTGCGCTCCCCCGCCGCTCGGGATCTCGCCGCCCACAATGCGTTCCGCGCCGCGCGCCAGTGCTTCCATCACGTGACCGTGCACGTGGTCGCGGTGCCGCCGATCCACCAGCGGCGGCAGTTTCGCGTCCACCGCGAAGCGGGTCAGCGCGGTGATGAACGGCCGCGCGATGTCCTGGTGGACGTAGATCCGTTCCACGGACGTGCAGATCTGGCCGCAGTTCGCGAACGCGCCGAGCGCTGCCTGCTCCGCCGCCCACTCGGGGTCCACATCGGAGTCGATCAGCAGCGGGTCGTTGCCGCCGTTCTCCAGCAAGGTCTTCGCTCCGGTGCGCGCCGCCACCTCGGCGATCGCGTGGCCGGTCGCCGTGCTGCCCACGTGCGCGATCACGTCCGCGTCCGAGCTGACCACGAGCCGCGCTCCGACCTCGCCGTCTCCGCTGAGCGTCTGAAGTACACCCTCGGGCATCCGCAGGGCTTCGCCGAGGGCCAGACCCGTGCGCGGGCACCTCTCGCTGGGCTTGTGGATCACCACGTTGCCGGTCACCAGCGCCGCCCCGATCAGCCCGCACGACACCGCGACCGGATCGTTCCACGGTGTGAGCGCGACGACCACCCCGCGCGGCTCCGGCACCATCATGTCGATCGCCTCGTGCGCGCCGAGCAGACTGCGGCCGCGGTGCAGCGGCCCCAGTTCGGCGTACTGGACCAGCGTCGAGGCTCCGGCCAGCACTCCTTCGCGGGCTTCGGCCACATCCCGCCCGGTTTCCTCGTGGTTGAGCCGGGCGAGCTCGTCCGCGCGGTCTCTCAGTGCCGCCGCGGCGGCGCGCAGGGCCGCCCCGCGCTCGGCGGCCGGGGTGCGCGCCCACCCCGGGAACGCGCTCCTCGCCGCGGCGTAGGCGTCCGAAACATCCTTCTCAGAGGCCATCGGCAGCTCCCACACGAGCGTGCCGTCCTCGGGGCTGCGGATCTCGATCATCCTGGCGGTCGCCACGTCGGTCATGCGGCCGGAATACCCCGCAGTTCGCCGCGAACACTTCGTTTGCCGCCGTTCACCAAGGGAAATCGAGAACATGCCCGTTGTCTGCCTCGGACCCCTGTGCGCGCCCGTCCCCGACGTGCGCCGGATCGCCGTGCTGCGCGGTGGCGGCCTCGGTGACCTGCTCTTCGCCATGCCCGCGATCGACTCGCTCGCCCTGGCCTACCCCGATGCGGAGATCACCCTCGTCGGCACCGCGCTGCACCGCGACCTGCTGTCCGGCCGCCCCGGCTCCGTCCGCGAGGTGCTGGTCATCCCCCAGCCCGAGTCCGAGGAGGAGTTCTTCGCCGACGTCGGCCCCTTCGACCTCGCCGTCCAGCTGCACGGCGGCGGCCGCTGGTCCAACCCGTTCCTGCGCCGCCTCGGCGCGCGCTGCACCGTCGGCCCCAACACCCCCGACGCCGTCCCCCTCGACCGCCCCGCGCCGTTCACGTACTTCCAGAACGAGACCATGCGCTGGCTCGAAGTGGTCGGCTTCGCCGGCGCTCCCGTCGCCGCCCTGGAGCCGTCCATCGCCGTCACCGAGGCCGACCTCGCCGAGGCTTCCGCCGCCCTGTCCGGCCTTCCCCGCCCCATCGTGACCGTCCACCCCGGAGCCACCGACCCCCGCCGCCGCTGGCCCCACTTCGCCGAGCTGATCGGCGGCCTCAGCGAACGCGCCGGCGTCGTCGTGATCGGCACCGAGTCCGAGCGCCCCCTCCTCGACGACCTCCCCGCGCGCACCTTGACCCAGCTCAGCATGTCCGGCCTGGTCGGCGTCCTGGCCAGCAGCGCCGTCGTCGTCGCCAACGACAGCGGCCCCCGCCACCTGGCCCAAGCCGTCGGCGCGCAGACCGTCTCGATCTACTGGATGGGCAACGTCATCAACGCCGGCCCCGCAGGCCGCGCGCGGCACGGCGTGCACATCTCGTGGACCGCCCGCTGCCCCGTCTGCGGCGCCGACTGCACCCGCCACGACCTCGGCCGCTGCGAACACGACGCCTCCATCGTCGCCGACGTCCCGGTCGCCGACGTCCTCGCCGACGTCCTGTGCCGCTTGCCCTCGTCCGGCCGTCCACAGTGGACAACTTCCCATCCCGCGTGATCAGAACGGCACCGGGTCGGCTCGCCCTGTGCCCCAAGTGGACAGCCGAAGGCGACGGCATCCGGACCGCCCCTGGCTTCCTCCGATAGCGCGGGAGGCGTAGGGCACGTGCACCCCAGGTCAGCTACAACGTCAGTGGGTAGTCGACTCTGATGTTGCGCAGGGGTTTCTGCTCGGTGTCGATCCACCGCGGCGGGATGAAGCTCGGTATCCCGCGCTCGAAAACGATCCTCCACTCCTGCTCGTGCATGACGTGGTGGTGATACACGCACAGCAGAACCAGGTTGCCGAGATCGGTCGGCCCGCCGTCGATCCAGTGCCAGACATGATGGGCTTCCGTCCACCCCGGTGGCCGATCACATCCCGGGAACGCACACCCCTTGTCCCGCACCGCCAACGCCTTGCGCTGGGCGACCGAAGCGGTCCGTCGTTCCCGCCCCAGATCGAGAGGTTCACTGCCCCCACCCAGGACAGCGGGGAGGATCCCGGCGTCGCAGCACATCTGCCGCACCAACCCCGCCGACACCCGATCACCCGTAGCCGTGCTGCCGCTACCGAGCATCGCCAGGAGTCTCTCGAAGTCCATCGTCACCACCACGGTGGGGCGTCGTCCCCCGGTGTCGGGGAGGTCCCGGGTGGCCATGGCCAGGTCGATCACTTCCTCGAACGCATCGGCATACCGCTGCCCGGACGTTCGAGAGTCCTTCTCCCCGTCGACGGTGCGGGGTTTGGCCAACGCATCCAAGACGGCCTTGATCTTCTGCCCGGCGATCAACGGAAAGACACCCTTGAGGTGCAGCGACCCGTCCTGATCACTGGCCATCCGCAACTCCCGCCGAGCCACCGCCTCCTGCTCATCCCGAAAGGTGCCGTCCGGGTCGAGGACACTGCGCAAGTACTTACCCGTGAGCATCAGATCACGCGGATGCATCGTCGGCGCCACCCGCGCCAGGTACTGCTCGGCTTCCTCACGACGCTCAGACGGGATGCGTTTGACCGCGTCGGCGATCACCAGCGCGTGTCGACCACTGATCTCCCCGGCATACATCCGCTCCCGCGTCGCGGGCAACGCGGGGAGTTCGTGCACCAACCGGGCACGCCGCTGCGCTTCAGCAGGTTCGAGTTTCACCTTCGACCGCAACAAGACCGCGAGGTTCTTACAGCTGTGCGCGGTGTGCAGGCCCTGGGACTCCGCTTCGGTCGCGGTATCAGTGGCAGCAGCAAGAACCAACGCCGCCACCGTCTCCCAGTCCTTCATTCGCTCCACCAACCCGTCACCGGTGGACTTGTAGTCATCGCCCTGCGCGAGATGGCGTTTCATCAAGTGGATCAATGTCTTGGGATTCACCACGTTCACCCCCCTTCTTCGACTCTCTTCCATTGTCTCAAAATGAAAGATCGACATCGAATCACTGGAGAGTGAATTCCCAGCAGCGACAACAGTTTTCATGGCCGAGTCCATTGTGGACAAAGCCAGGTTCCTGCAAACGCAAGCCGTAAACGGAATCGAGGCTTTACCTGGGGTGCGCGTGCCATACGCTTATCGCGAGGGCCGGAGTTTCATCCCGTGCCCCCGAGAGGCCCACGGGCACGCGCAAGGGGCCCCAGGTCAAGCCGACCCCACGCTGGGAACCAGCCAACCCCCGCTGGAAACAGTCGCCCCGCGGAAACAGCCGACCCACGCTGGAACCAGCCGACCCCACACTGAGAAACAGCCGACCCACGCTGGCACACGAGACCACTACACCGGAACCCACTCCACCCAAGTACTCCGCTCACCCAACGCATCCCCATCCGGCACCACCCCCAACCCCGCCCCACCAGGCACCCGAACCCGCCCACCCTCCAATACAAAAGGCTCCGTGATGTCCTCCACGTAATACCGATCAGAAGCCGAAGTATCGCCAGGCAAGACAAAACCAGGCAGCGCAGCCAAAGCCACATTGGCCGCCCGACCGAGCCCAGTCTCCAACATCCCCCCACACCACACCGGCACACCGTGCGCCACACAAACGTCGTGCACCCGCCGAGCCTCCAAATACCCCCCGACGCGCCCAGGCTTGATGTTCACCACCTGACAAGCACCCAGCGAGATCGCGAAAGCGGCCGCCTTGGCCGACGTGATCGACTCGTCGAGGCACAGGGGGGTGCGGATCAGACGGGCCAGCGCCGCGTGGTCGCGGAGGTCGTCCTCGGCGAGGGGTTGCTCGATCAGCAGGAGGTCGAAGTCGTCGAGCCGCGCCAGGTGGCGGGCGTCGGCGAGCGTGTACGCGGCGTTGGCGTCGACCTGGAGCTGCACGTCATCGCCGAAACGCTCCCGTACCGCGCGGACGGGGGAGACGTCCCACCCGGGCTCGATCTTGAGCTTGATCCGGACATAGCCCTGGGCGAGGTAGTCCTCCACCGTGGACAGCAGCGAAGGGATGCTGGGCGCGATGCCGACGGACACCCCGGCGGGCACGGACTCGCGGACCGCGCCGAGGAACGTGCCGAAGGACATCCCCGAAGCCCGCAACTGGGCGTCCAGCAAAGCCATCTCCACGGCGGCCTTCGCCATCGGATGGCCCTTGAAGCGGGCCATGTCCCGCACAGCCCGCGAAGCATCCACAGTGGACAGAGACGGGATCAGGAAGCGCTTGATCACCGAGACGGCGCCGGAGACGTACTCCGCCGAGTACAGCGGCGAGGACATCGCGACGCACTCACCCCACCCCTCGGACTCCGAGGTGACCACGCGCAGCAGCAGCACGTCGCGCTCGTGCTCGGTGCCGAAGGACGTGCGGAACGGGGTCCGCAACGGCATCCTGATCCTGCGCAGCTCAAAGCCTTCGAGCTTCACTCCGCCTCCCGGGTCAGCACGTACGAGCCGTCCGGGGTCATCCCGGTCACGGTGTAGCCCTCTGCGAACGCCAACTGGACCGCCTCGCGCACGTCGAGCCGCCAGCGACGCGCCGAAGCGGGGTCGGAACGCCGCAACGCCTCGATGTCCTCGGGCACGGCGACGGTCAACGCATCCGAGCCGCTCACTGCCGGAGGCGACGAGGTCAGCGACCACTCGACCAGGAACCGGTCGCTGTCTCCTTCCGCCATGGGCCCGTAGAAGTCCGGCAGGTAACGCACCGGCCTCGCGCCGAGCTTGACGAGGTTGAAGTGCGCGTTGCGGCGGACCAGCGGATCGTAGGTCCAGTGGATCTTCGTGATCCCCCGCGCGAGCGCCCAATCCCGTTGGTGCAGCTTGAGTGCGAGCCCGACACCTCGTCCGCGCTGCGAAGCCCGGATGCCGGTGACGTGGGAGTGCAGACCTCCGGAGGCGTCGAGGAAGGCGACGGACGCGCCGACCAGCTCCGAATCGAGGTAGGCACCTGCGATGTAGCTCCCCGCGAGGTGCAGCGCGCACATCAGCTCCGCGGGCACGGGCGATGCGGCGACGTCAAGGGACCAGATCTCGCCGAACAGCGCGGCGACCTGGTCGAACTGCGTGACTTCGGTCAGCTCGACGATCACCGCGCGTGCTCCTCCAGCCAGTCGACGATTCTGCGGTTGTAGTCAAGGCGGTGCGACGGCCTGCCGGCGAGGAGGAACAGGTGACTCGCTCCGGGGTAGCGGACGAGCCGCGTGGGCACGCCGCGAACGCGCAGCGCGGTGAACCACTGCTCCGCCTGGCCGATGGGACAGCGGTCGTCGTTCTCCCCGTGCAGCAACAGAGTCGGCGTTCGCACGCGGTCCACAGAGGCGATCGGGTTCTGCGCGGCCAACGCCTCGGGCGAGGAGTGCGGCAGCGCTTGCAGCTCCCGCGTACCGAGGAAGTGCCCGGCGTCCGAGGTGCCGTACATGCTTGTCAGATCGGAGACGCATCCCCCGGCGACCGCCGCCGCGAACAGATCGGTGTGAGCGGTGAGCCAGCACGTCGCGAAGCCCCCGTAGCTGTAGCCGCACACCGCGACCGAGGAAGCGACGCCCTCCTCGATCAGCGACCGCACGGGATCGACGAAGTCCTGCTGGTCGGCGACGCCCCACCTGCCGAGCGCGGCGGTGAAGAACTCGGAACCGTAGCCGTCGCTCGCCCGCGGGTTGAGCAGCAGCACGGACCACCCCTTGGCGACCAGAACCTGGTGGTAGAGATGCCGTCCGTCGAAAGCGGGCGACCACGCGTTGTGCGGGCCGCCGTGGATGTCGAGAAGCAACGGCCCCGGTGACGTCTGAGAGGGATCGCGCAACAACCACCCGTGCACCGACGTGCCATCGGTGACCGTGAACGACACCGGCGACGGCTCGAACAGCGAGACGTCCTGCAGTCGGTAGTCGGTCAGCCGACGCGGTGCTCCGTCCACAGTGGCCACGAAGACATCGCCCGCGGAACAGGGGTCCGACGAGATGTAGCAGATCTGTTCGTCCACAACGGACACACCGGAGATCACGGTGGACGGCGAGCCGATGATCTTGCGTGGTGTTCCGCCCGATGCGGGAACCATGTACACGTGCGTGCAGCCCTGGTCCCGGGCCGTGAAGACGACGGAGGTGCCCGAAGCTTGCGGTGCGGCACCGGGATATCCAGGCCCGCCGGACATCACGTTGCGGTCGAAGTCCGGTACCAAGGGCTCGAAGTTCTCCCGGGCCAAGCGGACGTGACCGACGGACCTGGCGTCCGTGACCGTCAGTACCAGTCCCGAGGGCAACCAGTACGTGCCCATGACCAAGTGATCATCGCAGGAGATGCGGCGGTCCCCGACGAACACCGTCGAACGCGGCGTGACGTCGCCATCGGTCACGCAGTACACCAGCTCACCGTCCGGCGACCACGACGGGCCGGACACGTGGAAGTCGCCGGAGGTCACCTGCTGCGGCGTCGCGTCCTCGACCAGATCGAGAACGAACAGGTGGTTGCGCAACCGGCGCAGCAGGCCGGAACCGTCGGCCTTGTAGTCGATCCGGTCGACGACCACCGGCCCCGTACGGCGCTTGTCCTGGTCGACGTCCTCACCACCGAGGTCCGCCGGTGCGCAGAACGCGATCTTCTTCCCCTCTGGGTGCCACATGGCAGGCCCGGCGCCGAGTGCCCGCGAAGTCAGCTGCCGCGCCTCACCGCCGTCCACGGGCAGCAACCACAACTGCTGCTTGCGCAGGAAGACGACGGAGGTGCCGTCCGGGGACCACCTCGGCGCGGAATCGTCGTCGCCCAGCGTGAGCTGCCACGGCTGGCCGCCTTCGACGCCGACGAGCCACAGCGCGCTGCGTGCCTCGTCGGTGTCCTCGTCGTCCTGGTGCAGCACGTAGACGACCGTGCGGCCATCCGGTGACAGCCGCGGATCGGCGGGGACGCGCAGGCGGTACTGGTCCGTCCACTGGAGCCGGGTCATGCTCAAACGCTACAAACGTTCGCGCTTTCCCGCTTGGTCCTCGCGGACGAAATCATCGGGTGCCCAGCGACCGGACGACGATCGCTCCGTAGTCACGGCTCGGCGGGTCCGGGTAGTAGTTCGGGACGATGTGGTCCTTGTCGGGCACCACGTAGCCGTGACCGCGGTACATCTCCAGGAACGGGTCGACGAGGCACCCGTTCAGCCACGTGAACGCGTACTCCCGCGCATCGATCTCCCCGAACCGCCGGCAGTAGGAGTCGTAGCCGGGGATCTTCGCGCCCGCCAGTACGTAGGAGAGGCCGAGCCGTTCCGCGAGCGCCGCCGCCTCCTCCATCATCGCCTCGTACGCGGTGCTGCCCCGCTCGGAGCGCTTCAGCGACCCGGACGCCAGGTACAGCGCGTTGGCCGTGGCGAGATCGACCGGCGGGTAGTCGCCGTTGTTGGTCACCGCGTCCCACGTGCTCAGCTCGCCCACCTCGGCCGGGTCGTAGCGCATCGGGAAGCTCATCAGCGTGCCGATCACCGCCCCGTCCCGCTCGAAGATCAGGAAGCCCTCGCCGAACTTCCGCAGGCGCGTGGTCATCCGCGCGCGGCCGGCCCGCTGCGACTCCTCCCAGTCCTGCTCCACCAGCATGATCTCGTCGAGGTCGGCCTCGGTGGCCTGGCGCGCGGTCACCACGTGACGCCCACCTTGGTCCTGCCGTGCACGAACACCCCCTCCTTCCACCGGGTGGGTTCCCCGGTCAGCGCGAGCTTCGGGAACTCGCGCAGCAGCGCCTCGACCGCGACGGCCGCCTCCAGCCGGGCGAGCTGTGCGCCGAGGCAGAAGTGCGAGCCGAGGCCGAAGGCCAGGTGCTTGTCGGCCGAGCGGGTGATGTCGAAGCGGTCCGGGTCGGCGAACCGGCTCGGGTCGTGGTTGGCCGACAGCAACGAGGCGACGACCTTCTCCCCCGCCGGGATCACCTGCCCGCAGAACTCCACGTCGGCCAACGGGTAGGCGCCGATGGTGTTCTTCACCGGCGGGGCGAAGCGCAGCACCTCCTCGACGGCGGACTCCAGCAGGGCCGGGGTGCCGCGCAGCCGCTCCACCTGCTCCGGGTGGCTCAGCAGCGCCCACACCGCGTTGCCGATCAGGTTGCCCGTGGTCTCGTAGCCCGCCGCGATCAGCAGGAACAGCATGCTGATCAGCTCCACGGTGCCGAGACGGTCACCTAATTCCTCGGCCTCGATGAGCGCGCTGGTCAGGTCGCCGGTCGGTTCCCGCCTGCGCCGCTCGACGAACTCGACCAGGTAGTCGTGGAACTCCACGGCCATCCGGCGCAGCGAGTCGAAGTCGGGCGGGGCCGCGAGGGTCTTCGTCCAGCCCTGGAAGCGGTCCTGGTCCTCGACCGGGACGCCCATCAGCTCGGCGAGCACGGTGATCGGCAGTGCGAAGGCGAACACCTCCAGCACGTCGGCCTCACCTCGCGAGCGCAGGGGTTCCAGCAACCGCCTGGCGCTCTCGACGATCATCGGCCGCAGTTCCCGGATGCGGCGCGGGGTGAACGCCTTGGCCACCAGGGACCGCAGCCGGGTGTGCTCGGGCGGGTCGGAGAAGAGCATGTGCTTGTCCAGAGCGTCCAGTTCGGACACCCGGAAGTACATCTCCCGCGCCCCGGCGGGCAGTTTGCGCTTGTCCTTGCTGAACCTGGTGTCCCGCAACAGCTCGACGACGTCGTCGTAGCGGGTCACGACCCACTCCGGGGCGCCCTGGTGCGGGTCGAGCAGGCGCGCGACGGGCGCCTCGGCCCGCATCCGCGCCAGGATGGGCAGCGGGTCGAGGTGGGCCTGCTCACCCCAGAGGTCGAAGCTCACGCGTTCTCCAGCTCGTCCAGGACCTTGCCGACCTTCTTCCAGGTGGGGCGGGAGCTCGTCCGCTGCCACCAGTCGGCCAGGTTCGGCCGCTCCAGCACGAGGTCGCCGCCGTGGGAGGCGAACAGGTAGGTCAGGTACGGCAGCCAGCAGATCTCGGCGAGGCCGAACTGCTCCCCCGCCAGGTACGTCCGTCCCTCCAGGTGCTTCTCGACCGCGTCGAAGGCCCGGGCCAGCTCGCCCCGCGCGGCGGCCAGCTCGGCGTCGCCCGGTGCGGGAGGCATCGTCTTGATGGCCGGGCTCCGCCGGATCAGGTCGTAGACCGGGCCGCTGCGCACGACCGTCCACACAGGACCGCTCACGTAGTACTGCTCGACGTTGATCCACTGCTCCATCAGCCCGTACTCGCGGAGGTCGGCCGGGGTGAGCGACGGACCGGGCAGGCGGCGGTCGAGGTAGCGGATGATCGCGCGGGACTCGTAGAGCAGGAAGCCGTCGTCGTCGAGGACCGGGACCTCACCGAAGGGCTGGCGCGCCAGGTTCTCCGGTGACTTGTCGGCGCCACCGAGCACGCTGGTGTGGACGAGTTCGGGTTCGTGGCCCTTCTCGGCGAACGTCATCAGCACCGGGTGGGTGGCGGCGCTCGTCTCCGTTCCGTAGACCTTCATTCACTTCCCATCTCTAGTAGATACCGCGCGATCGCCCTGGGGGTCGGGTGATCGAAAGCGAGCATGGCGGGCAGGGCGGCGCCGGTCCGCGCGGACAGCTCGTGCCGCACCTGCACGGCCATCAGCGAGTCCACACCGAGTTCCACCAGCGGCCGATCCACCGGCACATCGTCCACAGAGGACAATCGGAGCACGGTGGCGACGTCGGCCCGCACCGCCAGCTCCACCGCCTCGACCCGTTCCTCCGGGGCGAGCGCGTTGATCCGGTCCAGCCAGTTCGTCTCCGCCGTCGGTCCGGATCCTGCCGCGTCGAGCCAGTACGACCGGTGTTGCCAGGGATAGCGCGGCAGCGTGACCACGGCTCCCCTGGGCACGATCTTGGCGAAGTCCACGTCGAAACCGCTGGTGTACAGGCCGCCGACCACTTCGAGGAGGTCAGCCCCGCCTCGCCGGAGCGTGGGGATCACGGCGCCGTCCACCGCGTGGTCGGTCAAGCACTGCCGCACGTTCCCGATGAGGACCGGATGCGGCCCGATCTCGACGAAGACACGCGCACCCGCCTCGATCGCGGACCCGACCGCGTCGGCGAAGAGCACGGGTTCCCGCACGTTGGTCACCCAGTACTGCGAGTCCAGCTCCGCCACCGCCTTGCCGGTGACAGTGCTGAACATCGGCACGGTGGTCGAGGCGCCTTCAAGATCGCCCAACTCGCGTTCCAGTTCGTCGGCCAGCGGCGCCATCTCCGGGGAGTGGAAGGCGTAGCGCACATCGAGCTTCCGCGCCCGCCCGCCGATGCGCGCAACCACCTCGTCCAGCTCGCGCTCCGGCCCGGCGAGCACGACGGACCCGCTGTCGTTGACCGCCGCTACGGACACGGATCCGTGCGCGTGCAGGCGAGCCGCTTCGGGTGTGGCACGGACGGCGGTCATCCGGCCGGAAGTGCCGGCACGACTCATGATCCGGCCACGTGTCACGGCAAGGCGCATCGCTTCCGGCAACGTCAAGGCTCCGGCTGCGTACGCGGCGGCCACCTCACCGATGCTGTGGCCGATCACCGCACCCGGCGTGATCCCCCACTCCGCCAACCGCGCGACCAACGTGGCCTGCACGGCGAAGATCAGCGGCTGGACGATCGACGTGTCATCGAGCCGCTTCCCGTCCAGCTCGGCACGCAGGTCGAACGGCGCGAGCGCCGCGCACTCCGCGAAGACCGGGTGGTCGACGAGCTCCCGCCCCATGCCGGCCCACTGCGAGCCCTGACCGGAGAACACGAACGTCAACGGTCCGGGTTTCTCGATCGCCCGGTGCACACCGGAGTCCACGCCGCCCACCAACGCGGCCCGGTACTCGTAGTGCTGACGCCGCAGGGCAGCGGTGTAGGCGATCTCGCCCGCGTCGAGCCCGCGACAGGCCGTGATCAGCTCGCGCAGAGCCGGTTCGGTGCGCGCCGAGATCGGCACGATCGCGGGTCCGGCAGTGCGGGCGGGCCCCGGAGGTGCCTCCTCGACCACGATGTGGGCGTTGGTCCCGCTCATCCCGAACGAGCTGACCCCGGCGACGCGCGGGCGCTCCGACCGCGGCCAGGGCACCGGCAGCGTCGGCAGCACGAACGGCGTCCCGGCGAGCCGCATCCTCGGGTTGAGCGTGGTGAAGTGCAGGTTTCCCGGGATGCTCTCGTGCCGCAGTGACTGGATCACCTTGATGAGCCCGGCGATCCCAGCGGCTGCCTCAAGATGGCCGATGTTGGTCTTCACCGCGCCGAGCACGCAGCGATCGCTGTCCACCACCTCCGCCAGCGCCTCGAACTCGATCGGATCACCGAGCGGTGTCCCGGTGCCATGCGTCTCGATGTAGCCGACATCCTTTGTGGACACTCCCGCGTTCGTGTAAGCCTGGCGCAGCATGTCCCGCTGAGCGAGCTGGTTGGGCGCGGTGAGCCCGGCGGAGTGCCCGTCGGAGTTGACCGCCGAGCCCCGGAGCACCGCGAGGATCCGATCACCATCGGCCTCAGCGTCGGAGAGCCGCTTCAGCACGACGATCCCGCAGCCCTCTCCGCGCACGAACCCGTTGGCTCGCGCGTCGAAGCTCCGGCACCGCCCGTCCGACGACAGCGCGTCGAGGTCGGCGACCGTCTCCGTGCTCTCCTGCGCCAGCACGAGGTTCACGCCCCCGGCCAACGCGAGCGAGCTCTCCCCGCTTCGCAGGCTCTGCATCGCCAGGTGCACCGACACCAACGACGACGAGCACGCGGTGTCCACCGACATGTTCGGCCCGCGCAACCCGAGGAGGTGCGACAGTCGACCAGGGCCGAAGCTGTGAGCGGTCCCGGTACCCACGTGCGCGTCGCGCGCCCGACCACCGGAACTCAACAGGAGGTAGTCATTGCCGGACATGCCGACGAACACCCCCGTCGCGCTCCCGGCCAGCGAGCTGGGCACGATTCCCGCGTGCGCCAACGCGTCCCACGCCACTTCGAGCACCAAGCGGTGTTGCGGGTCCATCCGAGCGGACTCACGCGGCGGGATGCCGAAGAAGTCCGCGTCGAACCCGTCCACATCGGACAGGAACGCGCCCCAGCGCCCGGCGTCCGAGACGGGCTCCTCCTGCCCTCTGCGGTCGATCCGCTCATAAGGGATCTCGGTGACCGCGTCGACTCCATCACGCAGCATCCGCCAGAAGGCATCGGGGTCATCGGCTCCACCGGGGAAACGGCAGCCCATGCCCACGACCGCGATCGGCTCGGCGCGCTCACGGCGCACCCGCTCCAACCGCGCCTCCAGATCCTTGATCGCGGCGGCGGCCCGGACCAGGCTCGCGCGGTACTTCTCCTCGTTCACTCATTTCCCCCTTCCACGCGGTCGAGCGATTCCTCGAGCAGGGCAAGCAGATCGTCGGTGCTGACATCGGCGTATTCGTCCGAAGAAGCGCGCGCCAGGCCGAGCTTGTCGATCAGGTACTCGCTCAGCGCGGCGACGGTCGGCGCGGCGAACAGCACCGTCACGGACAGCCGAACGCCCAGCGCCGCTTCCAGCCGGTTGCGCAGCTCCAGCGCCATCAAGGAGTCCACGCCCATGCTGGTGAAGGGCATCGTCCGGTCGATCCGAGCGGGGTCCAGGTGCAAGATCCGGCCGAGCTGGTCGAGCACCAGCGGTTCCACAGTGTCGGCGTCGACCTCCACCGCCTCGACCGGCTCCTCCCGGTCACGCAGCTCCGCGAACAGCGGATTGGTCGCCGCACCAGGGAAGAACTCCAGCCACTGCCGCAGGTTCAACCGCAGGGCGGCGATCTGCGTGACGTCGGAGCCGAGCAGCGCACCGAGGATTTCCGTGCCCTGCTCCGGGGTGAGCGCGCCGACACCACGGTCGGCAAGGCGGCTGCCCTCCGCCGTGCGGTCCGCCATGATCCCGGCCTCGGCGAACAGTCCCCAGTCCACGCACAGCGCGGGCTTCCCGAGTGCGACGCGATGCCGGGCGAGCGCGCCGAGGAACGCGTTGGCCGCGGCGTAGTTCGCCTGCCCCGGTGAGCCGAGAATGGTGGAGGCCGACGAGTAGAGCACGAAGAAGTCCAGATCGTGGTTCGCGGTCAGCTCGTGCAGGTTCCACGCCCCGAGCACCTTCGGCGCCAGCACGCGTTCGAATCGCTCGTCGTCGAGGTCGAGCACCGTCCGGTCGTCCAGGACCATCGCCGCGTGCACGATGCCCTTCAGCGGGGGCATCCGTCGGTCCATGTCCGCGAGCACCCGAGCGACGTCGGCTCGCTGTGTCACGTCCGCTTGCGCGACAACGACCTCCACTCCCCTGGCGCGCAGAGCTTCCACCGCCTCCGGCGATCGCGCGGTCCGGCCGAGCAGCACGATGTGCCTGGCTCCCCGCTCCGCCATCCACTCCGCGAGCCCGATGCCAAGACCACCGAGACCGCCGGTGATCAGATACGTTCCGCTCCAGTCGACCTCGCCCGGCGTGCCCGCGGCGCGACGGGTCAGGCGAGCGACGTGCCGCCCCGAGGGACCGAGCACGATCTCGTTCTCCCCGTCCGGCGCGAGCAGTTCCGGCAGGAGGTCCTCCGCGCTGCCGTTCAGTTCGACGCGGACAGAGCGGAACTCCGGGTGCTCCATGTCCAAAGTCCGCCCGAAGCCCGACAGCGGCGAGGTCGACAGCGCGCCCTTCGTGACGAACCACAGCCGCGGCGTGTCCCGCAGACCGCGCCGCAAAACCGCGCGCACCAGGCGCAGAGCGCTCAGCGTGGTCATCCACTGATCCGCTGCGAGACTGTCCACAGTGGTCATCTCGAACGCGTCGAGTGCCCACATGTGCACGATCCCGGTGCAGTCGGGCACCGAGTCCAGCAAGCGGTCCCAGTCCGCGTCGTCAACGAGCCCGTCACTCGCGTAAGCCACCACGGCATCCGGTAGTCGCTCTGCCAGCTGCGCACCGACTCCGCCGTGATCAGCGAGAACGAGCCACTTGCCGGTGGGCTCCGTAGCGCGCGGGGGTTCGGCCCGGCGCCAGCTGATCTCGTAGAGCCAGTCCTCGTACGGCTTCCGCGCGGGCAGCTCCCGCGCCCGCAACCCGGTGATCTCCGCGATGACCCGCTCCTCCTGGTCGAACACCACAAGATCACCGGATGTGCGCGCATGCACCCAGAGCTGGTTCGGTGGCTGCCGGTACAGGGAAACCCGCTCCACGCCAACGGGAACGAGCGCCACGGGACCACCGGTGAGCGCGCCGAAGACCTGGAAGCACGCATCCAGCAGAGCCGGGTGGAACACGTGACCGCCCCCGACGTCCGCGGCGATCTCGGCGACAGCCTCATCACCGTCGATCCAAAGCCGTTTGATGCCTTGGAAGGCGGGGCCGTACTCGACGCCCTTCTCGGACTGCTCGCGGTAGTGGTCGACGACCGACACCTCACCGCGCAGTCTCGGCAGGCTGGCCTGTACGGGCTCACCGGAGTCGCCGATCTCGCCGGAGGCGAATCGCTGCCACCCGGCCTCCGAGCGGCTGAACAGCTCGAACGCTTCACCTGTCAGGACGAGCTGCACGTCCGGCTGCTCATCGACCAGGCGCTCGAAGTCGATGCCCACAACTGTCCTGGCCCGTGTGGCGTGCAGCGCCATCTCTACGCTCGCCGCTCCAGGCAGCACCGCGCGGCCACGTACGCGGTGATCCGCGAGGTACGGGGCATCGAGCCTGCCGCTGAACACGCGCACACCGGGCTGCGTCGCCAACTCCATGCCCTCGCCGAGCAGCGGATGCCCGCCCGTGCGCCTGGCGACGGGTACCGGATCGGCCCAGTACCGCTCGCGTTGCCAGGGATGAGTCGGCAGCGCGACGCAGCGCCCTTCCTGGTGCCACCGCACCGGAACGCCGTGGACGTGCATCGCGCCGACCGCCTCCAAGAAGACCGGACGGTCCCGGCGCAGCGACGCGACGGTCGCACTTCCCTCGGTCAGCACCTCGTCAACGGACGGAAGCAGCACAGGATGCGGGCTCACCTCGACGAACACCGTCGACCCGTCGTTCAGGAGCTCGCCCACAACGGGCCCGAACAGCACAGGGGCACGGAGATTGCGCACCCAGTACTTCGCATCCATGTCCGAGCCATCGGTGACGTTCCCGGACACCGTCGAGTGGATGGGAACAGTGCCGGGGCCAGGGACGATGTCCTCAAGCGCGAGCAAGAGGTCGGCGGTGAGCGGATCCACCTGAGGACTGTGCGACGCGACGTCGACCCGGACCCTGCGGCAGAACACCCCCGCATCGGCGAGCTTCAGCAGCACTTGGTCCACGGCCGCCGGGGTACCGGAGATGATCGTCGAGCGCGGTCCGTTGACGGCGGCGACCGAGACCTGATCGGACACAGTGGACAGTGCGGCCTCCGTCTCGCTGAACGACAGTTCGACAAGAGCCATCACGCCTTGACCGCTGATCAACTCCAACAGGTGACTGCGCCGGCAGATCACCTTCACGGCGTCCGCAAGGGACAGTGCTCCGGCGACGTGCGCGGCGGCCACCTCACCCATGCTGTGGCCGACCACCACGTCCGGCTGGATGCCGTGCTCACGCCACAGCCCGGCAAGCGCGACCCCCATCGCGAACAACACCGGCTGGATCACCTCGACGCGGTCGAGCGACGCCTCGGAATGCAGCACGTCGATCACCGACCACCCGGTCTCCGCGCGGACCGCCTCGTCGCACCGGCGAAGTGCCTCGGCGAAGACCGGCTGCGTCGCGTAGAGATCGCGGCCCATCCCGACCCATTGCGAGCCCTGCCCGGGAAAGACGAAGACCACCTTGGGGCGCCCGGAAGCCCTTCCGCTCACCACACCGGCCGGAGCCTCGCCCCGCGCGAACGCCCCGGCCTTCGCCGCGAGATCCTGAACGGAGTCCGCCACGAACACAGCCCTGTGCGCGTGGTGATGACGGCGGAAAGCTGCCGTGTAAGCCATGTCTTCCAAGCTGCCGGAAGCAAAGTCCGCATAGGACGAAGCTAGGGTGCGCAAGGCGGGCTCGGTGCGCGCCGAGATCGGCAGCAGGACTGGCCCCTCGGACAGGGACACGGACTCGGGAACCGGGGGCGGCTCCGCCAGGATGACGTGCGCGTTGGTGCCACTGATGCCGAACGAGCTGACTCCGGCGAGCTTGCCCGGCTGCCACTCCACGGGTTCGCTCGCGATCTCCAACGGCGTCCCCGTGAGGTCGATCCGCGGGTTGAGCGTGCGCATGTGCAGATTGGCCGGAATCCGTTGCCGCCGCATCACCAGGACGGTCTTGATCACGCCGACGACCCCGGCCGCGGCCTCCAGGTGGCCGATGTTGGTCTTCACCGCGCCGAGCACGCAGCGGTCGCCGTCGAGGACATCGGCGAGAGCCGTCACCTCGATCGGATCGCCCAGTGGCGTTCCCGTACCGTGCGTCTCGACGTAGCTGACCTCGCTCGCTTCGGCACCCGCGTTGCGCAACGCCTCACGCAGCACCGCCTTCTGCGCGATGACGTTGGGCGCGGTCAGCCCAGACGAACGCCCGTCCGAGTTCACCGCTGAACCCCGGATCACCGCGAGCACGGGATCCCCGTCAGCTTCGGCGTCCGACAGCCGCTTCAGCACAAGCATTCCACAGCCCTCGCCGCGCACGTAGCCGTTCGCGCGGGAGTCGAAGGTGCGGCACCGGCCGTCCGGGGACAGCGCGTTCGACCCGGCGAGCATGTCGGACATGTCGGGGTCTAGCATCAGGTTCACGCCACCGGCGAGCGCCAGCGTGCTCTCCCCGGTGCGCAGGCTCTGGCACGCCAGGTGGATGGCGACCAGCGAGGACGAGCACGCCGTGTCCACGGTCATGCTCGGGCCCTGCGCGCCGAGCTGGTAGGACAGCCGTCCGGCCGGGAAGGAGTGCCCGTTGCCGGTCACGGTGTAGATGTCCCGCTCGGAGTTGAGCTTGTCGTAGTCGTTGACCACCATGCCGACGAAGACACCGGTGCTCGACCCGATCAGCCCTTCCGGCGGCGTGCCCGCCCGCTCCAGCGCCTCCCACGTGACTTCGAGCAGCAGCCGCTGCTGCGGGTCGAGGCTCTTGGCCTCCCTCGGCGAGATCCCGAAGAACGCGGCGTCGAAACCGTCCACTTCGGACAGGAAGCCGCCCCAGCCCGCAGGCCCCTCGGAGCGCGGCCACCGGTGCTCCGGAACCTCCGTGACGGCATCGACCCGATCTTCGAGAAGGCGCCAGAACGACTCCGGATCGTCGGCCCCGCCGGGTACCCGAAGGCCCATCCCGATGATCGCAATCGGCTCCGTCGCCTCTTCGCGCCGCTGCTCGGGAACGACCTCGCCCGGGCCGGGCTCCAGCTCGGCCAGCAGGTGCTCCGCCAACTCGGACACGGTGGAGTAGGTGAACAACAACGCGACGGACAGCCGCACGCCGATGCTGTTCTCCAGCCGGTTGCGCAGCTCCACCGCCATCAGCGACTCCAGCCCCAGGCTGCGGAACGGCACGGATGTGTCCACAGTGGATGGATCCTGGTGCAGTGTCCTGGCCAGCTGGTCGACCAGGTGCTCCTCAAGAAGCGTCCGCCGCCGCTCCGGAGCGACCGTGCGGAGATCCAGGCTCGGTCCTCGGACCGCATCCCTGGGCAGCTCCGACAGCAACGGCGTTCCCGCGGCCGCCGGATGCGCCTCCAACCACTGCCGCACATCGAGGTCCACCACGGTGAGCTGCGGCGGGGCAGACGGCAGGATTCCGCTCAGCACACGGTGATCACCGCCGATGCTGAACGCGGGAAGCCCCAACGCTCTCCGGTGTTGGGCGACCGCGTCGAAGACAGCGCCGACCTCCGCATCCGGCCCGTCGCCGAGCAACGAAGCGCCGGAAGACAGCAACACGAAAAAGTCGAGATCGTGCTCCAGCGACAACTCGTGCAAACGCCACGCGAGGTCGGCATCCCCTCCGCCGTAGACGATGCCGTTCAGCCGCTCGCCTTCGTACGAGCCGATGACGTGGCCACGCGGCACTTCAACAGAGGCATTGATCACCAGATAGGTGCCGTCCTCGCGGAACGGCAAGCCTCCGTCGCGCCCCACGGCATCGGCGGCGCGCACAACTCTGGCGACATAACGACCGTCCGTCCGCAGCAGGACGTCCGTCTCATCGGAGCCCGCGGCCAGCTCCCGCATGAGCAGATCCACGTCCTCGACCTCGACCCGAGTCCACTCGAACTCGGGATGCCGCAAGGCGAGCGACTTCCCGAGGCCCCACAAGGACGCCTGTCGATGGTCGTGCGTGACGAGCCACACGCGCGGCAAGTCCCGCCAGGCGCGTAGCTCCTCGACATCGAGCTGCGCACCGTACGGCCACACCACTCCGGCGGGCGGCACGGTCAGTGCCTCCACCGAATGCACGCACTCCGCGCCGTACGACCGCAGTCGCTCCGCCACCGCCGCACCGATGCCGAAGTCATCGCGGAGCACCAACCACGTTCCCGCAATGGCGGTGACGGGCTCGTGGTGCTCGCGCCGCCGCCACTCAAGGGTGTGCAGGCGGTTGTCGCGCGTGTGCCCGCCGGAGTGCCAGTACCGCTCCCGCTGCCACGGATACCCCGGCAGATCGATCAGCGATCCATCCACGAAGGACACATCAAGGCCATGGCGGTACAGCTCGCCCAGCGCACGCAGCACGTTCTCCTCGCCACGACGGAGCACTCCGACAGCTCGACCGGACTGTCCTCCAGCCGCAACGCATTCCTCGATGTTGTCGACAAGCGCCGGATGCGGCCCGATTTCGACGAACAGTCGATGGCCGGCCGCGACAGCCTCGCTCATGTGGTCCGCGAACCGCACGGTGTCGCGGACGTTGCGCACCCAGTGCCCGGCGTCGAACCGATCACCGGTGCTGTAGATCGGAATGGTCGGCACCTGCGGGGAAAGGTCGCTGAGCGCTTCGGAAAGCTCATCCAGAATCGAATCCATGTGACGGCTGTGGAAGGCGTAGTCAACGCGGAGTTCACGTCCGCCCAGCCCCGTCACGTCCCCCGCGAGCACAACCGAGTTGGGGTCGTTGACCGCGGCGATGTCCAACCGGCCCGCGCGCACCGCGGGCAGCTCCCGTGCGGCCTCCTCCGACATGGCCACCGACGCCATCCGGCCCAGCCCGGCGGTGCGCCTCATCAACCGCCCGCGGTGGTAGACGACGCGGACGGCGTCCTCCAGGCGAAGCGCCCCGGCCGCGTAGGCCGCGGCCACCTCGCCGACGCTGTGTCCGATCACTGCGGCCGGGCTGATGCCGTGCGCCCGCAACAACTCGATGAGCCCGACCTGGATCGCGAAGAGCAACGGCTGGACCACGTCGGTCTCGGCCGGCTCGGCGGCCATGGCTTCCACGAGGGACCAGCCGGCCATGGGTGCGAACAGTTCGTCGCAGGACTCGACGGCGGCGCGGAACACCGGCTCCCGTTCGAGCAGCGCGCGACCCATCCCACTCCACTGCGTGCCTTGCCCGGAGAAGACGAACACCGCGTTGTCCGCCCAAGCGCGGGAGAACTCGGCCGCGCGCAGGGCGTCGGCCATGGCGGTATGCGTGTCCCCGACGACGGACAGCCGGAACTCGTGCTGGCTGCGCCGTGCCGAGAGCGTGTGGCAAACGTCGTTCAGGGCGGAATTTTTGTTTGCCGGCAACCACTCTGCCATAGCCGAGGCGGCCTGCCGAAGCGCTTCTTCGGTCCGAGCCGAAAGGACGAGCAACTTTTGCCGGGGCGCGCTGCTGGTGCTCGGTCCCGCAAGCGGGTCTTCTGCCGGCACCGCTGCCCCTCGTCGCAGTGCGGCCAGCACCGTTCCGGAGGAACCGACGACTTGTTCAAGCGGCTCAAGGAGAACAGCGTGCGGGTTGACATCCACGAACGCGGTGTGCCCGTCCGCGAGCAACGCCTCCAACGCCGCCGACAGCCGCCACGGATCGCGCTCGGTCCGCACCCAGTGCTCAGCGTCCAGCGCCTCGCCCGGCAGCTCGCCCCCGGTCACCGCGGAGTAGAAGGGGATCCGGCACGGCCCCGGGCGAACCCCGGCCAGCGCCGCCCGCAACGAGGGCAGGATCGGCTCCACGCAGGGGCTGTGGGACGCGTAATCCACCCGGATCAACCCGGAACGGGCAGCCGCGTCCATGGCCTGCCGCACCGCCGCCGGCTCTCCGGAGATCACCGTCGAGCGCGGCCCCGCAACCCCGGCGATCCACACGTCCTCCTTGTCCCGCACCAGGTCCGCTACGTCCGCTTCGGGCATTTCCAGTGCGGCCATGGCCCCGGAGCCGCTGAGCCCGCTCGCGATCCGGCTGCGCTCGCACATCAGCATCGCCGCCGTCTCCAGGTCCAGCGCTCCCGCCGTCCACGCCGCCGCGACCTCGCCCATGCTGCTGCCCGTCACCGCGACCGGCTCGACGCCGCGCGAACGCAGCAGCTCCACCAGCGCGACCTGCATCGCGAAGATCGCGGGCTGGGCGATCGCGGTGTCGGTCAGCCAGTCGTCGTCGGTCAGTGTCGTGAGCGAGCGCCCGATCCTCGGCGCGATCACCGCGTCGCAGCGCTCGAACGCCCTCCGGAACACGGGTTCGTCGCGCAGCAGGTCGGAGGCCATGCCCGGCCACTGCGAACCCTGACCGCCGAAGACGAACACCGCCTTGCTGACGACCGGGGGCTGCTCCCGCTCCTGCCCGCCTTCAAGGACGACGTGGCAGTTGGTGCCGCCGAAGCCGAACGCGCTGACCCCGGCGATCAGGCGCTCATCGGTCCACTCCGTGAGATCCTGCTGCACCCGCAGGCGCCACTCCTCGAACGGGATGTGCGGGTTGGGCTCCTCGAAGGCCAGGCTGGGCGGGAGCGCGCGGTGCCGCATCGCCAGCACGACCTTGATCAATCCCGCGATCCCGGCCGCCGCCTCCAGGTGGCCGATGCTGGACTTCACCGACCCGATCCGCAACGGGCGCACGGCGGGCCGGTCCACGCACAGCACCGCGTTCAGCGCGCTGGCCTCGATCGGATCGCCCAGCTCGGTGCCGGTCCCGTGCGCCTCCACGTACTGCACGTCCGCCGGGCTGATCCCCGCGCGCTGATAGGCGCTGCGCAGAACCTCCTGCTGCGCCAAGGGGTTCGGGGCGGTGAGCCCGTTGCTGGCACCGTCGTTGTTGACCGCGCTGCCCCGGATCACGGCCAGCACGCGATCCCCCGCGGCCTCGCTCATCCGCTTGAGCACCACGAACCCGCCGCCCTCGCCGCGGCCGTACCCGTCGGCGCGCGCGTCGAACGCCTTCGAGCGGCCGTCCGGGGCGAGCGCGCCGAGTTCCCGCAACGCGAGGCCGGTCGTGGGGTCGAGCATCAGGCTCACACCGCCGACGAGCGCGAGGTCGCAGTCGCCCTCCCGCAGGCTCTGCGTGGCCAGGTGGACCGCGACCAGCGACGACGAGCACGCGGTGTTGACCTGGAGGCTCGGTCCGCGCAGGCCGAGCGCGTAGGAGATCCGTGCCGGGATGACGCTCGGATCGGTGCCCGCCAGGGAGTGCTGGCCGAGCTGGTCGGGCGGGGCGGAGTACTCGCCCCACATCGCGCCGACGAAGACGCCGGTCCGCCCGCCCGCGAGCCCGCGCGGCGGGATGCCCGCGTTCTCCAGCGCCTCCCACGCCAGCTCCAGGGCGAGCCGTTGCTGCGGGTCCACGTGCGCCGCCTCGCGCGGGGAGATGTCGAAGAACGCTGCGTCGAACTCGTCGATCCGGTCGAGGAACCCGCCTCGGCCGGTCATCCCGCGCGCGGCGGGCGCGTCCACGACGGCGTCGCGCCCCTCGCTGAGCAGCCGCCAGAACTCCTCCGGGCTCGCCCCGCCGGGTAGTCGGCAGGCCAGCCCGACGATCGCGATCGGCTCCCCGATCCGGGAAACCGGCTGGTCAGCAGGGACGATCGCGGGTCCGGCGAGGTGCTGGGCCAGTTCACGCGGCGTCGGGTAGGTCCAGACGAGGGTGGCCGACAGCCTGCGGCCGAGCAGCTCGCCCAGCTCCGCGGTCAGTCCGGTGAGCCCACGGGAGTCCATCCCGTGCCGCGTGAACGGATCGTTCGGCCCGACGTCGGCGCCGCACAGCTCGGCGACGCGGGCAATGATCCACTCTTCGACAGCGACGGCTGTCAGACCCATGGTCACACCTCGTGCGGTAGTGCGTTCGGTACCCGTGGATCCGCCCTTCGGGGACCGTACATGGGCAAAGGCCCAATAAGAACTGCCGCTGAACGGGTGAACGTGGGTCGGTCAGAGCCGCGAGACGATCCCGGCGACGCCGTCGCGGACCAGTTCGGGCCGCCCGGTGTCCAGGCCGTGGGTCACCTCGTACCACGGCCCGAGCCGGTGCCACTGGAGCGCGCGGTGCCGGAGTTCCCCTGACACCCCATAGGTTTCCGCCAGTGCGTCGGCGAACTCGGCTGGAGTGCCGAACAGCGTCCACGCCAGGTCGATCGCGGGGTCGCCGAGGTGGGCGTCCGTCCAGTCGATCACGCCGCTCACGGCACCGTCCCGGCACAGGACGTGCTCCGGACCGAGGTCGCCGTGCACCACGGAATCCTTCGGCACAGACCGAAACTCGTCCAGGAGGGCCAGCGCTCGCGGCTTGTCCGGCACCAGCGGGACCACCTCCGCGCGGAAGCGGTCCACGTCGCCCAAGTCGCCCTCCTGCACCGGCTCGACGGGGTCCACGTCGTGCAACGCGCGCAGGAACCGGCCGAGCACGCGGCCGTCCGCAGCCGTCAACCGCTCGGCGGGCTCGCCTGGCACGAGCTGGTGCCGCAGTACCAGCGGCTCCTCGCTGACGATCACCGGGCGCGGTACGGGCAGCGGCAGCAGCGGCGCGAGCCAGGACATCAGGCGGACCTCCGCCAACAGCCGGGGCGCCACCTCCGGGCGGCGCGGCCGGCGCTCGACCCAGCCGCCGTCGACGAGGGTGGCCGCGCTGTCCCAGCCGGAGTCGAATCCCATGACCACGACAACACCGCACGGTGCCGCGGCGCGCACCCGTTTTTCCACCCCGGCAGGCCGCAAGAAAAAACTTACAAAACTATCTCTTAACGCCTTCTTGAGCTGGGCTCACGTCCACATTCCCCGGGATAACGCCTAATATTGCCACCCGAATGGGTGAATCTACTTCAGTTCTCCGGCCGGTTTTGGTCTCCGCAGCAGGTGATCTCTTTTCCGGCCACTTCCGTGCTGTAACTTTCGCCCACCCGCCGCCGTCCCAGCCCTGGAGCCGCATCGGTGAACCACACCGCACCGCACTCCGATCTCCCGCCCGCCGAACCGCTCGCGGTGCTCGGCATCGGCTGCCGCCTGCCGGGCGGGGCCGACTCGCCCTCGGCGTACTGGCGGCTGCTGGTCGAGGGCCACGACGCGGTCACCGAGATCCCGGCCGACCGCTGGGACGTCGACGCCCTGTTCGATCCCGAGCCCCTGGTGCCCGGCCGGATGTCGTCCTCGTGGGGCGGGTTCCTGCGCGACCCGCACGCCTTCGACGCGGCGTTCTTCGGCGCCACCCCCGGTTTCGACCAGCGCGACCGGCTGCTGGCCCAGGTCGCGGTGGAGGCCATGGAGCACGCCGGGCTGCCCACCACCGACGCCGGGCTGTTCGTCGGCGGGCCGTCGGGCGCGGGACGCATCGCGGACCTGCTCGGCCTGTCCGGCCCGAGCGTCGCGGTGGACGCCGGGGACTCCTCCGCGCTGGCCGCGCTGCACCTGGCAGCCGCCGGTCTGCGCGCGAGGGACTGCGACGTCGCCCTGGTCGGCGCGGCCACGCTCATCCTGGACCCGGCGGAGTCGATCGCCTTGTCCAACAAGGGAGTCCTGTCCGGCTCGGGCCGCTGCCGGGCGTTCGAGGCGCGCTCGGACGGCTTCGTGCGCAGCGAGGGCTGCGGTGTCGTGGTGCTCAAGCGGCTCACGGACGCCTTGTACGACAACGACCGCGTGCTCGCGGTGATCCGTTCCTCCGCCATCGGCCGCAGCGATCTGGCCACCGTGATCGGCCACGCGCTCGCCGCAGCCGAGGTGCGCGCGGAGGACGTCGGTTTCGTGGAGGCGCACGGCAGCGGGGTGCTCGCCGAGGACACCGCGGAGTTCACCGCGCTCAGCAAGGTCTACCGCTGCGCGCTCGGCGCGGTGAAGTCCAACCTCGGGCACACCGGCCCCGTGTCCGGGATGGCCGGGCTGATCAAGGCGGTGCTCGCGGTGCGCGCCGGGATCATCCCGCCGACGCCGCACTTCACCACGTGGCACCCGTCGCTGTCCGCCGAGGACACCCGCCTGTCCGTCCCCACCGTGCCGACCGACTGGCCCGACTCCGCCCGGCTGGCCGCCGTGTCCACGATGGACGAGCACGGGGGCAACGCGCACGTACTCCTCGAACCCGCCCCGCCGCGCACACCGGCGCCGCGCAAACCATTGCCCAGTCGGGTCGTGGTGCCCCTGTCCGCGAGCACGGCGCTTGCGCTCGCCGAGACCGCGACGCGGCTGGCCGACTGGCTGGAGGACGACGGCGCGGACAGCTGCCTGCAGGACGTCGCCTACACCCTCGCCCGCCGCCGGCCCCGTGCCGTGCAGGCAGTGGTGACCGCCTCCGACATCGACCAGCTGGTCGCAGCGCTGCGCGCGGGGCCGAAGTCGCCCGGAGTCGACACGGTGATCACGCACGGCGAACTGCTCGACCTGCCGCCGACCGCGTGGGACCGCACGGTGTTCCCGCCCCCGCCCGCACCGGAGGAGCCGCATCCGCTGCTGGGCACGCGCGTCGAGGTGCCCGCGACCCGCCGCCGCGTGTGGCAGGCCGAGATCGGCACGGCCGCGCTGCCGTGGCTGGCCGACCACCGCATCGACGACGTCCCGGTCCTGACCAGCGCGGCGTACTTCGAGATGGTCCTCGCCTCGGCCTCCGAGCACTTCGCGTGCCCACCGCACGCGGTCGAGGTGCGCGGCGTCGAGCTGCACCACCGCGCCGAGCTGGCGCACCGCACGACCATCTCCACCCAGCTCACGCCGGTCGACGAGGAGCGGGCCAAGATCGAGATCTTCGGCCGCGCGGGCAGCGAGTGGACCCGCCTCGCCACGGCCGCGGTCCGCCATCACGTGGAGTTCCGCCAGGAACCGCCCGTGGAGATCGACGGGGTGCCCATCGACCCGGCCGAGCTGTACGCGACCTCGCGCGGTCACGGCATCCACCACGGCCCGGCGTTCACCGCGATCGTCGGCCTCCTCGGCCCCGGCTTCGCCCGCGTGCGGGTGCCTCGCGCCGTGCGCGGTGTCTCGACCCGGTTCGTCGTGCACCCGGTGCTGCTCGACGCGTGCCTGCACATGCTCGGGGCCGGGTTGCTGCCCGTGTCGGCCGGGCTGCTGCGCGTGCACGGTGATCTCCGCCGCGCCGCGTACTGCCGCTGCGAGCTGACCGAGCTGTCCGGCTCCGTCACCGTGACCGACCGCGAGGGCACCGTGCTGCTCGTGGTCAAGGACGTCCAGCTGTCCGGCCGTCAAAAGTCGCCGCGCGGCGTCCAGCACCCTCCGCTGACCCGCGCCGACGTGGAGCGCGACCTGATCCGCCACCTGCGCGTCGTCCTCGGCCTCCCGGAGAGCACCGTGATCGACTCCGGCACCCCGCTGCTGGAGCTGGGCGTCGACGAGGCCACCGCCGCCCAGGTGCGGCTGCGGGTCGAGCGCGGGCTCGGCCTGCTCGTCCCCGATCATCCACTGTGGACCAACGGCTCACCGGGCGCGCTGTCCGCCTACCTGGCGAACCGCTTCGGCATCGCGGGCGCCTGACTGGACGAGTCCCGGGCGGCATGATTGTCTTCTGATCCGTGACCGCGAGCCAGACCTTCGAGCGCTGTCGCCCGTTGACCTCCCTGCGGCTTTCCGTCGAGGTGGCCATGCTGGCCGTGGTGCTCGCGGCCTGTTCGGCGTTCCTGACCTGGGCCCAGGCCCGCCCCGGCACCCGTTTGTCCGACCCGCTGCTGCAGCTGCTGCCGGCCGCTGACCTGTCCGAGCCGATCTTCGTGCTCACCTACGGTTCGCTGGCCGTGGTCCTGTTCAGCCTCCGCAACCAGCGGGAGCGCCTGGTCACCGGGCTGCGCGCGTACTGGCTGATGGTCCTGTTCCGGATGCTCACCATCGCCCTGATCCCCCTGGAACCCCCGGACGGGATCGTCCCGCTGCGCGATCCGATCTTCATACTCGGCCCCGGCCAGTACATCGACCACGACCTGTTCTTCTCCGGGCACACCGCCACCGCCACCCTGGTGTTCCTGGCCGCCGACCGCCCGTGGTCGCGCCGTCTGGGCGCGGTGACCGTGACCGCGATGATCCCCGCCCTGCTCGTGCAGCACTGTCACTACACCCTCGACGTCCTCGCTGCGGTCCCCGCCGCCATGCTCGCGTGGCGCACGGCCGTCGCCTCCCGCAGCTGCGACTCCGGCCCCGGCTGCACCTGCGCACTGGGGGTTCCCCGATGACGTACCGGTACTGGCAGCGGGCGAGGATGCACGACGGCCACGCGCACCAGGTACCGAGTTCCTGCAGAAGATCGGGGACCTCGCCGTCGCCCACGACTACGAGATCCGTGAGGCGGTCATCAGCCCCGACCGCACCGAGGGGCGCCTGGACATCGAGTGGGAGGAGGACGGCGACTCCCGCCGCGCCCTAGTCGTCCTCGCACCCGGCCGGGAGGAGGACACCCTCACCACCGCCGTGCTCACCGCGATGTCCGACGAGTGGAACTCGCGCGAGCCGTCCCCGCTGCACATGCTGGGCATGGTCTCCTCCGAGACCGCGCGGCCCCGGTGCGTCGCACCGTTCTGGCAGAACATCATCGATGTCGCCGCGGTCCCCGAGGACACCAAGGTCGGCGCCACCAAGGTGCTCACCGAGGACATCGTGTTCCCGCAGCGGGACTTCCACCTGATCCTCGCCGGTACCGAGGTCAACCGCCTGTTCCTGTGGTCGTGGCCCGGCATCGTCGAGGTCGTCGCGCTCGACGACGTCCAGCGCAAGGCCCTGCACGACATGAGCCTCCCCGCCGTGCCCGGCATCCCGCCCGGCAAGGTGCTCGTTCTCCCCGCCCCTGGCAGCTCCGTCCCCACCGCCGCCTTCGACCTGACAGACCCCGCGTTCACCTCCTGCGTCCGAGCACTCATGACCGAGCACGCCGAGCGCCCGATACCGTTGGAGTGGAACGGCTTCCCCGTCTTCACCAAGTGGTGGCACACGACCTAGTACGGCAACGGCACTCGGCGATCAGGAGCGGATCTCGTTGCCCGACAACGGGATCAACCCGTCGAGGCCGGCCCGAACGGACGCCGTTCTTGATGAACCTGGTCTCGTCGAGGATGAACACCCCGGTCGCGTCATCACCGACCTGGTCCAGGATGTCACCGCACAGGTCGTCCCGGGCCACGTCGACGTCCCAGTCCGCGGTGCGCAGCAACCGCTGCATCCCGTCCGGCGAGACCGCCCCGGCATTCTCGGCCAGCGTCCGGCCGTTCTTCCGCTCCCGCCCTGCCAAACGACGCCACTCACCTTGCAAGATCCACCACGCGGTGATCGTCACCGCCGACAGCCCTCAGCTGTCCCACGACACGCCGCCGTTGCAGTACTACCTGCTCAAGGCCCCGGATGTGGCCGTGGAACGGATTGGCCCTTGCTCATGCGCAGGATCAAGGCGACCGCGTCCTCCGAGTGGACTGCCGGAGTCAGGACCTCCTGGAGGAGCAGGCCACGAATCGCGGCGATGGTGACAGTGGCCAGGGTCAGCGCGTCCTTGGCGTCGAGCCCTTCGCGTTCCGCGAGCGAGGCCAGACTCTTGGTCAGGTCGTCGAGTGAGTCGATGAACTCACGAAAGTTCTCTGGGCTGTACGCGGCCAGGCCTACGACGTGGAAGAAGCCGCGGACACGCGACAACTGCTCCGGGCGGGTGTAGGTCCGCCAGATCGCCACGACGAGGTCGTCGAAGGTGCCTTGCCGGGCGGCCTCGAAAAGCGCCTCGTTGTCACGGGATCGCTGCGCCTTGAGCATGGCTGCCAAGACGCCCGGGAGCGACCCGAAGTGGTATCGCAGGAGGGCGTGGCTGGTCCCGGTCCGGGCGGCGATCTCACGGAGTGACACCTCCGGTGCGGGAAGGGTCTCGTCGAAGGCGTCGAGAAGCCGAGCCAGGAGGCGCTCGCGTGCGTCGCCGGTGCGTTCCGTGCTTGACAGGCTCACTCCCACAGTTTATCCATTGGAAAAGAGGCTGGCGGCGGCGTGTTGCTCACACATGGTCCCAGTCAGCGCCAGTGGAGGGAACGACTCGTGGGACGGTGTCCAGAGGGAGCATCGAAGACAGGCGTATCACCGAGGTCGGTGCCTGCGGCGCACACGGCGAGCGCTCGATGCCCGAGGCCGACGATGACGCCCGGGCCTGATCGACGCTCACGTCCACTTGGGCTTGTCGAGCCCGATCCAGCCGCAGTTCTCGTTTGCTGTTCGCTGATCCCGCCAATGCCGTCCTCGTTCTCCAGGCCGGCCAAGCTGTGAAGGACCTTCGATGAGCACCATGTGGCAGGGCTGCCTCGCCGACACCGACTACTTCGAGATGCGCTCCAGCGGTGGGCGCGACTACGGCGTCTGGGTCACCACGCCACCGGGCTACGACCCCGCCACGACGCAAGCGCCTGCCGTGTACGTGCTCGACGGCAACTGGGCCGTGGGCATGACTGCTCCGCTCATCGTCACCCAGGCGGATCCCATGCAGCGGATCCAGCCCTACATCCAGGTCAGCGTCGGCTACGCGGGCGAGGAAGCACAGCACTGGGATCGGCTGCGCAACAGAGACCTCGTGCCGCCCGGCGAGCCCATCGCCAAGGAGCTGATCGATGCCGTGGAGATGGGAGTTCAAGCGGGCGCGAGGACACGCGAGGAAGCCGACGCCTACCTCGCCGAACTGCGCGACACCCACGCCGATGCGTTCCTGAGCTTCCTCACCGCGGAACTGCACCCGCGGATCGAACGCCACTACGGCACAGCCACGAGCGGTCACGGCCTTTTCGGTTACTCCTACGGCGGCCTTTTCAGCCTCTACACCTGGCTCACCGGCAGCACGCTCTTCGAGAGCATCGGAGCGGGCAGCCCCGGCGTCGCCAGTGAAGACAGTCAGATTTTCGCGCGGCTCGAAGAAATGGGCGACAGCCTGCCTGCCGCCAAGCTGCACGTGACCGTCAACGAGCGAGAGCTGCTCGGAGACCTGGCCGTCTACCAAAACCTCACGAAGAACGCGGCCACCGTCCTGCACCGCCTGACCGCCCGTGGCGGAGCCGTCACCAGCGCGGTCCTGCGCGAAACGCACGTGACTGGCCTGCAGGCATCGTTCCTCAGCTACCTCAGGACCTGCCGGGCCCGGTAAGCGCGAACGCCGCGGCTGTGCGACCGCCTATTTACTGCAACGGCGCTCAGGTGATTGGGTTGCCTCGTCGTCGGCAGTGGCTGAGGCGGGCTTGGTGTTGTCGGCGTCGGCGGAAGCGTGACCAGGCCCAAATGTGTTCGGCGGTGTCGGCGACACGCAGGACGAGTTTGGTGAGCAGGCGCCGGAATCGGCAGAGGAAATACCCCACGCTGGAACCAGCGCACCCGGGAAGCCCAAGCTGCCTAGAAGAGCCGAGACTCCAAAGCCGCCCACTCCCCGCCCCGAGGCTCGTACCGCACAGTCTCCCCACACCGCACCCCACGAACCCCCAACTGCACCAACGCGTTCCCCACCGCAGCCCCCTCGACCGGCCCTGCCACCACCGGCCGCTCGCACGCGTCCGCAGTCAACTGGCACAGCAGGGCGTTCCGCGCCCCACCCCCCACGATGTGCACGACGTCCACATCCCGCCCAGCCAGCTCCATGGCCTCTCGCAGTGCCCGCCGATGGGCCAAGGCCAGGCTGTCCAGAATGCACCGCACAGTCTCACCGGGCGTGGCAGGAACCGGTTGCCCGGTCCGCTCACAAGCAGCGGCAATCCGCGCGGGCATATCCCCGGGCTCAAGGAACTCCGCCGCGTCCACCACGGAACCGAAAGGCGTAGCGGCAGCCGACAACAAAGGCTCCAGAGGAAGGTCCCAAGAGCGCAAGCACTCCTGCAACAACCAAAGGCCCATCACATTGCGCAGATACCGGACTGTGCCGTCGACACCCAACTCGTTCGAGAAGTTCGCCGCGCGACTCGCTTCGCTGAGCACCGGCGAGGGCAACGACAGCCCGACCAGCGACCACGTCCCGCACGACATGTAGGCGAACCGAGGCGACGACGCGGGCACACCGACAACAGCGGAGGCGGTGTCGTGCGAACCCACCGCGACAACGGGAACGGCGCCCAACCCGATGTGCGGCTCAAGCACGCCGATCCGCGTGCCAGGCTCGCGCAGCTCACCGAACAACGACGGATCGAGCCCGACGCGGCGCATCAGATCAAGATCCCACTCGCGACGGCGCACATCCAAGAGCCCCGTCGTGGACGCATTGGTGATCTCGGCTCCGCCGACGCCCGTGAGCCAGTACGCGAGCAGGTCCGGGACCATCAACAGCTGCGAAGCCGATGACAGCAACGGTTCCACGGCAAGCTGGTAGATCGTGTTGAACGGCAGGACCTGAACGCCGGTGCGCGAGTACAACTCCGAAGCGGGCACGGGGAAGCGCGCGGCGACTCCGGCAGTGCGCGAGTCGCGGTAGTGCACGGGATTGCCGAGGAGCGCGCCGTCGGAAGTGAGCAGCCCGTAGTCGACCGCCCACGAGTCGATGCCGATGCTGTCCACGGGCCCGGCAGCGCGCAGGCCCTCCAGAATTCCTTGATATAGAGCCAAAATATCCCAGTGAAGCCGTTCGCCGAGGCGCACCGGCCCATTGGGGAACCGGTGCACCTCGGTCAGAACCAGTTCGGAGTCGCGCAGTTCCCCGGTCATCACCCGGCCGCTGGACGCGCCGAGGTCGACCGCGGCGACCCTCACGGGCTCACCCGGACTTCGCGGAACTCCAACCCGATCAGCTCGGCCACGCACCGCAGCTCCGCAGCCTGGTGCCCGACGCCCAGCGCCCAGTGGTGGTCGACGCCGGACGCGCTCCACGCATCGGTCCACTCGCCGGGATCACAACCGAAGTCGACCCGCGATGTCGTGTTCCCGATCTCCAACAGCGGTCCCGGCACAACGGTGCCCTCGGCGGCGACCATCACGTAGCTGCCGTCGCGTTCCTGGCCGAGGCCGAGCAGCGTCACCGGCCCCTGGCGCACGTCGAACTCCACGGACACACCCCAGCCGCGCTTGCCGTGGTAGACGCCGAGGCCGCGCAGCAGCGGGCGCCGCGCGCTGATCGCGAGGTGCGCCGGGCCGTCGTGACCCATCTCCACGACGTTGTCCACGAAGTTCAACGCCTGCAGCTCGGTGAACGAACCACCGGCGCCGAGCCGGTCCATGATCAGCATCGCCAGGGAGTTGCGCAGCTCGTACTCCCCGGCCGCGGGCACCCCGCGCGCGGTGAGCAGCGAGGCGCCGAGGATCATGCCCGCGCCCAGCCGCTCGTGCTGCTCGCCTTCCAGACCCCGGTGGTAGTACGCGAGCGAATCGAGCGCGAAATCCTCGACCAGCCGGTCCAGGCCGACGGAAACCTTGGCGCCCCAGGCGAAATCCTCGTCCACCACCGAGGAGTCCAGCTCGAAGACCGAGCGCGCCAGCTCCATCCGGGCAGCCACCTCGGCGTCGGTCACCGCGGAGACCCGGACGCGCAGGTCGTCGATCTCCAGCACCTCCACGTGCCCGCCGAGCTGCGCCGACACCGAGGTCAGGTCGGTGGACACGTCCAGCATGCCCGGGTAGAGGTGCCCCATCAGCCCGTGCCTGCCGTGCCGCAGCGCTCCGCGCACCCCGGCCGCCCGCACCCACCGGGCGATCCGCGTCCACGCGCGCTCGTCCTCGACGTAGCCGGACACGCTGCGGAACTCCACCCCGGCGCGGCGGAAGGCGTTGGCCATCTCCGGCAACGGGCACGCGCCGCAGTACGCCAGCCACGCGCCGGTGTCGAAGGACGCGTGGTCCATCTTCTCCGTGGGCTGCAGGTTGATCAGCAGCACCGGCGCACCGCTGCGCTGCGCCACCGGAACGAGCATCGACGCGGTCATGTACGTGGTGAGGAAGCCGATGATCAGGTCGCAGCCCGCGACGCGCAGCTTCTCCGCTGCGGCCGCGCCCTCCTGGGCGTCGGAGATGAAGCCGACGTCCACCACCTCGATGTCACCGATCCCGCTCAGCCGCTCGGACACTCGCGCGGCCGACTTCTTCAGCTGCGGCAACAGGCTCGGGAACTGCGGCCAGTACGCGCCGAGTCCGCCGGCGACCAGGCCGACCAAGGTCGGCCTGGCGGGAACACGAGCGAGGGCGGTCATCGTGGAAGCTCCTCAGCGTAGGAACGCGGCGGCAACGCCCGCGTCAACGGGAATGTGCAGTCCGGTGGTGTGCGACAGCTCTCCGGCGGTGAGCACGAAGACGGCGGCGGCGACGTGCTCCGGCAGCACCTCGCGCTTGAGCAGGGTCCGCTTGGCGTAGAAGGCGCCAAGGTCCTCCTCGGCGACGCCGTACACCGCCGCGCGCTGAGCGCCCCAGCCGCCCGCGAAGATCCCCGAGCCGCGCACGACGCCGTCCGGGTTCACGCCGTTGACCTTGATGCCGTGCTCGCCCAGTTCGGCCGCGAGGAGCCGGACCTGGTGCGCCTGGTCGGCCTTGGCGGCCCCGTACGCGAGGTTGTTCGGCCCGGCGAAGACCCCGTTCTTCGAGGCGATGTAGACGATGTCGCCACCCATGCCCTGCGCGATCATCGCCTTCGCGGCCGCGCGGGCGACGAGGAACGAGCCGCGCGCCATGACACCGTGCTGGACGTCCCAGTCGGCATCGGTGGTCTCCAGCAACGGCTTGGAGATCGACAGCCCGGCGTTGTTCACCACCAGGTCCACTCCGCCGAACGCCAGCACGGCCGCGTCCACAGCCGCCGCGACGGCTTCGCTCGACGTGACGTCCACGGTGACCGGCACGGCGACGTCGGTCGTGCCCAGCGACGCGGCGACCTCCGCGGCCGACGAAGCATCGCGGTCAGCGACGACGACGCACGCGCCTTCAGCGGCCAGCCGCTGCGCGATCGCACGACCGATGCCGGAGCCGCCACCGGTCACGAACGCGACGCGCGCGGCGAGTGGCTTCGGCTTGGGCATGCGCGCGAGCTTCGCCTCTTCCAGCGCCCAGTACTCGATCCGGAACTTCTCCGACTCCGGAATCGGCGCGTAGCGCGAAACCGCCTCCGCTCCGCGCATCACGTTGATCGCGTTGACGTAGAACTCACCCGCCACGCGAGCCGTCTGCTTGTTGGCCCCAAAGGAGAACATGCCGACACCGGGCACCAGCACGATCGCGGGGTCTGCGCCGCGCATGGCGGGCGAGTCCGGCGTCGCGTGCCGCTCGTAGTAGGCGCGGTACTCCTCGCGGTAAGCCTCGTGCAGCTCACGCAGCCTCGCGATCGCGTCGTCGAGCGGCGCGTCCGCGGGCAGGTCGAGCACGAGCGGCGCGACCTTGGTCCGGAGGAAGTGGTCCGGGCAGGAGGTGCCGAGCGCGGCGAGTGGAGCCAGCTTCTCCCGGGAGAGGAAGTCCAGCACCACGCCGGAGTCGGTGAAGTGCCCGACCTGCGCGCGATCGGTGGACGCCAGCCCGCGGATCACCGGGGCCAGCGCGGCGGCCCGCGCGCGCCGCTCCTCGACCGGCAGCGGCTCGAATCCCGGCTTCACCGGGCCGAAAGGCTCAGCTGAGCCACGCGTGTCGATGTACTCCTGCGCGGTGCGGATGATCTCCAGCGAGCGGGCTTCGCACTCCGCGGAGGTCTCGCCCCACGCGGTGATGCCGTGCCCGCCGAGGATCACGCCGATCGCGCGCGGGTTGGCCTCCTTGACCGCGGCGATGTCCAGCCCCAGCTGGAAACCGGGCCTGCGCCACGGAACCCAGACCACCCGGTCGCCGAAGATCTCCTTCGTCAACGCCTCACCGTCGGCGGCGCACGCGATCGCGATCCCGGCGTCCGGGTGCAGGTGGTCGACGTGCGCGGCGTCGACGAGCCCGTGCATCGCGGTGTCGATCGACGGAGCCGCGCCACCCTTGCCGTGCAGGCAGAAGTCGAACGCGGCGACCATCTCGTCCTCGCGGTCCACACCCGGGTAGACGTCGACGAGCGCGCGCAGCCGGTCCAGCCGCAACGTCGCCAGCCCGGCCTCGGTCAGCGTGCCGAGGTCGCCACCGGAACCCTTGACCCACAACAGGTCCACGGGTCCACCCGTGACCGGGTCCGTGGCGGTGCCCTTCGCCGAGGTGTTCCCGCCCGCGTAGTTGGTGTAGCGCGGATCGCTCCCGAGCCGGTTGCTGCGCTCCAGCAGCTCCACAGTGCCGTCGCTCGAACCTGCGAGCAGTTCTTCGGTGGTCATGCTCCCCAACCTGCCTGTGTACCGCCCACGCGGTCGGCCTCGATTCGTTCTTGGTAACCCGAAGCGCGGTAGGCCGCAACCGGGTCCGGGTCCAGCCCGGCCTCCTCGCGCACCTCCCGCAGCAGCGGGCGGACATCGGTGGAGTAGGCGTCCATCAGCACCGCGTTCGCAGCGAGCACGTCACCGGAGTCCTGCGCGGCCGCAAGAGCTTCCGCGTCGACCAGCAGCGCCTTCGCCGTCGCCTCCTGGACGTTGAGCACCGAGCGGATGATCGCGGGGATCTTCGCCTCGATGTTGTGGCATTGGTCCAGCATGAACGCGATCCCCGCCTCGGGCTTCAGCGCGTCGGCGGAGACGATCTCGTGCATGATCCGGAACAGCTGGAACGGGTCGGCCGCGCCCACCATCAGGTCGTCGTCGGCGTAGAACCGCGAGTTGAAGTCGAACGCGCCGAGCCTGCCCGCGCGCAACAGGAACGCCACGATGAACTCGATGTTGGTGCCCGGCGCGTGGTGGCCGGTGTCGATGCAGACCGTGGCCTTCTCGCCCAGCTCCACGCAGTGCGCGTACGAGGTGCCCCAGTCCGGGACGTCCGTGGTGTAGAAGGCGGGCTCGAAGAGCTTGTACTCCAACAGCATCCGCTGGTCGGGGCCGAGCCGGTCGTAGACCTCGCGCAGGGCTTCGGCGAGCCGGTCCTGCCGCGCGCGGATGGAGTCCTGGCCGGGGTAGTTGGTCCCGTCGGAGAACCACAGCTTGAGGTCGCGCGAACCGGTGGCGTCCATGATGTCGACGCACTCCAGCAGGTGGTCGACGGCCTTGCGGCGGACCCGCGGGTCCGGGTTGGTCACCGACCCCAGCTTGTAGTCCTCGTCCTGGAAGACGTTGGAGTTGATCGCGCCCAGCCCCACGCCCTGTTCGGCGGCGTAGGCGGCGAGCTTGCCGTAGTCGTCGACCTTGTCCCACGGGATGTGCAGCGCGACGGTCGGCGCGACCCCGGTCAGCCGGTGCACCATCGCGGCGTCGGCGATCTTCTCCCAGGGGTCGCGCGGCACCCCCGGCTGCGGGAAGACCTTGAACCGGGTGCCCGAGTTGGCGTAGGCCCAGGACGGCGTCTCGATCCGCTGCCCGGCCAGTGCCGCGCGTACCTCGTTGAGCGGTGGCATCTCGCTCCTCCCCCACGGCGCATTGAAAGGTTTCACCACGGTAAAGCCGCGTCGCTCCGAGCGTCAACCCACGCCACGTCAAGGCTCCGGTACTCCGAACCCCCCGAACCCGCACTCGGCCGCCGCACCCGTGCGAGCGCAGGTAACAACTCGGTCAGGGGTGTCTTGTGTGCCGTTGTGGCCGTAGTTACAGTGCCGATTAATACGTTTCATTTTGTGAGCGGGGTCGCACGGCAGTGTCGCCGTTGGAAAGACGAGGAGTCGCCATGACCGCACCCCAGGACGTCCGCGAGGACGACCACACGATCAGCAGGCAGCAGTGGAAGATCTCCGTCCTCGCCGCGATGGCGTCCTATCTGGACGCGGGCTCGATCGTCGCGCTCGGCGCGGGGATGAGCCTTTTCCAGCAGGAGTTGGGGCTGACCAGCACCGGGGTCGGCATCCTCGCGGCGATCGGGCCGAACGCGATCGGCTGCGCGATCGGCGCGTTCATCGGCGGGCGGCTCGGCGACAAGCTCGGCCGCAAGCGGATCTACAAGTGGGACCTGATGGTCTACGCGCTGGGCATCCTGCTCGTCGCGGGGTCCTTCAACGCGCCCATGCTGTTCATCGGCACCTTCATCGTCGGCGTCGCGGTCGGCGCGGACGTGCCCACCTCGCTCGCGCTGGTCGGTGAGCTGGCACCGGCGAAGGGCCGAGGACGGCTGATCGGGCTGACACAGGTGGCGTGGAACCTGGGCCCGGTCGTGGTCCTGGTGCTCGCGCTCGTGCTGACGCCCATGGGCATCACCGGAACCAGGATCGTCTTCCTGTCGCTGTTCGTCGTCGCGGTGGTGACCTGGGCGCTACGCCAGGGCATCGCCGAGTCGGCTCGCTGGAAGACCGCGGTGGCCACCTCGAAGCCTTCTCCTGCCGCCCAGGTCAAGGCGCTGTTCAGCGGCCAGAACCTGCGCGCCCTGGTGTGGACCGGCACCATCTACACCTTCTGGGGTCTGGCCGCGGGCACCGCGGGCATCTTCACCCCGTACATCGTGACCACTCTCGACGCGGGCACGCAGGCCGCCGGTGTCGCGCTCAGCTGCGCGGGCTTCGTCATCGGCATCCTCGCGACGGTCTTCATCTTCATGCGCCTCAACGACCAGAGCTACCAGCGGCGCCGCGCGATGTGGGCGATCGGCTCGCTGATGCAGATCGTGGCGTACGGGCTGTTCCTGGTGCTGCCGTTCACCGTGCCCACGGTGATCGCGAACATCGTGTTGTTCGGCGCGGGCGCGGCGATCGCGGGCGAGCCGACGTACAAGGTGTTCAGCCAGGAGCTGTTCCCGACCATGCTGCGCGGCACCGCGCAGGGCTTCACCTTCGGCGTCGCCAGGGTGCTGCTGGGCATCTGGAGCTTCTTCGTGCCGATGCTGGCCTCGGCCTCCATCGGCCCGGTCGCCGCGCTGCTCTCGGCCTTCCTGTTGGTCAGCGGCGTCGTCGGCTTCTTCTTCATGCCGGACACTGTCGGAAAGTCCCTTGAGGACATCGAGCGGGAGCGTGGCGTCGCGGCATGAGCGGAATCCCTGAGTTGCTGGCCCGGTTCACCGATCCGGCTCCGGAGTACGGACCGCTACCGATCTGGTGGTGGAGCGGGGCGAAGGTGACCAGGGAACGGCTGCGCGAGCAGATGGAGAAGCTGGTCGCGGGCGGGGTCAGGCAGGCCGTGGTGCTCTGCCTGGCCCCGACCGGACCGATGTTCGGCTCGGTGGCCGACGATCCGGCCTTCCTCACGCCCGAGTGGATCGAGTTGTTCGACGGGGCGTGCGCGGACGCCGAGGAGCTGGGCTTCACGCTCTGGCTCTACGACCAGATCGGCTTCTCCGGGGCGAACTTCCAGGGCAGGCTGATCTCGGCCAACCCCGGGTTCTCCGGCCAGGCGCTCTACCACACCGTTGCGGAGACCTCGGCGGAACTGGCGGTCTCCCCACCCGAGGGGCACGAAGCCCTTGCGGCGTACGCGATCCTGCCCTCCGGCGAGCGGACCGCCGTCCCGCTCGCCGGAGGTGCCGCCCAGTGGGCCGGTGGGCCGGCACGGGTGGTTCTCGTCCACAGTGGAGCAAGCGGTTTCGACTACTTCTCCACCAAGGCTTGCGCGGCGCTGCTGGACACCGTGCACGGCACGCTCGAACGCGGTGTGGGCCACTGGTTCGGCCGCAGCATCGGCGGCTTCTTCCAGGACGAGCTGCCCGCGATGCCCACGTGGGGCTCCGACTTCGCATCGACCTTCGCGGACGCGTACGGCTACGACATCATCCCGATGCTGTGGGCCCTGTGGGAGGACGACGCATCACCGGAGGCCGTTCGAGTTCGACGGGACTACCACGCGCACCGCGCTTCCCTTGCGCGGCGCGGGTTCTTCGACCAGCACGACGAGTGGTACCGCTCGCGTGGGCTGATCTGCGGCTTCGACCAGGCGACACCGGCGCGCGAAGGCGATCCGGCCGGTGGTGTGCGGCTGTACGGGGACTACCTCGACACGCACTCCGGGTACGGCGCCCCCGGCAGCGATCACTGGGGCGACGCGAAGGTGCACAGCTCGCTGGCGCACGCCAACGGCCACGGTCGCACCTGGATCGAAGCATTCCACTCCTCGGGCTGGGGTGGCACCCTTCAGGAGACCTACGACTGGCTCGCTCCCTTCCTCAGGCGGGGCGCCAACCTCTACGACCCGCACGCGGTCTATTACTCCACTGTGGGCGGTTGGTGGGAATGGGCGCCGCCGTCGACGTGCTGGCGCCAGCCGTATTGGCCGTCCTACCACGTGTTCTCCACCGCGGTCAGCCGACTGTGCTCGGTGCTCACGGCCGGACAGCACGTGTGCGATGTCGTGCTGCTCTCCCCCACCTCGACGGTTCAGGGACATCTGACCTTGGACGGTCCCCTCCCCGCGGCGCACGAGGCGAACGAGGCTTTCCTCGCGCTCAACGGTGTCGGCACCTGGTTCGCGGAGAAGCGCGGAGTGCTGGAGAAGGCCGGTATCGACCACGACGTGTTCGATGAGGCGACGATCGCCAGCGCCTCCGTCCTCCCCGGCGGACGCCTCCGCGTCGGCGAGGAGGAGTTCCGCACGGTGGTCCTGCCCGCCGTGCACACGCTGCACGCCGCCGCCGCTCACCGCCTGCTGGACTTCATCGCCGAGGGCGGGCGTGTGGTGTGCGTCGGGCGCGTCCCGGAGTTGTTCCTCGACGGAGTGGTGGACGAGTTCCCGGTCACGCTCGTCGATTCCGTGGATGACGTGCCTGCTGCCATCCACAGTGGACCTGTTCGCGTTTCGGCGGATGCGCCGTACTTGTTGCGCCGGGTCGGCGATGCCTACGTGCTCGCGCTGACCGCGCATGACGACGTCAGCGGGACTGCGGCACCCATGCTCGATCTCGGCGAGGGCTACTGGTGGTCGAACGGCGTCGAGTTCGACTGGCAGGGGTACAACGAGCAGCTCCGCACGCGCGGTTACTCCTTCCGCGCGCCGGGCGACCGCGTGGCGCACGTCCAGATTTCGGGCGTCTCCGGTGTGCGCGCGCAGAGCTGGGCTCCCGGGCGCGGCACGCGAACCGAGCTGGCTATCGGTCCGGACGGCAGTTTCGAAGTCCCGTTCGATGACGGCTCCGTCGCTTTGGTGGTCCTTTCCCCTTCGCTTCCCCCGGCCACCGCTGTTCCCTTCGGCGCGGTCGAGTCCGCTGTCGAGATCACCGGTCCGTGGACCGGGCTCGCCAAGTCCACTTTGGACAACTCACGCGGTGACCTGGCGGCCCCGTCCCGCACCGGAGTACTGCCCATCGAGATCTGGCAGCTGTCGCACGGCGTTGAGGATTCGTGGGAGCCCGTTGTCGCCTCCTACGGCCCCTTCGCCTCGGTGCACGACGGCGACGGTGTCTGGCGCCCGGTCGAATGGTCGCTCGCACGCGGAATCCGCAAGGACCCACTGCACTCGGACACCCTGGGTCCCAAGGGACAGGTGCCCGAGGAGTTCCTTGACTGGCGCAATGTTCGCGCGGGTCAAACGGTCGCCGTCCGCACGCACGTCGCCCTCGCCGAAGCGGCGCACTTGGTGGTCGGCGCTACCGCCCCGCGCCGCGTGCTGCTCAACGGCGTCGAACTGCCCGTGTCCGGAGAAGGCCACCAGACCGTGAGCCCGCTCGCGTCCGGCGGTGAACTCATCATCGAACTGACCGCGACGCAATCAGGTCCGCTGCGTGCTTCCTTCGCCGTGGTCACCGATGTCGCCGCGTATCTCCGTCCGGAGTGGATTCGCCCCGACAGCCCCGTGGTCATCGGTGCCACGCATGACATGTCACTGTCGTTCCAGTTGGAGGCTGTCCCCGCCTCGGGTTCCGTCCTGGTCGGTTCGGACGGCGCGTGCAGCGTGCTGATCAACGGTGTCGAGGTCGGCAGGCAGGGCGACTTCAACCCGTATCCCGAGCACCGCGAGATTCGCCTGCACACGTATGACTTGGCGGCGCACCTGCGGGTCGGCTCGAACACCGTCGTGCTCCGCGTGACACACCAGAGCACCCACGGCACCGCCGCCACCCTCGACTCGGCATCGCTCGGGATTCGCAGCGGCCCCGGCTGGACCTCCGCGGTGCAGCGACGCGACCACCGCCGCGACCCGCGCTTCGTGTGCGCCTACCCCCGACCGCACCCGCTTCCCGGCGCTTCCTGGCTCGACCCCGCCGTGTCCTCGTCGGGCGTTGTCGTGCCCGTGATTCCCGACATCGCGCCCGGCCCTCCTCGCACCGAGAAGCTGCGTTTCACCGTCCCGCCCGGCACCGTCTCCGTCCGCATCCCGTCCACTTTGGACATGTACGCGGTGTTCGACTCACAGGAGATCAAGGTCGAGGACGGCGTGCTGCGGTTGCCCTCCCCCGCCCGCGCGGGCGCGTCCGTGACCCTGTTCGTCTCCGCCGTCGACGGTCGCCGTGGTGGCGCCCTGCTGGACGGGCCTCTTGAGGTTTCCGTGGTGGAGGCGGAGTTCCCGTTGGGCGACTGGGCAACGCTCGGCCTGCGCAACCTCGGCGGAGAGGTCCGGTACCGAACCACGTTCACCGCTTCCGCCAGTGGGCGCCGGGTGCTCGACCTGGGCTCGGTGCGCGGGGCGGTGTCGGTCGAGGTGAACGGGTCACCCGCCGGGGAACTGGTGTGGGGGCCGTGGCGGGTGGATGTGAGCGAATTGCTGGTGGAGGGGGAGAATGTCGTCGAGGTAGTCGTTCGGGGGACTTTGGCGGGGTATTTGGATGACGCTTCGCCTACTTCGGGGGTCTACGCGGGGCAGGTTCGGAGTGGGCTTTTCGGGCCTGTGCGATTGTTGTCGGTCGGGTAGTCGGGGCTTCCTTGTCGAGCGAGCGGCTTGTCCAGGACATCGGCTCGCGCTGGGCTCACTCCGCGCCGTCCTGCCCGACCTCGAACTGGAGCAGCCGCGGCGAGGCTTCGAACCCGTAACGGGCGTAAGCCGGAACCGCCCGGTCGCTGGAGTGCACGGTCACCCGCTCAAGGCCCAGATCGCGCGCCCACGACAACACCGCCTCGATCAGCCGGCCACCCAGGCCGCGGTCACGCTCATCCGGCGAGACGTACACGCACTGCACGTCACCCGACGCCCGCTCGAACGCACGCGGATGCGGCACGCGCGGCGTGATCGCCAACCACGCCATACCCATGACCACATCACCGCGGACCAGCACCATGCACCGGTGAGAGGACTCGCTCTCCCGGGCCCATGCCACGAACCGGGGAACGAACTCGTCCAGCGCAGTGCCGGGCGTTCCGTGGATCTCTTGCACCCAACGCCAGCGCAGCTCGGCGACAGCGGCCAACTCGTTCGCCTGGCAGGGGCGGCAAGCGATGTCGTTCATGGCTTCATCCTGGCGTAGAACCACCAACGCACGCGCCCACTTCAGCCACCCTCGTGGTGGTGCGGCGGGGCAGCCAGGTGTCCACCGCGTACCGGCCGGGGCCGATGGCGGCGATGAGCAGGAAGAACCAGCAGTACAGCGCGGAGGAGACGCCGCCGTTCTCCAGCGGCCACAGTGCGACGGGCTGGTGGACGGTGAAGTACGCGAAAGCCATCGAGCCCGAGCACAGCAACGCGACGGGACGGGTGGCGAGGCCGACGAGCACGAGCAGGCCGCCGCCGAACTGGATCAGGGCGGCCCACCAGCCGGGCCACGCGCCGAACGCGACCGCTCCGCCCTTGCTCGCGGCACCGCCGAGGACGCCGAACAGCGAAGCGGCGCCGTGGCAGGCGAACAGCAGGCCGACGACGGCACGGGACAAGGACAAGACAAGGGATGTGAGCTTCGGTGACACGGCGGCGCTCCTCGTTTCACGGTGTTGGGGAAACCCAGGATGGCCACCTGCGGCATTAACGTCCAAGACTCGCGAGCACTGATCTTCATAACCTAGGCTTATTGCATGACGCTGCGTCAGATGGAGTACCTGCTGATGGTGGCCGAGGAGGCTTCCTTCACTCGGGCCGCCGACCGGCTGCGGGTCTCCCAGCCCGCGCTGAGCCAGCAGGTCCGCGCGCTGGAGCGGTCCATGGGGGGCGAGCTGCTGGAACGGCTCCCGGGGTCGGTTCGGCTCAACCCGGCGGGGCGGGCGTTCGCGGAGCACGCGACGGTGGCGTTGCGGGCGGAGCGGGAGGCCCGGCGGGCGGTTCGTGACGTTCTCAGCGTGACGGCGGGAGAGCTGGAGATCGCGACGGTGCTGTCCGTCGCGGTGGGTGTGCTGCCGCCCTCGTTGACGCGGTGGCACCACCAGCACCCCGACATCCCGGTGCGGCTGCGCGAGTTCCGGCACCGGAAGCTCCTCGAAGACGCGGTGCTGGCGGGCTCGGGCGACATCGCGATCGGGCCGCGGCCGAAGTCCTGGCCGGGGCCGCTGGTGGACATCGGCACGGAGCGGTTCGTCCTGGTGATCGCCGAGCACGATCCGGTCCTCGAGCGGGTTCGCCCCTATCGCAAGGGAGCGCCGGCCGCCGCCGCGCACTCGCGTGGCCGCCTGGCGCTGACAGCGCTGGCCGACCACTCGTGGATCACCCTCGACCGCGAGTTCGGGCTGAGCGAGTTCGTGGAAGAACACCTCGGCAAGGCGGGCCTCGCCCCGACGTACGTCCTGCGGACCGCGCAGCTGGACGCGGCGGCACGGCTCGCGGCGGCCGGGGTCGGTGTCGCGCTGCTGCCGGCGAACGCGATCCCCACCGATCTCGCGGGCGTCATGGTCGAGCCCGATCCGCCGCTGACCCGCGATCTCGCCGCGTACGGCCGCGCCGCGTTCACCAACATCGTCAGCGGCTACTTCGACATCCTTCAGCGCACGCCCACGGCGCTGGATCCGCCGTCCGAGCGCCGGTCGCCGTAGAGCGAGGCGAGTTCGGCGCCGATGCGGCCCAGCTCGACCTGAACGGACGGCGGGTCGAGCACTTCGATCATGGAGCCCCAGCCCGCGAGGGTGCGGGCGAGATCCCGTGGTGTGGGGGCGGCGAGCCGGACGCGGGAACGGCCGCCGGGCAGCTCGGCCTCGGTTTCGCAGTGGCGGCCGAAGTGGTCTTGCAGCACCCACACGAACCGCGACTCGACGAGAACGGTCGCCCAGGTGCGCGACCGCTTCTCCTCCACCTCGCCCACAACGGTTTCCCACGCCTGCGCCAGCGCGAAGTCGTCGGGGCGCTCGGCGGGCTCGTCGGTCGGCTCGGCGGCGACGATGCGGTCCACGCGAAAAGTGCGCTGGCCGCGCTCGGTCCCGGCGATCAGGTACCAGATGTCGTCCTTGTCGACCAGGCCCCACGGATCGATCAGCCGCTCACCCCGGTCGCGGTAGGTCAGGCGGACCTTGCGCTTGCCGACCACGGCGGACTGCAACAGGTCGACCAGTTCCGGGCGGTGGCGATCGCGCTCGCCCCAGCGAGTCGGGTCGATCATCGTCGCGGACGCGGCCGCCTCGGCGTCGGCGCGGAAGGTTCGCGGGAGGGCTTGGACGAGCTTGCGCAGCGCGGCCTTGGCCTCGCCGGACACCGCGGCGGCCGGGCCGACGAGCAGGAACAGCGCCTGTGCCTCGGCAGCGGACAGTCCACTGAGGTCGGTGCGGGCGCCACCGACGAGGGACCAGCCGCCACCGCGACCGGGCTGCGGGTAGACGGGGATGCCCGCGGCGGACAGCGCCTCCAGGTCCCGGCGCGCGGTGGCGACGGAGACCTCCAGTTCCTCCGCCAGGTCCGCGGCGGTGACGCGCCCCCGCGCCTGCATCACCAGCAGGGCGGCGACGAGGCGGTCGGCTCGCATGGAAACTCCCCGGGAAAAGTGCTCAGTTGATGAGCACTTTACGGCGAAGGATGGGTTCCATGTTGCGAGGACTCACCACCGTCACCCTGTTCGCCGACGACGTCCCGGCCGCGGTCGCCTGGTACGCCGAACTGCTCGGCGCGCAGCCGTACTTCCAGCGCGAGTTCGCGGGCGCCACCGCCTACGTCGAGTTCCGGATCGGCGACTACCAGCACGAGCTGGGCGTCCTGGACCGCCGCTACGCCCCGCCGGGAACGGCGCGGGGCGCAGTGGGCACGATGACGTACTGGTGCGTGGACGACGTCGAGGGCAGCTTCCAGCGCTTGCTGTCGCTGGGCGCCACCGAGCACCAGAAGCCGACCGAGCACGGCCCCGGTTTCGTGACCGCGTCGGTCATCGACCCGTTCGGCAACGTCCTCGGCGTCATGCACAACGTGCACTACCTCTCCGTGCTGGAGCGGTCATGAACACCGTCTCCGCGAGCACCCCGGCCGAATGGCGCGCGTGGCTGGAGCGGAACTGCCGCTCCAGCAAGGAAATCTGGCTGATCATCCACCACAAGGACAGCAGCACCCCGAGCGTGCGGTACCACGAGGCGATCGAGCAGGCGCTCTGCTTCGGGTGGATCGACGGGTTGCACCGCGGCCACGACGAGAACAGCTCCCGGCTCCGCTTCACGCCGCGGAGCCCGCGCAGCACGTGGAGCGCGGTGAACCGGGAACGCGCCACCAGGATGATCGACCAGGGCCTGATGACCGAGCACGGTCAGGCCCTGGTCGACCTCGCCAAGGCCAAGGGGACGTGGCAGCTGGTGCCGGACTCCGGCGTGCTCCCCGACGACCTCCGTGATCCGCTGGACGCCGACGGGGCCGCGGCGGCGAACTTCGCGAAGTTCCCGCCCTCCTCGAAGCGGCTGATCCTGGAGTGGATCGCGGGCGCGAGGAAGCCGGAGACCAGGCAGCGCCGGATCGAGCAGGCGGTGACGCTCGCCGCGCGGAACATCCGGGCCAATCACCCCCGGGCGAGGACCTCCTCCAGCCGGTGACGCAGTTCCTGGCCGCTGGTGTGTTCGAGCGTGGACACCAGGATCGTCGGCAGCTCCTCCACCGGGCGGTCGAAGTCCCGGGACAGCGCCCGGCCGAGCGCGGGACCGTCGGCGGCCACCTTCAGCTCAGCGGCGACCTCCACGAGCGCCGCCCACAGCCCGGGGTCGTCGACGGCATCGCGGATCGTCCGGATCTTCGGTGCCGCAACGGGATCGGGCACCTCCCACCAGTGCTTGCCGGGCCCGACGAGCTCCGGATCGTTCGCGCCCGGCACGTGCACGATCGCCGAGCTGCCGCCGGGCACCTCGACCTCCAAGGAGAGCGTGCCGTCCTGGCGTTGCCAAGCAACGGAAGCGAGGCCGTACGGGGTCTCGTGGCGGGCTGAGGCGTGGGTCAGTCCGCCGCCGGGCAACGGGCGCACCAGCAGCGAGCGGTAGCCCGGGGCTCCGGGGGCGAGGCCGGCGACAGTGCGGTGCATCCAGTCCGCGACGGCGCCGAGCGCGTAGTGGTTGAAGGAGGTCATCTCGCCGGGGTTGATCGTGCCGTCCGGGAGCATGCTGTCCCAGCGCTCCCAGATCGTCGTCGCACCCATCGTCACCGGGTACAACCACGACGGGCAGCCGCGCTCCAGGAGCAGCCGGTACGCCACCTGCGGCTGCCCGGCCAGGCACAGCGCGTCGGCGATGATCGGAGTCCCTACGAATCCCGTTGCGATGCGAAAACCGTTGGCGCGCACCAAGTCCGCGAGCCGAGCCCCCGCTCCGGCGCGCTGCTCCGCGGTCGGCAGCAGGTCCCACACGAGCGCCATCGCGTACGCGGTCGGCGCGTCACCGACCATGCGGCCGGAGGGGGTCACGTAGGCGCGCGCGAACGCCTCCCGGACCGCGGCCGCGAGATCGCCGTAGTTGCGCGCCTCGTCTTGGCGGCCGAGGACTTCGGCGGCCTTGGCGACGATCGACGCCGAGTACGCGAAGTGCGCGGTCGCGACGATGTCGTGGTCGGTCCTCGCGGCGAACGGGTTGTCCGGCGGTGCGGCTGGGTCGAGCCAGTCGCCGAACTGGAAGCCGCCCGACCAGATGTGGTCCGGCCCGGCGAGCGCCGCCTGGCGGTCGACCCATGCGCGCATGCTCGCGAACTGGTCGGCGAGCACGCGGACGTCGCCGTAGCGCTGGTACAGCGTCCACGGCACGATCGTCGCGGCGTCCCCCCAGGCGGCGGCGCTCGGCGCAGGCTCGCGGAGCACGTCGGGGACGACGAACGGAACACAGCCGTTCCTGTACTGGTCAGCCGCGAGATCACGCAGCCAGGACGTGAGGAACCCGGCGCTGTCGGCGAGGAAGGACGCGGCCGGGCCGAAGACCTGGATGTCCCCCGTCCAGCCCAACCGTTCGTCGCGCTGCGGGCAGTCCGTCGGCACGTCGAGGAAGTTCCCGCGCATCGCCCGCCGGACGTTCTCGTGCAGGGTTTCCAGGTCCGGCTCGGAGCAGCTGAACCATCCGGTCGCGGGCAGATCCGACGACAGCACAACGGCTTCGAGGTCGGAGGGGTCGAGCCAGCCCACTCCGTCGACCTCCGCGTAACGGAACCCGTGGAAGGTCAGCGACGGCTCGCACACCGCCGCGCTGTTCCCGGTGAGGAGATAGCGGTCGGTCGCCTGGGCGGAGCGCAGCGGCCTGGTGCCCAGTTCGCCGTGTTCGAGGACCTCGGCGTGCCGAACGGTGACTTCTGTCGCCCCGGCGTGGACGCGGAGCCGTACCCAGCCAACGAGGTTCTCGCCGAAGTCGGCGAGGAGCTTGCCCGAGGGCGAAGTGGTGACCGAGACGGCGGGAACCGTCGCCACCGCGCGCACCGGCGGGCCGAGCGGCGCTTCGAGACGGCGGAAGTCGAAGTCGAGCACTTCGACACTGTCCTCTGTGGACTCGACGCCGCGCAGGTCCGTGGTCTGACCGTCGTAGAGGTCATCGGCGAGGACGTGGCTCGACCGCGCCGTCCACGTGGTGTCCGTGCCGAACACGTGCTCCGAGCCGTCTTCGCAGGCGACCTCGAGCTGAGCGAGGAGGGCGAGGCGGTCGCCGTAGTGGGCGCGCTTGCCGTGCCAGCCGAGCCGTCCCCGGTACCACCCGTTGCCCAGCAGGACGTCGATGTCGTTGTCCCCGGCCCGCAACAACGACGTCACGTCGTGCGTGCGGTAGCGGAGGCGGTGCTCGTAGGAGGTCCAGCCGGGGTCCAGGTGGATGTCGCCGACGCGGTCGCCGTTGATCGACGCGACGTGCACCCCGAGCGATGTCATGTGCAGGCGTGCGCGAACCACCTTGTCCGGTAAGGAGATCCGGCCGCTGAACACGGGGGCGGGATCACCGATCCGGCCGATCGTGCAGGGTGTGATGAAGCGCGCTGACCAGTCTTCGGGGTGCAGCAACGGGGTTTCGAAGGTCGTGGGCTCGCTCCAGTCGGAGTCGCTCGCGCGCACCCGCAGGCTGCCCCGGAACCGGGAGGGCAGCGGCGGGAACGGCCACGGGACCAGCACCTGGTCGGCGCTGCCCAGCCGGTGCCGCCGGACCTGGCCGGAGGCATCGGTGAGTTCCAGTTCCGTCGCGGACGCCTGCCAGCTCAGCCGCGGTTCCGGGGTGCCGACGACCACCGGCTTCCGGCGCGGGAGGTGCTCGATGCGGACGGCACTCGGCTCAGCCATGAACTCGCCTCCAGCGCTTTGGAACGTTTCAAATGCCGGGTGTGACGGTACGATGGCGCAGGGCGGCCGTCAAACATGGGCTGTTGCGCACGTTTCAGAGTGGGACGCGGGGGGCTACGTGGCGGGTCCGGGAACACCGAGCATGAAGGACGTCGCGGCGCGCGCCGGGGTGTCGCTCGGCACCGTCTCCAACGTCCTGAACAAGCCGGACCGGGTGAGCGTGCAGACCCGCGACCGGGTGCGCGCGGCCATCGAACAGCTCGGCTTCGTGCGCAACGAGACCGCGCGCCAGCTGCGCTCCGGGCACAGCAGGACGTTGGCGTACGTGGCGCTGGACTCCGGCAACCCGTTCTTCACCGACGTCGCCGAGGGCGTGCAGGACGCGGCCGAGGCGTCCGGGCTCGCGGTGTTCCTGTGCAACAGCCGGGAGGACGGCGGGCGGCAGGACTTCTACCTCGACATGCTGGAACAGCAACGGGTCGAGGGCATCCTGATCACGCCGACCGACAACGCCACCGACCGCCTCGACCGCGTGCGCAAGCGCGGCATCCCGGTCGTCGTGGTCGACCGCGACGCGGGGCCGGACTTCTGCTCGGTGACCGTCGACGACGTGGCGGGCGGGGAGCTGGCCGCCACGCACCTGTTGGAGGCGGGGCACCGCAAGCTCGCCTACATCGGCGGTCCGATGACCATCGGCCAGGCCGCGGACCGGCTGACCGGCGCGCGCAAGGCGGTGGCGGCGGTCCCCGGTGCCGAGCTGGTCGTGCTGGAGACCGCCGCGCTGAACGTGGCCGAGGGCCGCCGCGCGGGCGAGCGCCTGGCCGGGCTTCCCGGTTCCCGCCGGCCGACCGCCGCCTTCTGCGCCAACGACCTGCTCGCGCTCGGGTTGTTGCAGCGCATGGTGCGGCTCGGCCTCGACGTGCCGGGCGACCTGGCGATCGTGGGCTACGACGACATCGAGTTCGCCGAGGCGGCGGCGGTGCCGTTGACCTCGGTCAGCCAGCCGCGCCACCTCCTCGGCCGCACCGCCGCGGAGCTGCTGCTGGACGAGGCCGCCAGCGACCCCGCGAAGCACCGCCACAGGCAGGTGGTCTTCTCCCCCGAGCTCGTCGTCCGCGCCTCCACCGCGCTCCGCCCCGGCACCTAGTCCGGGTCAGAACATCGGGTTGGTGGGGTGTTCGGGGATCTCCTGGACGACGTCCCAGTGCTCGATGATCTTGCCGTCCCGGAGGCGGACGATGTCGACCACGGCGGAGCCCCGGCTCTCGGGGGTCAGGCGCATGTGGCAGTGCGTGATCACGAAGTCCCCGTCGGCCAGCACCCGCTTGAAGTCCAGGCGCAGTTCGGGGAACTGGCCGACGAAACCGCTCAGGAACTCCGCGGAGCCGGCGTACCCGGCGGGGGCGTGCGGGTTGTGCTGGATGTAGCCGGGGTGGAGGTGGGTCGCGATCGCCTCCGCGGGCCGCCGCTCGTTGAAAGCCAGGTCCAGGAAGTCCTGGACGGTCTTCTTGTTCGCTTCGTTCATCGTTGTCTCTCCCCTTGTCACCACGGGACGACGTCGTCGTAGCTCCAGAACACGCCGCTCGGGCCTTCCGCGCCGAGCAGGGCGAGCCGGATCGGGGCGACGGCACCGTCCGCCGGGGTCCTGGTACCGCGCGGGAACGGCGACGCCGTGTTGAGGTCGGTCGCGACGAGGCCGGGACTGACCGCGTTGACGAGAATCCCGTCCTGCCGCAACGCGTTCGCGTAGAGCAGGGTGATCGCGTTCAGCGCGGACTTCGACGAGCTGCAGGCGAGCAGGCCGCGCTCGGCGATCGGGTTGCCGGGCTCGCTGAGCAGGCTCAGCGAGCCGAGCGGGCTGGACACGTTGACCACGCGTCCTACCGGCGCGCGGCGCAGCAGCGGGATGCACGCCCGGGTCACCGCGACGACGCCGAAGACGTTGGTCTCGTACGCCTGTCCCATGAGTGCGGCGGAGACCTCGGTCGCCGCAACGCTCCGCTCGACCACCACTCCCGCGTTGTTGACGAGCACGTCCAGCCGCCCGCACTCCGCGTCGATCACCGCGACCGCAGTGTCCACTTCGGACTGGTCGGTGACGTCGAGCCGGAGGACCCGGACGTCTCCCGTCATGTCGTCGGCGGCCTTCTCGCCGAGTTCGGGATCGCGCGCGCCGAGGTAGACGGTCATCCCCTCCGCAGCCAGCCTGCGCGCGATCTCCTTGCCGATCCCCTTGTTCGCGCCGGTCACCAGCGCGACTCCATCGCTCATGCCATCACTTCAGCAGCGCGGCCCTCCACAGGGGAAAGACCGGTTCGGTCCGTGCTTATACCCTCGCGGTATGGATGACGTGGAGGTGCGGGAGCTGCGGTACTTCCGGGCGGTCGCCGACGAGCTGAACTTCTCCAGGGCGGCGGTCCGGCTCGGCATCGCGCAACCCCCGCTGTCCAGGGCGATCCGGCAGCTCGAACGCCGCATCGGGGTCCAGCTGTTCGTCCGCGACACCCGTCAGGTCGCGCTCACCCCTGCCGGGCACGCGCTGCGCGCGGAGACCGCGCGGGTCTTCGACGCGGTGTCTGCGGCCGTGCACCGGACGCGCCGCGCGGGCCAGGCAACGCCGACTGTGGTGGTCACCGCGAAGGCGGGAGTGGCGACCGACCTGCTGCGCCGGATCGTCCGGAGCTACGCGGAACTGCCGGGGGCGGAGGCGGTGGAGATCGTCGTCAGCGGTTACGGCGAGCAGGCCGCCATGCTCCGCGACGGACGCGCGGACCTGGCCCTCATCGGTTCTCCCGCCGAGCACGCGGGTTTCGACGCCGAACCGCTGTGCACCGAACCCCGCGTGGTCGCTCTGCCCGCCGGGCACGAACTCGCCGGACGCGCGACGCTCAGTTGCCGCGATCTTGTCGGCCTGCCGATGCCGCAATGGCCGGGCGCCACCCCGGCGGAGCGCGCGTACTGGGCGGGTCGCGACTACGACCTGCCCACGCACGGTCCGGAGATCCGGGACAGCTCGCAGCTGCTGGAGAACGTCGCGCTCGGCCAGACCGTCGCGCTCATCCCGTCGTCCCTCGCCGAGCACAACCCGCGGCCGGACATCGCGTATCGGCCAGTGCTCGACGCGAGCCCGTACACCACGGTGATCGCGTGGCCCGCCGGCTCGACCGCGCCGTGGATCGCCCGCTTCGTCCAGGTCGCCAACAGTCAGCTCGTGACGACGGTGATCGAGGGTCCTTCTTCGCCGTAGCGGGGAATCCAGACCTGATAGCTGTGCGCGGGAGCTTCACGCTCACGCCAGTAGCCGCCGATCTTGTGCACGATGTCCCAGCGCACCGTGTAGGACTCGCGCGGCCGGAGCGGGACCCCGGACGCGGTCGACTCCACGTCGACGAAGCCTGCGCGGGGTTCGGTGACGACGTGGTTCCACGAGAACGCCCAGCGGTGCCCGGTGCTCCGCTCGACGACGCTGGTCTGACCGTCCACCTGCGCGCTCATGAAGGCGACCCGGGCCGGTTGCTCGAAGTGCCACCCCGAGTCGTCGCGGTACTCGATCGCGAGGCTGCTCGTCGCCCGGAGCACCCGCGCCTCGTCGACCCGCACGCACAGCCGCAGGGCGAGCCGGGATCGTTGATCACTCGAGTAGTAGTGCGGTTCCGTTGGGGCGCAAGACAAATCCGGAGCACTCGGCGCGGGGGTGAGCGCCGTGGCCATCAGGACGGCCAGAGCCGTGGCACGCATGGGCCCAGGCTCGCACAGGGCCGGCGGGCGCTGCCTGGCAAACACCCGACTTGGGGGACCGCCGTCCGGGAGTCCTCCCGCCACCGGGGGACCATGCTGGAGCGGTGCTGAACCGACGAGGACTCGTGCTGAACCTGGTCGCCGCGGCCGGCCAGCCCGTGCTGGTGGTGGGACTGCTCGCGGGCGCCGACCACGTCGCCGCGCACTGGCCCGACAGTGGCTGGACCGGGGCTGTGAGCGTCATCCTGCTGGTGCTGACCGGCCTCACGTGGCTGGCGGGCATCGTGCTGGCGGCGAATCCCCTGATCGTGTTCGTGGGGGCGGTCGCGTCGATGGTCGCGATGAGCGCGGTGACGTCCAGCATCGACGACACCGCGCTGTACGACCGCGGCGTGCGCACCATCTGCGATGTGACGGCAGTGGACAGACGCGTCGAGACCCGGTCGCACTACGACGCCAACGGCACGTGGTCGACCTCGACGACGGCCTACTACGACCACCGGCTCCGCTGTGACGACGGGCCGATCGAGAAGATGACGCTGCTGTCGCGCGCCGCGGAAGCCGGACAGCGGTTGGAGATCACTTTCGACCCGCTGCTGAAGGTGAACCCGGTTCCGGCGGACACCGTCACCGACGGCAGCGGATCACAGCAGCTCGCGCTGATCGCCACCCTCGTCGCGGTCCTGACCCGCGTCGGCGGAGTGCTGTGGAGCCGTTGGTAGGTAAGGTAGCTGAGCATGAGCGGCGATCCGGTGTGCTGGCTGTCGCGCGTGTGCCCCGAGTGCGGTCTGCTGAGCGAACGCGAGCCACCCGCGGAGTGCGAGCGGTGCGGCGCGGCGATCCCCGCTCCCGACGAGGAGTGATCCCTCAGTCGTCGAGCGGGAGCCCACCGTGGATCAGCTCACGCGCTCGGCCGAGTCCCTCGTCCCAGAGGTTGACGTGCATGCCCGCCACGACACGGCCGTCGGCGATCCAGAAGGCTCGGAAAGCGCGACCGGCGACGTCTCCACGGGTCACGACGCGGTCGTAGCCGCCGGGCGCGAACCACCCGGTGAACTCCATGCCGACGTCGTACTGGTCGGAGAAGAAGTACGGCAGCTCGTCGTAGCTGATGTCGTTGCCCAGCATGGATTTCGCCGCCGCCTGGCCGCCGGCGATCGCGTTGCCCCAGTGCTCAACGCGCAGCCGCCTGCCGTACTGCGTGCTCGGGACGGCAGCGACGTCCCCGGCCGCGTAGATGTCCGGATCGCTGGTGCGGAGGCCCGCGTCGACCACGATGCCGTCTTCGACGGTGAGTCCCGCTGCTTCGGCGAGCTCGGTGTTCGGCCGCGCGCCGATGCCCGCCACCACGACGTCCGCGTTCGGCTTGCCGGGCAGGCTCTCGCCGAAGCGGAACTCAACGCCCTCGGCGCGGTGCAGGTCGGCGAAGAAGCCACCGATCTCCGGGCCCAGCACGGCGTGCAGCGGCGTCGGCGCGGGCTCGTAAACGGTGACGGGACAGCCCTTCGCCCGTGCGGCGGCGGCGATCTCCAGTCCGATCCACCCCGCGCCCGCGATGGCCACGCTGCCGCCCGAGCCCAGTGCTTCGCGCAGCCGGTCGGAGTCTTCAAGGCGGCGCACGTAGTGCACATCGCCGTCGATCGGCAGCCGCCGCGGTGACGCCCCTGTCGCCAGCAGGAGCTTGTCGTAGCGGATGCGTTCACCGGAGTCGAGTTCGACCTCGTGCGCGGCGCGGTCCAGACCGACCACGCGCTGCCCGAGCCGCAGGTCCACGGAGTTCTTGTCGTACCACTGCGCGTCGTGCACGTGGACCGCGTCGCGCTCCTGGTCCCCGAGCAGGTAGCCCTTCGACAGCGGTGGCCGTTCGTAGGGGCGCTCGGTCTCCTCGCCGATGAGGACGATCTGCCCGGTGAAGCCCTCTTCGCGCAACGTCTCGGCGGCCTTGGCGCCGGTGAGCCCGGCGCCGACGATCACGGCGTTCACGCTCCCACCCCAGCCAGCGCGAAGAACTCCTGCCGGGACCGCAGGTCCTCGCGGAGCACCCCTTGCAGCGCCGAGGTCACCGTCCGCGATCCGGAGGCCCGCACCCCGCGCAGCGACATGCACATGTGCTCCGCCTCGATCACCACGCCGACGCCCTTGGGCGCGAGGTGGTCCTGCAGCCAGTCGGCCACCCGCTTGGTCAGGCGCTCCTGGACCTGAAGGTCCCTGGCGAACAGCTCGACGACGCGGGCGAGCTTCGACAGCCCGAGAATGCGCTCACCGGGCAGGTAGCCCACGTGGGCCACACCGTGGAAGGGCAGCAGGTGGTGCTCGCACAACGACTGCACCGGAATGGACTTGGCCAGCACCAGCTCGTCGTAGCCCTCCTCGTTGGGGAAGGTGGTCAGGTCGAACTCGCGCGGCGTCAGCAGCTCGGCGTAGGCGTGCGCGACCCGTCTCGGCGTGTCTGCCAGGTGCTCGGAGTCCGGGTCCCGACCCAGGGCGACCAGCAGGTCGGCGACCGCGCGCTGAGCGGCGGCCACATCCACACCGGTGCGCCCGTGCAACACGCGCAGCTGGGCGGTCATGGGTTCCTCCTTCTATCACCAACTCGCGCTAACCTTAGAAGGGTTCGCGAAATTAAGTCAACAAGAGTGGGTTTTAGAATGACGAGGGCGTCAGAGGTCTCCGCCATCGCCGCACTGGACGAACCGACCCGGCGGCGGCTCTACGACTACGTGGTGCGCCAGGCAGCGCCGGTGAGCCGGGACGAGGCCGCCGACGCGGTGGCGCTGCCGAGGACGACGGCCGCCTTCCACCTCGACAAGCTCGCCGCCGAGGGGCTGCTGGAGGTCGTCTACGAGCGCCGCACCGGCCGCAGTGGACCCGGTGCCGGGCGCCCGGCGAAGCTGTACCGCCGAGGCCCGGAGCACATCACCGTCTCACTGCCGGAGCGCCACTACGAGCTGGCCGCACGGCTGCTGGCGGACGCGATCGCCGAGGCGCAGGAGACCGGCGAGGCACCGCGCACCGTGCTCGAACGGCGCGCGGGCGAGCTGGGCAGGCAGTGGGGCGCGGAATCGTCCACTGTGGACGAAGCGCTGGAGCGGTACGGGTTCGAGCCCAGGCGCGCCGGTCCGGTGACCGCGCTCGGGAACTGCCCGTTCCACAGCCTGGCCAAGCACCACACCGCGATGGTGTGCGGGATGAACCTGCACCTGTTGAACGGGCTGCTCGAAGGGATCGGCGCGACGGACCTCAGCGCACGCCTGGAACCCACCCCCGGGCACTGCTGCGTCCGGCTGCACGCATCATGTCGGGGTGACGATGAGCGAACGCCCGACGCCGCCCCTGAACGCCGATGAACGAGCGACGTTGGAGGGCTGGCTCGACTTCTACCGCGCCACCCTGGCGCTGAAGTGCGCCGGGCTGACCGAGGAGCAGCTGCGCACCGCCTCCGTTCCGCCGTCCGCGCTCACCCTGCTCGGCCTGGTGCAGCACATGGCCGAGGTCGAGCGGAACTGGTTCCGCCGCGTCCTCGCCGGTGAGGACGCCCCGCCGATCTACCCGGCAGCCGAGGGCGCGGAGGGCCACGACGGCGGGTTCGAGCTCTCCGACGAGATCACCTTCGACACCGCCCGCGCCACCTGGGAGGCCGAGATCGCCGCGGCGCGGACCACCTGCGCGGTGAAGGAGCTGGGCGACACGGGCTCGTTCCGGGGCGGGGAGTTCAGCCTGCGCTGGATCTACACGCACATGATCGCCGAGTACGCCCGGCACAACGGCCACGCCGACCTGATCCGCGAACGCGTCGACGGCGCCACCGGCGTGTGAGCCGGCGGGGTGGTTGCGCACCGAATGAGTCATTCAGGCGTCAACCGTGCCGAACCGGGGGCGGGGTCACTGGTTGATGAAGGAGCCGAAGGCGGCGTGCACCTTGTCGTCGGTGGTGATCACGTGCACCTGCGAGGGCGGGCCGATGTCGGCGAGCAGGCGGGAGCGGGTGTAGGTGAGCACGCGGGGACAGGCCGAGCCGTCGATCTCGATCTTGGTGTCGGTCACCTGCCTGCCGGTGCGCAGCTCGTAGGCCTTCACCGGGACCACGATCTTGTGGAAGGTGACCTGCACGGGGATGCGCGGGTTCAGCTTGCTCTGGTACGGGCAGGTGCGGACGGCGGCGCCGAACTCGGTCTTGCCCGCGCACACCACCAGAACGGCGTCGGCGGCGTCGGCGGCCTTCCACTCGGCGGGGAGCTTGTCGGCGTACTCGCTGTTGCCGTAGATCAGGGCGCGGTTGGTCCCCTTGCCGTAGGCCGGGGCACCGCTGTACTGCGCGGGCCGCGAGCAGTACGCGGGCTGCGAGCCGCGGAGCAGGTTGCGCACGTTCGCCAGCTCCATGGCCAGCGTCGCCTGCTTGACGCCCTCCTGGGCCTTGGCCGTCAGCTCGTGCCCTGGGTACACGTCGAGGAGCTGCTGGTAGCGCTGCCGTGCCAGCTGCCAGTCCTTGGCGGCCATCATCTCCTCCCCGCACGCGACGAGCGCCGCGGGCGCGGTCCGCGCGACGACGGTGGTGGAGCGGTCCAGCGCGTTGCCGGTTGGCTTGCGTTCGCGCAGCCAGTCGGTGACGACGGCGGTGTGGCAGGGGTTCTTCGCGGGGAGCCCGGAGAGGAAGCCGTCGAGCACCACGTCAACGACCTTCTCGTGGCCGCGTAACTCGGCGAGCACGGAGGCGAGGTGGTCGAAGCCCTCCTTGAGCACGTCGGTGCGACCGGTCAGCGCGAGGGCGAGCTTGTCCTTGGCCGTGCCGGCGCGGCGGCACGCCTCGGTGGTCAGTTCGCCCCGGATGATCACCGTGGGATCGACCAGCAGGTGGCCGAACCAGAGCTGCTCCAGCACGTCCACCGCTCGCGCGCAGTCACCGGCGCCGCGCGCCTGCGCGACCTGCTCCTCCACCCTGGCCGCGTCGAAGCTCAGCAGTCCCACGACGAGCACCACCGGCAGTGTGAGGGCGAGCAGCACCAGTCGCCCACGTCCGGCCGCGCGGCCGCCTGCCAGGAACCAGCCGTGCCAGATCAGACCCGCCCACCACAGCAGCACGATCACGGTGAACCACCACGTGCGCAGGACCGTGGCCAGCAGGATGAGCAGGACGACGGTGACGAGCCCCGTCGCCGCGGCCAGCTTGCGCCGCCCCAGCACCAGGTAACCGGCGCTGAGCAGCGAGGCGTTGGCGAGGGCGACGACGAGGGGGTCGGGCGGGCGGACCCCCGCCTCCTCCTCGGGCACGGGCTCGGCCTGCGTCGGCTGGTCCATCAGGTTCCCTTCGGGGATGGCAGGGCAGGGGCGCACCATTGTCGCCGTCCGACCCGGGAGGGGTCCCGGAACCGATCTCAACTCGTGATCGGGTTCTCCATGCTTCTCGTGCGGACTGTGGTGAGCGCACACGTTTTCCCCCGCGTCCGTTCGGCCTATCGTCGCGGCATGATCGCGTCGCTGGCCACGGCCCTGCTGGTGTTCACCGGTTCACTCGCAGCCACCGATCCCGTCCACAGTGGACTGTGTGCGCGGCTGGTGGTGCCGGACGCGGAGCACCAGCGCGTGTCCTGCCTGCGCGAGCTGACGACCGCGGGCACGGTGACCTCCGGGCACACCAACGTCGCCGACTGGGCGGGACTGACCCATGCCGCCCTCCCCCAGCCGAAGGGCGTTCCCGGAGTGCAGGTGGACGGCTACTTCCCCGATTCCTCCACCACGAACGACAACCACGGCTGGCACCACGACGCGCAGTTCGTGCTCCGTTTGCCGGACAAGTGGAACGGCGGGCTGGTGGTGTCGGGCGCGCCCGGCACGCGACGGCAGTACGCCAACGATCGCGCGATCGCGGACTGGGTGCTGACCAAGGGCTACGCGTTCGCGGCGACCGACAAGGGCAACACCGGAGCCACGTTCTTCCGCGATGGCGCCAGGCCAGGGGACGCGGTGGCGGAGTGGAACTCCAGGGTCACCCAGCTGACCATCGCCGCGAAGGCCGTTGTCGCCCAACGATATGGGCGATCGCCCAAGCGAACGTTCGCGGCGGGGATCTCCAACGGCGGCTATCTGGTCCGCTGGCAACTGGAGAACCGGCCCGCGCTGTTCGACGGCGGCGTGGACTGGGAAGGCACGCTGTGGCGGGCGAACGGACCGAACCTGTTCACCTTCCTCCCACCCGTGCTGCGCGCGTATCCCCGCTACCTCGCCGGAAGCACCGCCGCGCGTCAGGAGATCGTCGACGCGGGCTTCCCGCAGGAGTCGGAGTTCCTGTGGGACTACCACTACCGGGTCTACTGGGATCTCACCCAGCGCATCTTCCGCGAGGAGTTCGACCCCGCGTCCGACGGCGGACTGGAAGCCGGAATTCCTTTCTGCACAAGCGGAACTGTCGCTTGCGACACGGACTACGACTACCCCTCCCGGCCACGGGAGGTGCGCACCGCGGTCGAACGGATCTCCCTGACCGGCCGCATCCACAAGCCGCTGATCTCCTTGCACGGCACCCTCGACACCCTCCTGCCGATCAGCCGCACCGGGGATGCCTACGCCGACATGGTCCGCTCCACGGGAAACGGCCATCTGCACCGCTATCACCGCGTCGTGGGCGGCACGCACGTGGACGGGCTCGCCGACGTCCACCCTGGCCGGATCGAACCGCTGGGACCGCACTTCCGCGCCGCCTTCGACGAACTCGCCGAGCGCGTCGGCGTTCCTCCGGCGGATTGACGCCGGGATCACCCGACGCCTAACTTGACGAGAAATCGTTTTCTCGGTCGGGAGGCGTCGAATGGCGTACGGCAACCACGGCAGCAGTCTGCGCGATCTTCCGCGCTTGCGGGCCTCCCGCAGGCGGCGGGTCTCCAGCTGGGACCGCAGCGGCGGCAACGACGACCGGCTGACGATCCAGCCCGGCCAGACCGCGGTGCTGGCCGACATCGAGGGCTGCGGGTCGATCACCCACATCTGGTGCACCGTCGCACTGCCCCCCGACGCCAAGCAGGAGCCGGACTTCCTGCGCAGGCTGCTGCTGAAGATCACCTGGGAGGACAGCGCCGACCCCAGCGTGCTGGTCCCGCTCGGGGACTTCTTCGGCATGGGGCACGCCAAGACCGGCAACTTCGTCTCCGCTCCGCTGCAGATGAGCCCGGAGGACGGCAAGGGCTTCAACAGCTGGTTCCACATGCCGTTCCGCCGCCGCGCGCGGGTCGAGCTGGTCAGCGAGATGGCCGATGCGCCGGTGTTCTTCTACTACTACGTCGACTACGAGACCTTCGACGCGATCGAGGACGATCTCGGCTACTTCCACGCGCAGTGGAACCGCGCCAACCCCACCGACGGCGTCGAGCAGGGTGAGCAGTCGAACGAGGAGTACCTGTTCGGCGGCACCAATCCGGATGGCGCCGGCAACTACGTCATCCTCGACGCCACCGGGCGCGGTCACTACGTGGGCTGCGTGCTCAACGTGCACAACCTCCGCCGGACCGAGCAGTGGAACTGGTACGGCGAGGGTGACGACATGATCTTCATCGACGGCGAGCCGTTCCCGCCGTCCTTGCACGGCACGGGAACCGAGGACTACTTCAACACCGCGTGGTGCCCGACGCAGACGTACTCGGCGCCCTACCACGGGCTCACCATGCCCGGCGGGCCGAACTGGAGCGGTCAGGTGTCGATGTACCGCTTCCACATCGAGGACCCGGTGACGTTCACCCAGTCGATCAAGGTCACCATCGAGCACGGCCACGCCAACAAGCGCATTGACGACGTGTCCTCGGTCGCGTACTGGTACCAGACGTTGCCGCACAAGCCCTTCGGCATCCTGCCCGTCGCCGAGCGCCTGCCGAGGCCGCTCTGACGTCCTTGGTACCGCGGCGAGGCCGGAGGGGTCAGCGCAGGTCCGCGTGCACCCCGTCCTCGGCTTCGCTGCGGCCGATGGCGGCCTTGGAGCCCATGCCGATGGTCGCGTAGACCTCCGGCCACGCCCCGCGCAGCCACAGGCCCCACGCCAGCCCCACCGCGGCGATCACCAGGTAGGCGGTCGGAATTCCCCATCCCAGCGGGGAATCCGCCTCGACGCCGAGCAGCTTGTCGAAGTTGGCCAGCACCAGCACGAGCCCGATCGCCAGCCCGATCGCCGACAGCACCGGCGCGACGATCCGGCGCCACGCCGACTCAGCGGAGGGGCGCTTGGCGAAGAACCCGATGACCGCGAAGGACGTCGTGCCGATCAGCAACATGACGCCGAGCGCTCCGGAGGTGCACCACCAGTAGAACAGGTTGATCACCGGGTCGAGCTCGGCGACCGCGTACACGACGATCACCACGAGGGCGAGCGCGCTCTGCACCAGCGAGCTGTTCTTCGGCGCGCCGGTGCGCAGCGACGTCCGGCCGAACATCGCGGGCAGCACGCGTTCCCGGCCGAGCGCGAAGGTGTAGCGGGCGGCGAGGTTGTGGAAGGCGATCAGCGTGGCCAGCGCGCCGGTGACGTAGAGCGCCCGGCCGATCATCGCCCAGCTGGTGCCGAGGCTGGTCGTCGCCAGGCTGTAGATGAGGTTCGTGCTCTCCGTCTGCGAGGCCTGCACGATCCGGTCCGGGCCGGTCGCCACGCTCATCGCCCACGAGGCCAGGGTGAACAGCCCGACCAGGACGCCGATCGAGGTGAAGGTGGCCACCCGCACGGTCTTGCCCGGCTGCCGGGCCTCCTCGCTGAACACCACCGAGGCCTCGAACCCGACGAAAGCGGTGATCGCCACCGCGAGGACGGCACCGGCGCCCGGGGAGAACAGCGTCTCCGGGTTCAGCGCGTCCACGGTGACGACGCCGTTGGCGGGGTGGGCCAGGTTGCCCAGGCTGTAGACGACGATCACCAGGATCTCGGCGACCAGCAGCACCGCGAGGATCTTGCTGTTGAAGTCGACGTGCTGCAGGCCGAGGAAGGCCACGAGCGCGCAGCCCGCCAGCGCGATGAGCCACCACGGCACGTGGACGCCCCAGTCGCGGAACAACCGCGCGCCCGAGTCGCCGATGGCGCCGTAGACCCCGATCTGGATCCCCGTGTACGCGATCAGCGCCACCAGCGCCGCGGCAACGCCGACCGGCCGCCCCAGTCCCCGGCTGATGTAGGCGGAGAAGGCGCCCGCGTTCACCACGTACGGCGCCATCGTCACGTAGCCGACGGAGAACAGCGCCAGCAGGCCGCCCGCGACGACGAAGGCGACCGGGATGCCGATCAGACCGGTGACGGAGTAGCCGGACGTGATCACCATGGTGACCGCTGTCAGCGGGGCGGCGGCCGACATGGCGAAGAAGATCACCGAGGGGACGCCGAGCCGGTTGGCCGCGAGGTGGACCGCGACCTTGCCCCGCTGACCGGGCGCCTTGCTCTGGGACATCGGACTACTCCTGGCTTGAATGAACGCGCGGCCAGAGCGAGTTGATCACTCGAGTGGCCGGATCATAGCGGAGCCCTCCGGTTCCTCCTCACTCCCCCGAACGAATGGAAGAACGCCCGCCCGGGATTCTGATTCCCTCACCTCGATGGAAACAGAATGCATTTCGCAAATGCCCGGCCGCACGCGGTCCGGCCAGGCAGGACCCGCCTCGACGTGGCGCTTTGATTGACCCTGCAACCACCGGCGTTCTCGCCCGGCATTCCGTCACCCTTCCGGCGGTTGCGGCGGAAAAGCGGCCGCCGGACGAGGGTGAGGTTTCACCCAGATCGGCAACATTGCCGTCCGCGCGGTAGCGAACACCTCTCGGCCAATGTTGTGGAATTTTGTACGAGCGGCCCGGCGCGCAGTTGTCGGCCCGGTCGCCGAGCAGTGTGGACATGTGACCGACGCACAGGGTTCGACCGCGAGTTGCGGCTGTGCCAACCATGTGATTCCCGTTGACGGGCTCCTACGGTCTTCGGCCATGAGCACCCTCTCCGGCAAGGTCGCCTTGGTCACCGGCGGCGCGGGCGGCATCGGCCGGGCCTGCGCGCTGGCGCTCGCCGAGGCGGGGGCTCGGGTCCACGTCGTCGATCTCGACGCCGCGGGCGCGTCGGCCGTCGCCGGCCCGATCGGGGGCATCGCGCACGGGGCCGACCTGGCCGACGCCGGCGCCGTCGCCGGGCTGCCCGCCGAGGTGGACGTGCTGGTCAACAACGCAGGGCTCCAGCACGTCGCCCCGCTGCACGAGTTCCCGCCCGAGCGGTTCACGCTGATCCAGCAGGTGCTGGTGACCGCGCCGTTCTTGTTGACCCGCCAGTGCTTTCCGCACATGCGCGAACGCGGCTGGGGTCGCGTGGTCAACATCTCCAGCGTGCACGGATCGCGCGCCAGCGCCTACAAGTCCGCCTACGTCGCGGCGAAGCACGGGCTGGAGGGGCTCAGCAAGGTCGCCGCGCTCGAAGGCGCGCCGCACGGCATCACCAGCAACTGCGTCAGCCCCGGCTACGTCCGCACTCCCCTGGTCGAGCACCAGGTCGCCGCGCAGGCCGAGCAGCACGGCATCGACGCATCGGAGGTCGTGGACCGCGTGCTGCTGGCCAGGACCGCGGTGAAGCGGCTCATCGAGCCCGAACAGGTCGCCGACGTCGTCCGCTGGCTCTGCGGCGACTCCGCGGCGCACGTCACCGGTACCTCCGTGGCGATCGACGGCGGGTGGACCGCGCAGTAGTTCTCCTTCCAGGACAAGGGAGTCGTTGGCATGGCAGGGATTTCGCGCGTGGTCGGGGCGAGCCTGATCGGCACGACCGTGGAGTGGTACGACTTCTTCCTCTACGGCTCGGCCGCCGCCCTGGTGTTCGACAAGGTGTTCTTCCCCAGTACCGAACCGCTCACCGGAACCCTGCTGGCCTTCGCCACCTACGCGATCGGGTTCCTCGCACGGCCGATCGGCGGGCTGGTGTTCGGGCACTTCGGTGACCGCCTCGGCCGCAAGAAACTGTTGGTGCTGAGCCTGGTGCTGATGGGCGGGGCCACCTTCGCGATGGGCCTGCTGCCCACCTACGCGAGCATCGGGGTGGCCGCGCCGGTGTTGCTGACGGTCCTGCGACTGGTGCAGGGCTTCGCGCTCGGCGGGGAGTGGGGCGGTGCGGTGTTGATCGTCTCCGAGCACGGGGACGCGCGGCGGCGCGGGTTCTGGGCGTCGTGGCCGCAGGCCGGTGCCCCGGCGGGGAACCTGCTCGCCACGGCGGTGCTGGCGATCCTCGCGGGTGCCCAGAGCGAGGCCGACTTCCTGGCGTGGGGCTGGCGCATCCCGTTCCTGCTGTCCGGGGTTCTCGTCCTCATCGGGCTGTGGATCCGGCTGGCGATCGCCGAGTCACCGGTTTTCCTCGAAGCAGCTCGGAAAGCTCCGAAGCGGCAGCGCGCGCCGATCGTGACGGTGCTGCGCGAGAACTGGCGCGAGGTGCTGGTGGCGATGGGCGCGCGGCTGGCCGAGAACGTGTCGTACTACGTGATCACCGCGTTCATCCTGGTCTACCTCACCGGTCCGCTGGGGCTGCCGAAGTCGGTGGGGCTCAACGCGGTGCTGATCGCCTCGGTGATCCACTTCGCCACCATCCCGATGTGGGGCGCGCTGTCCGACCGGCTCGGCCGCAGGCCCGTCTACCTGTTCGGCGCGCTCGGCGTCGGAGCGTGGGCGTTCGCGTTCTTCCCGTTGCTGGACACCAGGTCCTTCCTGTGGATCACCGTCGCCACGACCGTCGGCCTGGTCCTGCACGGGGCGATGTACGGGCCGCAGGCGGCGTTCTTCTCGGAGCTGTTCGGCACCCGCGTGCGCTACTCCGGAGCGTCCATCGGCTACCAGCTGGCGTCGATCCTGGCGGGCGGACTCGCGCCGTTGATCGCCACGGCGCTGCTCAAGGAGTTCGGCGGCCCCGTCCCGATCGCCGGCTACGTCGCGCTCACCGCCCTGATCACCGCCGTCGCCGTGGTGGTGGCGCGGGAAACCCGCAACAGCGACCTCACGGAACAGACCGACCGTGCGGCAGCATGAACCGCATGAACCCCGTGACGGAGCTGTTGCGGCTGCTGGTCCAGGGCGCGCCGAGCGAGAAGATCGCGCAGGTCCCCCGCCTGTCCGGGCTGCGCGGCGCGGAGCTGGCCGAGGTCGAGGGCGCCACCGAGCTGGCGCTGCGGGTCCGGCGCACGCTCACCCAGCACCGCAGGCGGGAAGCCGAGCTGGCGGCGCTGTTCGACAGCGCCGGTGACCTTGCCGGGCTGCGGGACCTGGACTCGGTGCTGCGGTCGATCGTGCACCGGGCGCGGATGCTGCTCGGCACCGACGTCGCCTACCTGAGCATGAACGACGACGTCGTCGGCGACACGTACATGCGTGTGACCGACGGCTGTGTTTCCGAGCTGTTCCAACGCCTCCGGCTCGGGATGGGCGAAGGGCTGGGCGGTCTCGTCGCGCAGCTCTGCCGCCCCTACGCCAGCTCCGGCTACTTCGGCGACGACCGCTTCCGGCACACCGAGGCCATCGACGTCGCTGTGCGGGACGAGGGCCTTGTCGCGATCCTCGGCGTGCCGCTGCAGCTCAACCGCCAGGTCATCGGCGTGCTCTACGCGGCACAGCGGTCACCGAGGCGGTTCTCCCCGGAGGAGGTCGCCCTGTTGTCGTCGCTGGCCGACCACGCCGCTGTCGCGATCGACACCGCGCGGCTGTTGGAGGAGACACGCACGCACAACACCGCGATGCGGCGCGCCGAGCAGGCCCACGATCGGCTCAGCGACCTGGTGCTGCGCGGCGGAGACGTGCAGGAGGTGGCCGCCGCGCTCGCCGCCCTGCTCAACGGCGGGATCATCGTCTACGACCCCGATGGCGGCGAGCTGGCCCGCGTGGGTGCCGATCCGCCTCCTTTCCCCGCAACGGAAGTCGCGGCTTCGCGCACCAGTGGCCGATCCGTCAGCACCCCGTGGGGCGCGGTGTGCGCTGTGCTCGCCGGGCCGGAGTTGTTGGGTGCTCTCGCGTTCGCCACGTCAACCGAGCTGACCGACGGCGACCGCAGGCTCTTCGAGCGCGCGAGTGTCGTCACCGCGCTGCTCCTGCTGTTGCGGCGTTCCACCGCGGAGGCGGAGAACCAGGTGCGCGGCGAGCTGGTCACCGATTTGCTCAACGACCCGCACCGCGACGGTTTGATCGCTCGTGGACGCGCACTCGGCGTCGACCTGACCGCCGAGCACGTCGTTCTCGTGCTCGCCGACTCCGACCGAGTCCGCGCTGCCACGGCCCGCGCTGCCAGGACACGCGGCGGGCTCGGCGGCACCTTCGGCGAGCGGATCGTGTTGGTGCTACCGGCTTCCGCGCCCCGCGACCTGGACGTCCCGGCCACGATCGGCGTCAGCGGCCCCGCCCGCGGCCCCACCGGAGTGGCCGCGGCATGGGCCGAAGCCGCGCGCGTGTTGCGCGCCTTGGAGGAACTAGGCCGCGTCGGAGTGACGGCGTCGGCCTCGGACCTCGGATTCGTCGGCCTGCTCCTGGGTGATCGGGCCGATCTTCGCGGGTTCGTGACAGCGACGCTGGGGCCGATACTGGAATACGACAAGCGACGCGGGACGGATTTGCTGGGGACGCTGCGGGCTTATTTCGATTCACGTGGGAGCCTTACGCGGACCAAGGATGAGCTGCACGTGCACATCAATACGGTCGGGCAGCGGCTGGAACGGATATCGGTGTTGCTCGGGGCGGATTGGCAGGGGGCTGATCGGGCTCTGGAGTTGCAGTTGGCTTTGCGGTTGCAGCGGGTTCTTGGGTAGTGCGCGGGCTGGGCTTCCCAGTCCCACGGGTAGCAGCATGGGGTCGGCTTGACCGGGGCCCCTTGCGCGCGCCGAGGGCCTGCCGGTCGGGCGAGGTCAAGAACCGGCCCCCGCCGACGAGTGAACTTGCCGGACGGGCGGCACCTGTGGACCACGTCCCGAGGCAGGGTGTACGAGACGGAGCCGGAGCCGATCGCCGCCCCGGCGCCCTTCTGGTCCGACATCGGGCCCGAGCTGAGTAGCTCTACGCATTGTCCGTGGCAGAAGCGGGATGAAGACTTCCTCCGTGATCAAACGGGCAACGGCCGTGGCCGTGGTGACGATCGGGCTCGCGGGCTGCGCGGCCCGTCCTCCTGGGACACGGGGAGAGCGGCGAGGCGATCTCTGTTGACCGAATTGTTCTCGTTGGTTTCAGGGGGATTTCACGCGGCGTGACTACCGTGCCGCCGATGAAATGCTGGAGATGTCGCGGGGAGGACGACGACTACCCCTTCCTGCCCTGCGGGTCCGACGAGGACACCCAGGACCCGCACTGTCCACTGTGGACCGAGCGGCGGCGGGCGGAGATCGTTGAGCGGATGCCGTGGCCGCCGGGGTACGTGCCCCCGACATCGGCCAGGGCGCGGCGGGCGACGGGGAACCCGGGGTGGGTGCTGCTGGTGTTGGCGGTGGTGGCCGTCGCCCTGCTGGCCTCGATCTACGGGCGCGTGATCTAGACGGCTCTTGAGCGTTCGCTCAAAGCCGGGTTAGGCTCCGGTTTGAGCGAACGCTCAAGAGAGGGTGGTGAACGGTGGGCGAGCGGGTCCGCGATCGGGGGTATCACCTGTTCACACGGGTGTTGGCGGTAGCCCTGCTGCCGGTGGCGTTCGTCGCGGCACCGCGGCGGGCGAAGCATCTGGCCTGCCAGTGGGCGCTGTCGGCGCGGTTCCCGGCGGAGGACCTGGCTGGGCTGACACCGGCCACCCGCGCGGCGTTCACGGCGGCGCGGGCGGAGGCGTTGTGGCGGGACGGCGAGCTGATCGGGCTCACCTCGGGGCATCGCGATGCGGCGGAGCAGCAGCGGATGTTCACCGCGGAGGTGCGCCGGAGCGGGTCCGAGGAGGCGGCCCGGTTGCGGGTTCTGCCGCCGGAGGAGTCGCGGCACGTGGCGGGGACGGCACTCGACGTCAGACCCGCGGCGGGGGCGCGATGGTTGGAGCGCAACGGTGCGCGCCACGGCTTGTACCGGGTGTACGACAACGAATGGTGGCACTTCGAGTACCGGCCGGAAGGCCCGCCGATGCGGCTGCCGAATCCGGGCGCGAGTCCAGCCCTAGCGGGTCAGCCAGACTCGCCACAGTGACGCGGGATCGGACAGGGGATCGCCGTGCACCAAGGAGAAGTGGGCGGGCCCACCCACTTCGAGCCGCCCGGCGGTCGGATCGCCGAGCAGGTCGCCGCCGCGCCAGGTGAGCGCGGCCAGCGCCTCGTGCGGCGGTATCCCGGCGCGGACCAGGGCCTCGGCTTCCCACGCCAACTGGTTGGCGCGCAAGGAACCTCCGCCGAAATCGGAGCCCGCCGCGATCGGCACACCGGCGGCGTGGGCCAGCCGCACACCTTCCTCGGCCGCCTCAAGGCGAGCGCCGATGGTCGCGCGGGAGTCGGGTGCGGTGAATCGGTCCACAGTGGACGTATCGGTGAAGGTCAGCCACGAGTGCATCACGCCGAGCGTGGATACCAGGACCGTCCCGGCCTTCGCCATCGCCGAAGCGGCGTCGCGGTCGAGCTGGAAGCCGTGCTCGATGCTGTCGACGCCCGCGGCCGCGCCGACCTGGGAGCCGTGCAGCATGCCGGAATGGGCGGCGACGCGCGCACCACGAGCATGCGCCTCGCGGACGACCGCGGTCACCTCCTCGACGGTGAACGGAGGCGTGTCGCGGTCGGGGCCGTCGAGGTAGAGCTTGACCAGGTCGGCGCCGTCGTCGAGCTGGACCCGCGCGGCAGCGAGGAGATCCGCTCCGTGCTCCACCTCGACGGCGAGCCCGTGCGGCAGCGCGCCGGACTTGCCGAGCCAGGTCCCGGCCGCGCGGATGTACGGCCGGTCCGCCCGCCCTCGCCACGCGTCGCGCAGGCGCAGGCTGAGCGCGCGCTCGCCGCCGGTGACGGGATCGGGTCTGCGGGGCGCTCCGACGTCGCGTGCCCAGCGGATCCCGGCGCGCACCATCAGGTCGCCGTTCTCCTCGGCGACGGCGAGCAGTTCCTCGGTGCTGTCGAAACCGCGCTGAACCCATTGCGCCCCACCGGGCATGCTCAGGTGCGAGTGCGAGTCGACCATGCCGGGAATGATCGTGGCACCGGAGGCGTCGATCACCCGGCCCCGGTGCGGCGGCTCGTCGCCGGTGTCCCAGACGCCCGCCACCACGCCGTGCTCGACCAGCAGGGACACCCCGCGGCGCAACTCCGCGGAACGCCCGTCGGCCAGGGCCGCGCCGCGCACCAGCACCACGTCCTCGTCGAGCCGAGTAGCCACCGCGTCCTCCATCTCGTTAGCCCAGCTAAGGAGTATGTGGGGCGCGCGGCGCATCCGCAATGGGACGAACAGCCTAGAAGCCCTTGTGCGACAACGGGTTAGCCTCCACCAGTTCGAACTCCTGTCCCCTGCACCAGGAGGTTCTCGTGCTGCGCAAGATCATGACCTTGCTGTCCGCCACGATCCTGACCGTCACCGGGCTGACGGTGCCCGCGGCCCCCGCGCACGCGGACGGCTGCTACACCTGGGGAAGAACCCTCTCCCAGGGCATGACCGGAGAGGACGTCCGGCAGCTCCAGATCCGGATGTCCGGCTATCCCGGCTACGGCGCTGTCCTCGGCATCGACGGCGACTACGGCCCGGCCACCAAGGCCGCGGTCACCCGCTTCCAGCAGGCCTACGGGCTCCCGGTGGACGGGATCGCGGGCGGTCAGACCTTCACCAAGATCTACCAGCTCCAGGACGACGACTGCACTCCGGTCAACTTCTCCTACGCCGAGCTGAACACGTGCAACTCCACGTGGAGCGGTGGCGCCGTCTCCAGCGCCACGGCCCGGGCCAACGCCCTGGTGTCCATGTGGAAGCTCCAAGCCATGCGCCACGCCCTCGGTGACAGCTCGATCCGGGTGACCAGTGGCTTCCGCAGCGTCGCGTGCAACAACGCGGTCGGCGGGGCCTCGAACAGCCGCCACCTCCACGGCGATGCCGTCGACCTCGGCGCCGGACCGCACTCGCTGTGCCGCCTGGCCCAGCAGGCGCGCAACCACGGGTTCAACGGCATCCTCGGGCCGGGCTACCCCGGGCACGGCGACCACACGCACGTCGATCACCGATCCAGCCGCTTCTGGTCGGCCTCCAACTGCGGGATCTGAGCGGGCAGCGCTGCCATGGCGCGTCTCGGGTGATCACCTTGAGGACAACGCGAACCGTGTCGCCCGGTGGGGACGAGGCCAGATGATCGGCTCGTCCCCACCGGGCTCCCATCAGGTGACGTCAGCGGTGTGCTGCCGAGGGCCGTGCCCTCAGATCCTGCACACCCGCTGCGCGGTGCGCACCTGTGCCAGGTGCTTCTCGACGACGGGAAGGGCTTCTCGTGCCACCTGCTTCACCTGGGGCGACTGACCGCGGCGGAGCTCCTGCTGGATGAGTTTCAGCGTCTGCTGGTGGACAGTCACCTGCACCTGCAGCCAGCTCCGGTCGAAGGCGGTCCCCGACTTGCTCTGCAGGTCCCTGAGCAGCGCCTGCTGGGCACGGGTCGGAGTGTCGGGCAGTGACACCCGCTCCCGCTCCGCGACCGGACGCAGCCTCTGGTCCAGCCGCGTGTGATCACGCGCAATTACGCGACCAACGCGTCGCACGGACGCGCAGCGGCCCTTCTCCACCGCCAGGGCGCCCTTCGCGATCTCGAAGAGGTTGCCCTGGTGCACCCTCCTCAAGAAGATCTGGTCGGTCGGGTTGACCAGCGCCGCCACTTGCACGTCGGCTTGGGGCTGGGACATGGGCGCCGCCTGTGCGAAGGCGGTCCCGGTCAGTGCCATGGCGCCGGCCAACCCGGCCGCCGCGACAAGACGCAATGACTTCATGGTTGTTCCCCTGTCGTGGTTGATCTTGCTTTCGGTGCGGCCCCCGGAGGAAGCCAATGACCCGAGCCCACCTGCCCGCTGCGGAGCAGGCGATCGCTCACGAAGGCGGCGCGGTGAACGCAGTACCGTCCGCCAAGGCACACGCCGGTGGGCATCCATGAATGCCAGGTCCTTGGCGTTCAGCAGGAATACGCGTCACTCCGGCAGGCTCTGTCAGCTCTGCGTCCAAGACCACGCAAATGGATCACCGCAGCGGCATCCACACCGCTCGGACGCGGCCATCGAGCCGACACGGCCATTGGTCGTTCTGGACTCACCCGATCCGGGACTACGCCGGTCGCGGCAGAGAACACGGGCGCGGGACCACGCCTTCGACGTGCGGCGTTGTCGCCCGGGCATCTCGTCGCGGGCGGTCGCGTCGGCGGGAAGGCGTTGCTGCCGCTGCCGTTTCGCGGATCGCGGACGCACCACGTGCACCCGAAGGGCAGGAAGCTCGCGGAGTTCACGACCCCGGTGCCGGTGACAACACTGTCCACAAGGGTCAGTGCATCGTGGACGCTCCGGTCCCGGAGCACTTCGAGCACGATGGTCTTGCCCGGCGCCCGGAACGGAAATCCCCGCACCGGAAACGCGGCGAGCGGCTACGGTCGCGGAGTGCCTGACGCGATGTTCGCCCATCCCCGCCTCGCCGCCGTCTACGACGCGTTCGACGGGGATCGCAGCGACCTGACGATGTACCTCGCCATCGCCGACGAGCTGGGCGCGCGGCATGTGCTCGACATCGGCTGCGGCACCGGCTGCCTGGCGATCCTGCTGGCCGACAGCGGTCGCGCGGTGGTCGGCGTCGAGCCCGCCGAGGCCTCCCTCCAGGTCGCCAGGTCGAAGGACCCGGAAGGGCGGATCACCTGGCTGCCCGGCGACGCGGGCGATCTGCCCGCGCTCGGCGCCGACCTCGCGGTGATGACGGGAAACGTGGCCCCGGTGATCCTCTCCGATGCGGACTGGGCGCGGACGTTGCGCGGCGCCCACGTCGCGCTCCGGCCCGGCGGTCACCTCGTGTTCGAGACGCGGCGCCCGGAACGCCGGATCTGGGAGGACTGGGCCGCCGGGCCCGCGCTCCTCACCCGCGACGTGCCGGGCTTCGGCCAGGTGGAGCAGCTGTTCGAGGTCACCGACGTCAGCCTGCCGCTCGTCTCGTTCCGCCACACCTACCGGTTCCTGGCCGACGGCACCGTGCTCGTCTCGGAGGGCGCCGTGCGGTTCCGCGAGCGCGAGGAGATCGAGGCCGACCTCGCCGCGTCCGGCTACCGCGTGGTCGACGTCCGCGACGCGCCCGACCGCCCCGGCCGCGAATTCGTGTTCATCGCGGAGCGCGTTTAGCCTCGAAGGCATGGCCGCCGACTTCCCGATCTTGCGCCAGGTCGTTCTCGACTGTCCCGACGTCAGGGAGCTCGCCGAGTTCTACCGCCGTTTCCTCGGCCTCCACTACCGCCCCGGCGACGAACCACCGGCCGAACGGGACTGGCTGGTGCTGCGCGGCGCCGAGGGCATTCCCCAGATCGCGTTCCAGCAGGTCCCGCACCAGGCCGAGCCCACGTGGCCGGATGGTCCGCGCCCGCAGATGCTGCACCTGGACATCACCGTGCCCGCTGTCGCCGACCTCGACGCCCAGCACACGCGTGCCCTGGCACTGGGCGCGCGACTGCTTCGAGACCGCTCGGACGACCCTGTCGAGCCGCTTCGCATCTACGCCGATCCGGCGGGGCACCCGTTCTGCGTCTTCGTGCCACCCTCTCGGGCTTGAAGTTCCCGCACGATGTGCTCCACGAACACGTCGACCTTGTCCAGCGTCCTGGTGTACAACGCGGACACCAGGAACCCCACCCCGATCGTCGAGTCCCAGGTCCTCGCCCGCCGGTACGTCTCCTCGTCCACGGCGCCCCGCACGTTCTCCCAGCCGTGCCAGGCCATCAGCGCCGCGTCGATGGCCGGATCGAAGACCAACGCGAGATCCCAGTCCAGAACGCCGACGACGTCACCGTTGTCGTCCCAGTGGACGTTGCCGCCACCCAGATCGCCGTGGACCAGCGCAGCCGAAACGGGCGGCATGGCCAGCGCCTCCTCGACGCGTCGAAGGCGTTCGGCGCGGTACTGCTCCGGCAGGCGCGGGATGACCTCCTCGATGAGCACCTGCCCCCAGTGGCGGCCGTCGGGATAGGTCGGTGGCACGTGCAGCAGCGCCTCCAGCTCGGGGCTGACCGGGCACTCACGGATCGCCCGGAGCAGTGGGGCGATCTTCTCCGGATCGCCCTGTCCCTCCGGTAGCGCGGTCCCGCCGACCCACGACACGGCGACGGCGGCGCGTTCGCCGAAGGTCGTCACCGGTGTCAGGGGCTCGGGCACGGCGAAGGGCAGCCCGCTGGAAGCGATCATGCGCAGCACTTCGGTGCGGCGGGGCAGCGCCGCCGTTCCGGAGTCGCGCCTGCTGACCCGCACGGCGGCCACCTCGGGCACCAGGACCACGTCGTGCATCCCGCCGCGGAACAACCGCGCGGAGTCGAGCCGCACACCGGGCAGAAGCGCGTCGGCGATCTCCAGCAGTTCGCCGGAGACCGCCGATTCCTCTTTCGCTGGCACGGGCCGTACTTTCGCATAACGCTGGACGACCCGCGTCCGAATTCCGGTGGGTCAGCGGCCGCCGATCGCCTCGACCGTCACCGGCTCCTGACGTCCGTTGAAAGCGTTCGAGACGTCGTGCACGCCGGGACCGACGCACCAGGTGGTCCTCCGGAAGACCGCGCGGATCTCGACGCGCTCCGTTCCGCTGCCGCACCGGTGCCAGTGCAGGTGCCTCGGCAGGCCGTACGTCGGCGCGTCCGCCGCCCTGATCATCCCGCAGGGTACGTCGGCAGCAGCACCGCGTCGGCGGGCACGGCGAGGGAAAGGCCGCCCAAGGACAGCGCGGCGACGACAGCAAGACGAAAAGCAGCCATTTGCTCCCCACTCTCGCCCGTGGCGAGAACTCGTTGACACCTGGCATTGCTGCCACTGTTGCGATCTCGGGCGCCTCCCTAGCCTGCTGGCGGCAGGCACCGCGCACCCGGAGGAGAACGAAAGACCGTGACGAAATTCCTGCTCAGCGTGCACGTCGTCGTCGCGATCGTGGCGATCGGCCCGGTCACCGTCGCGGCGAGCATGTTCCCCCGCGCGGCGAGGTCGTCGGCGCTGCCGGTGGTTCGCACCCTGCACCGCATCTGCCGCGTCTACGCGGGGCTCGGCGTGCTGGTGCCGGTGTTCGGCCTGGCGACCGCGCTCAGCATGGGTGTGCTGGGCGACGCATGGTTGCTGGCGTCCATTGCGCTGACCGCGGTCGCCGCAGCCGTGCTCGTCGCCGCGGTGCTGCCGGATCAGCGCAAGGTGCTCGACGCCCTGGAGACCGCTCCTGACACCGACATCAGCGCGTGGGTCCGTCGCATCGCGATGACCGGCGGCGTGTTCAACGTCCTGTGGGCGACAGTCACGGTGCTGATGATCGTGCGCCCCGGCTCGACGACGGGGGCATGACATGACCGCGCTCCGGATTCCCGCCGCGATCGAGGCTGTCTCGTTGGTCGTGCTGCTGGCGAACCTCGTGACCGTGCACGCCCCGACCGTCACGTCGGTCAGCGGCCCGATCCACGGATTCGCCTACCTCATGGTCGTCTTGGTGGCCCTGCTGCGTGAGGGCACACCCGTCCGCGCCCGCCTCGCCGCGCTGCTGCCGGGCGTGGGCGGGCTGATCGCCCTGCGGCTGGTCAGCCCAGGCCGACGCGCTCAAGCAGGTTGAGCGCCTCGCGCTGCTCCTTGTTCGCGTCGGCTTCGAGCACCGAGCCGGGCACCGGTTCCGCTTCCTTGGCCTCCACCCACTCCTGGGGCAGGACGCGCTCGGGCAGCTTGCTCCACCTGGACTCGCCACGCTCAGCCATGCACCCATGATGCCCGCACCTGACCGTCATCATCTTTTCAAGATCCCTTATTGGCCTGTTCTGCATCGATTCGCCTACCTTGGGTGGCCGCGGTCGTCTCAAGGCTCAATGGAGAGCGATGAAGAAGGTCTGCCAGCTGCTCGTCACCCTGATGCTCGCCGCCGGGCTGCCCGCGGCCATCCCCGCGAAGAGCGCGTGCGCGGCCGTCTCGGCGCCCGCGGTGCCCGGGGCCCGCGTGCTGTCGGTGTCCGGGGTCGAGCGGCCCGCGGGCGAGGCCGGGATGCCCGGGCGCCCGCCGATCACCGGTGTGCCCGCGCGGTGCGAGGTCACGGTGGTGCTCAGCCACCCGGACACCGACGACCGGGTCCGGGTGGAGGTGTGGCTGCCGCTGCGCGGCTGGACCGGGCGGTTCCTGGGCACCGGGGGCGGCGGGTTCGCGACCGGGTTCTCCGCGGAAGGGCTCGCGCCCGCGGTCAAGGACGGCTTCGCGGCCGCGGCGACCGACGGCGGGATCGGGCTCAACCCGATCAGCCCGGCGGCGTGGGCGCTGGACGCGTCGGGACGGGTGAACTGGGGGCTGCTGACGAACTTCGCCACCCGGTCGGTGCACGACATGACCGTGGTCGGCAAGGCGGTGACGAGGAGCTTCTACGGCCGCGCCCCCGCTTACTCGTACTGGAACGGCTGTTCGACGGGCGGGCGGCAGGGGCTGGCGGAGGCGCAGCTCCACCCGCGCGACTACGACGGGATCGTGGCGGGCGGGCCCGCGATCGACATGCCGCGCTCCTCCCTGGCCCAGTTCTGGCCGCAGGTGGTGATGAACCAGGAGCGCACCCGCCCCTCGGCCTGCGAGTTCGACGCGTTCACCAGGGCCGCGGTCGACGACTGCGACCTGCTCGACGGCGTCGCAGATCGCGTGATCGGCGACCCGGCGGCCTGCCGGTTCGACCCGGCGCGCCTGGTAGGCACGAAAACCCCTTGCGGGACAACGATTACAGCCGCCACCGCGGAGGTCGTGAGGCGGATCTGGGACGGACCGCGCGGGCACACCGGCAGGCTCGGGCAGGGGCTGGTGAAGGGCGGCAGCTTCGCCGAGCTCGCCGGGGCCGCACCGCTGCCCATCGCCGACAACTGGATCAGGTACTTCCTCGGCCGCGATCCCGGCATGGACACCACGAAGATCGACTACTCGGCCTTCGAACGGCTGGTGTTCGCCTCCACCGCGACCTACGACCACCTGCTGGCCAACACCCGGCCCGACCTGTCGGCCTTCCGCGCCGCGGGCGGCAGGCTGCTGGTCTGGCACGGGCTCGCCGACGCCGAGATCGCCCCCGGCACCACCATCGACTACCGCGAGCGGGTCGAGCGCGTCACCGGCCCGGCCGACGGGTTCTTCCGGCTCTTCCTCGCCCCCGGCTCCGGCCACTGCGGCACCGGGGTGGGCGTGGCGCCGGTGGACCCGATGGGCGCGATGATCGCCTGGGTGGAGCGCGGCCGCGCCCCGGACACGCTGGCCGCGGCCACCGCCGACGGCAGGACCACCCGCGACCTGTGCCGCCACCCCCGGGTGCCGATCTACGACGGGCACGGCGATCCGGACTCCGCCACCAGCTTCCGGTGCTCCGGGGACTGACGTGGGCTCGGCGGTGTTCCACCTCAGGCGGGCGCGGGACCTGATGGACCGGCACTTCGCCGAGCCGCTGGACCTGGACGCGCTCGCCGCGGAGGCCGGGTTCTCCCGCTACCACTTCGCCCGCGCGTTCCGGGCCGCCTACGGGGAGCCGCCCGGCGCGTACCTGACCCGGCGCCGGGTGGAGCGGACGCAGGACCTGTTGCGCTCGGCCAACCTGACCGTCACCGAGATCTGCCACCTCGTCGGCTTCACCAGCCTCGGCTCGTTCAGCTCGAAGTTCACCGAGCTGGTCGGCGTCAGCCCGACCGAGTACCGGCGGCGCACGGCCGGCGGGCCGATGGTCCCCGGCTGCTTCATGATGGCCTGGTCCAGGCCGCTGCCCCGGACAGCAATCCAGGAGAAGCCCAGCGGCGGGCAGCCCTCCTAACCTCGGCGGCGACCGCGCCACCCACCGAGGAGATCCGATGATCAACCGCGTGTCCCACGTCTGCGTCCACGTGCTCGACCAGGACCGGGCCAGGCAGTTCTACACCGAGAAGCTGGGCATGGAGGTCCGCTCCGACGTCACCATGGGCGACGGGTTCGAGGGCGCGGGACAGGGCTTCCGCTGGCTCACCGTCGGCCCGGCGGGCCAGCCCGACGTGGAGATCATCCTGGCCGACTGCGCCATGGGCCACGACGAGGCCACCGCCGCCCAGCTCCGTGATCTGGTCGCCAAGGGCGCGCTCGGCGCGGCGGTGATGAACACCGACGACTGCCGCAAGTCCTTCGAGGAGCTCTCCGCCCGCGGCGTGGTGTTCCTGCAGGAACCGGCCGAACGGCCCTACGGCGTCGAGGCGATCTTCCGCGACGACTCCGGCAACTGGTTCAGCCTGAGCCAGGCCCGCTAGCGCGGGAGGGGTCCCGTCCGCCGGGCCTACGGTCGCCCCCATGACGACCTCTCCCCGGCTGGCGGCCCTCGCCGCGTCGGTGCTGCTCGCCACCGGCGGCGGGGCAGCACCCGAGAACGCCCGCTCGACCTGCCCGGACGGCGCCTGCCCCGCCGAGCTGACCGGGCAGGTCGAGGTCACCGTCAACGGCGCCGTCCGCACCGCGACCCTGCGCGGCCACTGCGTCCTGACACTCGGCGAAGACGGCTGAAACCGCGGTGAAACCGCAGTGAAGCCCGTGGCGCGCACCCTCCTCGGCACAGCCAAGGAAACGAGGGGGGTATGTCCACAACACCCGACATCTCCATCGCCGCGAAGGGACTGCGCAAGTCCTACGGCGACAAGGTCGTGCTCGACGGCATCGACCTGACCGTGCGCGCCGGGACGATCTTCTCCCTGCTCGGCCCGAACGGCGCGGGCAAGACCACCACGGTGCAGATCCTGTCCACGCTGATCCGTCCCGACGGGGGCACGGCACGGGTCGCCGGCCACGATCTCTGCCAGGCGCCCGACGCGGTCCGCACCGCGATCGGCGTCACCGGGCAGTTCGCCGCGATCGACCGGTTGCTCACCGGTGAGGAGAACCTGCTGCTGATGGCCGACCTGCACCACCTCGGCCGCGCGGAGGGACGACGCCGCACCGCGGAGCTGCTGGAGCGCTTCGACCTGGTGGACGCCGCGAAACAGCTGCCGGGCACCTACTCCGGCGGGATGCGGCGACGGCTGGACCTGGCGATGACGCTGGTCGGCAGTCCCCGGCTGATCTTCCTCGACGAGCCGACCACCGGGCTGGACCCGCGCAGCAGGCAGACCATGTGGGAGATCATCCGCGAGCTGACCGGCTCCGGCGTGACGATCTTCCTCACCACCCAGTACCTGGAGGAGGCCGATCAGCTCGCCGGCCGGATCGCCGTGCTGCACAACGGGAAGCTGGCCGCCGAGGGCACCCCGGACGAGCTGAAGCGACTGATCCCCGGCGGGCACGTGCGGCTGCGCTTCGCCGAGGAGCACGGCGTGCACGCCGCGGCCAGGGTGCTCGGTTTCCCGCCGCGCGAGGACGACGGGCTGGGCCTGCGCGTGCCCAGCGACGGCCACGTGCGCTCGCTGCGGGTGCTGCTGGACCAGCTCGACGACGCGGGGGTCGAGGTCGAGGAGCTGACCGTGCACACCCCGGACCTCAACGACGTGTTCTTCGCGCTGACCGACACCACGCAGGAGGTGCCCAGTGCGTGACTCCGTGATCATGTTGCGCCGCAACCTGCTGCACGCGCGGCGCTACCCGTCGATGACGATCAGCACGGTCGCGATGCCGGTGCTGATGCTGCTGCTGTTCGTCGGTGTCTTCGGCGGCGCGCTCGGCACGGGCATCGGCGGCGCGAGCTACGTCGGCAGTTACGTCGACTACGTGGGACCGGGAATCATCCTCATGGCCGCGACCTCGGGCAGCGTCGCGACCGCGGTGTCGGTCTCGGTCGACATGACCGAGGGCATCGTGAACCGCTTCCGCACCATGGCGATCTCGCGGACCGCGGTGCTCACCGGCCACGTGGTCGGTGGCGTGATCCAGACGATGACCAGCATCGCGCTCGTCGTCGCGGTGGCGCTGCTGATGGGTTTCCGGCCCACCGCGGGTCCGCTGGACTGGCTCGGCGCGGCCGGGCTGCTGCTGGCGATGACCTTCGCCATGAGCTGGCTGGCCGCCGCGTTCGGCCTGGTGACCAAGGGGCCGGAGTCGGCGAGCAACGCGCCGATGCCGCTGATGTTCCTGCCGATGCTCGGCAGCGGTTTCGTGCCGCCGGAGCAGATGCCCGGCCCGGTCCGCTGGTTCGCCGAGCACCAGCCGTTCACCCCGATCATCGAGACGCTGCGCGGCCTGCTGATGGGCACACCGCTCTCCGCCGCGACGGGAGCGCTCGCCCTCGGCTGGTGCGCGCTGATCTCGCTCACCGGATTCCTCTGGGCGCGCAGGGCTTTCTCCCGCGCCGTCACCCGCTGACCCGCACCCGCAGAAGGGACCACCACCATGACCTTCCCCGCACGCACCTGGGGCATCCACGAGAACCACTACTGGCTGCACGGAAGGACCGTCGAGCACCCGGTGGAGTACCACGAGAACCTCGGGATGTGGACCGTCACCGGCTACCCCGAGGCGATCGCCGTGCTCAGCGATCCCGCGACGTACTCGTCCGACCTCTCCTCCCTGTTCCCGGCGGGCACGGACATGTCGTTCAACGACGGCAACCTGGTCCAGATGGACGGGCTGGAGCACCGCAAGCTGCGCAGGCTGGTCAGCCACGCGTTCACCCCGAAGATCGTCGCCGACCTGGAGCCGAGGATCGCCCAGCTGACCGGTGAGCTGCTGGACGAGCTGGTCGGGCAGGACGAGATCGAGCTGGTCTCCGCGCTCGCCTACCCGCTGCCGGTCATCGTCATCGCCGAACTGCTCGGTGTGCCCGCGGGCGACCGCGACCTGTTCCGCAAGTGGGTCGACACGATGTTCGAGGACCAAGCGGACTTCTCCCTCGCGGAGGGCGAGGACAAACTGCGCGAGGACCTGGACGCGCAGCTGAACTCCCTCAAGCCGATGAGCGACTACCTCACCGCGCACGCGGCCGAGCGCAGGCGCGTACCGAGGGAGGACCTGCTCACCAAGCTGGTCCAGGCCGAGATCGACGGGGAACGGCTCAACGACACGGAGATCGTGAACTTCGCCGGGCTGCTGCTGGTCGCCGGGCACATCACCACGACCATGCTGCTGGGCAACACGATCCTGTGCCTGGACACCTTCCCCGACCAGGCCGAGCGGGTGCGCGCGGACCGTTCCCTGGTGCCGACGGCCATCGAGGAGTCGCTGCGCCTGCTCAGCCCGTTCGCGTCCACCGCGCGCGTCACGGCCGCGGACGTGGAGCTGGGCGGGCGGCTGATCCCCCGTGGGCAGATGGTGAACCCGCTGCTCGGCGCGGCGAACCGGGACCCGAGGCAGTTCGAGCGGCCCGATGAGTTCGACGCGGCCCGGGACCCCAACCCGCACATCGCCTTCGGCCGCGGCGTGCACTTCTGCCTCGGTGCCCCGTTGGCGCGGCTGGAGGGCCGGGTCGCGGTGAACGTGCTGCTGGACCGGTTCCCGGTGCTGCGGACGATCCCGGCGACCCCGCCGAAGTTCATGGACTCACCCGTCATGACCGGCGTCAGCTCGCTCCCCCTCCGCGTCACCGCCTAGCCCGCGCGCGGGCGACGGCCAGAGCTTCCCCGCGCAGCTCGGCCAGGTTCCGGCCGGCGTACTCCGACACCGCGTCGGCGTACGCCGGCCCGTCCGCTTTCTCAGCTGCCGCGCGGATCGCCGCCGAGGACATGGTGGGCTGGAACGCGCGCTGGAACCGGAAGCGCTCGGCGAGCGCGATGAGCCGCACCCCCGAGGCGTCTCCCCCGGCGATGTCGGCCATGCCCATCGCGACCAGGAGCGTGCCGCAGAGCGGGCGGACCATCAGCACCGACGGGGTCCTCAGCGGCTCGCCCGTCAGCAGCGCCGCGAGGCTGTCGGGCAGGCTCTCGACGATGCCCGCGACCAGGTCCGCCCGGCCGTGCCGCGCGTGCGCGACGACGGTCACCCCGTGCACCTCGACGTGCCAGGGGTTGACGCCCAGCTGGTCGGTGCCCGCGACGGGGCTCTCGTCGTCGCCCAGCACCCGTTCGGCGACCCGCCGCCACTGGCGCAGCCCCAGCTCGACCTCCCCGCGCGCGAGCAGGACCTCGGCCCGGGCGGCCATCTCGAAGGTGATCAGCTCGACCGCCTCGGCCAGCCGCTCCGGGACGATCGCCGCCAGGCCGCGCTCGGCCGCGTCGACATCACCCACCTGCAGGTCGGTCAGCACCAGGCCGAGGCGCAGCTGCGTCGTGTTGAACGCCCGGAACTCCGCCAGCTCCCGCACCGCCGCGCGCGAGTGCTCCCGGGACTCCTCGGCGCGTTCCAGGTACAGGCACAGCTCGCTGAGCCGCCCGTGCACGGTGCTGATCAGCAGCGGGTTCGCTCCGTCCCGGAAGTGCTCCAGAACCCGCTTGGTGTGCTCCAGCGCGCGGTCCGGGTCGCCCCGGTTCTCCCACAGGTAGCCCGCGACCACGTTGGCCATGCCCGCGACGAGCGGTTCCGGCCGCTCGCACATCGCCTGCAGCTCCGCCATGTCCGACGCGCACAGCACGATCGCCATCGCCCCGCACACGGTGTGCGGGGACGGCGGCGGCAGCCGGCGCAGCACGGCGTAGGAACGGGTGGCCCGCGGCCCGATGACCATGAACGTCGTCGTGGTGGTCAGCACCGCCGTCACCCTGGTCGCCTCGACCAGCTCGGGCTCCGGCCGGAAGCGGTACAGCACGTCGGCGACCTCGCGGGTGGCCAGCGCCAGCTGCGCGTAGTTCGACTCGATCACCCACATCCCGCCCAGCGTCGCCGAGACCGCGGCCACCACCGCCCCGTCGCCGCGCCGCACCCCCGTGCGCAGCGCCAGCTCCAGGTTGTCCTGCTCCGCCCGGACCCGCTCGACGTCGTCCTGCGTGGGCCTGCCGAACACCAGGTCGTAGCACCGCATACCGAAATCCCTTGCCCAGCAAAGGAAATCCTCTTCGACCCGCGCGGACTCGCCCTCGGCCTCCCGCCGCGCGGCCGCGAACTCCCGGACGGTCTCCAGCATCCGGAAGCGGGTACCGCTCGGCGTGTCCGCGACCTTGACCAGCGACTGGTCGACCAGCAGCTCGAGCAGCTCCGGCGTGTCCTCCGCGCCCACCAGCCGCTCGGCCGCCTCGGCGGAGAACCCGCCGGGGAACACCGACAGCGCCCGCATCGCCGCCTGCCCGCGGGCGTCGAGCAGGGCCCAGCTCCAGTCCACGACGGCGTGCAGCGTGCGGTGCCGCTGGGGCGCGTCCCTCGCCCGGCCGCGGAGCAGCGCGAACCGGTCCTGCAGGCGGCCGGCGATCTCCACGACGGACATCGCCCGCACCCGCGCGGCGGCCAGCTCCACCGCGAGCGGGAGGCCGTCGAGCTGACCGCACAGCGCCTCCACCACCCCCACGGGCAGCTCCACGTCGGGGCGAGCCGCCCGCGCGCGCTGGCGGAACAGCTCCACGCTCGTGGGCAGTCCCAGCTCCGGCAACAGGTACACCGACTCCGACGACAGCCCCAGCGGGGCGCGGCTCGTGGTGAGCACGCGCACGTTCGCCGTCATCGACACCAGCGCCCGCACCAGCTCCGCGACGCCGTGGATCACATGCTCGCAGTTGTCCAGCACCAGCAACACGGACTCGGAACCGATCAGGCGGGCGATCCCCGCGACGAGGTCGGCCTGGGAGGACTCGCGCAGGCCGAGCGTCGAGGCGACCGCACGCGCCACGTCACCCTCCGCGGGCAGACCGGCGAGGGCGACGAAGTACACGACGCGTTGCTCCGGCCGCATGCCCACTGCGTGCGCGAGCCTGGTCTTGCCCAGACCTCCGGCACCGACGATCGACGCCACCCGCGAGGTCCGCAGCAGGTTCAGCACCGCGTCGATGTCGTCGTCCCGGCCTAGCAACGGGTTGGGTTCGTGCGGGACGCCGTGCCGCACCACGGGCGCCTCGCCCTGCAGCAGCTCCTGGTAGACCGCCTGGACCTCCGGCCCGGGGTCGACGCCCAGTTCCTCTCGGAGCGTCCGGCGGTAGGCGTCGTAGCGGGCCAGCGCCGCCGGTACCGGCTCGCAGCGCAGCAGCTCGGTCAGGACCTCCTCGTCCCTCGGCAGCTCCCCGGCCAGCGCGGTCAGCGGTTCCGCGGCCTCAGCCTTTCGGCCGAGCCGTGCCAGTGCCAACGCCCGGGCCCGCTCCAGCGCCCGGCGGGTACCCGCCCGCTCCGCGCGCAGCGCCGACACCGGGTCGTCCGGCACCGCGTCCCCGCGCTCCGCGCCCTGCCACAGCGCCAGGCCCGCTTCGGCGTGCTCCAGCGCCGCGGCGTGGTCCCCCGCTCGCGCGTACCGGGTGCTCGCGGTGGCACTGAGCACCACCGCGCAGGCGTCAACCTGGTCCTCGGCCAGCGCCAGCCGGTAGCCCGTCGGAGTGCTGGCCACCAGCTCCGGCCCGAGTTGTGACCGCACGCGGGAAACCAGTACCTGCAAGGCTTTCGTGGGGTTCTCCGGCAACGCCTCCGGCCACAGCCCCTCGATCAGGCGCCCCGTGCTGCACCCCGTGCGCAGGTCCGCGGCGAGCAACGCCAGCAGCCCGCGCAACCGCGGCCCGGTGATCTCGTGGTCGCGGTAGGCCACGCGCGGCAACAAGGTCAACTCGGTGGTCACCGGGCCAGGTTAGAGCCCGGGAGCCGCCCCCGGTGGCCACTCCGGCCGGAACGCGCCCCGGCGACCGCGGGTGCGGGGGCGCGCACGCTGCGTCACTCAGCCTTCCGGCCGGGCCGCCCGGCCCTTAGGCCGAGCCGCAGCAGCCCGCTGACCAGCCATTCTCGTGGTGTCACGAGGAAAGCGAGGCACCCATGATCACCATCGTCACCACCTGGGTCGGCGTTGCCGCCGGGCTGGCCGTGCTCGTCCTGATGGCCGTGTCCGACCACATGAACGACAAGGCGCAGCCCGAGGGCCGCGTCGCCCCCAAGCAGGCCAGGCGCACGCTGCACCGGAGCGCCACCGCCACCGTGGTGCGCAAGCACCGCGTACTGCCCAGCCGCTTCGGCCGCGTCCACCGGGCGGCCTGAGGAATGCCTCGCGCCACCACTCACAGCGGGTGAAGCGACGATGCGCTACCCCGCTGTGAGTGCGGACCGGGGATGGTCGACGGCTCAGCCCCAGGAGTAAATGGACGACGCCTTGTCCTGTTCGTGGCGTGCCAGGTTGAACGGGGTGTCGGCCCGGTTCATGTTGTGCCGCTCACCGTGTCCGTGCGCGTCGAAGTACCACCACCAGGTGCGGCCCGTCTTGTTGACGAACGACGACATCTGGTCGTTGAACGTGCCGCCGTGGCAGCTGGGGCAGGAGATCCGGGAGAAGTCGTTGTGCCCGCTGGGGTGCCCTTCGAAGGCGATTGCGTTACCGCCACCGTTTTCGTGCTCGTACAGGCAAATCCAGCCGTCTGGGCACGAAGCCGCCGCCTTGACCTTCAGCGCGGCGCTCCTCGCCTTCGCGTAGTCGAGCTCCTTGACCGCGGTCACCTTCCCGTCGGCGTGGTGCGTCGTGATGGTCCGGCTCGGCAGGCCCGCTTCCTCGGCAGCCTGCGCGGGAGCCGCGGCGAACAAGGTGCCCGCCAACGCACCGCCGATCGCGACCACCTTGGCAAAGCCCCCCACGCGCCCCGCGAACGATCTCTGTGAAGTCATTGTTTCCCCTCCTGGTGAACAGTGCCCTTTCACGCTATTTGCGCTCGGGCGGACCGTTGTCCACCGGTCGGCTGATGACCGCACTGGAGCACCTTGGTAATCCTTCGGCTGTCCGGGCGGAAATGCTCGCTCCCTCTTCGTCATTCGAGTCGCAGACCGATCCCGTTGCGCCCTCGGTGAAACCGGGCTGTGCCGTCGCCCGCAGCCGATTACGTTCCGCCCATGCGGAAGGTTCACACAGCGGACGGCCGTGTGCTCGCCGTCGAGGAATGGGGCATCCCCGACGGGACCCCGGTGGTGTACGCGCACGGCACGCCGATGAGCCGTCTGGCGCGCTACCCGGACGAGCGCCTGTTCACGGAGCTGGGCGTTCGCCTGGTCACCTACGACCGTCCGGGCTTCGGCGAGTCCACACCGGACATCGGGCGCCGGGTAGTCAACGCCGCCAACGACATCGCCGCGATCGCCGACGCGCTCGGGCTGGACCGGTTCCCCGTGTTCGGGGTCTCCGGCGGTGGCCCGCACGCACTGGCGTTCGCCGCCCGCCACCCCGACCGCGTCACCCGGGTCGCCACCCTTGCCGGCACGGCACCGCGCGATGCCGATGGCCTGGACTGGACCGCCGGGATGATGGACGGCAACCGGGAGAGCGCCGCCGCCGCGCTGCTCGGACGCGCCGCGGTCGAAAGCCAGCTGAGCACCGCGCCCTCCGAGGACCTGCGGGCGCTGCTCCCCCAGGCGGAGCAGGAGGTCCTTGCCCAGCCCGAGGTCATGGCCATGCTCTCCGCCGCCTTCTCCGAGGCACTGCGCCCCGGCCTGGACGGCTGGATCGACGACGAACTGGCGCTCTACGGCCTGCCGTGGGGTTTCGACCCCGCCACCATCACCTCCCCCGTTCGCCTCTGGCACGGTGATCTGGACACCGTCGTCCCGGTGAGCCATTCCGTCTGGTTGTCCGACCGCATCCCCTCCGCGGAGCTGATCCGCGGGCCGGAATCCGCGCACGCCGGCCATTTCGCCGCCACCCCGGCCGTGCTCGCCTGGCTGGTGGGGCGCTGAATTCCGGGCTGATCAGTCCGGTCGCGATCGCACGGGCCTGAAAACGGTGTCCGGATCGACGTTCATCACGACCTCGCAATCGCAGTAGCCGCCGTACTCCTCCAGTCCTCTGTGAAGGCGATCGAGATCGACGCCGTGCCGCCGCGCCCAGGCGTCGGCGGCCCGTCGCGTGTGGTCGCAGCCCTCGGCCTCCACGGCCGCCTCGACGTGGTCGAGCAGTTCCTCCAGCTGGGGCCGGTCCAGCGACATGAGCGAGGCACTCGCCGCCTGCTCCGCGCGCAGGTAGGCGTCCTTCAACCACTTGCGGCGCGCCTTGTCGTCCTGAGAAGCCACAGTTCCTCCCCTTCACCACGGCAGTCCACAATGGACACGACTGAACGATCGATACGGGACAGGTGAGCGAGACATCCACCCCTGACGCCATTATGACTCCGGGTCTGACAGTGTCAAATTCCCTTGTACAGCAACGATAATTGCCATCATTTCCGTCATGACCGGAAACGGGGCGCCCCCCGGGCCTCCCCTGTGCGGGGGACGCCGTGCGCGGACGGGGCGATTACGCTGCGCCCAGCAGGACGACGGGAAGGCGGCGGTGGAGCGGGTGGGTGGCACGCGGGGAACGTTGACCAGGCAGTCGAGGCTGGTCGCGGCGCTGTGCATGAGCGTCGACTCGGTGCTCTACGTGACGAACCTGCGCAAACCCGCGTTCGGCTGGATCGACGTCGCGGCGATCGGGCTGATCCTGCTGGTCGACGCCGCGCTGGCCAGCTCGGCGAAGCGGTCCGGCCTGGTGGCCGTCGGCGTGGCGGCCGTGCAGATCGTCATCCCCCTGCTGTTCGACCCGGGCTCGCACCACATCTGCAACACGGGCGGGATGATGGCCGCCTACCGGGTCGGTGCCTGGCTGCCCGCGTGGCCGGGCCTGCTCGCGATCGGCGCGCTGGCGGTGGCCGACGTCTTCGACGGCAAGTTCCCGGGAACGGGACCCCTGCCCCTGGTGCTCACCATCACCAGCAGCGCGGTGTTGCCGTGGATCGTCGGCCGCCACACCACCACGCGCAGCGCTTACATCGCCGACCTCGAACGCCGCGCCGACCGCCAGGAACACGCGGCGCAGGCCGCGATACGGCGTGCTCTCGCGGAGGAACGCAGTTCCATCGCCCGCGACCTGCACGACATGATCTCCCACCACGTCAGCGCGATCAGCGTGCACGCGGGCGCGGCCCGGCTGGGCATGGGCACCGAGGGCAACGCCGCGGCACAGCGCTCGCTCAGCGCGGTGGAGACGGCGAGCCGCTCCGCCCTGACAGACCTGCGCAGGTTGCTGGACCTGTTGCACGGCAAGGACGACAACCAGCACCGCCAGCCAGGCATGGGCAACGCCGACCAGTTGCTGGCCGGAGTGCGCGCCGCCGGGCTGCCGGTCACCATGACCACCAGCGGAGCGCCGCTGGACCTGCCCGGCTCGGTCGACATCGCGCTCTACCGCATCTTCCAGGAGGCGCTGACCAACGCGCTGCGGCACGGCGGCGGAGCGGCCGAGGCCGAGGTGGACAACCGCGAGGACGAGATCATCCTGACCGTGACGAACCCGTTGCGGCACAACGACAACGGCGCCGAGCCCGGCTCGGGGCTGACCGGGATCAGGGAGCGCGTCGCGCTGTTCCACGGGGAGGCCACGTTCGGCCCGGCCGGGGACCGCTGGTCGTTGCGCGTCAGCCTGCCGACGAGGGAGTCCGCGTGACCGTGCGCATCCTGCTCGCCGATGACCACGCGCTCTTCCGCTCCGGGTTGCGCGCCGTGCTGGACACGCAGCCCGACCTGGAGTGCGTCGGTGAGGCCGAGGACGGGCGCGCGGCGGTGGCCGAGACGGCGCGGCTGCGGCCGGACCTGGCCGTGCTCGACGTGCGGATGCCCCGGCTGGACGGGCTGGCCGCGGCCGAGGCCATCCTCGCCGCGCCCGGCAACTCCACCAAGGTCCTCGTCCTGACCACCTACGACAGCGACGAGTACGTCTACCGCGCGCTGCGGGCGGGGGCCAGCGGTTTCCTGCTGAAGAGCCTGCCCCCGGAGGAGATGATCTCCGCGATGCGGGTGGCGGTGCGCGGTGACGCGCTGATCGACCCGTCGGTGACGAAGCGGTTGATCACCCGGTTCACCAGGAGCATCGCGCCGCCGTCGAAACCGGCCGAGGTGCAACGGCTGACCAGCCGCGAGTTCGAGGTGCTGTTGCTGATCGCGGCCGCGCACAGCAACGCGGAGATCGCCGAACGGCTGCGCGTCGGCGAGGAGACGGTGAAGACGCACGTGTCCCGGGTGCTGGCCAAGCTCGGACTACGCGATCGGGTACATGCCGCCGTCTACGCCTACCTGCACGGACTGGTGCCGGTGTCCCCCGCGCGGGGGATGCCCTCTCCCCCGCCGCCGTGACGATCTTGTCGGGGCCGCGTCCTACCTTCGGCTCCGATGAGAATTCCCGCCACGGCACTGGTCACGTTCCTGTTGCTGCTCTGCGCCTCACCGCAGGCGTTCGCCGACGGGGCGATGGCCGGTGCCGACATCCACGTCGCGCAGACCCTGGGCTCCCGCGAGCTGACCGTGGTGCTGCGCCGGGTGGACGTCGTGCCAGGTCCCTTGCGGGTCAACGTGATCACGCACGCGGGCAGCCCACCCGGGCGCCTGTCGCTGCGGCTCGTCGCCACCGGCGCGAGCTTGACGAGCGGCCCCGTGGCGCCGAGTGCGACCACGGTCGACCTGCGTGACCGTCCCGGCTCGCACGACGCCACGCTCCTGGTCAGTCGCCCGGGACCGCAGGAGCTGGCTCTGCAGATGCTCGGACCCGCGAGCGGTTCTTCCTTCGACGACGTCGCCCGCATTCCTTTCGTGGTACCGGTCCCCGTCCTCTCCCCGGCCGAGCGGGTGACCTACGGCGGGTTCGTCGCCGCGGGCGTGCTGTTGTTCGTTTCCCTTGTGGTGTCGGTGAAAGCTCGGCACTCCTGGATGGCCCTGGTACCCGGGGGCGGAGTCGTCGCGGCGCTGGCGGTCGCGGTGACCGCGGCACTGCTGTCGGCCTCCACACCGGCTCCCCCGGTGCCCGGCGAGGACATCGACGCGACGGTGGACAACGTCCTCGATCCGTACTCCGTCCGCCCGCAGTCCGTTGTGGACGCGTCGAGGCCACCGGCGAACGTGTTGGTGTCACAGGAATTCGTCCCGGGCGGCGTCGAGCTGGCACTGCGCTTCGTCGACGGCGCGAGCGGGCGAGCGGTCGACGACCTGCTCATCCACGACAGCGCGCTGGCGCACCTGCTGGTCGTGCCGCCGTCCGGGGCGCTGCGGCACCTGCACCCGGTTCGCGTCGAGCCCGGCGAGTACCGCGTGCACCTCGCCGCCCCGGAACCGGGCTACCACGCGGTGTCCGTGGAGATCGCCCGACGCGGTGGCGGCGTGCAACTGCTGCGGTCGGCGACGGGTTTCACGGTGCCCGGCACCCCGCGTCCCGCCATACCCACGAGCGAGACCGTGCGCGCGAAGGGCGGCTCCCCCACGACGATCACCGCGCGGTTCGGCGAGAAGCGGGATCTCCAGCCGTGGCTGGGCATGGTGGGTCACCTGATCGTGGTCGGCCCGCTGCCGGAGGAGCCGGAGGTCGGGCGCGCGGCGGCGAGCGCGGCGACCTGGTCGCACGTCCACCACATGGCGCCGCTGACCCGGGGTGGCGCGGGCGGGCTCCCGGACGAGACCGTCGCGGCGTTCGGGCCGGAGGTGTCGTTCACGCACACCTTCACGCTGCCCGGCCGCTACCGCGCGTGGATCCAGGCAGAGCGCGAGTACGCCCTGACGACCAAACCGGTGGAGATCGTCGTGTCACCGGGGAAGGAGCCCCGATGACCACGCCCGGCACCCGGGGCCGGTGGGCGGCGGTGGTGCTCGCCGTCGTGCTCGTCGTCGCGGGCGGGCTGGTGCTGCTCGGCGGCGGGGGCGGTGGCCGGGTGGAGCTGAGCTCCAGCTCGGCGCGGCACTCCGTGCGCCTGGTGGTGGAGCGGGCGCGGGTGGGGGCGACCGCGATGGAGGTCGAGATCACCGGGGAGTCCACTGTGGAGGGTGTGCGGCTGGAGCCCGTGATGCACATGGGGCACGCGATGCCGCTCGCCGAGACCGCCGCGGTGGGCCCCGGGCGCTACCGCGCCGAGAACGTGCTGCTGGAGATGACCGGCCAGTGGGAGGTCACCGTCGTGCTGCGGGACTCCGCGGGGACCGAGCGCGTCGTCTTCCCGTTGCTGGTGAGCTGAGGAGAAGGAGAGCCATGGCTGTGACCACTCCGGCGGAGCGCGCCGGGACCACCGGGAGACGGGGGCTGGCGCCCGCGTTGTCCGTGCTGATCGGCGCGCTGTCGTCGCTGATCGGCCTCAGCTGGGACGTGCAGTGGCACATCGACGTCGGGCCGGACACGTTCTTCACGTTGCCGCACCTGTTCATCTACGCGGGCAGCGCGGTGACCGGCCTGACCGCGCTGACCGTGGTGCTGCGCGCGACGGCGGACGAGCGCGCGGGCCGGGAGCTGGACCCGGCGGTCGGCGGCCGCGCGGTCGGCGTGTTCGGCAGGACCTTCGCGGCGCCCGTCGCCTACCTGGTGACCGGGACGTCCGCGGCGGTCTTCCTGGTGTACGGCCTGTGGGACCAGTGGTGGCACGGGATCTACGGCTTCGACGCGACGATCGACTCGCCGCCGCACATCGGCCTGCTGCTGTCGGTGTCGACCACGATCATCGGCTCGCTGATGACCTTCGCGGTGGCCCGGCGGGAGCGGTGGGGTCGTGCCGGGGTGTTCCTCGCGGTGGCCATGCTGGTCGCGTTCTGCACGATCACCTCGCTGGCCTTCAACGGCGCCAACCAGGGCATCCACCTGGTGGACATCAGCATCGCGTTCACCACGGTCATGCTGGTGCTGACGGCGACCTCGTTCTTCCGCACGCCCGGCGCGGCGCTGCTGACCGCGGTCACCGTGGCCGGGCTCCAGGTGGTGCTGTGGGTGTTCACCCCGTGGGCGACCCGCACGTACGCCGACTCGGTCGGGCTGCCGGTGCGGGACTACGTCGAAGGCGTTCCGGCGATGCCGAACCTGATCCCGATGAGCCTGCTCGGCGTGGCGCTCGCGGTCGAGGGCGCGTTGCTGCTGGGGCGCCGCGCGAACTGGTCGGCCCGCGTCGTCGCCCCGGTGCTCGGCGCGGTGGGCGCGCTGGTGATCACCGCGCTCGCCCCGGTCCAGCGCCTTGTCACCAGGGGGTTCCCGCTCGCCGGTTTCGACTACATCGCCCTGACCTGCGGTGTCGCCGCGTTGGCCGGTCTGCTCGCCGGGTTCCTCGGCTGGCGGTTCGGCCTCATGTTGCGCGCGCTGGTCCCCACCGAGGAGGAAGCCCGATGATCAAGCGTCTGTCCGCGCTGCTCGCAGCGCTCGGCGTCATGGTCGTGAGCGCCCCCGCCGCAGCGGCCTACGAGCCGGTGAACATCGTGCACACCGAGCGGGTGCAGGTCGGGCCGTACGGGCTGACGGTCGGCTTCAGCACGTGGCCGGTGCGGGCGATGCAGTCGCTGGACTTCACCTTCGTGCCCGATGACGGCATCGCGGGCAAGACCGGCACGCTGCAACAGCGCTACCGGGGAGCGCCGCAGGTCGAGAACACCGGGCGGGGACGAACGGCGCCGCTGGCCCGGCATCCGCGCAAGCGCGACGTGTGGGGGCTGGACATCCGGTCGCTGAACCGGCCCGGCGAGTGGTCGCTGAAGTTCAGCATCGACGGCCCGGCCGGCCGCGGCGAGGGCGAGCTGACCGGGCTCCAGGTGCTCGACCAGCCCGGCCCGCCGCTCGCGCTGAGCTGGTCGGTCAGCGCACTGCCGCTGCTCGGCCTCGTCGGTTTCCTGGCACTCGCCTGGCGACGCACCTCCCCCAACCGCTACGAACTCGTAGCGTTATAGGGCAGGATGGGGAGGACCCGTTCACCCGACCAAGGGAGTGTGTGGTGGCGCCCTCTCCGTCCCGCCTGTTCGCCGAGATCAGCACCGCCGAGCGGCCCGGGGGCGCGCGGGTGGTGATGCGCAGGGCGGTGGTGCTCGGCGCCAGCATGGCCGGACTGCTCGCGGCCAGGGTGCTCAGCGACCACGCCGAGGAGGTCCTGATCATCGAGCGGGACCCCACGGTGCCCGGTTCCGCGATCGGGTCTTCGGAGATCGACAACGAGCCGCGGCCGGGCGTGCCGCAGGGCACCCAGGTGCACGGGCTGCTCCCGGCGGGCCAGATCCAGCTGGACCGGTGGTTCCCGGGCTTCACCGCCGAAGCGGTTGCCGCGGGCGCGGTGTTCCCGGACCCCGGCACCGTGCGGATCCACCTCAACGGCACGCTCCGGCCGAGCCCCCCGCCGATGGGCGGCAACAGCGCGCTGGTCAGCACGCGGCCGTTCCTGGAAGCCCTGATCCGGCGCAGGACCCTGGCGATCGGCAACATCACGCTGGTCACCGGCCAGGTGAAGGGCATCGACCTGTCCTCGACCCGGGTCACCGGCGTCCGCTACACCCCGACCGGCTCCGAGGAGGTGGTGACCGAGGCAGCGGACCTGGTCGTGGACGGCATGGGCCGGTCGAGCAAGCTCGGCGACTGGCTGGAGGGCGCGGGCTGGTCCGCTCCGGAGCTGAAGCGGATGCCGATCAAGCTCAACTACGCGACGGCGCTGTTCCGCCGCGACCCGGCGATCAGCGACACCTCGGTGGTGGTCGCGCAGACCACGGCGGGCAAGGGCCGCGTCGCGCGGATGGGCGGCATCAACGCGGTGGAGGGCGACCGCTGGATCATGCTCATCGCCGGGTACGGCGGGGACCGCCCGAGCCGGGACTTCGACGACTTCAAGACCCGCTGCAGGCGGGACTTCCCGCAGGTCTTCGGCGATATCGCCGAGCGCGCCGAACGGCTGGGCGAGGTGATCACCTACCACCAGGCCGACAGCAGGCGGCGCGAGTTCCACAGGCTGTCCCGGCTGCCCGGCGGACTCGTCGCGGCGGGCGACGCGGTGGCCTCGTTCAACCCCGTCTACGGCCAGGGCATGACCTCGGCGATGCTGCACGCCTCCTGCCTGTCGGCGCACCTGCGCTCGGGCGCCTCCCCCACCGAGCCCGCGCGCGGGTACTTCGACCGGGTGCGGGTCGTGGTCGACGCGGCGTGGCAGATCTCCACCCAGGCCGATCTCGAACTGCCGCACGTGGACGGCCCGTACCCCAGGGGCTACCGGATCACCAGCTGGCTCAGCGACCTGCTGTTCGCGGCGTCGTCGAAGGACCTGGAACTCAACGCGCGGCTGAACGCGGTGACCACGATGGTGGAGCACCCGCTCTCGCTCGCCCGCCCCAGCACGCTCCTGCGCGCGGTGCGGGCGACGCTCCTCCGCTGACGCCGGTCACTCCGCGAGGCGGTGCATCACGAAGATCCCGCCCAGCGCGGGCTGGTCGAGGCGCTCGCCGTCGGTGTCGACGTAGGAGTCGATGACCGCGCAGATGCGCCGATCGAGCTCTTCGAGCTGCTCCTGCGACAGGTGCAGCATGAACCGCGCGAACGTGCGCACCGAGTCGGGTCCCGCCTCGGCCAGCTCCTCCTGGAACGCGGCGATCGGTGCCTGCGCCGTACCCGGAACGGCATTCGGCGGGGTGGACAGGTACCACGTGTTCATGGCGACGCGGTAGGGCTTCTCCAGCGCGCCGCTCTCCCCCGTGCGCACCGGGGCCTGCTCCAGGAAACCGGCCCTGACCAGGTGCCGGACGTGGTGCAGCACCGTGCCGGGGTCGCGGCCGAGCCGTTCGGCCAGCTGCTTGTTGGTCATCTCGCGCTGCCTGCACAGCCGCAGGATGCGCAGGCGCAGCGGGTGGGCCATGGCCTTGGCCTCATCGGCGGTGATCTCGCGGCGCTCCCGCAGGCGGTCGGTCATCGTCCCAGGTTAAGGCTTGATGCAATTCTTCTCCATCGATGGACTTTTCCCAATCGATCTGTGACTCTCCATCGCATGGCGGACCCCCTGGGCAGGAGCTACTGGACCCTCTGGACCTCATCCGGCCTGTCGAACCTCGCCGACGGGATCGTGAAGATCGCACTACCCCTGGTCGCGGTGCAGTTCACCCGCTCGCCCGCGCTCATCGCGGGCCTGGCGGTGGCGCTCACCATCCCGTGGCTGCTGTTCGCGCTGCCCGCGGGCGCACTCGCCGACCGCCTCGACCGGCGCAGGGCGATGCTCGGCGCCAACCTCGTCCGCACGCTCGCGCTCGGCGTGCTCACCGTGGCGGTGCTGACCGGTTTCGGCTCGATCTGGGCGCTGTACGCGGTGGCCCTGTGCCTGGGCACCGCCGAGACGATCTACGACACGTCGGCGCAGTCGATCATTCCGCAGATCGTGCCGCGCGACCGCCTCTCCGGGGCCAACCGCAAGCTCTACGCCGTGGAGCTGACCGCCAACGAGTTCGTCGGCCCACCTCTGGCCGGCCTCCTGGTGACCGCCGGGGCCGCGCTCGTCTTCGGCGCCCCGGTCGCGCTCTGGGCCCTCGCGGTCACGGCGCTGCTGCTGGTGCGCGGCTCGTTCCGGGTGGAGCGCGAGCACCGGACGACGCTGCGCGCGGACATCGCCGAAGGGCTGCGTTTCCTCACGCACCACCGGATTCTGCGCACGCTGGCGATGATGGTCGGAACGTCGAACTTCGCGTCGAACGCGATGTTCGCTGTCTTCGTGCTGCACGCGGTCGGACCGTCCTCGGCGATGGGCCTGTCCGAGCGGTCCTTCGGCCTGCTGCTGACCACCTTCGCGCTCGGCAGCCTGCTCGGTTCCTTCGTGGCGGAACGGATCGAGCGCGCGCTCGGCCGCCCGCGCGCGTTGACGCTGACCGTGCTGGGCACCGCGGGGATCGTGGGCACGCCCGCGCTGACCACGAACCCGTTCGTCATCGGTGGCGCGTTCTTCCTCGGCGGCATCGGGATCATGACGTGGAACGTGATCACCGTGTCGCTGCGCCAGCGCATCACGCCCGACCGCCTGCTCGGCCGGGTCAACAGCGGGTACCGGCTGCTGGCGTGGGGCTCCATGCCGCTCGGCTCCGCGACCGGCGGGCTGATCGCGCAGCTCCTCGGCGTCACCGCGGTCTTCCTGGTGATGGCCCCGCTGGTGCTCGCCCAGCTGATCGGGATGCGGGTGCTCACCGAGGCGAACCTCAGGGCGGCCGAGGAGGGGGAACCGCACCGGACCGTCCTATGAGGACAGAGCGCTCCGGTTGCCGGTCACCTGGGCCGATGTGATGATCAGCGGAACGCGAACGGCCGGCGAGACGCGAAGTGGTGGTCACGTGCTGCTCCAGGGAACGGGCGAGGTGCGACCGTCCGGGCTGGAGCGCGCTCTGGTGGGCGGCGGGATCGCCCGGTTCGAGGGCAGGCCGCCGACGCTGGAGGACTTCCGCGCGGCGATGCGGCCGCGGCTCGCCGAATGGCCCCGCCTTGGGCTGCCGGAAGCCGACATCACCCAGCACGTGCGGCAATGGGTGTGCCGCACCGGCACCGGCCTGAACGCCGCGGTCGAGCAGGTCATGTCGGTGAACCTGCGCACCGAGCGGCCGCTGTGGGAGCTGTGGCTCATCCGCGGTTACGCCAGGGACGAATGGGCCGTCGTGTTCACCACGCACTCGGCGCTGCTGGACACCGCGTCGGTCATGCACGTGGTCACCGGGTTGTTCGACCCGGTACCCGTCCCCCGGCAGCGCGGCAGGCGTGCCCAGCACGTGTCGGCCACCAGCGGCCGGTTGCCGACGCAGCACCGGCCGCTGCCGTTGGCGCGCCGTGCCTTCACCCACTTCGACGGCTCCGGGGAACGGCAGTTCTTCTGGGCCGCCGCCGACCGCCAGCGGCTCGACCGGATCGCCGGGCGGCACGGGCTCACCGTGAACGACGTGTTCCTGGCCGCGTTGACCACCGCGATCCGGGAATGGCGGCACACCCCGTGGGAACGCGGGCTGCCGTGTCCGGTGTGGACGCTCGTGCCGGGGCTGGACCGGCTGGTGCAGCTGCCCTGCCACGAGCCGGACCCGGTGCGGAGGCTGGCGGTCATCGGCGCGGCCACCGCGCAGGACGGCGAGGGCGGTCGTCTGTCGTGGCTGGCGCAGCGATCCAGGCGGATCGGCCTCGTCGCGGGCAGCGTGCCCGGCTCGGACCGGGAACTGGCCTTCCAGGACTGCCGGATGCGCGAGCTGGCCCCGCTCGGGCCGCTGCCGCACGGGCACTGGCTGAGCGCGCACCTGGTGGACAACGCCGACCACGTCGGCGCCGGGTTCGTCATGGACCAGGCCGTGCGCGACGGCGCGCAGCTGTGCCGCCTGTGGTCGCTGGCATTGGCCGAACTGGACGAACTCGGCTGACTACCCCAGCCGGTAGACGAACGCGCACAGGAATCCCGCGAGAAGGATCAACGGCACCGCCGACCGGGACTTCGACTCCGATGACAAGGCGGTGCACCGGCTTCCGTTCGACACTCCACAGTGGAGGGACGTGCGGGGCGACGTGGCCGACGCGGTCGCGGGCGCCGACGCGCTCCGGCTGGTCGTGACCGACGTCGACGCCACGGCGCCGCGTGCAGGTCCCCGGTCTCGGCGGGCCGGGCAGGCTCACCACCGGGGGTGGACGACCCGCTCACCACACGGTGACCAATTCTGCGGATCGCGAAAATTTGCGCACCGCGCAAAAAGTGTGTGTAGTGTCGCGGCCATGGGTCTGCGGGAGCGGAAGAAGCTGGCGGCGCGCGCCGCGCTGAGCTGGGCCGCGCTCAAACTCGCCATGGAGCACGGGCCGGAGAACGTCCGCGTCGAGCAGATCGCGGCCGAGGCCGGGGTCTCGCCGAGGACGTTCAACAACTACTTCAGCTCGAAGGAAGAGGCGATCTGCGCGATCGGGCTGGACCGCCAGGAGCGGGTCCGCGCGGCGCTGCTCGCCCGGCCCGCGGACGAGCCGCTGTGGGACGCCGTGATCGGCTCGGTGCTGGAGCAGTACGGCGGCGAGCCCGACCGCGAGCAGGTCGCCAGGGTGCGGCTGCAGATGCGCCACCCGTCGCTGCTGGGCGAGCACCTCAAAGCCCGTGCGGAGATCGAGCGCGTGCTCGCCGAGGGCATCGCCGAGCGAATCGGCACGGATATCCGATTTGACATGTATCCGAGCCTTGTTGCGGGTGCGGTGTCCAGTGCGACCAGGGTGGCCATGAACCACTGGCTGAACTCCGAGCCCCCCGCGGAACTGATCCCGATCATGACCGAGGCGCTGCGGTCCGTCGCCGCGGGCCTGCCCCAGCCACCACGCCGAAAGAAGCCTTCGTGCTGACCAGACTGCTCCGCGCGCACCTGGGGGCCTACACCAAGCCCTTGCTGCTCGTCATGCTGTTCCAGCTCGCCCAGACCCTGGCCGCGCTCTACCTGCCGACGCTCAACGCCGACATCATCGACAACGGCGTGGTCAAGGGCGACACCGGCTACATCCTGCGGATCGGCGCGATCATGCTCGCCGTCACCCTCGTGCAGGTCGTGTGCTCGCTCGGCGCGGTCTACTACGGCGCGCGCAGCGCCATGGGGCTCGGCAGGGACATCCGCGCCGCGGTCTTCCACCGCGTGCAGGACTTCTCCGCGCGCGAGGTCGGCCACTTCGGCACGCCGTCGCTGATCACCAGGACCACCAACGACGTCCAGCAGGTGCAGATGCTGGTCCTGATGATGTTCACCATGGTCGCGGCCGCGCCGATCATGGCGGTCGGCGGCATCGTGCTCGCGCTGGACCAGGACGTGCCGCTGTCCGGGCTGCTGCTGGTGGCGGTGCCGCTGCTGGGCATCGCGGTGAGCTTCGTGATCGCGCGGATGCGCCCGGCGTTCCGCTCGATGCAGACCCGCATCGACGGCATCAACCGGGTGCTGCGCGAGCAGATCAGCGGTATCCGGGTGATCCGCGCGTTCGTCCGCGACAGCCACGAGCGGGAACGCTTCACCGAGGCCAACACCGACCTGCTCGCGGTGTCGCTGCGGGTCGGCAGGCTGACCGCGCTGATGTCGCCGATCGTGATGCTGGTGTTCAACGCCTCCAGCGTGGCCGTGCTGTGGTTCGGCGCCGGGCGGATCGACAGCGGCGCGATGCAGGTGGGCGCGCTCACCGCGTTCCTGTCCTACCTGATGCAGATCCTGATGTCGGTCATGATGACCACCTTCATGTTCATGATGCTGCCCCGCGCCGAGGTGTGCGCGGAGCGCATCCAGGAGGTGCTGGAGACCTCCCCCAGCGTGGTGCCCGCCAAGGACCCGGTGCGGCTGCCGGAACCGCGCGGCGAGCTGGAGCTGCGCGGGGTGGAGTTCCGCTACCCCGGCGCGGAGCAGCCGGTGCTGCACGACATCGACCTGGTGGCGCGGCCCGGTGAGACGACGGCGATCATCGGCGGCACCGGCAGCGGCAAGACCACGTTGCTGAACCTGGTGCCGCGCCTGTTCGACGCCACGGCGGGCGGTGTGTTCATCGACGGCGTCGACGTCCGCGAGCTGGACGCCGACTCGCTCTCGGCGGCTGTCGGCATCGTGCCGCAACGGGCTTACCTGTTCTCCGGCACCATCGCCTCGAACCTGCGCTACGGCAGTCCCGACGCGACCGACGAGGAGCTGTGGCACGCCTTGGAGATCGCGCAGGCCCGCGACTTCGTCGAGAAGCTGCCGGAACGCCTCGAGGCGCCGATCGCCCAGGGCGGGACGAACGTCTCCGGCGGTCAGCGCCAGCGGCTGGCCATCGCCAGGATGCTCGTGCACCGCGCGCCGATCCTGCTCTTCGACGACTCGTTCTCGGCGCTGGACTACGCGACCGACGCCGCGTTGCGGGCCGCGCTCGCGGACGAGACCGCACAGTCCACAGTGGTCATCGTCGCGCAGCGGATCAGCACCATCCGGCACGCCGACCGCATCGTCGTGCTCGACGAGGGCCACGTGGTCGGCACCGGCAGGCACGAGGAGCTGATGGCCTCCTGCGAGGTCTACCGCGAGATCGTGCTCTCCCAGCTCAGTGAGAAGGAGGCTGCGTGAGCGAGCTTGCGAGCGAACCACCGGACACAGCAGCTTGGCTCATGATCCGCCGAGCTTGCGAGGCGTCGTCATGAGCGCGCAGACGACCTCGCGCCCGGCACCGGCGGCGGGACCGGGCGGGGCGGCCATGGCGCGGATGTTCGGCGGGCCGCCGACCAACCGGCCGACCGACTTCCGCGGCTCGGCGCGGCGGCTGCTCGGGCTGCTCGCCCCGCACCGGCTCGCGCTGCTGGGCATCCTGGCCGTCGGCGTGGTCAGCATCGGGTTGATGGTGGTCGGCCCGATGATCCTCGGCCGGGCGACCGACCTGATCTTCTCCGGCGTGATCAGCAAGCAGTACCCGGAGGGCATGGACAAGGCGCAGGTGCTGGCGAAGCTGCGGGCCGAGGGCCAGGACACGCTCGCGGACACCTTCTCCACCCTGGACCTGCGCCCGGGCCTCGGCATCGACTTCGCCGCGGTGGGCCAGGTGCTGCTGCTGGCGATGGGCCTGTTCGTGCTGTCCTCGCTGTTCGCGCTCGTGCAGGGCAGGTTGACCGCGCGCGTCGTCCAGCACACGGTGTTCGACCTGCGCGAGCGGGTGGAGGCGAAGTTCGCCAGGCTGCCGCTGCGCTACTTCGACAAGCAGCCGCGCGGCGAGGTGCTGAGCCGGGTCACCAACGACATCGACAACCTGGCCCAGTCGATGCAGCAGACGCTGGCGCAGATGATGACCTCGCTGCTGACCATCGTCGGCGTGCTGGTGATGATGCTGGTGATCTCCCCGCTGCTGGCGCTCGTGGCCCTGGTGACGGTGCCGCTGTCGGTGCTCGTCGCGACGAAGGTGGGCAAGCGCGCGCAGCCGCAGTTCGTCAAGCAGTGGGCCACCACCGGCAAGCTCAACGGGCACATCGAGGAGATGTTCACCGGCCACGCGCTGGTCAAGGTCTTCGGCAGGCGCGAGCAGGCGGAGCGGACCTTCCAGGAGCACAACCAGGACCTCTACGACGCCGGGTACCGCTCGCAGTTCATCTCCGGGATGATCCAGCCCGCGATCATGTTCCTGAGCAACGTGAGCTACGTGCTGGTCGCGGTCGTCGGCGCGCTGCGGGTGTCCTCGGGCGCGATCTCGCTCGGCGACGTGCAGGCGTTCATCCAGTACTCGCGGCAGTTCGGCCAGCCGCTGACCCAGATCGCCGCGATGGCGAACCTGCTGCAGTCCGGGGTGGTCTCGGCGGAGCGGGTGTTCGAGCTGCTCGACGCCGAGGAGCAGAGCGAGGAGCCCGCCGAGCCGGTGCGCCAGCCCTCGGTGCGCGGGCAGGTGGAGTTCCACAACGTGTCCTTCCGCTACGAGGAGGACAAGCCGCTGATCGAGAACCTGTCGCTGTCCGTGCGGCCGGGGCGCACCGTCGCCATCGTCGGCCCGACCGGCGCGGGCAAGACCACGCTGGTGAACCTGCTGATGCGGTTCTACGAGCTGGACGGCGGCAAGATCACCCTGGACGGCGTGGACATCGCGGAGATGACGCGCGAGGACGTGCGGGCCAAGACCGGCATGGTGCTGCAGGACGCGTGGCTGTTCGGCGGCACCATCGCGGACAACATCGCCTACGGCTCACCGGGGGCCACGCGCGAGCAGATCGTGGCCGCCGCGGAGGCGACGCACGTGGACCGCCTGGTGCGCACGCTGCCCGACGGCTACGACACCGTGGTCGACGAGGAGGGCGGCAACGTCAGCGCGGGCGAGAAGCAGCTGATCACCGTGGCCCGGGCGTTCCTGGCCGAACCGGCGATCCTGATCCTCGACGAGGCGACCAGCTCGGTGGACACCAGGACCGAGGTGCTCATCCAGCGGGCGATGAACGCGCTCCGCGAGGGCCGCACGAGCTTCGTGATCGCGCACCGCCTGTCCACGATCCGCGACGCCGACCTGATCCTGGTGATGGAGTCGGGCAGCATCGTCGAACAGGGCACGCACGACTCCCTCCTCGCCGCGAACGGCCCGTACTCCCGCCTCTACGCCGCCCAGTTCGCCAACCCCCTCACCGGTGCGGAGGCCTAGGTGCAGTGGTAGGCGGTGACGGGGGGCAGGTTCGTCCAGATCGTCCTGCCGCGGCGCACCTCGGTGAAGGTGTCGGCGAGCAAGGACTCGAACTCCCTGCCGCTGTCCGTGCGCGCGCGGTGCACCGACAGCAGCGTGGCGAACACACCCTCCGGCTGGAGCACCTTCGCCACCGCCGTGAGCACCGCGCGCCGGTCCTCGGAGCGCATCACGGTCCACGGCAGGGCGCTGACCACGGCGTCCACCCGCTCCACCCGGTGCTCGTCGAGGATGCGGGGCAGCTCGACCGCCGAGTCGCAGACCACTTCGACGCGGGGTGGAGCGGTCCGCCGCAACCGCTCGGCGAAGCCGTCGTTGATCTCCACGGCGAGCAGGCGGGCCGATGCCGGCAGGGCGGCGTCGAGCGCGCGGGTGATCGCCCCGGTGCCCGCGCCCAGCTCCACCACCGTGTCGGTGTCCACCATGTCGATCCCGTCGAGCAGCGCCCTGGCGCAGCCGCGGGAGCTCGGAACGAACGCGCCGGTGCTGATCGGCCTGCGCAAGGAGCCGAGGACGAACGGAACGAACTCCCACGAACGACTCATGACTAGTCCTGTTCCCTTCCTCCATACGGGCGGAAACCTGCAACGGCCTCGGCCACCGTTCTACCCGCGAACGTGGCGCCGGCTGGTCCCAATGGGTGGCACCCTCGAAGGCGGTTCCCGGACATCGGGGCCCGGGCGGACGTTCCGCTTCTCCGCGCCTGAGCAGTCCGGACCTAGCCGTTGGCGAAGTCCCAGCGGGTGGCGCCGTGCGGCTCCGCCCCGGCCACGCCGACTGCGTCGTGCAGCGTGAGCCGGTACAGGTGCCAGGGCGCGGGCCCGGCGCTGGGAGCGGTGAACGGCGCCGTGAGCGCATCACCCTCCACGGAGACCGGCCAACCGCCCGTGCGGTAGACAGCGGCCACTCGCTCCAACGTCGCGGAGTCGGTGACCCGGTGGGCTTCGCCGTTGAGCACCAGGTCGATGCCGGGCAGCCGCACCGACACGCTGCACGCCGGGTTCAGCGCCAGGTTGCGCGAGCGGCGCGTGCCCGGTCCGCCCTTGAAGTACAGCGCGTCGTCCACCCAGACGGCCCCCACCCCGGCCGAGTGCGGGCGCCCGTCGGGCCGCACGGTCGAGACGAAGAACGTCAGGTCGGCCGAGGCCGTTTCACCGGCCAGGATGTCGCGCGGCCTGCTCCACGGCAGCTCGGCGTGCCCGTACTGGTCGAGGTTGCGGGTCGAGATCGGCTCGTTGAAGTCAGTCATACCCCTGCGTCGAACGGGCTGCCCCGATTTCGACACCGGGCGGAGGTCAGCTGGTGAAGCTGGGATCAGCGGGGTGCGGGGTCGTGACGCGCCCCTTCGGCTCCTCCCACTCCTCGTTGCGGCCGAACGCGGTGATGTCGAGCAGCCGGTAGGCGTGCATCATCACCTCCACACCGCGCCCGTAGGTGGCGTAGGTGTGGAAGACCTCGTCGCCGTCGCGCAGGAACGCGCTCACGCCCGGCTGTTCGCCGACGTGGTCGACCAGCCAGGACTGCCCGGCGGCGACCAGCTCGTCACCGCTGCGGAAGTTGTAGGAGTTGGTCGTGACCTCCGGGTCCAGCGAGACGTGGAAGTCGTAGTTGAAGTCGCTGCCGTGCGAGGAGTACCAGGGGAAGGTCCACCCCCTGGCCTGCTTGTAGGCGGCGATCTTCGGGTACGGCGCGCGGGAGACGGCGGCGAACGCGGTGTCGCGCGAGGCGAGGTGGGCGCGGGCGCCCTCGCTGAGGTCGTCGGCCATCGCGGTGCAACTGCGGCAGCCCTCGTCCCAGGACGGGTCGAACATGAAGTGCTGGAGCACCAGCTGACGCCGCCCGTCGAACAGGTCCAGCAGTCCGACCTCGCCGTCCGGTCCGGCGAAGCGGTAGTCCTTCCCGATCCGCACCACCGGCATCCGCCGCCGGTCGGCGTTGAGCGCGTCCAGCGCCCGGGTCAGCTCTTTCTCCTTGGTCAGCAGCGCGCGCCGGGCGGCGAGCCAGTCCTGCCTGCTGACCACCTGAGGTCGGTCCACGACGTCCTCCTCGATCTCCCGTACTTGCGTGATGCAAGCAGGCTAGGGGGCGTACTTGCATCACACAAGTGGAAGGCGGATGATCAGCGACGTGCTCGGTCGGACCTACGAACGCGAGAACTGCTCGGCGGCCCGCGCGCTGGAGCTGATCGGTGAGCGGTGGAGCCTGCTGATCATCCGCAACGCCGTCTTCGCCGGGATGACCCGTTTCTCCGATTTCGAGCGCAGGCTCGGGGTCGCGCCGAACATCCTGGCCAAGCGCCTGGAGGGGTTCGTGGCCGACGGGCTGATGGAACGGCGCGAGGACCGGGAGTACGTGCTCACCGAGAAGGGCCGCGACCTCGGCACGGTGATCGTCGCGCTGACCGAGTGGGGCGACCGCTGGGTGGCGCCGAAGGGACCGCCGATCCTGTTCGAGCACGAGGGCTGCGGCGGACCGGTGCACGTGCACGCCCGCTGCGACGACTGCGGTCAGGAGCCCGCCGCGGCCGACGTGGTCGCCGTCGCCGGGCCGGGCGCCGACCCGAACCGCCGCCCGCCCAGGGACCCGAGCCGGCCCCGCACCGCCTGACCGGCTAGTCCAGGCAGAACTCGTTGCCCTCCGGGTCGGTCATGACGATGAAACCGTGGCTCATCGGGGGCTGGGGCTCGTGACGGCGCACGCGCGTCGCCCCCAGTGCGACGAGCCGGGCGCACTCCTGCTCCAACGCGGCCATCCGCTCCTCTCCCCGCAGACCGGGAGCGGCGCGCACGTCGAGGTGGACCCGGTTCTTCGCGGTCTTGCCTTCCGGAACGCGCTGGAAGAACACGCGCGGGCCGTGCCCGTCGGGGTCCTCGATCGCCGAGTTGCTGTTGCGCTGGTCCTCCGGAACGCCGATGCCCGCGAGGAAGTCGTCCCAGGCGGCCAGCGGGTCGGCGCCCTCGGCCAGCTCGACCCCGGGCGGGGCCGGGTGGACGTAGCCCAGTGCGTCGCGCCAGAAGGACGAGAGGGCGCGCGGGTCGTGGGCGTCGAAGGTGACCTGGATGTGGCGGCTCATCGGGTTCGCTCCGTTCTGGGTGGGTCTGCGGCACGAGCCTGACACCCCTTGCGGACAGTTCCGGTCCGCAAGCTCAGCTGGCGGCCGCGATGACCCGGGTGAGAGCCAGGTGCAGGCTTTCCAGTTCCTCCATCGGGATGCCCAGCCTGGCCACCACGGCGGGCGGGATCTTCTCCGCCTCGGCGCGCAGCTCCCGCCCGGCCGCGGTCAGCGTCACCGCGAGGCTGCGCTCGTCCCGGCTGTCCCGCTCGCGCCGGACCAGACCGCTCGCCTCCAGCCGCTTCAACAGCGGGGAGAGCGTGCCCGGGTCCAGCTGGAGCAGGCGGCTGAGGTCCTTCACCGACAGCGGCGCGTACTGCCACAGCGCGAGCATCACCAGGTACTGCGGGTGGGTCAGCCCCATCGGCTCCAGCAGCGGGCGGTAGATCGCCACCACCGAACGCGAGGCCACCGAGAGCGCGAAGCACACCTGCCGCTCCAGTTCGAGCGGATCCGCCTGCTGAGTCACAGCGGAGAGCCTACCAATGATTGGTACACTAACCATTGGCGTGGCAAGCGTTGGCGCGGCAAAGGAGGACCGGTGCGACGACCGAACCCGGTGTTGTGGCTGTGGTACGCCTTCGGCGGCAAGCTGCCGTCGCGCTACCGCGACTGGGTGGTGCACGACCTGACCTGCCGGACCTGGTTCCTCCGGCACGTGCTGCGGTCGCTGGTGCTGGTCTCCCCCGTGCTCGCGCTGCTGTACCTGGTCTTCGGGGTGGCACTGGCAGGCCCCGGCGAGGTGGTGCTGCTCGCGCTGGTGCTCGGCATGATCGTCGGCGTGTACTACTCGCTGTCGTACGCGCCGGAGAACGCGGACACGCGGCTCACCAAGTACGGCTTCCCGCGCGGCCACGCCACGAACCTGCGGCGCTGATCAGCGCCTGCCGCGGTGGCAGAACCCGGTGCGGGGGCCGCGGCGGCCTCCGCCGGAGTTGGCCCGCAGCGCGGGCGCCAGCCGCCACAGCCGCGCGTCGATCTCCGCGTCGCCCATCGCCTGCACGAGCAGGTCGGTCTCCACCCCGGCCATCGCGAGCACGCCGTCCGGCGCCTCGTCACCGAGCGCGGCGCGGAGGTGCTCGGCGAACTGCTCCCGGTTCCACGGGCCCGCCTCCATCGACCGCACCACCGCGCCGTCCCTGGCCAGCGCGTCGCGCACGGCCCCGGTCAGCGGCTCGTCGGCGCAGTCGGCCGCGGTGATCACCAGCCACGTGCCCGACTCCGGGGCGTCGCGCCACAGCTCGTGCTCCGGCCGGGACGGAACGGTGACGTGCTGGAAGGGGTAGGTCGGCAGGTCCACCCGGCGCGCCCCGGTCCCGGAGAAGAACTCCGCCCAGTCCACCTCGACGCCCCGGTCGTGCAGCTGCGCGAAGCCGGTCACCAGGGACCGCGCCTCCGGCTCGTCGGGGTGCAGCAAGGCCACCCGGGCGGTGCCCGGCGCGGTGCCGAACGGGATCTCCGGCATGGTGGTGAGCACCGCGAGCGGACCGAGGTCCAGCCGCGAGAGCGCCGCGACCTCCGGCTCCGTCCCGAGCACCCGTGCGCACGCGTCGGCGAGGGACAGCTCACCGGTGCAGTACGCGGCGCTGATCTCCCCGACACCACGGCCGTCGACGCGGGCGAACGCCAGGCCCCAGTGCTCGGCCAGCCTGTACAGCGCGACCTCGACCGCGAACGTCGCGGCGCGCTCATGAAGGGCATCGGGCACGTCGACGGTGAACACCACGTCCCACAGCGGCTGCTCCAGGAACTCGTCGAACTCCGCGCAGATCTCGTCGAAGACCTCGGCGAAGACCGGGAACTCCGCGTGCAGCTCGCGCCCGAACGCCGGCGGCGCCTCGCCGGTGCAGAAGAACGCGGCAGGGACCGGCGCCGCCCTGGTCACGTCCAGTTCGCTGGCGGCGATCGCCGCGAGGCCGTCCAGCACCTCCCGCCGGTCACCCACGACGGAGATCCGCAACGGCAGCGCGGCCCGGCTGGTGGCCAGGGAGTAGGCGACGTCGGTGAGGCCGGCGTCCTCGTCGGCTTCGAGGTGGCCGAGCAGCCGCAGCACCTGCGCGCGCAGTCCGGCCCGGTTGGCGGCGGAGAGCAGCACCGGCGTGTCCGGCAGCTCGACGGCGGAACCGATCTCGTGCGACGCCTCGACGACGGGCCGCAGGACCAGGTGCGCTGCGGTGGCGCCGGGCGGAGACGAGACGCTGACGAATCCACAGTGGTCAGAGGTCAGCGAGCGCAGGTCCGCGAGAGTGTCCACATCGGACGGTTCGAGGCCCGCGGCCCTGAGCGCGGAGTCGGCCGCGCGCTCCACCGTCGCGCCGACGGCGCTGGCGACGATCACCGCGAGAACGGGACGACCGTGCCTGCGCGCGTCGGAAAGGCGCTCCAGCAACAGCATCGACGCGCCGTCGGTGTCGGTGGCGCCGCCCGCGATGGCGAGGTCGCACTCGTCCTCGCGCAGCGACCGGACGGCCATGTGCACGGCGACCAGCGGGGTGTGCGCGGTGCCGACCGTGATCGCGGGGCCGCCCAGCCGGAACGCGTTCGCCAGCTGCGCGCCCGCGCAGCCGTAGGCCCCGGTCCGGCCCTCGCGGGCCGCGAGCGGGTCGAGGCCGCCGCGTTCCAGGACCTCCCAGGCCAGCTCCAGCGAGACCCGCCGGGCCGCGTCGAGGTCCGCGGCGTCGATGCCGAACAGCGCCGAGTCGAATCCGGGCTGCCCGACGCCGGGCTCCCGGTGCGCCATCGACACGATCGCGATCCGCTCGTCCTCTGCGGACATGTCGTCCCCTTTCTCGACGACCGCGCGGGCCGTCAAGCACGTCGGCGACACGTGGTCGGTGCCGCGCGCACGCCCCGGGCACGCGCGCGACACCACCGAACCTAGGGACGGTGGCGGGGAAAGCCGACCCCTATCCCCGCGGAACAGCCCCAGTTCCGCGCAGGGGTGGCAGGGATGCCTTCCCGCGCCGCGCCCGTCATTCCGCCCCAGGAATGGTCCGCCGCTCACTTCGGAACGGGAACTTACCAGTCCCGCGATCCGCGCGTTCCGGCGGAATCAGAAACTTCACGCGTCAACGACCTGCCATAGCCACAACACATAGGATCGCCTTATATCCCCACTTCGCAGCGTTGGCACTACTCCACGAGGGGTGAATTTTCACCCATTCCGTGCCATTTTCACAAGCCCCAGGCGCAGCCGGGCAGGAACACACGGGGAATTGAGCGGTAATGAAACGGCCCCGTTTCGCAGGTAATCGGGCGGCCGGTGCGCCGAACCGGGCGCGGTTAGGCTCGTCCGGCGGAGGGCACTCCCAGCGCGAAACGATCACCGACCTCGGAGGTTCTGCGGATGCCGACGAAGTTGCCGGACAAGATCGCCGCGTGCCTGTTCGACATGGACGGCGTGCTGACCAGCACCGCGGAACTGCACCGCAAGGCGTGGAAACAGGTCTTCGACGAGTTCCTCGCCGTGCACGAGGGCCCCTCCTTCCGGCCGTTCAGCGAGCAGGACTACCTCGACTACGTCGACGGCAGGCCGCGGCGCGACGGGGTGCGCGCGTTCCTGGCCTCGCGCGGGATCACGCTGCCGGAGGGCAGCCCGGCCGATCCGCACGACCTGGCCACCGTGCACGCGGTCGGCAACCGCAAGAACGACCTGATCGACAAGATCCTCACCGGGGAGGGGGTCAGCCCCTATCCCGGCTCCGTGCGGTTCGTGAAAGCGGCTCACGAAGCCGGTCTGGCGCTCGGCGTGGTGACCTCCTCGGCCAACGGGGAGCGCGTGCTCGCCGCGACCGGGCTCGCGCCGCTGATCAGCGTGCGGGTCGACGGTGTGGTGATCGAGCGGGAACAGCTCAGGGGCAAGCCCGCCCCGGACTCGTTCCTGGCCGCCGCGCGCGAGCTCGGCGTGCACCCCGGCGCCACCGCGGTGTTCGAGGACGCGCTCTCCGGTGTCGCGGCGGGGCGGGCCGGGGAGTTCGGCTTGGTGGTCGGCGTGGACCGCGCCGGGCAGGCCGAGGCGCTGCGCCAGCACGGCGCCGACATCGTGGTGGACGACCTGGGAGAGCTGCTGTGAGCTACCTGACCGACCCGTGGAAGCTGGCCTGGCGCGGGCTCGACGTCGACAGCCTGGACCGCACGGAGTCGAGCTTCGCCCTGTCCAACGGGCACATCGGGCTGCGCGGCACCCTGGAGGAGGGTGAGCCGCGCGGGCTGCCCGGCACCTACCTCAACGGCTTCTACGAGGAGCACCAGCTGCCCTACGGCGAGGGCGGCTACGGCTACCCCGAGGCCGGGCAGACCGTGGTCAACGTGACCGACGGCAAGATCATCCGGCTGCTGGTCGAGGACGAGCCGCTGGACATGCGCTACGGCCGCGCGCTCTCCCACGAGCGGGTGCTGGACTTCCGCTCCGGCACGCTGCGCAGGGAGACGGAGTGGGAGTCGCCGACCGGGCGGCGGGTGACCGTGCGCACCGAGCGGCTGGTGTCGTTCACCCAGCGCGCGGTGGCGGCGATCCACTACGAGATCGAGCCCGCCGACGACATCCAGCTCGTCGTGCAGTCGGACCTGCTCGCCAACGAACCGATCGAGCAGCGCTCCGGTGACCCCCGCGTGGCCGCCGCGCTGGACAACCCGCTGGTGGCGGACTTCGCGGTGGCCGACGGCAGCCGGGCCGTGCTCGCGCACCACACCAGGAAGTCCGGGCTGCGGATGGCCGCCGCGATGGACCACACGGTCGACACGAAGGACAACCTGCGCACCAACATCCACGCCGAGGAGGACCTCGCGCGGTTCACCGTCGCCGTCGACGTGCCCAGGGGCGGGCGGCTGCGACTGACGAAGTACCTGGGCTACGGGTGGTCGGCGAACCGGTCCGTACCCGCGCTGCGGGCCCAGGTGGAGGCCGCGCTCGACGGCGCGTTGCAGACCGGCTGGGAGGGCCTGCTCGCCGAGCAGCGGGCGTTCCTGGACAGGTTCTGGGCGGCGGCCGACGTCGAGGTGGACGGCGACGAGCGGGTGCAGCAGGCGATCCGCTTCGCGCTGTTCCACGTGTTGCAGGCCGGGGCGCGCGGGGAGACCAGGGCGATCGCGGGCAAGGGCCTGACCGGTCCCGGCTACGACGGGCACGCCTTCTGGGACAGCGAGATCTTCGTGTTGCCGTTGCTCACCTACACCGTTCCGGAGGCCGCACGGGACGCGCTCCGCTGGCGACACTCCACTTTGGACAAAGCGCGGGAGCGCGCGAGGCAGCTCGGTCAGCGCGGAGCCGCCTTCCCGTGGCGGTCGATCAACGGCGCGGAGTGCTCGGCGTACTGGCCCGCGGGCACCGCGGCCTTCCACGTCTCCGGCGACGTCGCCTACGCCACCGCGCAGTACGTCGCGGCGACCGGGGACGAGGAGTTCGACCGCGAATGCGGGACGGAGATCCTGGTCGAGACGGCGCGGTTGTGGATGGCGCTCGGGCACCACGATCCGCACGACGGCTTCCGGATCGACGGCGTCACCGGGCCGGACGAGTACAGCGCCGTGGTGGACAACAACGTCTACACCAACCTGATCGCGCAGAAGAACCTGCGTGAGGCAGCCGCGGCGTGCGGTCGCCAGCCGGACTTGGCGCGCAGGCTGGAGGTCACCGGGGAGGAGCTGTCCGAGTGGGCCAAGGCCGCCGACCGGATGGCCATCCCCTACGACCGCAAGCTCGAAGTGCACGAGCAGGCGGAGGGCTTCACCGCGCACGCGGAGTGGGACTTCGCGAACACTCCGGAGTCCGGCTACCCGTTGCTGCTGAACTACCCGTACTTCGACCTGTACCGGAAGCAGGTCATCAAGCAGGCCGACCTCGTGCTCGCCATGCACCTGCGCGGCGACGCGTTCAGCCCCGAGGAGAAGGCCCGCAACTTCGCCTACTACGAGGCGCGGACAGTGCGGGACTCCTCGCTGTCCGCGGGGACGCAGGCGGTGCTGGCCGCGGAGATCGGGCACCTCGACCTCGCCTACTCGTACCTGCTGGAGGCGGCGTTCACCGATCTCGACGACCTGCACAGCAACTCCCGCAACGGACTGCACATGGCCTCGCTCGCGGGCGCGTGGACGGCGATGGTCGCGGGGTTCGGCGGGATGCGCGACCACGACGGACGGCTGAGCTTCGCGCCGAGGACACCGCCGGCGCTGAACCGCTTCTCGTTCCGGATGCGCTTGCGGGAGACCTGTTTCTGCGTCACCGTCGACCGGGAGAGCGCCACCTACCGGGTCGTCGCCGGCCCGCCGTTGCACACCTCCCACCACGGCGAGGCGATCGTGGTCGAGCCGGGCGCCGAGGTGACGCTGCCGATCCCGCCGGCGCCGGAGCCGCCGAAGGTCAGCCAGCCGGAAGGGCGTGAACCGCGGGGGCGCGGGTAGCTCTGGGGCATGACGACGACCTCGAAGCCCCTCGCCGTGGTGACCGGCGCATCCGGCGGGATCGGGCTGGAGCTGGCCAAAGTGTTCGCCCGCAACGGTTTCGACCTGGTGGTGGCCGCGGAGGACGCGGGAATCCTGGCCGCGGCGCGGGAACTCCAGGGCCTGGGGGCGGCTGCCGAGGCCGTGCGGGTCGACCTCGCGCGCTTCGACGGCGTCGAGGAGCTGGCGCTCAAGGTGAAGCAGACCGGACGGCCGGTCGCCGCGCTCGCGGTGAACGCGGGTGTCGGCGTCGGCGGCCCGTTCGCCGGGGACACCGACCTGCAGGCACAGCTGGACGTGGTGAACCTCAACGTCACCTCCGCCGTGCACCTGACGAAGCGGGTGCTGCCGTGGATGGCGGAACGCGGCGAGGGGCGGGTGCTGTTCACCTCCTCGATCGCGGCGACGATGCCCGGACCGTTCCAGGCCGTCTACGCCGCGTCGAAGGCGTTCCTCGCGTCCTTCTCGCAGGCGTTGCGCGAGGAGGTCAAGGACAGCGGCGTCACCGTCACCGCACTGCTGCCGGGCCCCACGGAGACGGACTTCTTCCGCCGCGCGGGCATGACCGACACCAAGGTCGGTTCCGGCCCCAAGGACGATCCGGCCGACGTGGCACGTCAGGGCTTCGAGGCGATGATGGCCGGCAAGGACCACGTGGTCGCCGCCTCGATAACGAACAAGGCAGAAGCGGTGGCGGCACGGGTGCTGTCCGATCCGGTGAAGGCGAGAATGCATCGCAAGCTCGCCGAACCCCAGGAGGGATCACCATGACAGCCGATACCCTGCCGATCTGCCTCACCTGTGGAACGCAGTACGCCGCCCCGCGCCCGGACTGCCCGATCTGCGAGGACGAGCGCCAGTACGTCCCGCCGACCGGGCAGGCGTGGACCGACCTCGCGACGCTGCGCGCGGGCGAGCACCGGGCTGTGCTGCGCGAGCAGGGACCGGGGCTGATCGGCATCGGCTGCGAGCCGCGCTTCGCCATCGGGCAGCGGGCGTTGCTGGTGCGGGCGAAGTCAGGCAACGTCCTGTGGGACTGCGCGGCCTACCTCGATGACGAGATCGTCGAACGGGTGCGCGCGCTCGGCGGCATCACCGGCATCGCGATCAGCCACCCGCACTACTACACGACCATGGTGGACTGGGCGCACACCTTCGACGTGCCGATCCACCTGCACGAGAACGACAGCCAGTGGATCGGCCGCCCCGATCCGGCGGTGCGGCTGTGGAGCGGCACCACCAACCGGCTCGCCGACGACCTGACCCTGGTCAACCTCGGCGTGCACTTCGCGGGCGGGACCGTGCTGCACTGGCGGGACGGCGCGGACGGGGCCGGGACGCTGCTCTCCGGCGACATCGTGCAGGTCATCCCGGATCGGAACTTCGTCGGCTTCATGTACAGCTACCCGAACCTGATCCCCGAGCGGCCGAGCGTGGTGCGCCGCGCGGCCGAGCTGCTGTCGGAGTACCGCTTCGAGACGATCCACGGCGCGTGGTGGGACTCGGAGGTTCCCCGCGACGGCCAGGAGGTCGTGCAGCGCTCGGCGAAGCGGTACCTGGAGCACATCCGGGACTGATTCCGGAGTTTCCGCGCCCGGGGTGGGTACGCCTCCCGGTATGACTGTGAACCCCATCCAGGTGCAGAAGTTCCTCGGCGGGATCGACTACCCCGCCACGAAGGAAGAGGTGCTGAGGACGGCGCAGCGGCAGGGCGCCGACGACCAGGTCCTCGACACGCTGCGCGGACTGGACCGAGACGACTTCAACTCCCCCAATGACATCAGCGAGGCCATCGGCGGCTCGTGATGAAGATCGTGATCACCGGTGCGTCCGGGAACATCGGGACCGGGTTGCTGCGGCGGCTGGCCGAGGGCGGGCAGCGGCACGAGATCGTCGGCGTGTGCCGTCGACCTCCACCGCCCTCGGCGCCGCCCTACCACATCGCCCGCTGGGAGGCCGTCGATCTCACCGCCCCGGAGCGGCTGAGCGAGGTCTTCGAGGGCGCCGACGCCGTGGTGCACCTCGCCTGGGCGGTGCAGCCGATCCGGGACGAGGACTGGCTGCACGCGGTCAACGTGGAAGGCAGCCGCGCGGTGTTCGAGGCCGCGCGCCGAGCGGGCGTCCCGCACGTGGTGTACGCCTCTTCCGTTGGGGTGTACGCACCTTCGGCGCTTCCGGTCGACGAGTCCTCGCCGACCACGGGCGTGCCCAGCTCCGTCTACAGCAGACACAAGGTCGCGGTGGAACAGGAGCTGCGGGGCTTCGGCGATCTCGACGTCGCGGTCATCCGGCCGACGTTGATCACGCAGCGCGTCGCGTCGGCAGGCATCGCCGCGTTGTACCTGCGCCCGCTCGTCACCCCGCTGCTGCTCCGGCTGGGGCGCAGCAAGGCGGTGCCGGTGCTGCCGATCCCGTCCGGGCTCAAGCTTCGGCTGGTGCACGCCGACGACGTGGCCGACGCGATCATCGCGATCCTGGACAAGCGCGCGACGGGTGCGTTCAACCTCGCCGCCGAGGACACGCTCGACCGCGCCGCGCTGGCGGACGCCATGCACGCCAAGGCGATTCCCGTGCCGGACTTCCTGGCGAAGGCGGCCGTCGCGGTGCTGTGGCGGGCCAGGGTGATCGGCACCTCGCCGGGCTGGTTCGACCTCGCGGCGGTCTCCCCGCTGCTGGACGCCTCGCGGGCCCGCAGGGAACTGGGTTTCGCACCGAAGCACAGCAGCGCCGACTGCGCGCGTGAGCAGGTCGAAGGGCTCTGCGCGGGAGTGCGCGGCACGAGTCCCGCGCTCAGCGCCGACCGGCTCGGCGGCTCCGGTGAGCAGGTCGATCGGTCCACTGTGGACGTCGGACCGCGCAGGGACTACCGGGGGCTGCGGAGGTTCGCGCTGGCCGCGGGGGGCGTGGTGCTGGCCGGGATGCTCGGCAGGTCCCGCCGCGCGGGCTGAACGCCGAGCAGCTCCGCGTAGATGCCGATCTTCTTCTCGATGGCGGCCAGGTGCGCGCGCTGCTCGGCGAGCGAGGCCACGATCCTGTCCCGGTGGTCCTCCAGCAGGCCGAGCCGGGCCCGCTCGTTGCCCGCGCCCGCGCGCACGAGGTCGGTGTACTTCCTGATCTCGCCGATCGACATGCCGGTGCTGCGCAGCCGCAGGATGAACTCGATGGCGCCCAGGTTCTGCCTGCTGTAGCGACGGCGCCCGGACGGGCCGCGTTCGATGTGGTCGAGCAGCCCAGCGCGCTCGTAGTAGCGCAGCGTGTGCGTGCTGACCCCGGCGGCCGCCGCGGCCTCGCTGACCGTGAGCGTTTCGTCCATGCCCGCATCCTCGCCGGTGGAGTGCGCTCCAAGTCAAGCACTCAGAACCGGAAGCGCATGATCCTGCCGACATCGCGCAGGCCCGGGATGAGCGCGACGATCTTCAGCTGCAGCTTGCCCGCGAACGGCAGCTTGTCCAGGCCGGGCATGTCCACGCTGCGCAGCGCGTCCACGCAGGTCAGTCCGTCGTGCAGGCGCTCGATCTCGCGCGGGTCGTCGATGCCCCAGTGCAGGGTCGCGCCCGCGTTGCGCACGGCGGGCACCAGCTTCTGCATCTTGATGCCCAGGGTGCCGTAGCAGTCGAAGAGCAGTTCACCGCTCGGGAAGCGCTCGGTGATCCGGCGGATGAGCCGTTGGCCGTCCTCCTCGCGCAGGTACATGCTCAGCCCCTCCATGACCACGACGACGGGGCGATCGGCGGGCACCTGCTCCAGCCACGCGTCGGCGGTGACCGACGAGCGCACCATCGTGTAGTCACCCTGCGGCGTCGGCAGCAGCCGCTCGCGCAGCTCGATCACGTCGGGGAAGTCGACGTCGAACCAGCGCACCGACGGCGGCGGCGCCATCCGCTGCACACGGGTGTCCAGGCCGCAGGCGAGGTGCAGCACGGTGCACTCCGGGGTGGCGGCGAGGAACTCGCGCGTCCAGTCGTCCAGCGTCTTCGCCCGCAGCGCGACCCCCACGGCGCTGGTGCCCCTGATGCCGGTCTTGCGGAAGTCGTAGTCGATGCGCCGCACGGCGTCGGCGGCGGCCACGTCGCGGAGGACTGGGTCCGGGCGCACGCTGTCCAGAGCTCGGGCGTAGAGCGTGGCGAGCATGGTCTCCTGCGCTCCGGTCAGCGTGATCTTCTCGCGGTCCATGGCGTCAAGCTACACCCGTTTCACAACTCTCTGAATGTTCAGTAGCGCCGCGCGTAGGCCGTCGGCGGCTCACCGAACACGGCCCGGAAGTCGCGGGCGAAATGTGCCTGGTCGGAGTACCCGAGGTCGGCCGCGAGCACGGCCCAGTCGATCCGCTCGCCCCGGGCCAGCCGCTGCGTCACCTCGTGCAGCCGGTAGCGGCGGATCACCCACTTGGGCCCGATGCCGACGTGCTCGGCGAACAACCGCTGCAACGCCCGCACGCTCGTGCCGAAGGCGCGCGCGAGCTCGTCCACCCTGGTGATCTCCGGTCCGGTGATGATCCGCTCAACCACGTCGGTGGCGTACCGGGCGCGCGGGTCCGGCTCCGGCAGGTGCGCGCGCAGGAAGTCCTCGACGCCCGGCACGTCCGGCTCCACGGGCGGATCACCGGGGAAGATCCCGGCCGCGTCCACCGAGCGGTCGGTGATCGTGCTGACCGGCGCGCCGAGGAAGGGCCGGAACGCACCCGGCCGGAACGCCACCCCGAACACGCCGCCACGCCCGTCCAGCACCTTCACCTGGTGCCCGCTGGACACCCCGTTCACGGTCGCGCGGCCGTCCTGGAAGGTCAGGTGGACGTTCGGGTAGGGCACGATCAGCTGCTGGTAGGGCTCGTCGTACTCCCACGACACCACCCAGTAGCGCGCGACGTAGGGCGCGAGGTCCGGAGAAGGGCTGGGGAAGGCGTGCCGCTGGTACTTCGTCCACGCGCCGCCGAGCCCGCGTGCGTCCCTGCCCATGCCGGGCAGCCTATGTCGCGTTTGTTCAAGACACCCGGCGACCGCCCCGCTTTGCTCTTGGCCCATGAGCGACCTGATGGCCCGCGCCGCCGCGCCCTTCCTGGAGATCGTCCGCACCATCGAGCCGGACCAGCTCGACCTGCCCACTCCCTGCACCGAGTTCGACGTCCGCGCGCTGATCGCCCACCTGCTGCACTGGGGCCCGTCGTTGGAGGGCGCCGCACGCAAGGAGGCCGTTCCTCCTGGTGCGGCATCCGGTGACTGGGCTGAGGCGCTGGAGGCCCAGGTCGAGCGGACCCTCGCGGCGTGGCGCCCGGCCTCGGCGTGGGAGGGCGTGACGACGATGGGCGGCTCCTTCGAGCTGCCCGCCGACCTGGTGGGTGGCATGGTGATCGGCGAGTTCGTCCTGCACGGGTGGGACCTCGCCCGCGCCACCGGCCAGCACGTGGAGTGGGACGCCGACGTCGTGGACCACGTGCACCGCGAGGTCGCCAGGAGCGCCGACCAGGGCCGCGAGATGGGCGTCTACGGCCCCGAGGTCACCGCCCCAGCCGATGCGTCCACTTTGGACAAGGTGCTCGCGCTGAGCGGCCGTTCGCCGTCCTGGCCCGACTAGGACCTTCGCGCGATGACGAGGAGTTCACCGGCACCGACGGGTTCACGGTCCCATCCGCCGTAGATCTCCTCAACCACGAAGCCGTTGTCGTACAAGGAGGATCGGATCTCGTCCTCGCTGCGGAACCGCATGGTGGAGGAGCTCAGGAGTTCTCCTTCGGGAAAGTCGTAGTGGTGCAGGAAAGTCACCCTTCCCTCCGCGACATCGGTGACTTCGGTCCACCACGGGATCACCCGTCCGTCCGGCAGCGTGGTCCGCGTCCGCGAGTCCACGGGGTTCCACCGCTCCCACCCGCGCGCGCTCGGGTCCCGTGAGTCGAACACCAGCCGCCCACCGGGAACCAGTGCGCGGCGGAGATCAGCGAGGGTGCGCTCCCACTCCGCGTCGTCGACGATGAACTGGGCCACGTGGCTCGTCATCACCACGACGTCGAACGCGGCGCTCGGAGCGTCCGCCGACGTGCCCTCGATCCAGGTGATCTCTGCCGCGCCGGGCTTCGTGCGAGCCGCGTCAAGGGAAGCGCGCGCAGGATCGATCCCGGTGACGGCGTGCCCGGCCGCCGCCATGCCCAGGGCGAGCCGTCCCGTTCCGCAGCCGAGGTCGAGGACCCGGACCGGCGTCTGCCCGACCATGCCGAGGAAGAAGTCGTCATCACGCGCCCACCGGTAAGCGGCGTCGTAGAGCATGACGAGCCGGGCGTCGCGGAACTCGGAATCGCGCATCCCCTGAATGTACGGGCACATCAAGTTCTCACCGCTCCCGTTCCGGCGTCGCGCGGTGGGCACAACGTGGGCGGGTTTGCGCTCAGACGGCGACCGGTGGGGTGAACCGCGCTCGGTGAGCCGTTGACGCGGGCGTAGCACGTCTGCAACTCTTGACTCACGCTACGCAAATTTTCGACAAGATCTCGTTAATTCTTAGCAGACTCGCCGCCGCCTTCCGCCGCCACCCGTCACCGGACCAGAGTGGGAAGGAACGCGAGATGAGTGCGCAACGCATGCTCGCCGTGCTGGTCGCCACCGGGATGACCGCGCTCGCCGGGCCGGTCGCCACGGCGGCGCCACCGGCTCGCACAGCGGCCGCCGTCGCCGACGGCAATCCGGAAACCTATTGGGAGGGAACGAGAAGCGAGCACGCGGTGCAGCGGGATCTCGGTCGGGTCACCTCGATCGGCAAGGTCGTGCTGAAGCTGCCGAAGGGCTGGGCGAAGCGCACGAGCACGTTGTCCGTGCAGGCCAGCCAGGACGGCGTGGGTTACGCCGTCGCGACGGGTCCGGCCCAGTACACCTTCGATCCCACCACGGGGAACACGGTCACCATCGACGTGCCTGCGACGACCGCGCGCTTCGTCCGCGTCACGTTCTCCGAGGGCAACGCGAAGCTCGGCGAGCTCGAAGTGCAGGCGGCCCAGACGAGAGCTCTCACCGCGACCTTCACTGCGAGCAGCACAGTGCAGACCTACACCGCGGGCAACGTGGGTGACGGCGACACCGCGACGTACTGGGAGAGCGCCAACAACGCCTTCCCCCAATGGATCCAGGCCGATCTCGGGGCGTCGGTCGCGGTCAACCGGCTCGCGCTGAAGCTGCCGTCAGGCTGGGAGCAACGAACGCAGACGCTGCGCGTTCGCGGCAGCACCAACGGGACCGACTTCACCGATCTCGTCGCGTCCGCCGAGTACGTCTTCGCCGGCCCGGTCGAGATCACCTTCAGCGCCGCAACGGTCCGCCACGTGCGCTTGGAGATCACCGCCAACACCGGCTGGCCCGCGGCGCAGCTCGCCGAGTTCGAACTGCACGGCCCGGCGACCGGTGACACGCAGGCGCCGACGGCGCCCGGCAATCTGACGCTCAGCCAGCCCGCTACGGGCCAGATTCGCTTGTCCTGGAACGCTTCCACGGACAACGTCGGCGTGACCGGGTACGACGTCTACGCGGACAACACCCTGCGCACGAGCGTGTCCGGCAGCACCCTCAGCTACACCGACGCGCAGCCGGACAGCGCGACGGTCTCGTACTTCGTCCGCGCGCGCGATGCTGCCGGAAACCAGTCCCCCAACAGCAACACTGTGCGCCGCAACGGAAACGGTGGCGCGAACCTCGCACTCGGCAAGTCCGTCACGGCCTCCTCAGTGATCCACAACTTCGTCGCGGCCAACGCCAACGACGACAACATCGCCACCTACTGGGAGGGCAACGCCAACAGCTATCCCAACACCCTGACGGTGGCGCTCGGGGCCAACGCCGACGTCAACGCCGTAGTGCTCAAGCTCAACCCCGACACCGCGTGGTCCCGCCGCACCCAGACCGTCCAGGTGCTCGGTCGGGAGCAGGCCGCGTCGGCGTTCACCACCCTCTCCCCCGCGACCACGCACACCTTCGACCCGGCGAGCGGGAACACGGTGACGATCCCGGTCACCGGTCGCGTGGCGGACGTCCAACTGCGGCTCACCGCGAACTCCGGCGCCACCGGCGGGCAGGTCGCCGAGTTCCAGGTGTTCGGTGTGCCCGCACCCAACCCGGACCTGGTCATCACCGGGCTGTCGTGGTCCCCGGCGTCGCCGGTGGAGACGGACGCGGTGAAGCTGACCGCGACCGTGCGCAACGCGGGCACGGCCGCTTCCGGAGCGAGCAGCGTCAACGTCTACCTCGGCGACACCAAGGCGGGAACCGCGACCGTCAACGGCCTCGCCGCCGGTGCGACCGCGACCGTGACCGCCGACATCGGTCAGCGCGACGCGGCGGAGTACCAGCTCAGCGCGAAGGTCGACGAGGACAACAAGGTCATCGAGCAGAACGAGGCCAACAACGGCTTCGCCAATCCCGCCAAGCTCGTCGTGACACCGGTGGCGAGCTCCGACCTCATCGGAACCGTGAGCTGGACGCCGAACAACCCCGCCGCGGGCAACCAGATCACCTTCTCCACGGTGATCCGCAACCAGGGCACGGTGGCTTCGGCGGCGGGCGCGCACGGTGTCACGCTGACGATCTCCGACGCGAGCACCGGAGCCGTCGTGCGCACGCTCACCGGCTCGCACACCGGCGCGATCCCAGCGGGAGCGAGCGCTCCGCCGGTGAACCTCGGCACGTGGACGGCGGGCAACGGCAAGTACACCGTCAAGACGGTGATCGCCGACGACGCCAACGAGCTGCCGGTCAAGCGCGGCAACAACACCAGCTCGCAACCGTTCTTCGTCGGGCGCGGCGCGAACATGCCGTACGACATGTACGAGGCCGAGGACGGCGTGGTCGGCGGCGGCGCGGCGATCGTCGGTCCTAACAGGACGATCGGCGATGTCGCGGGCGAGGCGTCCGGACGCAGGGCGGTGACCCTGAGGTCCACCGGCAGCTACGTCGAGTGGACCACCAAGGCCAGCACCAACACCCTGGTGACGCGCTTCTCCATCCCGGACGCGGCGGGCGGCGGTGGCATCGACTCCACGCTCAACCTCTACGTCGACGGCGTGTTCCACAAAGCGATCAACCTGACCTCGAAGTACGCGTGGCTCTACGGCGCCGAGGCCAGCCCCGGCAACTCACCCGGCGCGGGCGGACCGAGGCACATCTACGACGAGGCCAACGTGATGCTCAACGGCACCGTCCCGGCGGGCAGCAAGATCCGGCTGCAGAAGGACGCGGCCAACATGACCGACTACGCGATCGACTTCGTCAACACCGAGCAGGTCAGCCCGATCGCCAACCCCGACCCCGCGAGGTACGTGGTCCCAACGGGATTCGCGCACCAGGACGTGCAGAACGCGCTCGACAGGTTCCGCATGGACACCACCGGCAACCTCGTCGGCGTGTACCTGCCCGCGGGCGACTACCAGACCGCGAGCAAGTTCCAGGTCTACGGCAGGGCGATCAAGGTCGTCGGCGCGGGCCCCTGGTACACCCGGTTCCACGCACCGTCCACACAGGACAACACAGATGTCGGCTTCCACGTCAGCGCGGCCGGTTCGTCGTTCGCGAACTTCGCCTACTTCGGCAACTACACCTCGCGGATCGACGGCCCCGGCAAGGTCTTCGACCTCGCCAACATCGCCGACGTGGTGATCGACAACATCTGGAACGAGCACATGGTGTGCCTCTACTGGGGCGCCAACACCGACCGGGTCACCATCAAGAACTCCCGCATCCGCAACATGTTCGCCGACGGCGTGAACATGACCAACGGCAGCACCGACAACCTGGTCACCAACAACGACGCCAGGGCGACCGGGGACGACAGCTTCGCGTTGTTCTCCGCGATCGACGCGGGCGGGTCGGACATGAAGAACAACGTCTACGAGAACCTGTCCTCGACGCTGACCTGGCGCGCGGCGGGCATCGCGGTCTACGGCGGCTACGACAACACGTTCCGCAACATCTACGTCGCGGACACGTTGGTGTACTCCGGGATCACGATCAGCTCGCTGGACTTCGGCTACCCGATGAACGGCTTCGGACCCGGCCCGACGAAGTTCGAGAACATCTCCCTGGTGCGCACGGGAGGACACTTCTGGGGCGCGCAGACCTTCCCGGCGATCTGGGTGTTCTCGGCGTCGAAGGTCTTCCGCAACATCAGGGTCACGGACGTGGACATCGTCGACCCCACCTACAGCGGCATCATGTTCCAGACCAAGTACAACGGCACCCAGCCGGAGAACCCCGTCACCGACACGGTGTTCACCAACGTCTCCATCACGGGGGCGCGCAAGAGCGGTGACGCCTTCGACGCCAAGTCCGGTTTCGGCATCTGGGTCAACGAGATGCCCGAACCCGGTCAGGGCCCGGCGGTCGGCTCGGCCACCTTCACCAACCTCCGGCTGAGCAACAACCACCAGGACATCAAGAACACGACGTCGACGTTCACGCTCGACATCCGCTGAGACGGGTGGGAACCCCGTTCCGGCCGGAACGGGGTTCCCCGATCCACCCCGCGGAGGTCAGAGGTCCAGGCGGAGGTGGTTCACAGGGGCGCGAACGCCTGCCTGACGTGCTCGACGAACGCGCGCGCCGCCGGAGCTGTCGGACCGGCGGCGCGCCACGCGAACTCCAGGGTGCTGCGCAGCTCCGGGGCGATCGGGATCGCGCGCAAGCCGGGCCCGGCCGAGCCCGGCAGGATCGCCACGCCCATCCCGCGCATCGCCAGCTTCTCCAGCATCATCGGGCCACTGGCCTCGAAGGCGATGCGCGGGACGAGACCCTCCGCCGCACACGCCTGGTCCAGGCAGGTGCGCACGCCCGTCCCCCTTGGCAGGCAGATCAGAGCGCGGTCGCGGAGTTCGTACAGGGCGATCTCCGTGTGCTCGGCGAGCGGATCATCCGGCCCGACCGCCGCGACCAGACGCTCGTCGACCACCACGTGCGTGCTGATGCCTTCCGGCGGCGGACCGGCGAGACCGACCAGGGCGAGGTCGAGATCACCCGCGCGGACGGCGTCGAGCAGCTCCGCCGAGTTGCCCTCGGTGAGCGTGACCTCGACGCCGGGGTGCGCTTGGTGGAAGTCCGCCATGGCCGAAGGCAGGTCCACCGCGCCGCAGGCCGTCACCACGCCGACGTCGACCCTGCCGCGCAGCAGACCTGCCAGTTCCGCCACCGCGAGCTTCGCCCCTGCCACAGCGGCGAGCGCTGCCCTGGCGTAGGGCAGCACCGCCTCGCCGACCTCGGTCAGCCGCACCGTTCGCCCCGACCGGTCCAGCAGCTGTTCGCCCAGCTCCCGCTCAAGCCGCCGGATCTGCGCGCTCACTCCGGGCTGGGCGACGTGCTCCCTCGCGGCCGCCCTGGTGAAGTTCGCCTCCTCGGCGACCGCGACGAAGTACTCCAGCTGACGCAGCTCCATGGCCCGATTATCGGCCGGGGCTCACGGATGTCGTTCAGCCCACTCCGCAGTCGCCGGCGACCCGGACGCTCACGACCTCGTAGAACTCCTCACCGCGGTCGTTCTTCATGGGCCGCAGCTCCATCCCCTCGGTCGGACCGTGCGGAGGAGAACAGACGTACTCCTGCTTGAGCGCGTTCTCCAGCCGCAGCAGCACCTTCTTGTCACCGCAGTGCCTGTAGTGCGGGAAGTTGGTCCAGCCCTTGCTGCTCGCCTCCTTGGCGTTGTTGTACCCGCACGTGAGTTCGCCCTTCGGCTGCAGCAGCTCTCCGGTCGCGGCACCGGCCTGGCCGGGCAGGAGGAGGGCGGCGGAAGCAGCGAGGGCAGCGGCCGCGGCGGAAATGGCGGTGATACGTACCGACATCGTTTGCATCTCCCCAGTGGAAGCAATGTGACGCCGACGACAGTGGACCGATCAGGGAGGTGACCGCAACTCAACAGAAACTCAAGAAATCCCGAAAGGGTTTCCATGAATTCCATGATGGCGCAGGTAAGACCAGGTCAGACACCATTGCACGAGTGGCGTATTCAATATCTCTTTCAGGCGTGCGTGAAACGCGGAGACAGCGTTCAACCGCTATCCGCATTCTGCGCGGATGCGACTGTTTTCAACGGTGCTCACGTGCGCGCTTTTCGGTATCGCGCCGGCGGCGGGCCGCGCCCGCCGCCTACGAGTGCCCCGCCAACGCGTTCGGCTACGTCTATGACGGCCCCAACGGCATCGGCCCGAGGCACGAGATCACCGAGTGCCGCGGCGGTTACCAGGACCTTCCCCGGAACTGGTGGGACAGGGTCGAGTCCGCCCACAACATGAAGGCAAAGGCCTTCCACCTCGAGACCTACGTCCCCGGCACCACGGCGAGCGATGTGGTGCTCAGCCTTCAACCCGGCACGAGGGGCAACACGCAGGTGCCAGGCGTGACCGACCGCATCTGGTGCCACCCGTAGCCAGTGAGATCCCGGCACCGCAGTTCCCGATCCTCATGGGACCGCTACGTGATCAGACCGCGCGAACCGTTCGTCGAACTGCCTCGGTTCCGGTGGGACAAAACGGACTCAGCGCACATCGTCGAGGCCAAGGCAATCGCACTCCGGCCCCGCCCCGCGAGCGGCATCGAGTACCACGACCTCTCACTCAAGGGCGCCTACGGACAGAGGGGCGACGCGTTCCTGCTGAACACCGGCGACGATTTCGGTTACTACCCCAGACCTCACGAAAGGTGAACACGATGTTCAAGCTCTCCGCACGCTCCGCAGGAAAGCGCTTAGCCCCGATCGCACTAGCGGTCGCACTCCTCGGTGCCGCACCAGCGGCGAGTGCACGCCCTGCCAACTACGACTGCCCCGCCGACGCCTTGGGGTGCCTCTTCACCGGCAGGGACGGCACCGGCGATCGCTACGTCGTCAGGGACTGCGGCACCCTCACGGCGCTGCCATCGGGATGGTGGGACAAGATCGACTCCGCCCGCGTGCAGGCGTACCAGATCATCCTCTACTCGTTCAAGAACGACGGCAGCGGGGACTACCACGTGCCGGGAGTGCTTCGAGGCGGCAGAGGGCAGAACGTCAACGCGACGGAAGCCAACACCGCCGACATCATCGACTGCTGGTGGTAGTGACCTGCACTCCCTCCCAATCAGACGGACTAGCTCCTCGACGTCTGGTCGCACTGCTGTTCCCGGTCACCGTCGACCTCTGATACCACGAAAGGCAAACGCGCATGCTCAAGGTCTCCGCACGTTCCGCCGGACTGGGGCTGCTCCCGGCCGCCCTGGCGTACACGCTCCTCGGCGTCGCACCGAGCGCCAGCGCCGCACCCGGCGACTGGGAGTGCTCTGCCACCGCGTACGCCTGCCTTTACGAAGGCGCTGAGGGCACCGGTGCCAAGCTCGAGATCACAGCGTGTGGGCAGCACGCGGACTTGCCGTCCGGGTGGTGGGACCGAGTCGACTCCGCCCGCGTCATGAAGGCCGGGAGGATCATCCTCTTCTCCTACTACCCGAACGGTGGCGGGAAGAAGGAAGTGGTGCTCGAGGCCGGGCACGGCCAGTACATGAACGCGTACGCCGCGAACAAGGCCGACAGCATCCAGTGCTACACCTCATAACTCACGCTTCTCACAGTCAGACGAACTAGATGTTGGACTTCTGATAGCTCGGCGTCGCAGGCTGGGTGCATGGAGATCACCCCGGACCATCCCGACTACGACGCCGAGCGCGCGGGCTTCCAAACCGCCTTCGAACACCACCCCGCCGTGATCATCGCCGCGACCAGCGCCGAGGACGTGCGCGGGGCGGTGGCGCTGGCCGCCGAACGCCACTTGACGGTTGCCGTCAAGGCGACGGGGCACGGGCGTTCGGGCAGCGCGGAGGGCCACCTGCTGATCTCCACACGCGCCATGACGGGCGTGCGGGTGGACGCGGAACGCCGCACCGCGTGGATCGAGGCGGGCGCCCAGTGGCGGCACGTGATCGACGCGGCGGCGCCGCACGGGCTGGCCCCGCTCAGCGGGAGCGCGCCCGAGGTCGGCGCGATCGGCTACACACTCGGCGGCGGAATCGGTTTGCTGGCAAGGGAGTTCGGCTTCGCGGCGGATCACGTGCGAGCGATCGATCTCGTCACCCCGGACGCGCGGTTGGTCGAGGTCAGCGCCGACAGCGACCCGGACCTGTTCTGGGCGCTGCGCGGCGGGCGGGACGGATTCGGCGTGGTGACGGCCATCGAGGTCGACCTCGTGCCGGTGAGCACGATCTACGGCGGCGGGCTGTACTTCGACCTCGAACGCGTGCCGGACGCGGTGAATGGCTACCTCGCTTGGAGCGCGACGGTTCCGGAGCAGATGACGTCCTCGGTGGGCGTGTACTTCGCGCCGGACATGCCGATGTTCCCCGAACCGCTGCGCGGGCGGTACATCGCGCACGTCCGGATCGCGCACACCGGCGAGGACGGCGACCACCTGGTTGCACCGCTGCGCGCCCTCGGACCTCGGTTGATCGACAAGCTCGGGACGATGCCGTTCGCCGAAGCCGGGACGATCTACAACGACCCGACGCACCCGCACGGCTACCTCGGTGACAACGCGCTGCTGACGGAGCTGGACGAGGACGCGCTGCGCGAAGTGCTCGCACTGGCCGATCAGTACATTGTGGACATTCGCCACCTGGGTGGGGCGCTCTCCCGCGAGCCGGAAGTGCCGAACGCGGTCGGACACCGTGCGGCGCAGTACATCCTGCGGGTGATCTCGCCGTTCGACGGCGGCGATCCCACGACCGTCCACTCCGGACAGCGGAAGGTGTTCGACGCCGTGCGGCCGTGGACGATCGGGCGATCGCTGAACTTCGTGTACGGCCACCCCGACGCCGAGGAGGGCTCGTTCGAGCCGGGCGACCTGCTCCGCCTGCGCGAGCTCCGGGCGCGGCGCAATCCGGTTGCGTGATCGACGCCGCTGGTGGAGCCTGCCGGGCATGGCGACTTTCGAGGAACTGGTGGCGGAGGGCGACGCCGTCCCGCTGGACGGCTGGGACTTCTCGTGGTTCGAGGGCCGGGCCACCGAGGAGCGGCCGTCCTGGGGCTACGCCAGGCTGATCGGCCAGCGTTCGTCCACTGTGGACTCGATGCTGGACGTGCAGACCGGCGGCGGCGAAGTGCTGGCCACCATTCCGAGCGCGCCCGCGACGCTGGCCGCGACCGAGTCGTGGCCGCCGAACCTCGCGGTCGCCCGCAGGAACCTCGAACCTTTGGGCGGCAAGGTGTACGAGGCGCCGGACGAGGGTCCGCTGCCCTTCCCGGACGCCTCGTTCGAACTGGTCGTCAGCAGGCTGCCCACGGTCACCATCTGGCCGGAGATCGCCCGCGTGCTGCGCCCGGGCGGCAGTTACCTGTCACAGCAGGTCGGCGCGGGCACGATGCGCGAGCTGACCGACTTCATGATGGGGCCGCAGCCGGTCAGCCAGATCAGGAGCACCGACCGCGCCCGCGAAGAGGCGGAGGCGGCCGGCCTCACCGTGGTCGACCTGCGGCACGAGTCGCTGCGGGCGGAGTTCTTCGACGTCGGCGCAGTGGTGCACTTCCTGCGCAAGGTGCTGTGGACGGTCCCCGGGTTCACCGTGGAGGGCTACCGCGACCGGCTCCGCGTCATGCATGAGCACATCGCGGAGCACGGCTCGTTCGTCGCGCACTCCCAGCGCTTCCTGATCGAGGCCCGCCGCGAGGCGTGACCTCAGTGGATGCGCAGCTCCGACAGGTAGCGGTGTCCCTGCTCGTCCGGCACCCACGCGTGCCCCGGCCCTGGTAGCACCTCGGTGATCGTCACCGCGACGTCGTGGTCCGCGCTCGCGCGCAGTGCGGTGCACAGGACCGCGGTGAAGATCGGGCTGGTGAAGTCCACGCACATCGGCTTCGTCTCGTCCGCGAGCGCGACGAAAACGCGCTCCGGCAGGCCGAGTTCGGCCCGCCACCGGCGGGCCGCGAAGTAGCGCTCCCTCGGCCCGACGACCTCGGCCAGCTCGCTCTCCGCGATGGTGGTGCGCCACGTCGCGCGCTGGGTCACCACCCGGCCCACCGTGGTCCTCGGCGCGTGTTCACCTGACGTGGTCACGGGATCGCTGAGTACAGCCAGGTACTCGCCCGCGCTCAGCTCGTCGAGGCTCGCCGCGCACAGGTGCACGCCGACCTCGGTGCGGCGCCCGGCCGCGTCGAAGGCCGGTTCGAGCTCGTCCAGCAGCGCGCTGCCGAGGGCGAACCCGCCGTCCGGCGGGGTGAGGACCCGCTCGGCAGACTCCAGGACCTCGATCGGGCGCGTGGTGCCGAACTCGGTCTTCGCGCAGTAGCGCTGCCAGAACTTCGCGACCAGCTCCGCGTCCCGCCGATAGGCGCGGTTGCGCGGGCCGTCGGCTCCGGACTCCACGAGGTTGCCGAGCGCTCGCTCCAGCATCGCGTCACCGCCGCCGACCGCGTTCCGGAAACCCTCGTCGACGGCGACCCGGTGCACCGCGGCGGCGGAGGTCAGCGCGGCCTCCTCGTACGCCTTGAGCGCCAGCTCCTCGCTGACCTGACCGGCCAGGTGGCCGTCGACGGTCTGCGCGCACTCGGGACTGCAGAAGGCGCCGAGCTCGCCCGCGGGCCCGTCGACCGGGAACGCGGCGACCCGCAGTGACGCGGCTCGGTCAACACCTGGCATGGCGGCCGTCATCTCGCTTGCCGCTCCCCACATCCGGTTGCGTCTGCCGACCTGGCCAGTAGATCCACCCCCCGGAAGCGGTGTCCACTGTTTCGGCGCTCCCCGAAACACATCTTTGATGCTCCACAATGGACGGTTTGGGAACGCCTCAGCGCACCCTTCCCGCGGACACCCGGCGCGCCGGGTCCGGGAGCGTGGACAGCAGCTCGACCGAACCGGAGGCGGCGGCCGGACGGATCTGACCGGGATCGCAGGCGGCCACCAGGGACATGCCCAGCGCGGTCGCGGTGTGCCTGACCTTGCGGCCCGCTCGCGCGGTCATGATCAGACCGGCGTTGCGCAGCGCGGTGGCGTGCTCGGAGGCCGAGGACAGGCTGACGCCCGCGTACTGGGCCAGCTCGGTGGTACCGCGCGGCTGGACCGCGGCGCGCAGCACCTCCGCCCGGCTGGCGCCGAGCACGACGGAGAGCACGTCCTGGCTGGTCTTGCTGGAGCGAACCGGTGCGGGCGCGGCCGGGTAGACCACGGTCGGCACGTCGCCGGGGGCGGCGGGCAGCACGACGGGGTGGGTCATCAGCAGCGACGGCGCGAAGCGCAGCCCGCCCTCGACGGTGAGCAGGCGCTCGACCGGCGAGTCCACCTCGAGGATCTGCTCGCGGTGCCGGACGGCGCCGGGCAGCGTGGACAGCACCTCGGCCAGCCCCATCCGCAGCAGCACGTGCCCGCGCTGCGCGAGGTCGGACTGCACCGCGGACTCGATCTCCCGCCAGCGCGCCTCGACCAGCGTGCGGTAGGCGGCGTTGAGCGCGGCGAGCAGGGCGGCCCTGGCCCGGGGGCAGCCACCGGCCAGCTCGCGCACCCACTGGGCGGCGGGCTCGCCCGCGAACACGGCGAGCAGATCGGCGCGGATGCGCGACGGCGGGCAGGCCCCGATCTCGGCCAGCGCGGCTCCCATGTCGGGGCGCGCGGACAACAGGAAGCCCGGGACCTCACCGCGCGCGGTGAAAAGGTCGAAAAGGGGCATGGCTACAGCGGGCAAACTCCACTCGTAGAGCGCCTTGTCAGAATTCCTGGCAATTCTACGAAGACGGTGAAGAGCGCCAATAACCTCGACCATGGGCAGCGGGCCAGCGGAAAAGCTGACCGACTGCAGCGTCCGCGCGCTCAGTCGAAGTCGAAGCATCAAGTCCACCTCAAGCTAGAAGAATGGTCGGCCGCGACAGTGAATCAGGGGGACATACATAACGAATACAATGGAAACAATGGGAACATGAATCATTTTGCTACCCGACCGTCGCTCGACGTTCACACCTATGCCGGAAAGCATTTACCGGGACGAAGAGGATCTTGGGAGTGCACTCATCGCCCGGACGTCGCAGCGCGGTTCGGCCGAGGAGACCAGCGAGGTTTGGCTGCTCACGGCGGTGGTGAACCCGGGACACGAGCAAACCTCAAGGAGGCGAAGCGTGATTACTCTCGGAGTCATCCTGTTGCTGATCGGCTTCCTGGCGAACATCTCGATCCTCTGGCAGATCGGGGTCGCCTTGTTGGTCATCGGCCTGGTCCTGGCCGTGCTCGGCGGGACCGGGCGGCGCGTCGGCGGCCGGGCGCACTGGTTCTGACGGGGCGCCTGGCACGATCCGACGCGTGGATCAGCTGCGCGAACTCACCCCGCAGGTCCTCGGAGCCCTGGTGCGCCGGTACGGCCACTTCGACCTCGCCGAGGACGCGGTGCAGGAAGCCCTGCTGGCCGCAGCCGATCAGTGGCCGCGCGAGGGCGTTCCGGACAACCCCCGCGCATGGCTGATCACGGTGGCCTCACGCCGGCTGACCGACCTGCTCCGGCAGGAGCAGGCCCGGCGCAGGCGTGAGGCCACCGTGGCCGCACTCGAACTCCCCCACGTCCCCGAGGACATCCCGGACGAGGACGACACCCTGGAGCTGCTGGCGCTGTGCTGCCACCCGGCGCTCACCCGGGCTTCCCAGGTGGCGTTGACGCTGCGCGCGGTCGGCGGGCTGACCACCGCGGAGATCGCCCGCGCGTTCCTCGTGCCGGAAACCACGATGGCGCAACGCATCAGCCGCGCCAAGCACCGTGTCCGGGGCACGCCGTTCACGGCCCCGGAGGACGTGGGCCCGGTCCTCGGCGTGCTCTACCTGATCTTCACCGAGGGCCACACCGCGTCCAGCGGCGACCACGTCAGCCGCGCCGACCTCACGACGGAAGCCATCCGGCTGACCCGTCGGCTGCACCGGACGCTGCCGGACGACGGCGAGGTCACCGGGCTGCTGGCGCTCATGCTGCTCACCGAGGCACGGCGGGCGGCGCGCACTCGACAGGACGGCACCCTGGTCCCGCTGGCCGAACAGAACCGGCTGCTGTGGGATCGCTCGCTGATCGCCGAGGGCACCGCGCTCATCACACAGTCCTTGCAGGACAACGTGATCGGGCCATACCAGGTGCAGGCGGCGATCGCAGCCGTGCACGCGGAGGCACCGGGGACGGACGAGACCGACTGGCCGCAGATCGTCGCGCTCTACGGGCTGCTGGCCGACCTCACCGACAACCCGATGATCACCCTCAACCGCGCGGTGGCCGTGGCGATGGTCGACGGGCCCCGCGCCGGGCTGGACCTGCTGGCCCCGCTGGACGACGACCCGCGGATCGCCGGGCACCACCGGCTCAGCGCGGTGCGCGGGCACCTGCTGGAGCAGGCGGGCGACCGGGAGGCCGCACTCGCCTGCTACCGCAGGGCCGCGGAGACGACGGAGAGCCTGCCCGAACGCCGCTACCTCGGCGAACGGGCCGACCGGCTCAGTGCAGAACCGACAGGACGTTCCCGGCCGGATCGGTGAACCACGCGATCTGCGGCCCGTCCTCGCCGCGGACGATGCCCTTCTCGTCCGCGGGAACGCCCTCGTAGCGCAGGAAGGTGACCCCGCGCGCGGTCAGCTCGTCCACCGCCGCGTCGATGTCGGCGACCGGGAAGTTCAGCACCGTGAACTCCGCGGGCACGTGCTTCTCCTTGGGGTAGACCAAGATCTGCCCACCGTCGAGGTGCAGGTGGAGCATGCCGTGCTCCTCGGTGACCTTCAGGCCGAGCACGTCGGTGTAGAACGCCTTCGCCGCCGGGATGTCGTCGACGGAGAACCCGCTGAACGGGGCGGCGCCGTGCAGGGCGCGCGGCTGCTTGACGCCCCGCGAGATCAGGTACTGCTCGCTCATCTCGATGATCTGGACGTAGTTGCCGTCCGGGTCGACCAGCGTGGCGAACAGCCCGGGCCCGCGATCTTCCAGGCGCGCCAGCCACTCCACGCCGAGCTGGTCGAGGTGGGTGGCGACGGCGCGGGCGTCCTCGACGTGGAAGTTGAGGATCACCCGTCCCGGTTCGGCGGTCGCCTTCGCGACGTCGTCCCTGCCGTCGATGAGCAGGGAGACGCCGCCGTAGTCGATGAACCCGTCGTCGCGGGGCTCGCAGCGGAACGCCGCGCGGTACCAGTCGCGCAGGCGGCGCGGGTTGGCACTGCCGAGCAGGATGCTGCCGAGAGCGGTCATGACGTCCTCCTTGGGTCGGTTCACCCGGGACGTCGAAGCCTGATCAGCCACCTCGACACGCCGAAGAAGTGACCTGAGTCACACCTCAATGCCAGTGAAGACGAGGTCGAGCAGGCGTTCGGTCGTGTCCGGCGGCGCAGCCGCCTCGTTCACCCACACCACGGCGGCCGCGAGGCGGATCAGCTCGGCGCCGGCGAGATCGGCGCGAACCAGGCCCAGTTCCACCGCCCGCGCGACCAGGTCGGCCGCGGCGCGCTCCACACTCCGGCCCCGTTCGTCGAGCGGCCCACCGCAGCCCCCCGACGCCTGCATGAAGCTCGCGGACATCCCACGGGTGGCGGCGATGTGCCGCACGAGCGCGTCGACCCAGCGCCGGAGGAAGTCGCGGGACTCGGAGGCAAGCAGCTCCGCGGCCAGCTCCGCGAGCCCGTCGAGGCTCTGCCCGACGATCTCCGCCAGCAGCGCGTCCTTGTTCGGGAAGTGCCGCCACAGCGTCCCCGGGCCGACCCCGGCGCGCCGCGCCACATCGTTCATCGCGGCCGACTCCACGCCCACCTCGGCGAACAGCTCCCGGGCCGCCTCGACGAGCCGGGCCCGGTTGCGCAGCGCGTCGGTGCGCATCGACTTCTCGGCAGCCACGTGTGACCCACCTCTCAGACTAAACGGAGCGGCGCTCCGTATTATCCGGAGTACCACTCCGATTCTACGAGGAGACCGCCATGCACGCGATCCCGCCCACCATCGGCACGGTCGGCCTGTGGGTGCCCGCGCTCGACACGAACCCACCCGCCGAGTCGGCCGCGCTCGCCGCCGAGGTCGAAGCGCTCGGCTACGGCGCGCTGTGGATCAGCGAAGGACTCGTCCGCGATCCGTTCATGGAGGCGGCCACCCTGCTCAACGCCACGAGCAGACTCGTCGTCGGCACCGGGATCGCGGTCATCTGGGGAAGGCACCCCCGCGTGGTGCGCACCCAGACCCGCGCGCTGCTCGACGCGCACCCCGACCGCTTCGTCCTCGGACTGGGCACCTCGCACGCCCGCGTGGTCGAGGGAGTGCTCGGCCTCCGCTTCGAACGACCGTTGGCCGAGCTGCGCGCGCACCTGGACCGGCTCGACGAGCACGACGCCCTGCTCGACCTCACGGGTCTGCCGCACAAGACGGCACCCCGCGTCCTGGCGGCCCTGGGCCCCAAGGCACTCGCGCTCGCCAGGGACCACTCGGCGGGAGCGATCACCTACCTGGTCACACCGGAGCACACCGCGGAGGCCAGGGCCGTGCTGGGCCCGGACCGCACGCTGGTCGTCGAACAGGCCGTGGTCACCGGCGTACCGCTGGACGTGGCGCGCGCCAGGGCCCGCGACCACATCGCGGGCTACCTCGGCGGCGGGCCGTACCCGGCGAACTGGCGACGGCTCGGCTTCACCGACGAAGACCTGGCCGACGGCGGCAGCGACCGCCTCGTCCACGCCCTCGTGGCGCTCGGCGACGACGAGATCGCCGAGCGGGTGGCAGCGCACCTGGCCGCGGGAGCGGACCACGTCTGCCTGCAGGCCCTCCCGGCGGACTTCGGCAGCGCTCCCGTCGACCAGTGGCGCCGCCTCGCTAGCCTCGCTCGATGAGGTGACCGACCACGTCCGGGCCCGGGTGCGGGGAACCCGAGCCGTCGCGGCGCGGGTCCACGTCCGGCAGGTCCACCGCGGAGCCGTTGTCGGAGGCGCCTGCCGGCCGTGGGCCGACCCAGGCCAGGAACAACGCCTTCTCCCCTTTGAGGAAGCGGTGCGAGCGGACCCCGCCGGTCGCCCGCCCCTTCGCCGGGTACTCGGAGAACGGCGTCACCTTCGCCGTCTGCCCGGTGGCCGTGACCACCATCGGCTCACCGTGCTCGTCGTCGTTGGTGCGGACCGCGCCGAAGAACACCACGTGCGCGTCCGCGGCCAGGTTGATCCCGGCCATGCCACCGCCCTTGAGCCCCTGCGGGCGGACCAGCGACGCGGAGTAGCGCAGCAGCGAGGAGTCCGAGGACACGAAGGTCAACGTCTCCTCCCCGTCGGTCAGCCAGGTCGCGCCGACCACCTCGTCGCCGTCCTTCAGGCTGATGATCTCGAACTCGTCCGACCGCACCGGCCACTCCGGCGCGCACACCTTCACCACGCCCTGCTTCGTCCCGAGCGCCAGGCCCGGCGACCCCTCGCTGCGCTCACCGAGCGGGGCGATGCCGATGACCTTCTCGCCCTTCTCCAGCGGCACCAGCTCGCGCGAGGCCATGCCCCCGCTGAGCGAGACCGTGCCGACCTGCTCCGGCAGCACCGGCAGCGGCAGCACCTCGATCTTGTACGCCCGCCCGCGGTTGGTCACCAGCAACACCTGCCCGCGCGCGGTGGTGTGCACGACCGCCGAGACCGCGTCGTGCTTGGCACGGCCCTTGCGCCTGCGCGCCTCGGTCGCTTCCTCCGACTCCGCCGCCGTCCTGGCGACCAGTCCGGTCGCGGACAGGATCACCTGGCACGGGTCGTCGGCGACCTCCAGCGGCCCCGACTCCCGCGACGCCGCCAGCACCTCCTTGAGATCACCGTCGATCAGCGAGGTGCGCCGCTCGGTGGCCAGCTCGCGGGCGACTTTGGCCAGCTCCGCGGAGACCAGCTTCTTCAGCACCGCGTCGTTGTCCAGGATGCGCGAGAGGTCGGCGATGTCGGCCCGCAACCGGTTCTGCTCGGTCTCCAGCTCGACCTTGTCGTACTTGGTCAGCCTGCGCAGCGGCGTGTCCAGGATGTAGGCCGCCTGGATCTCCGAGAGCTTGAACCGGCGCATCAGGCCCTCCTTGGCCTCCTGCGCGTTCTCGCTGCCGCGGATCAGCTTGATCACCTTGTCGATGTCCAGCAGCGCCTTGAGCAGGCCCTCGACCAGGTGCAGCCGTTCCTCGCGCTTGCGCTTGCGGAAGGAGGTCCGCCGCCGCACCACCTCGTAGCGGTGGTCGAGGAAGACCTCCAGCAACCCCTTGAGCCCCAGCGTCTGCGGCTGCCCGTCCACCAGCACCAGGTTGTTGATGCCGAAGGACTGCTCCAGCGGGGTCAGCCGGTAGAGGTCGGCCAGCAGCGCCTGCGGGTTCACCCCGACCTTGCACTCGATCACCAGCCGGGTCCCGTTCTCCCGGTCGGTGAGGTCCTTGACGTCGGCGATCCCGGTGAGCCGCTTGGACTTGTTCACCTCATCGGTGATCTTCTCGATGATCTTCTCCGGGCCGACCCCGTAGGGCAGCTCGGTCACCGTGATCGCCTGCCTGCCCCGGCTGCCCTCCAGCGGCCCGGTCTCGGCCTTCGCCCGCATCCGCACCACACCGCGCCCGGTCTCGTAGGCCCGGCGCACCTCGTCCAGCCCGAGCAGCATCCCGCCGGTCGGCAGGTCCGGCCCCGGCACGAACTCCATCAGCTTGTCCAGCGAGGCGTCCGGGTGCGAGATCAGCCACCGCGCCGCCGCGATGACCTCGCCCAGGTTGTGCGGGATCATGTTGGTCGCCATGCCCACCGCGATCCCCGAGGTGCCGTTGACCAGCAGGTTCGGGAAGGCCGCGGGCAGCACGGTCGGCTCCATGAGCGAACCGTCGTAGTTCGGCCGGAAGTCGACGGTGTCCTCGCCCAGCTCACCGACGAGCAGCATCGCCTCCTGCGACATCCGAGCCTCGGTGTAACGGCTCGCTGCCGGTCCATCGTCTGGGCTACCAAAATTTCCATGCCCGTCGATGAGCGGCGTGTTCAGCGAGAAGTCCTGCGCCAGGCGGACCATCGCGTCGTAGATCGCCGTGTCACCGTGCGGGTGGTACTTGCCCATGCAGTTGTGCACCACGTGGCCCTCGACGACGAATGCGTGTTCGTCGGTGCCCACCTGGATGTCGTAGGTGGTGTCCGGCTCGACCGGTTCCACCGACTCCACCGCGTGGAACGACAGCCCCGACAGGGCTTCGAGGCGCTCGGCGAGTGGCGAACCGATCCGCCGCAGCTTCTCGATCCAGCCGTCCTTCTCCGCGCGCCCCAACGGGAACAGCCGGTCTTCCAGTGCGTTGCCGTTACGGTCCTTGCCATACCGGACCTTCGATCCGTCCACAGAGGACAATGAGGCCCGGAACTTGACCCCCTCGGTGTCGCGGAACCAGCCACCGCCGAGGTGGGCGGCGGAGAACTCGGCCATCAGCCCACGGCACGGCAACCGGTCACTGCCCTGCTTCCCACCGTAGCCGTAGGACATCCCGGTCAAGCGGACCAGCTCGTCGCGCTTGTACCCGATCTTCGACCAGCGCAGCAGAGCGGCGGCCAGCGCGCCCGCGTCCCGGCCGCTGATCGAGAGGCCGAGCAGGGTCTGGTGCCCCGTCTTGCTCGGCCGCCGCCAGTGGTGCGCGGACACGCCGAGGTCGGCCAGCATCGAGTACACCTGGCACAGCAGCCGCTCGCCGACGCTGACGAAGACGATCTCGCGGTTCTTCTTCCGCACGTACCCGTCACCGTCGAAGAATCCGGCCAGGAAAGGAATCCAGGCGGACCGGTCACCGAGCACCGACGGCGGAACGACCTTGTCCGCACTCAGCGGAGTCGCGGCCTCCAGCAGCCCCTCGTGACGAGCGAAGGTGAGGATGTGCTGATCGCGGTGCTTGGGGTTCTTCGCCTCGCGCTTGCCCCGGGACACGGTGAGGCCGTTGGCGATCGCCCACCCGTGCACCGCATCGATCGGCTCGGTGTCGCACATGTGGATGCGGACCCGGCCGTCCGCCGCACGGGAACGGTCCACCGCGAAGCCCTCGGCGACGATCAGGCCGAGCAGGTAGCCGTAGAAGTCTCCGTTGTCGGTGGTCAGCCCAGCCGTCCTGGCCTCGCCGAAGCCGACCGTCCGGCGGCCCGCGAGATCACGGGCGTCCGTCCACTCCACGGTGAAGCCGTCGGTGACGGTGCGGAAGCGCTGGCCCGGCGTCACCAGCATGGTGTGCCCGTTGGACCAGGTGACGCGGACCAGCTCCGACACGGGGTTCTCGTAGACCTCCGTGACCGGGACCGCGACGCCGCGCCCGTCGAGCACGTGCTCGCCGATCTCGATGTCCTCGATGGGCCGCAGCCCCTCCGGCGTCGAGACCAGGGCGCCCTTGACGAAGCAGTCGCCGACGACGCGCGAAGACTTCACATAGGCGTGCGTCGGCCGGTAGCCCTGCTCGTTCATGGAGAAGAGGATCCGGCGGTGCACCGGCTTGAGGCCGTCCCGCGCGTCGGGCAGGGCGCGGGCGTGGATGACCGAGTAGGCGTACTCCAGGTACGAGTCCTCGATCTCGGTCTTCACCGAGTTGTCGAAGACCTGCGCGCCCGCCCGGTCGAACGCGGTGGGGTCGACCTTGGTGGTGGGGCCCTTGCGGCGTGCCATAGCTCTCAGCGCTCTCCGTGTCTCGGTTGTTCTCAGGCGTCGATCGCCGCGCGGTCCACGCGGGCGGCGGATTCGACCAGCCACGCGCGCCGGGGTTCGACCTTCTCACCCATCAGCAGCTCCAGCGCCTGCTCCGCGGCCTCCACGTCGTCCAGCGTGATCCGCCGGACCGAGCGGGTGGCCGGGTTCATCGTGGTCTCCCACAGCTCGTCGGCGTCCATCTCGCCGAGGCCCTTGAACCGGGGCACCGGGGTGACGACCTGCTTGCCGGCCTTCTCCAGCTTCGCGACGGTGGTCTCCATCTCCCGCTGGGTGAAGGTGAAGATCGTCTGCGGGTTGCGGCCCTTGGTGGTGATCTTGTGCAGCGGCGGCATGGCCGCGAACAGCCTGCCGTCGGCGATCACCGGCCGCATGTACTTGGCGAACAGGGTGATCAGCAGCGTCCGGATGTGCGAGCCGTCCACATCGGCGTCGGCCATCAGGATCACCCGGCCGTAGCGCATCTGGGACAGGTCGAAGGTGCGCCCGCTGCCCGCGCCGAGCACCTGCACGATCGAGGAGATCTCCGCGTTGCGCAGGGTGTCGCCGAGGCTGGCCTTCTGCACGTTGAGGATCTTGCCGCGCAGCGGCAGGAGTGCCTGGTACTCCGAGACTCTGGCCATTCTGGCCGAGCCCAATGCGCTGTCGCCCTCGACGAGGAACAGCTCGCTGCGCGAGACACCCGTGGTGCGGCAGTCGACGAGCTTCGGCGGCATCGCGGCGCCCTCGAGGGCGGTCTTGCGGCGCGCGGCGTCCTTCTGCTGCTTCTGGGTCAGCCGGACGCGGGCGGCGTCGACGATCTTCTGCAGGACCGTCTTCGCCTCGGTCTTGGTCTTCTTGTCCTCGGTCCACGCCTTGACGTACCGCTCGACGATGCCCTGGATGACCTTGGTGATGCCCGCCGTGGACAGCTCGTCCTTGGTCTGGGAGGTGAACTGCGGCTCGGGCAGCCGGACGTGGATGACGGCGGTCATGCCCTCCAGCACGTCGTCGAGGGTCGGCGGGTCCTCCTTGGGCTTGAGCAGCCCGCGGGTCTTGGAGATGGCCTCCTGCAACGACTTCACCGCGGCGCGCTCGAAACCCTTGCGGTGGGTGCCGCCGTGCACGTTGCGGATGGTGTTGGTGAAGCACTCCACGGTGCGCTCGTAGCCGGTGCCCCAGCGGAAGGCGACCTCGACCTCGGCGTGGCGCTCCACTTTGGACCGCATGACGCCGTTCTCGTCGGCGGCGTTCTCGAAGTAGGTGCCCTCGCCCTTGACGATCAGGGTGCCGGAGACGGCGCGGTCGCCCGCGGGCGCGAGGAAGTCGACCATGTCGGCGAGCCCGTTGGGGAAGTGGAAGCTCTCCTCCTCGATGTTCCCCTCGGTGACGTCGCGCAGCACGTAGGTGACGCCGGGGACGAGGAAGGCGGTGTTGCGCAGTTTGGTCCGCACGGCCTCGACGTCCAGCGCCGCGCCGTTCTCGAAGTAGCGGGCGTCGTACCAGTAGCGGATGGAGGTGCCGGTGCGCTCGCCGCGCTTCATCTTGCCGATGACCTGCAGCCCGGACTGCTTGGTGAACTTGGCCTTCGGGCCGGGGCCGTCGAACTCGCCGGGCACGCCGCGCGCGAAGGACATGTGGTGCACCTTGCCCTCGCGCTTGACGGTGACGTCGAAGCGGTGGGACAGGGCGTTGACCGCGGAGGCGCCGACGCCGTGCAGGCCGCCGGAGGTCTTGTAGCCGGAGCCGCCGAACTTGCCGCCCGCGTGCAGCCTGGTCAGCACCAGCTCGACGCCGGAGAGCCCGGATCGGGCGTGCTTGCCGGTGGGGATGCCGCGGCCGTCGTCGTCGACCTGGACGCTGCCGTCGGCGTGCAGGGTGACCACGATCTTGGAGGCGTGCCCGGCGATGCCCTCGTCGGTGGAGTTGTCGACGATCTCGTTGAAGAGGTGGTTGATCCCGCGGCTGTCCGTGGAGCCGATGTACATGCCGGGTCGCTTGCGGACCGCTTCCAGACCTTCGAGGTGCGTGAGGTCGTCGGCCCCGTACAGGGTCTCGGCAGTCACAGGGTCGCTCTCCCGGGTCATGGCGTGGACTATGCAGCGCGGTGGGCAGGCTTACCAGCGGCTTAACATACTTCAGCTGCCGCCTGGCACTGCATGATGCCCAACACCCCTGACAGTCAACCCCGGAGAGCTGGGAAGTCCTCCTCGCGGAACTCCTGGGCGCGGCGGTCGCCGGTCTCCTGGCCGCGCAGCTGGACCCGGCGGATCTTGCCGGAGATGGTCTTGGGCAGGTCGGTGAACTCCAGTCGCCGGACGCGCTTGTACGGGGCGAGGTTCTCCCTGGCGTGGCGCAGGACGGCCTCGGCGGTGGCGGCGTCGGGGGTCCAGCCCGCCGCGAGCACCACGTACGCCTTGGGCACGGCCAGCCGCACCGGGTCGGGCGCCGGGACGACGGCGGCCTCGGCGACGGCCTCGTGCTCCAGCAGCACGCTCTCCAGCTCGAACGGGGAGATGCGGTAGTCCGACGCCTTGAACACGTCGTCGGTGCGGCCGACGTAGGTGATGTAGCCGTCCGCGTCGCGGGTGCCGACGTCGCCGGTGTGGTAGTAGCCGTCGCGCACGACCTCGGCGTCGCGCTCGGGGTCGCCGTGGTAGCCGACCATCAGCCCGAGCGGGCGCCGCGCCAGGTCGACGCAGATCTCGCCCTCGTCGGCGGGCTGCCCGGTGACCGGGTCGAGCAGCTCGATGTCGTAGCCGGGGACGGGGCGGCCCATCGAGCCCGGCTTGATCGGCTGGCCGGGGGTGTTGGCGATCTGCACGGTGGTCTCGGTCTGGCCGAAGCCGTCGCGGATGGTCACACCCCAGGCGGCGCGGACCTTGTCGATCACCTCGGGGTTGAGCGGTTCGCCCGCGCCGACGACCTTGGCGGGCGGGGTGCGCAGGGAGGCGATGTCGGACTGGATGAGCATCCGCCACACGGTGGGCGGGGCGCAGAAGCTGGTCACCCCGCAGCGCTGCATCTCGGTGAGCAGCCGTGCGGCGTCGAAGCGCGAGTAGTTGTGGACGAACACCGTCGCCTCGGCGTTCCACGGCGCGAACACGTTGCTCCACGCGTGCTTCGCCCAGCCCGGCGAGGAGATGTTGAGGTGCACGTCGCCGGGGACCAGGCCGATCCAGTACATAGTGGACAGATGGCCCACCGGGTAGGAGGCGTGGGTGTGCTCGACCAGTTTGGGCTGCGCGGTGGTGCCGGAGGTGAAGTACAGCAGCAGCGTGTCGGTGGCCTTGGTCGGGCGGTCGGGGTAGAACACCGCGTCCGACTGCCGGGAGTCGTGGTAGGAGAGCCATCCTCGGCACTGCTCGCCGACCGCGATCCGGGTGTAGTCCCCGGGCACGTCGGCGAACGTGCCGGTGTCGGCGGAGCGGGTGATCACGTGCCTGGCCGCGCCGCGGTCGATGCGGTCGCGCAGGTCGGCGGCGGCGAGCAGGGTGGTCGCGGGGATGACGACGGCGCCGAGCTTCATCGCGGCGAGCAGCGTCTCCCACAGCTCGACCTGGTTGCCGAGCATCAGCACGATCCGGTCGCCGCGCTGGACCCCGTTGTCCCGCAACCAGTTCGCCACCTGGTTGGAGCGGCGGGAGAGGTGGGCGAAGGACCAGCGGCCCTCGCTGCCGTCCTCCTCGACGATCCACAGCGCGGTGCGCTCGTTGGCTTCGGCGATCGCGTCGAACCAGTCCAGCGCCCAGTTGAACTCGTCGAGCTGCGGCCAGCGGAACCCGGCGCGCGCGGTGTCGAGGTCGCGCGCGTGCGCGAGCAGGAAGTCCCGTGCCTCGCGGAACGCCCTGCCTGCGGCGGTACGGACCATGTGAGCTCCCCTCGGGTGATGCGTAGGATCTTTGAATCGCCCGCACCCCATCACCACCCCCGTTCGGGGGTGAAGCGAACTGGAGGTGATCGCGTGACCGGGGACCACCGGGCGGCGGTCCGGGGAGCACTGCTCCAGCTGCGCCGGGACACCGGGCTGCCCATCGCGCTCGGCGGGACCCTCGGCGCGCAGGGCAGGCTGAAGCTGACCGAGCTGGTCGGCACGAACACCACCGCGCTGCGCGGGTTCACCGTGGAGCCGGGGGCCGGGCTCGGCGGCAAGGTGCTCGCACTCGGACGGGTGATCGCGCTCAACGACTACGAGACCGCGTCGGTGATCACGCACGACTACGACTCCGTGGTGAGCGCCGAGGGCATCCGGTCGGTCGTCGCGGCGCCGGTGGTGGTGCGCCGCAAGGTCCGCGCGGTGCTCTACGCGGCGGCGCGGACCAGCACGGTGATGGGTGATCGCGTGATGGGCTCCGTCGTGGACGCGGCGCGCACGCTCGAACAGGACCTGGTGGTGCAGGACGAGGTCGACGAGCGCGTCCGGCGGCTCACCGAGGCCGACCGCAGCAGGCGGCAGGGGGCGGAGTGGGAGGCCGTCCGCCAGGCCCACGCCGAGCTGCGGCTGATCGCGCAGCGGACGCCCGACCACGATCTGCGCACGGAGCTGCACGACGTCTGCGAACGGCTCACCTCACCTCCGCCCGTGTCGTCGGTCCGGCTGACCTCGCGTGAGCTGGACGTGCTGACGTGGGTGGCGACCGGATGCGCGAACGGGGAGATCGCGCGGCGGTTGTGCCTGAGCGCGGAGACGGTGAAGAGCTACCTCCGCGAGGCCATGCGCAAGCTCGACGTGCACGGTCGCGGGGAGGCCGTGGTGGCAGCTCGAAGGGCGGGGCTCCTCCCCTGACGCGCCGCCGTCGGTGGCAGGCTCGGGCCGTGGAGACGAGCGCGGTCGAGGAGTTCGAGCGGCACCGGTCCCGGCTGTTCGGCCTGGCCTATCGCATGCTCGGATCGGCGCACGAGGCGGAGGACGTGGTGCACGACGCGTTCCTCAAGTGGAACGGGGCGAAGCGGGACGCGGTCGCCTCCCCGCCCGCGTGGCTGACCAAGGTGGTCACCAACCTCTGCCTGAACCGCCTCACATCGGCGCGCGTGCAGCGGGAGCAGTACGTGGGCCCCTGGCTGCCCGAGCCGATCCTCACCACGGACGGCGCCCTCGGCCCGTTGGAGACGGCGGAGCTGCGGGACTCGGTGTCACTGGCACTGCTGTTCCTGCTGGAGCGGCTCACCCCGACCGAGCGCGCCGTGTTCGTGCTGCGCGAGGCGTTCTCCTACAGCCACCGCGAGATCGCGGAGATCCTCGACCTCTCCGAAGCGAACTGCCGCCAGCTGCACCGCCGCGCGCACCAGCACGTGGGCACGCGCGAGCCGCGTTTCGAACCCGATCCGCGCCGGCGCTTCGAACTCGTGCAGCGGTTCCTGGCCGCCGCGCGTGACGGCGACATGCCCGGCTTGGAGCGGTTGCTCGCCGAGGACGTAACGTCGTGGGCGGACGGTGGCGGCCACATGGGCATGGCGCGGCGGCCGATCCTGGGCAGGGACCGCGTCGCGCGCTACCTGGCGGGCGGCTTCACCAAGCTCCCCCCGGGTGCCCTCACGCTGGAGCTCGCCGAGGTCAACGGCGCGGCGGCCGCGGTGTTCCGGCTGGACGGCGTGGTGGCGGGTGTCGTGGTCCCGGAGGCCGTCGACGACCGCGTGGCCACGCTGAGCATCATGGCGAACCCGGCGAAGCTGGGATTCCTGGCGAAGCAGCTGTCACAGAACTGACCGCTCGCCGGTTCATCCTGTGTGAGCACATCGATCCTCGTCACGGGCGGCACGGGAACACTGGGCCGCGCCGTGGTCGCACGTCTGCGGGAAGCCGGCCACGATCCGCGCGTCATGAGCCGCCGCCCGGGTCCCGGGCACGTCGTCGCCGACCTGGTGACCGGCGACGGTGTGGACGCCGCGCTCGACGGCGTCGACATCGTGATCAACTGCGCGACGACGCTCAGGGGCGAGCGGGACGTGGTCGCCACCAGAACCCTGGTCGAGGCGTTCCGGCGCGCGGGCTGCCGTCACCTGGTGCACGTGTCCATCGTCGGCGTCGACCGCATCCACTTCGGTTACTACAACGGGAAACTCGCGAGCGAGGAGGTGGTGCGCGCGGTCCCGCACACCATCCTCCGCGCCACGCAGTTCCACGACCTGCTCAGGACGATCTTCGCCGTTCTCGCCAAGCTCCCGGTGATGTTCGTGCCGCGCCTGCGCTTCCAGCCGGTCGACGTCCGCGACGTGGCGGCGCGGCTGGTCGAGCTGGCGCTCGGTGACCCGATCGGCCGCGCCCCGGACTTCGGCGGCCCCGAGGTCCGCGACGCGGTGGACCTGGCGCGCTCCCACCTGGCGGGCAGGCGGCGGCTGATCGTCCCTTTCAGCTTGCCGGGCAAGGCTTTCCGGGCTTACCGAGCGGGCGGGAACCTCACCCCGGAGCACGCCGACGGGAAGATCACCTTCGAGGAGGACCGGTGATCCGGGCGGTGCTGGTCTTCCTGGCGGTCGCCCTGGGACTCGCCGGATCGTGTGCACCGCGCTCGTCGCGAACCTCGTGTTCACGTTGCCGCACTTTGTGTTCCACGCGTTCCACTCGGAGGCCTACGCGTTCGTCCCACCGTCGACGGTGAACACGGAGCCGGTGATGTTGCGCGCGTTCGGCCCCGCGAGGTGCGCGACGGTTTCGGCGATCTCGCGGGGGTCGGCGAAGCGGCCCAGTGCGGACAGCGCGCGCTGGTGGCCGGCATCACCGGCGTCGGCCGGGTTCATGTCGGTGTCGGTGGAACCGGGCTGCACGAGGTTGACGGTGATCCCCCGGGGGCCGAGGTCCCGCGCCGCGCCACGGGTGAAGCCGAGCAGCGCGGCCTTGCTCATCGAGTAGAGAGCGACGCCGGGGAACGGCACGCGCTCGGCGAGGTTGCTGCCGATGCTGATGATCCGGCCGCCGTCCGGCATGTGCTTGAGCGCCGCCTGGCTGGCCAGGTAGACCGCGCGCACGTGGACGGCGAGCGTGCGGTCGACCTCCTCCTCGGTCACCTCGCCGATCAAGCCGCTCGGGAAGATCCCGGCGTTGTTGACCAGGATGTCGAGCCCGCCGAGCTCCGCCGCGGTCCGGTCGACCGCGTCGAGCACCGCGGCGGAGTCGGTGTTGTCCGCGGCGATCGCCAGGCCGCGCCGCCCGGTCGCGGTGATCCGCTCCACCACCGCCTCTGCCCGGTCCTTGGCGCTGGCGTAGGTGATCGCGACGTCCGCGCCGAGGTCGGCCAACCGGAGCGCGATGGCGGCGCCGATCCCCCTGCTACCCCCGGTGACCAGCGCCGTCTTCCCTGCGAGCATGTCGGCTCCCATTTATGTAGTGGTCGATACATAAATAGCCTGCGACACCCGGGGACCGCGCGTCAAGTAGATTCGTGTCGATCGCTACAAAAATGGAGGTGGCCGATGCCGGGACGGGGCCGCCCACGCGCCTTCGACCGCGAGACCGCGCTGACCCGCGCGATGGTGGTGTTCTGGGAGCACGGCTACGAGGGCGCGTCGCTGACCGACCTGACCTCGGCCATGGGGATCAACTCCCCGAGCCTGTACTCCGCGTTCGGCTCCAAGGAGCAGCTCTTCCGCGAGGCCGTCGCCCATTACGGGGAGACCGAGGGCTCCCACACCGCGAAAGCCCTGCGGGAGCAGCCGACCGCACGCGAGGCGCTGGCGGAAGTGTTGCGCGCCAACGTGCGCGCGTACGCCGACCCGGCGACACCGGCCGGGTGCATGATCGTACTGGCCGCGACGACCTACACCGATCGCAGCGAAGGAATCCGGGACCACCTGGCGGAGATGCGCCGCGCCACCGAGGAGTCCTTCCGCGAACGGGTCGAGCGCGGGATCGCCGAGGGAGACGTGCCGCCGGGGACCGACGCGGTCAAGGTCGCGGCGTTCTACAACGCCGTTCTGCAGGGTCTGTCGCTGCAGTCCCGCGACGGCGCGGACGGCGCGGCGCTCAGCGCGGTCGCCGAGGCGGCCATCGCCGCGTGGGACACGGTGACGGCCGCCTCATGAGACGGGAAACAGCTCAGCAGTACAGGTTTCCGCCCGGGTCGACACCGAGGATCCTGGTGAAGTTCCGGTAGGCGTTGACCCGGCTCTCGACCTGCGCGGGGTTCTTGCCGCCGCATTCCAGGCTGCCGTTGATGCTGCGGATCGTCTCACCGAAGCCGCGTCCGTTGACCATCGCGTTGTGCGGGGTCATCGTCCCGGGGCCGCTCTGGGTGTTCCAGTACCAGAGCGCGGTCTTCCACGCGACGGCCGCGTTGTTCTGCACCAGCCACGGGTCGCCCAGCAGGTTCAGCCCGAGCGCGTCACCGGCCGCCTTGTAGTTGAAGTTCCAGCTCAGCTGGATCGGTCCGCGCCCGTAGTAGGCGGCCTGCCCGGCCGGGCAGCCGTAGGGCTGGTTCCGGTCGCAGTAGTGCGGGTAGTTCGCCGTGTTCTGCTCGACGATGTGCACCAGACCACCGGTCTCGTGGTTGGCGTTGGCCAGGAACGCCGCCGCCTCCTGCTTCTTGGTGACGTCGCTGCCGGTGGTGGCGAAGCCGGGGTAGGCGCTCAGCGCCGCGGTCAGCCCCTGGTAGGTGTAGAAGGGATTCCTGTTCGGGAACATCTGGTTGAACTGCGCTTCGCTGACCACGAAGCCCGAGGGCGTGCCGCCGCCGTCACAGGTGTGCGGCTTCCAGTACCAGTGGCTGATCACCGGGTCGTAGCCCGGGTTGGCGTGCTCGGCGCGGTAGAAACCGCCGTTGGTGTACCTGACGATGGCGCCGACGTCGTACCACTGGCCCGCGACCCAGTTCGGCGCGCTGCACGCCGCGGTGGGGCCGGACTGCTCGGTGGCGGAGGACGCCGCCGGGAGGCCGACCGCGAGGGCGACGGCCGCGGCAAGGGCGGACAACGACGCGATGATGCGCTGCCTCAACACTCTCGATCACTCCTTCATGCGGTGCGAACAGCCGTGCGGCACAGGGGAAAGCACGGCTTTCGGCGGCAGAGGTGTCAGGAGTGCTCGTCGGCGGCTGACGAACGTCTGTGACCCAGCCCACTGAAGCGGAGTGGTCTAAACCAGTCAAGGTCGAACGTGAAATTTGTCCGGATGTTCAGCCAGCTGGACGCGCCCGGAGGCGGGCTTCGAAGCCGTCGAGGATGGCCCGCAACCCGAACTCGAAGCTGCCGTCCGGCGCCGCCGCGTAGTCCTCGGCCGCGATCGTGCCGAAGCGTTCGCGCAGCAGCGGGAACGCCTGCGCGACCTCGTGCGCCCTGGAGACGGCACCCTTCAGCGCGTCGGCGCCCAGGCGCCGGGTCAGCGAGACCTCCGACGCGGCCCCGAGCGCGGTGCCGAGCACGAACACGAGCACGGTCGCCGCGGCGCGGTCGGCGTCGGCGGGGGCGAACCCGGCCTTGCCGTACACGGCGAGGCTGCACTCGTCGAAGCGCGATTTCCCTTCCCCGTACAGGAGATAGCTGCCGAAGGCCTGCCCGAACCACGGGTGCCTGGCGAGCATCCCGTGCAGGCCGGTCGCCAGCGCGGTGGCACTCGCGCGCCAGTCCTCCGCATCCGGGTCGGGCAGGTCGATCTCGCCCCAGATCGCGTCCCCGGCGAGGCGGACCAGGTCGTCCTTGGTCTTGATGTGCCAGTAGATCGCCGTGGCGGCCGAGCCGAGCCGCTGACCGAGGCTGCGCATGTTCAGCCCGTCCAGCCCGTCGGCGTCCAGCAGCTCGATCGCGGCCTTGACGATCTGCTCGGCGGTGAGCGTGTTCCGTGCCATGCCCACAGCCTACTTGCACTTTGTTCAAGTCCTCGGCTACGGTCCGACTTGAACTTAGTTCAACAACGGAGGGAAGCACGATGACGCAGGAGAAGCTGGCCGAGTTCGTCGCGAGGACGGCCGAGGAGTTCGGCATCCCTGGGGTCGCGGTCGGCGTGCTCGTCGACGGCGAGGAACTCACCGCCGCGCACGGCGTGACCCGGATCGGCACGTCGTCGCCGGTGGACGAGCAGACCCTGTTCCACCTGGCCTCGGTGACCAAGACCTTCACCGCCACCGCGGTGCTGCGCCTGGTCGGGCAGGGCAAGGTGGAGCTGGACGCGCCGGTGCGCCGCTACGTCCCCGACCTGACGCTCTCCGACGAGCGGGCCACCGAGGGCATCACCGTGCTGAACCTGCTCAACCACACGTCCGGGCTGGACTGGAACCTGATCGACACCGGCACCGAGGCCGACTCGCTCCCCGGGTTCGTCGCCCGCATGGCCGAGCTGCCGGTGATCGCACCGCCGGGCAGCCGCGCCTCCTACAGCCAGGCCGGGTACAACCTGCTCGGCCGGGTCGTCGAGAACGTCACCGGCTTGCCGTTCGAGCGCGCCGTGAAGGAACTGGTGCTCGACCCGGTCGGCCTGGCGAACACGTTCTTCGACCTCGACGACGTGATCGTGCGGAAGTTCGCGGTGGGCTACAACCGCGACGAGGACGGCACGATGCGCGCCGCCCAGCCGTGGAAGGCGTGGCGGGCCGGCTCGCGCGGCAACAACCCGGGCGGCGGCATCGTGTCCTCGGTGAGCGATGCGCTGAAGTGGGCCCGCTTCCACGTCGAGACCGACGACGAGCTGGTGCGCGGGATGCGGGAGCAGACGGTCGAGCTGCGCGCCAGCACCCTCGGTGACGGTTTCGGGATCAGCTGGTTCCTGCGGGAGATCGACGGTGTGCGCACCATCGGCCACGGCGGGTCCGGCAACGGGCAGTTCGCCGAGCTGCTGATCGTGCCGGAGCGGAACTTCGCCGTCGTCTCCCTGGCCAACGCGGGCCCGGACGGCTACGTCTTCAACCAGGCGGTCGTCCGGTGGGCGTTGGAGAACCACCTCGGCGTCGTGGAGCGCGACCCGGAACCGCTCCCCTACGACGAGGCGCGGGCGCGCGAGGCCGCAGGGCGCTACGAGATCGACGCCATGAACGTCGACATCGCCACCGACGGATCAGTGCTGACGCTGGTCGTGGGGATCAAGCCGGAGATCCGCGCCGCCTCCGAGGTGGAGATGCCGCCGGACTACGCGCCCGCCGCCATCGGTTTCCTGCCCGACGACGAGTACATCGTGGTCGAAGGCGGCTTGAAGGGGCAGCGCGGGTACTTCAGCCGTGACACCGCCGGGTCGGTGGTCGGCGTCGACCTCTCCGGGCGGCTGTTCACCCGGACGTCCTGAGCGCGAAGTCCGCCACGAGCGGCGCGATCTCGGCCAGCTTCTCCTCCAGCGCGAAGTGCCCGGTGCCGAGCAGGTGCAGCTCCGCGGCGGGCAGATCGCGCAGGTAGGCCCGCGCGCCCGCGTCGGTGAAGAAGGGATCACCGGTCCCCCACAGGATCAGCGTCGGCGGCCGGTGGTCCCGCAGCCACTTCTGCCACACCGGGTACAGCTCGACGTTGCTGCGGTAGTCCCGGGCGATCTGCGCCTGGATCTCCTTGCGGCCGGGCAGGTCCAGGAAGTGCTGGTCCAGGGTCCAGCCGTCCGGCGCGATCGCGTCCACATCGGACACTCCGGTCTCGTACTGGGAGCGGGTGCACGGCAGGGTGAACACCTCCGGCGCCGGACCGTTCTCGATGAAGTCCTTCGCCAGGTCGCTGAGCCCGTCCTCGTAGGCGTTCCCGTTCTGCACCACCAGGCCGGCGATCCACTCCGGGCGCCGGGTCGCGACGCGCAGTCCGATCGGCAGGCCGTAGTCGAAGGCGTACACGACGAACCGCTTCAGGCCGATCGCCTCCACGAACCCCTCGACCACCTCGGAGAGCCAGTCGAAGGAGTACTCGACGTCCGGCGTGTCGCTGTGACCGAAGCCGGGATAGTCCGGCGCCACGACGTGGAAACGGTCGGCCAGCTGCTCCATCAGCCCCCGGAACTGGTGCGACGCGGAGGGAAACCCGTGCAGCAGCAACACGGTCGGCGCTTCCGGCGAACCGGCCTCGCGGTAGTGCACCCGCACCCCGTCAACCTCGACGAACCTCATTTCACATGCCTCCTGCGCAGTGGTATGCATTAGGTATAGCGGGCGTGATCTAATGGGTCAAGTCCGCGTAGTACCATTAGTCCCATGTTCCCGCTGCTCGGCGAACCGCTGCCCATCGACCTGGTCAACACGCGAACCTCGGAGGAGGACCTGCTCACCACCCCGCAGGCGCTCGCCGCGTGGCTCGACCACCAGGCCGAGCGGCTTCCCCCACTGGCGCGCGTCGAACTCGCGCCCGTGCTCGCGCTGCGGGAGCACGTCTCCGACGTCGTCCACGCGGCTCGGCTCGGCATCGAGCCGCCACGGAAGTCGTTGTCGGCCTTGACTTCCGCACAGCGCGCAGCGCCCGTCTACCGCGAACTCTCGTGGAGCGGCTCAGCCGTGATCGCGACGCCTCGCCGCCCTGGCGACGCCACCGCCGTGCTCCTCGCCGTGCTGGCGGAGGCGACGGCGGACCTGCTGACCGGCTCGGAGATCACCAAGGTCCGCAACTGCGAGGGGCCGGACTGCCGCTTGCTGTTCCTCCCCGCGCACCCGCGCCGCCAGTGGTGTTCTCCCAAGATCTGCGGCAACCGTGTGCGGGTGGCGCGCTACTACCAGCGTCACAAGCCGGGGTGACGTGACCGTCCCGCCCGGAGGATCACCGCGGCGCAGAGCAGGATCGCGATCAGCCCGGCCCACCAACCCCAGCCGATGCCGACCATGAGGTCGGGGTCGTCGTAGGTGAACAGCCGGTCGCGGATCATCCAGCTGTGCGCGAACGAATCCTCCGACGAGGAGCTGTCGACCCAGGACATCGACATCTCCTGCGTCCCGTTGAGCGGTGCGCCGCGCACGAGGGCGATGAGAAGCACCGACACCGCCGCGCACAACAGGCTCACGGCAAGGCCCCATCGCGGTGCTCGGCGTTGCTTCGCCCGCAACCACGCCCACACAGCCGTGACCGCGGCGGTGAGCAGCAGCGCGCATGTCCACGCGGTGGAGATTCCCCATGCCGACGCGGATTCGGTGAGGTGCCCGCTCCCGGAGGCATCGCTGTAGGCGTAGCGAACCGTCCACCACGGCAGGAATCCCGTCACGAGCACGAGAACCGCCGCGGCGGTGACGATCCAGGGTCCACCAGGCCGAGCCACGGTCACAGCCTAGCCTTCGACGTCGGCCGAAACCTCTTACGGGTCAAGCTGATCCGCCCGCCGGAGTTAGGGTGGGCGCGATGACTCCGGAAGAGACAGACGACCACGACGAGGTGCTCCCGGCGATCGAGCCGCCTTCGGACGTCAGCCCGTGGACGGCACCCACCGACGTCGAGCAGTTCTTGTACGAGCACCGGGACGACGAAGATCCGACCGAGGCCCTGCGGTTGCTCGCGCGCACCGGGCTGTACCACCCGATCGCCATCACCGCGACCTCACCGGACATCCGTGAGCGCAGGCCGCTGACCCAAGCGCTGGCGACCGGGCAGACCGTCGCGATCGTCTACACAGAAGGCGTGCTGCCGCGCCCGCACCCGCACGTGGTGTACGAGTTCGCCACGCTCGGCGCGCTCAGCGTGATCTGCCCGCCGGAGGTCGACGTGCTGGCGATCAACCCCCGCACGCCGTGCGAGCTGTACGTCTCGGCCGCCGACGTCGAACGCGACACGTGGTGGGAGATGTCGGAGGAGTTGTTCGACCCCGAGGGTTCGCACAACCGCGTGGTCACCCGACGCAGCAACGCCGCCGAGCCGGGGCCGCTGCTGCACGGCCTGGCGTGTGGCGCCCACCTGTGCTTCGGCAATGGCGACCCGTGGAACACCCTCGACTGGCACGGCGCGGGCTACAGCTCCGAGGTCGAGCGCCTGGCGGAGTGGTGGGGCGTCCACGATCGCGCCGACTGGCTCGATGTCCAGCAGCGCCTGGTGGAGCGCGAAGTCAGCCCGTGGTACTGGGACTTCGTGCTGGGCACGCGGAACCACGTCGACGCCGAGGCGTGGCGGCAGCGCGTGGCAACGGAGAACCCCGTGTTGACCGAACTGGTCGGCAAGGTCCTGCGGTACGAAGCGCGATTCCGCGCCGACGGGCTGTTGCCCGCGGACGGGTACGTGCGCAGCGTCGCCGCTTGGGATTTCGGGCGTGCTTCGCAGATGGCGCGCTGGGGTTACGGTGCGCGCTACGCCAGCCGCGCCGAGATGGAGCAGGCTCTGCTGCGCACGGCTGAGGCGAGTCGCGCCGTCTACCGGTCGTGGGCGGAGTTCTCCGCCGCGTACATCCTCGGGCGGTGCCTGCACTTCGACGAGGAGGAGTTCGGCACCTGGTACACCGACGTCCTCGAAGCGCACCACGCCCTGATGGCGGCACCGAACAGCCCGTGGCGCACTGTGCCGTTCCGGTGAATTTGTCACGGACAAGATAGGCACACTTGAAAGTTATTGCCCTCGCCGGAGGGCGGCCCGATGCTGTGACCGGCATCCACCGCCCCACCGGCGAGGAGGGCAAGAGTGTTCCGTGGCAAGGTGATCGGTCTCCTGCTGGCGCTCGTCGCCACCGTGCTGTCCGTTCCGGCCGCCGAGGCCATGCCGACGTCCGGCTTCCGCAACCCTGTGCTGGAGAACGGCGCCGACCCGCAGATGGTGAGCCACGGCGGGGCCTACTACCTCACTTACACGCGCAACGACTACATCGCCGTGACCAAGGCAGCTTCGGTGACCGAGCTGGCCACCGCGCCCGAGGTCGTGGTGTGGCGGGACGACACCCCTTCACGCTGCTGCTACATCTGGGCGCCGGAAATGCACTTCCTGCAAGGGAAGTGGTACATCTACTACACCGCGACGAACAGCGGGCACGCCGTCGCCGACCACCGGATGTACGTCCTGGAGAGCGCGAACCCGCTCGGCCCCTACACCTTCAAGGGAGCCCTCGCCGCCGCGTCCGACCACTACTCCTTGGACGGCACTGTGCTCACGATGCCAGACGGGCGCTTGTACGCGATCTGGTCCGGTTGGGAGCCCGGCACCGAACGACCGCAGAACCTCTACATCGCACCGATGAGCAACCCTTGGACCACGAGCGGGCCACGCGTGCTGTTGTCCCACCCCGAGCACCCGTGGGAAATGGAGCACTTGTCCGTCAACGAAGGCGCTGCGGTGTTGTGGCGCAACGGCAGGCTTTTCCTCGCTTTCTCCGCCAGCGGATGCACGAGCCCGAACTACGCGATCGGATTGCTCACTTTCCACGGCGGTGACGTACTCGATCCCGCCGCTTGGACCAAGTCCCCCGAGCCCCACTTCAAAGCTTCCCCCGCCAACAACGCGTACGGCACCGCCCACAACAGCTTCTTCACCTCGCCCGACGGTTCCGAGACGTGGATCGCCTACCACGCTGTCACCAACCCCAACGGCAGCTGCGGCGGCGACCGATCAACCCGTGTCCAGCGCGTTGAGTGGCGCGCTGACGGCACCCCGATCTTCGGCGTTCCCGTCGCGACCTCGACGACTTTGCGCCTGCCTTCAGGGGATCCTGGCGCTTCGCGGCTCCCCAACGGCGACTACGTCTTCAGGGCATCTCACAGCGGCAAGGCGTTGGACGTCGCCGAGGCGAGCACGCAGGACAACGCGGACGTCGTGCAGTGGCTCCACCATGGCAACCCCAACCAGGTGTGGCGCTTGCGCTCCTTGCCCGACGGCACCTACGAGCTACGCGCGAGGCACAGCAACAAGCTCCTCACCGTGGGCTCCTCGGGTGATGTGGTGCAACGCCGTTTCCTCCCCGGTGCCGCCCAGCGCTGGCACATCGACGCTGTCGCCGGTGGCTTCCGCATATCGGCGAAGGCAGGCGGACACGCTCTCTCCGTCGACGGCGCCCAGCTCCACGACGGGGCCAATGTCCTTGCGTCGCACTACCTCTACATACCCAGCCAGAAGTGGCAGATCACGCTGCGGCAGAACTTCAGCGGGGCTTGTTCGAGTACATCCACTGCGACTCGATCCTGTTGACCTCGGCGAGGTAGTCGGCGGTCACACTGAGGTCAGCGGGTTCGTCGGCCGCGAGAACCGCATCGATCACGTTCCGCCAGTGCCCCCGCACGACCGCCGGCTCGATCTCGCGGAGCACACCGCGGTGGACGTGCTCGGCAAGGAGGAAGGGCGCGCTGACGGGTGGCGCCGAAGTGGGCGTTTGGACGAGCCATGTCAGGAACTTGCGCACGGACTCCCGAGGCATGTCCGGACACGTGCGCCCGAAGAGTGCGTAAGCGCGGAGCACCATCTCTGAAGCGTCTTCCAGCGGGACACCGTCCGGCACGGGCGAAAGATCCAACTCGGGAACGCTCGTCGTCACCGACAGCAGAACGCTGAGGTAGTAGTCGCGCCAGGTGTCGGGTCGGTCGTCGTAGTAGTAGCGCAGGCCGTCGAGCACCGCGTGCCCGATGCGCAGTCGCCTCTCGGTGTACTCGTCCTCGCGCAGGCGAGCCGCGCTGAGCTGGTCGAACGCGGCCACGGAGGCGTTGGCCAGGTCGGCGGTCCCCTCCTGGTTGGACAACATCGCGCGGAACCCCTGGGCGTCCAGCCCCGCCGACCACAGGTTCACGGTGCTCGGCCAGGTCTCCGGCGAGTCCGGCCACAAGTCCCGCGCCGACGACACATCGGGGTCCGCGACCACGCGCAGCAGAACGAGATTCGCGGAGTAGGCGGCGATCGGACGCACGACGTCCGGCGGCAGCGGCCGGTAGTCGGGGTAGTTCTGCGCGGGATGACGCCGGCGGTAGTGCTCCAGCAGCCAACCCACGGTCTTGATCACGTCGTCGCGCTCGTCGTCGTCGAGCCGAAGCAGGCGTTGCAGGACGAACTCCAACGTGGGTTGCTGGATCGCCAACGGCTGATGCGACAGCAAGGCGAACAGCAACGCGTCATCAGGCTCGCGGAACCGCCTGCCCCGCAAGGAGGCCGCGGCGACGTCGCGCAGCTCCTCGACGATCCGCGCGGCGACCAGATGCTCGTTGAACGTCGCGTGCAGGAACTCGTAGCTACGCTGGACAGAAGATGTCACGGCCTCGGCGGAGTGCACGAAGAAGAACTCGCCGAGCAACCGTTCTCCTTGCGGCGAAGGCTCTTTGAGCCCCTTGAGGTCCGCGCTCAGCTCCGCCTCGGTGATCGACTGGCGGCCCCGGTTGAACATGCCGAGGGCAGCGGTGGACAGCCGCCTCAGCTGCGTCCCGACGGCCTCGGGAAGACCTCGCTCGGGCAGGCTGGGGTCCTTCTTCGCCTCACGCCTGGCATAAGTGTCGAAGAGCCGGTCGTACAGGTCCACTTGGGACAGTTCCGCGTCCGTGGCGGGGGTCTCGGGGTCGGTGAAGTACAGGGTGAGCATCAGCAGCAGCAACGGCTGCCGGGCGAGTTCTCCGTGCGCCAGCGCGGTTTCCAGCGGCATCGGCCGGTTGGACCGGTTCCAGACGGAGATCCACTCGGCGATCTGGTCGTCGTCGAACTCGTCCAGCTTGACCATCGGAGTGCCGTCCGGGATGCGGACCCGGTCGGCGACCAGGGTGCGCGAGGTGACGACCACCGCCACAGGACGGTCGCAGGCAGCTTCGATCCGTTGGAAATCCTGGATCTCGCGCAGGTAGCCGCCCCGATCGTTCGTGGTCGCCTGCAACAGCTCGTCCAAGCCGTCGAGGAGGACGACCCGGATCACGTCCTCGCTCTGGTCGGCCAGGTCAGCCCAGTCGACGCGCCGATTGGTGGCCGCGTGCAATGCCTGCTGGATCTGTTCCACCACCGGCACGTCGGCGTCCACCTGCCGCAGCGGAACTCGCACGACCGTGTAGCCGGAGTCCGGCAGGCGCGCGGCGAGAACCTTGGTGAGCAAGGACTTCCCCGCGCCAGGATGCCCCAGCAACAGCAACGGCAGGCTGGTCGACGCGGTACTGCTGAAGTGACGGGCGAGCACCAGGTCAAGATCGTCGTACTGCGGCAGCTCCGACCACCAGTTCTCGTCGGCGGGCCACGATTCCTTGCTCGCTTGGGCGAGCCGGAAGTGCGGTGTGCGGAAGATGTCGGCCACGGACGGGAAGACCGCACCGAAGCCGTAGCCGGCGGAGTCCAGCTCGATCACCGGCCGGTCCAACTCGCTGTGGTTGATCGCACGCACCACCGCGCGCAGATCGCGGGTCTGTTGCACGGCAACGGAGAGCAGCTTCTCCAGGCGTTCGAGCGCGGACCTGGTCGCGGCGTGCTCGACGAGGTCCGACCACACCTTGAACTCGTGGACGGTGGTCGCCATCGTCAGGAAGTTCGCGTAGTACCGTCTGGCGACGTGTTCGTGGACTTCGTCTTCGATCATCCGCCGTACAGCTCGCGAGAAGTCCGGGCTGAGCCTGCGGAGGAACCGGTAGACCTCCTGCAACCGGTAGTAGCCCCACTCGGCGACGCGGTGGACGTTCTCGGCGAAGCCGAAAACCGCTGAGGGAGCGGGAACATCGGCCGCGTAGAGCTGCCGGACCAGCGACTCGCCCTCCTGCTGCCATTCCCCGGTGGCGAGCATGACCTTCTCGCCTTCGGTCAGCTCGACCCCGGGCAGGTGCCGCGTGACGACCTCGAAGAACGACGCCATCACCATGGTCGTGTGCGCGGCGACGACGAGCTGGTGCCGCTCAAGGCCGTGGCTGCCGTTCACCCGGTCCGACACCGAGTCCAGCGCCCGGCGGGTCAGGGTCATCGCCTCGTTCTTCTGGTCGACCCAGCCCCACAACGCGTTCACCGGCGGGAGAGCGCCCGACGCCAGCACGACCCCGCCCAACGCCGAGTTGAGCCGGTCGAGCCAGGGACGGTCGTGGTGGCCGAGGATCTGCAGGGCACCGCGGAAGGTGATCGCCGGTTCGCGTCGCACGCGGAAACTTTAGAGCCCAGCGGCTCAGCTCTGGGCGGAATCCGTGGTGTCCACCGGCAGGGGCCGGTCAACTGGGGTGATGGCGATTGCTGCGTACGACGAGATCGCGGATTGGTACGAGGAGCAGTTCCTCGGTGCTCAATGTGAAGACCCGATAGGTGTCGACAACGCCCTGCGCACCCTGCTCGACCGCGGCGACGGTGGCACTTGCCTGGAAATCGGCTGCGGCACGGGCATTCACGCGGCCAGCGTGCGCGAGCTGGGCTGGACACCGATCGGCATCGACGTGTCCGCCGGAATGCTTCGGCACGCACGCGCGAGGCTTCCGGTCGCGCAGGCCGACGCACGGCGGTTGCCGATCGCCGACAACAGCGTTGCCGCCGTCATCGCGATGATGGTGCACACGGACATGCCCGACTACCCGGCTGTGCTGCGCGACGCGGCGAGGGTGCTCCGGCCCGGCGGGGTGTTCGTGCACGTCGGCGTCCACCCGTGCTTCTGCGGCGGTTTCGCTGACCGGAGCGACGGCGACGCGGTGGTGATCCGTCCCGGCTACCGGAACGGCCGCTGGACAAAGGCGTCATGGACTGACCAGGGCCTCCGCGACAAGGTCGGCGCGAGCCACCTGCCCCTCCCCGACTTGATGCACGCGTTCCTGGACGCGGGCCTCCTCCTCGAGCGCTTCGCGGAGGGCGGCGCCCCCACCCCCGCCGTCCTGGCCGTCCGCACCCGCAAACCCCACGAACGCCGCGATTGGTCCGTTGAACGCACTGAATGAGTCATTCGGTGCGTTGAAGTACCTCAATGACTCATTCAGTGCGTAAACGCGGGGCTGGGTCAGACTGCTAGGCGGGCGTCGATCTCCGACGGGGAGAGGACGTGTTGGAGCACCATGGTGGCCGCGCCGAGCACGCCCGCCTGGGAGCCGGTGCGCGCGGAGACGATCTGCAGGGAGCCGGTGGCCAGCGGGAGGGAGCGGGCGTAGACGACCTCGCGCACCCCGGCCAGCAGGCTCTCCGCGGCGATCACCAGCTGGCCGCCGAGCACGACCACGGAGGGGTTGAGCAGGCTGACGCAGGCCGCGAGCACCTCGCCGATGCGCCGACCGGCCGCGCGGACCTCGTTGGCGGCCTCCACGTCACCGGCGCGGACGAGGTTGATCAGCTCGGCGACGGAACCACCGGCGGCGCTGACCCCGGCGGCGATCGCGGGCCCGGCGGCGACGGCTTCGAGGCAGCCGACGTTGCCGCAGCGGCAAGCGGCGGTGGGTGAGCCCATGGCCTGGACGTGGCCGAGGTCGCCCGCGACGCCCTGGGCCCCGCGGTGCAGGGAGCCGCCGGTGATGATGCCGGAGCCGATGCCGGTGGCGATCTTGACGAAGAGCAGGTGGTCGACGTCGGGGTAGACCACGGCGTGCTCGCCGAGCGCCATCAGGTTCACGTCGTTGTCGACCAGCACGGGTCCGCCCAGCACGGCGGCCACGTGGCCGGGCACGTCGTAGCCGTCCCAGCCGGGCATGATCGGCGGGTTGTTGGGCTTGCCGGTGGAGTGCTCGACCGGGCCGGGCAGGCCGATGCCGGTGCCGACCACGGAGGAGTTGCCGGTCTCGGCGAGCAGTTCGGCGCCGATCTGGAGCATCCGGTCGAGCACCGCCCGCGGGCCGAGGGTGATCGACATCGTCTCCTCGCGCTGGGCCAGGACCTTGGCGGCGAGGTCGGTCACGGCGACGGTGGCGTGGGTGGCGCCGATGTCGGCGGCGAGCACGACACCGGCGGACGGGTTGAACGCGAAGGTCGCCGGCGGGCGCCCGCCGGTGGAGACCGCTTCCCCTGCGGGAGCCAGCAAACCCTTGTGCAGCAAGAGGTCCACCCGTGCGCCCACGGTGGACCGGGCCAGGCCGGTGAGCTGGGTCAGCTCGGCGCGCGTGCGCGGCCTGCCATCCCGCATGAGCTGGAGCAGCACCCCGGCGCCGGCTCCCCCGGTGATCATCGACTCGCCCATGGGCGTAGTGAAACACAGGCGCTTCGGTTTCACCGAACATGACTTTTGAACAACTGATCCTCGACTTTTGCTTGACCGTCGTCATAAGTCTGCCTACGGTCTGCGCTATGACTCAGGACACAGCAGCTTCGGGCGCGGAGCTGTTGGGGATGCGGGGAATCGTCAAGCTGTTCCCCGGTGCGCGCGCCCTGGACGGGGTCGATCTGGGGGTCCGCCCAGGGGAGGTGCACTGCCTGCTGGGGCAGAACGGCGCGGGCAAGTCCACGCTGATCAAGGTCATCGCCGGGGTGCACCGGCCGGACGCGGGCGAGATCCGCTGGCGGGGCGAGCCCGTCACGCTCGCGGATCCGCAGGCCGCGACCCGGCTGGGCGTCGCGACGCTCCCCCAGGAGCTCGACCTGGTGGACGGCCTGTCGGTGGCGGACAACATCCATCTGGGGCATGAGCACGCGCGGTTCGGCTTCACCCGGCGGAGCCGGACCGCGCGTGCCACCACCGCGCTGCTGACCAGGCTCGGGCACCCGGAGATCCGGCCCGGCGCCGAGGCCGGCGGGCTCTCCGCGGCGGAGCGGCAGATCGTCAGCATGGCCCGCGCGCTCTCCCACGACGCGAGCCTGCTCGTGCTGGACGAACCGTCCGCCGTGCTCGACCAGCGGGAAGTCGCCCGGCTGTTCACGGTCATCCGCGAGCTGACCGCGGCGGGCGTCGCGATCATCTACATCTCGCACCGCCTCGAAGAGATCCGCGAGATCGGCGACCGGGTCACCGTGCTCAAGGACGGGCGCACCGTCGCAGGCGGCCTCGACGCGGCGAGCACGCCGACGAAGGACATCGTCCGGATGATGACCGGCCGCGCGATCGAGTACGCCTTCCCCCCGCGCACCGAGGAGGTCATCGATGCCGAGCCGGTGCTCGACGTTCGCGGGCTGTCGCTCGAAGGCCGCTTCGCCGACGTCAGCCTGAGCGTGAAGCCGGGCGAGGTCGTCGGGCTGGCGGGCCTGGTGGGCTCGGGTCGCTCGGAGATCATCGAGACCGTCTACGGGGCCAGGAAGGCCACCGGGGGCACCGTCGCGGTCGACGGCAGGACGCTGCGGCCGGGCTCGGTCCCCGCCGCGGTCGCCTCCGGGCTCGGCCTGTGCCCGGAGGAGCGCAAGAGCCAGGCGCTCGTCCTCGGCGACCCGGTCAGCCACAACATCACCATGGCGACGCTGGACCGCGCCGGTTTCCTCGACTTCGCCGCCGAGCGCGCGGCCGCCGGGGAACTGGTCGCCGCGCTCGACGTTCGTCCGTCCGATGTGGACCGTGAGGTGCGGACCCTGTCGGGCGGCAACCAGCAGAAGGTGGTGCTGGCGCGGTGGCTGCTGCGCGAGTGCCGGGTGCTGCTGCTGGACGAGCCGACCCGGGGCGTTGACGTGGGCGCCCGCTCGGAGATCTACGCGCTGGTGCGCGACCTCGCCCACCGAGGGGTGGCGGTGGTCGTCGTGTCCAGCGAGATCGAGGAGGTGCTCGGCCTCGCCGACCGGGTGCTGGTGGTCGCCGGGGGCCGCGTGCTGCACGAGGCCCCCGCGGGCGAGCTGACTGAACACGACGTGCTGGACATCGTCCTGCGAGGAGAGGCCGCGTGAAGGGGAACCGGACGCTGGGACTGGTGATCGCGCTCGGCCTGCTGTGCGTGGTCGGAGCGGCCACAGCGGGCGATCGCTTCGCCAGCGTGGACAACCTGCTCACCGTGTTGCGGCTGGCCTCGGTGATCGGTGTGGTGAGCGTCGGCATGACGTTCGTGATCACCGGCGGCGGCATCGACCTGTCCGTGGGCGCGATCGTGGCGTTGTCGTCGGTGTGGGCCACCACGCTGGCCACGCAGAGCATGGCCGAGGACGTCCACTGGATCGTCATGGTCGGCTGCGCCCTCTTGGTCGGAGCCGGGTGCGGCCTGGTCAACGGACTCCTGGTGGCCTACGGGAAGATCGCGCCGTTCATCGTGACCCTGGCGATGCTGGCCGGGGCGCGCGGGCTCGCCGAGATCATCGCCAACCGCCGCACCCAGATCGTCCGCGACCAGGGGTTCATCGAGTTCTTCGGCGGCTCCGTGCTCGGCGTCCCCGTGCTGGTGCTGGTGTTCGCGCTCGTCGCCGCGGGCGGCTGGGTGCTGTTGAACCGCACCACCTTCGGCAGGCGGACGCTGGCCATCGGCGGCAACCCGGAGGCCGCGCGGCTGGCCGGGCTCAAGGTCGCCAGGCACACCACGCTGCTCTACGTGCTGCTCGGCCTCGCGTGCGGGATCGCCGCCGTGATGCTGATGGCGCGCACCACCACCGGGACGTCCACCCACGGCGGGCTCTACGAGCTGGACGCGATCGCCGCGGTGGTCATCGGCGGCACGCTGCTCAGCGGCGGCCGCGGCACCGTGGTCGGCACGGTGCTCGGCGTGCTGATCTTCACCACGCTGACCAACGTCTTCACCCTCAACAACCTCGACACCTCGACGCAGGCCGTGGCAAAGGGCGTGATCATCGTCGTCGCGGTCCTGCTCCAGCAGCGGCTGGCCAACAGAGCTGGAGAATCCCATGCCAGGTAAGGCTTTCCGGTTAGCGACGGCCACGGTGACAGCTGTGGTGGGGGCCGCTGTCGCCCTCACCGCGTGCACCTCGAACACCCCCAGCGCGCCCGCTCCCGGAGCTGGTGGCGGCAACGCCGCGAGCCCCAACGACGCACCCGGCAAGAAGGTCACCATCGGCTTCTCCGGCCCGGCGGCCGACCACGGCTGGCTCGCGGCGATCAACAACTTCGCCACCGCCGAGGCGAAGAAGTACTCCGACGTGACACTGCGCGTCGCCGAGGGCACGAACGACGCCAGCATGCAGATCAGCCACATCGAGACCTTCATCAACGACAAGGTCGACGCGATCGTGCTGCTGCCCACCGACGGCGCGGCGCTGACCAGTGTGGCGACCAAGGCGACGCAGGCCGGGATCACCGTCGTCAACGTCGACCGCGAGTTCTCCAGCTCCTTCGCCGCGCGCACCACGATCCTCGGCGACAACTACGGCATGGGCGTCTCCGCCGGAACCCACGCGTGCCAGTTGGTCAAGGACAAGAAGCTCGCCGACCCGGTCATCGCGGAGATCGCGGGCATCGACGCGCTGCCGCTGACCCAGGACCGCTCGCGCGGGTTCGCCGACGCGCTCAAGAGCTGCGGGCAGACCGTTGACCGCAGGGTCGCCGCCCAGTTCACCGTGGAGTCCGGCGAGGCCGCGGCGGCGAACCTGTTGCAGGCAGCGCCGAAGCTGGACATCGTGTGGAACCACGACGACGACCAGGGGGTCGGGGTGAAGGCCGCCTTCGACGCCGCGAAGCGCTCGGAGTTCGCCTTCATCGGTGGCGCGGGTTCGGCGAACGCGATGCGCTGGATCAAGGCGGGGCAGATGGCCGCCACGGTGATCTACCCGCCCACCCAGGCGGCGGACGGCATCCGGCTCGCCCGCCTGCTGGTGCAGCAGAAGGGGATGTCCGACCTGCTGCAGGTCGAGGTGCCGCGCCGCATCGTGCTCAACGCGCCCGTGGTCACCTCGTCCAATGTGGACAAGTACCTGCCGCTCGGGTTCGAGTCCTGATGCCGGGCGGGACACTGCGGATCGGCATGGTGGGCTACGCCTTCATGGGTGTCGCCCACTCCCAGGGCTGGCGCGGCGCGCGCAGCTTCTTCGAACCGCCGATCGCGCCGGAACTGGCCGCCGTGTGCGGGCGGGACACCGGAAGGGCACGGGAGCTGGCCCGTCGGTTCGGGTGGGGCGAGGTCGTCGGGGACTGGCGCGAGCTCGTGGCGCGCGAGGACATCGACCTGATCGACATCTGCTCGCCGGGCGACACCCACGCCGAGATCGCCATCGCCGCGCTGGAGGCGGGCAAGCACGTCCTGTGCGAGAAGCCGCTGGCCAACACGGTCGCCGAGGCCGAGGCGATGGCGGAGGCCGCCGAGCGCGCGCTGGCGCGGGGCGTGTACGCCACGGTGGGCTTCACCTACCGGCGGGTGCCCGCGATCGCGCTGGCCGCGAAGTGGTTGTGGGAAGGGCGGATCGGCTGCATCCGGCACGTGCGCGCGCAGTACCTCCAGGACTGGCTGACCGACGCGGACGCGCCGATGTCCTGGCGGCTGCGCAAGGAGCAGGCCGGCTCCGGCGCGCTCGGCGACATCGGCGCGCACATCATCGACCTCGTCCAGCACCTGACCGGCGAGTCGATCACCGGGGTGAGCGCGCTGATGGAGACCTTCGTGCACCAGCGCCCGATCCCGGACGGCGGCTTCGGCGAGGTCACCGTGGACGACGCGGCGGTGTTCCTGGGCAGGCTCAGCGGTGGCGCGCTGGCCACCTTCGAGGCGACCAGGTTCGCCACCGGCAGGAAGAACGCGATCCGGCTGGAGGTCAACGGGACCGAGGGCGGGCTCGCGTTCGACTTCGAGGACATGAACGTGCTGTGGTGGCACGACAACACCGCCGATCCGGCCGAGGCCGGGTACCGCAGGGTGGTGGTGACCGAGCCCGGCCACCCGTACCTGGCGGGCTGGTGGCCGCCGGGGCACGGCCTCGGCTACGAGCACGCCTTCACCCACCAGGCGAACGACCTGCTGCACGCGATCGCGCAGGACCGGCAGCCCACCCCGAGCTTCGCCGAAGGGCTCGGGGTGCAACGGGTTCTCGACGCGGTGCAGGCGAGTGCGGCCGACGAGAGCCGCTGGACCCCCGTCCCCGGCAGCCGAGTAGGAGCGAGCTGATGCCCCGCGCGATCACCCTGTTCACCGGCCAGTGGGCGGACCTGCCCTTCGAGGAGGTCTGCGCGCTCGCGGCCTCCTGGGGCTACGACGGTCTGGAGATCGCCTGCTCCGGCGACCACTTCGACGTGGCGAGGGCGGCGGCCGACAGGTCCTATGTGGACGAACGGAGGCGGGTGCTCGACCGGCACGGCCTCCAGGTCTTCGCGATCTCCAACCACCTCACCGGGCAGGCGGTCTGCGACAGCCCGATCGACTTCCGGCACAAGGCGATCCTGCCCGCGCGGGTCTGGGGCGACGGCGAGGCCGAGGCGGTCCGGCAGCGCGCGGCGGCCGAGCTGAAGGACACCGCGCGGGCGGCGCGGGCGCTCGGCGTGGACACGGTCGTCGGCTTCACCGGCTCGTCGATCTGGCCGTACCTGGCGATGTTCCCGCCGGTGCCGGCATCGGTGATCGAGGAGGGCTACGCCGACTTCGCGCGGCGGTGGAACCCGATCCTCGACGTCTTCGACGAGCAGGGCGTGCGCTTCGCCCACGAGGTGCACCCCGGCGAGATCGCCTACGACTACTGGTCCACCGTGGCGGCGCTGGAGGCGGTGGAGCACCGCGAGGCGTTCGGGCTGAACTGGGACCCCAGCCACATGGTGTGGCAGGACATCGACCCCGTCGGCTTCCTGTGGGACTTCCGCGACCGGATCTACCACGTGGACTGCAAGGACACCCGGATGCGGGTCGGCAACGGCCGCAACGGGCGACTGTCCTCGCACCTGCCGTGGGCCGATCCCCGGCGCGGGTGGGACTTCGTCTCCACCGGCCACGGCGACGTGCCCTGGGAGGACTGCTTCCGCACCCTCACGGCGATCGGCTACACCGGGCCGATCTCCATCGAATGGGAGGACGCGGGCATGGACCGCCTCGTCGGCGCCGCCGAAGCTGTCCGTTTTGTCCGCTCCCTGACCTTCGACCCGCCCGCCGCCGCCTTCGACGCCGCCTTCTCCACCCCCGAACGCTGATCAGGAAGGTGCACCGCGACATAACCCGGTACGGGGGTGTACGTCACCCGGTGGCGTGAACCGGGGGCGTCTGTCCACAGTGCCGCGTCCGACTGGGTCGGCGACCCGATCGACGGGCATCCGGGCAGGTCAAGCCCGGCGAGCACCGTCCACAGCGGTCACTGGCAGCTACCGGGTGAACACTCTCCCGTACCGCCTCTCACCTGCCCGTGCACAGATCCCGTGCGTGCACGGTGGTGTGCCGTGCCGCCCGTTTGTGAAGCTGAGCCGCCTCTGCAGGACCTGTCGGCTCGGTCCAACCTGCCTGGCGCGCGCTTCCGCCGCGCCCGGCGCCGCGGCCGGGAAGGAAAGGCAATGAACCGCGCGATGACGCTCACCGCCCGCCGGCCGATCGCCGGGTTCGACCGCACCGGTCGGCAGTGGACGGTCGACTCGCACGCAGGTGGGCTGGTGCCGCTGCCCGAGCTGTCCGGGCGGCTGCTGACCGACTCCGCCACCCTCGCCCGCTACGGCCGCGACACCGGCAACATCGTCGCCGCGACCCCCTCGGCCGTGCTCGTCCCCGGCTCCGTCGACGACGTCCAGGACATGGTCCGCTACTGCCACCTGCTGGACATCCCGGTCACCGCGCGCGGTGAGGCGCACACCACCGGCGGCCAGTCCCTCGTCGAGGGCGGCCTGGTGATCGACATGACCGCGCTGACCGAGGTGCACCAGATCACCACCGACTGGCTGGAGGCGGACGCGGGCGCGTCCTGGCGCTCGGTCGCCTACCTCGCCGCTCAGCGCGGCCGCCGGGCCGAGTGCCTGCCCGGCTACCTCCGGCTCACCCTGGGCGGCACCCTGTCCGTCGGCGGTTTCGGCCCCAGCTTCCGCTCCGGCGGCCTCGTCGACCAGGTGCTCGCCGTGGAGGTGGTCACCGGGACCGGGGAGCGGCTGTGGTGCTCGCCCGGCCTGCGCCCGGACCTGTTCGACGCCGTGCTCGGCGGGCTCGGCCAGTGCGGGATCATCACCAGGGTCCGGCTGCGCCTGCTGCCCGCGCCCGAGCGCGCGCGGACCTACCTGCTGCACTACATCGAGCCGGGCCCGGCGCTGGACGCGATGCGGACGCTGATCGAGCGCGACGAGATCGACGGCGTGTTCGCCATGGTGGTGCCGCCGACCCCGGCCTCTCCCCCGCTCTACCAGGTGCGCGTGCAGGTCTTCCACGACGGCATCCCGCCGGAGCGGGAGCACACGCTGCGCGGGCTGCCCTCCGGGGTGTCCGCGCCGAGGGAGGTCGACGAGACCTACCTCGACCACATCTCCGAGTTCGACACGCTGATCGACGACTACCGCGAGCGCGGCTGGGACGACCGGATCAAGCCCAGGCACGACGTGCTGCTGCCGGACGAGACGGTGGAGGAGCACGTCGGCGCGGTGGTGCCCGCGCTGACCCGCGAGGAGTGGGGGCCGCAGGGCTTCGTGGTGCTGATGCCGCACCTGGCGCGGGCCTTCGGCTGCCCCCGGCTGCGCATCCCGGCCGACACCGAACTGGTGTGGCTGTTCGACCTGCTCACGGTGGCGCCCGCGCATCCGGGGCGGGGCTTCACCGAGCGGATGCTGACCCGCAACCGCCGTCTGTGGGCGCAGGCCCGCTCGCTGGGCGGCGTGCACTACCCGCTGGGCACCACCGAGTTCGGCCCGCGCGAGTGGCGCGAGCACTACGGCGTCACCTGGCTGGACGTGGTCACCGCGAAGAAGCGCTACGACCCCGAGGGCATCCTCGGCTCCGGGGCGGGCATCTTCGGCTAGGCCGTGTTTCACGGGTCTCGTTCGATGAGAGCCGGGATCGAGGTCGTTGCTGGCAAGTCGGCGGGAAGGCCGCGTACCGGTGTTGTACGCGGGCATTCCGGCGGCGCCGCCAGGGGCGGGCTCGGCCCGGCTGTCGCGAACACGGATCTGTGAAACCCGGCCTAACCCGTTGACCACCGCCGACCCCGCCGGGGATGGGGGTCGGCGGTGGTCAGTGCCGGTGGTCGTGCTCGCGCACCCAGTTGCCGATCTTGACCCGGTTGTTCACCCGGAGCCGGGCGTTGGCGATGTTGACGTGGTCCTCGATGGTGCGCACCGACAGGTTGCGGCGCGCGGCGATCTCGCTGTTGGTCAGGCCCTGCGCGATCAGCCGCGCGGTGGCCAGCACGCTCTTGCTCAGCACCGACTCCGCCGAGCCCGTGACCGGACCGGCCGCGCCGATCTCGTCGTCGGTCAGCGCCATCGCCACGATCTGGTCGAAGTCCTTGTCCCGTCCCGTGTTGTACGCCGCCGCGTAGTCCTCGGGCGCCAGTGCCGCGCGGGCCTCGCGCTCGGTGATGGCCCTGCGGTCGTCGAACGGGGTCAGGCCCGCGATGGTCACACCGGTCTGGGTCTGCAGGCGTGCCGCGGCGCCGAGCAGGCAGGCCGCCCTGCGGTGGTCGCCGAGCGCGCCCGCGGTCCAGCCGAGCGCCTCCACCGCCCACACCGGCCCCCACCGGTCGCCGATGACGTACTGGCGCTTCAGCGACGCGCGGAACAGCGGCACCGCCTTCTGCGGTTTGCCGTGCATCAGCTCGGTCAGCGCCTGCACCCACATCGCCCAGGTGATCGCCCACTCCGCGCCCGCGGCCTCCGCCTCGCTGAGCACGGCGGCGCTGGCCTCGTGCGCCTGGTCCGGCTCCCCCAGGAACGCCGCGCCCATCGCCAGGAACAGCGCCGCCATGTGCGCGTCGCCGGGATCGCCCTCGACCCGGAAGCGGTCGCGGGCGACGGCCAGCACCTCCAGCGCCTGGGGGTCCCGTCCGACGAGGAAGCCGTAGCTGCCCTTCGCCCACAGCACCGACGGCGGTGCCTGCTCGTACAGCGTCTTGCGGCTGGGGACGTGGCCGAGCAGCACGGCCACCGCGGCGTCGCAGCGCTCCATCAGCGACTCGGCGCGGACCCGATCGCCCTGGATGACGCTCATCCAGGCGCCCAGCGCCAGCATCGTCACGCTCAGGGTGCTGGTGTCGCCCTCGTTGAGCCGGTCCAGCGCGTTGTCCAGCCACTTGCGGGCATCACCCAGGCTGCCGGTGAAGTACCAGGAGCGCAGCCGGGCCAGGTTCATCGCGATCTCGGCCGAGACGTAGACCTGCTCCGGCGTCTCCAGGCAGAAGTCGATGGCGGCGCGCAGGTTCGGCAGCTCGCGCCAGGACCGGATCAGCAGTTCGACCTCGCGCCCGCCGAACCACTCGCGGGCGTGGTCGGCGGCCAGCCCCCGGTAGTGGTCGAGGTGCCGCTGCCGCAGCGCCTGCTCCTCGTTGGACTCGGCCAGCCGCCGCGCGCCGAACTGCCGCACCGAGTCCAGCACCCGGTAGCGGGTCCTGCCGTCCTGCATCTCGGTGGTGATGATCGACTTGCGGATGAGGTCGGCCAGCAGCGGCAGGATGTCGTCGCGCTGGATGCCCTCACCGATGCACACCTCCTCGGCGGCCAGCCAGTCGAAACCGCCCGCGAACACCGAGATCCGGGCCCACAGCCGCTTCTCGTCAGGCCCGCACAGGCTGTAGCTCAGGCTGAGCGCGTCCTCCAGGGTGCGCCTGCGGTTGCGGGCCAGCCGGGTGCCGCCCGCCGCGCGCGGGGTCAGCTTCTCCAGCCGGTTGAGCACCTCCGGCAGCGACTGGGCGATGAGCAGGCGCGCCGCCAGCTCGATCGCCAGCGGGATGCCGTCCAGCCGCTGGCACAGCTTCGCGGCGTCGACGATGGTGTCCCGGTCGATGGCAACGCCGTCGGCGTCGGCGCGGTCGATCAGCAGCCGCACCGCGTCGTAGTCGCCGAGCGAGTCGACCGGGTGCTCCTGCTGCATGTCCGGGAAGGCCAGCGGCTTCAGCGCGATCACGTGCTCGGCGGCCAGGTCCAGCCACTGCCTGCTGGTGGCCAGCACCCGCAGCTTCGGGGAGGACAGCAGCAGGGTGCCGACCAGCTCGGCCGCGGCGTCGGCCAAGTGCTCGCAGTTGTCCAGCACCAGCAACATGTCCCGGGTCTGCAGGTGCTCGATCAGCAGGTCCAGCGAGGACCGGGTGGACTGGTCGCGCAGGCCCAGCTCGCTGGCCACGGTCTGGGCCAGCAGGTCGGGGTCGGCGAGGTCGCCGAGCCGCATCAGGTGCACCCCGTCCGGGTAGGTCCCGGCGTCGACCTCGACGCGGGCCACCTCCTCGGCCAGCCGGGTCTTGCCGACGCCCGCGGTGCCGGCGATGGTGACCAGCCGGGCGTTGCCCGCGAGCTTCTCCCGGACCTCGGTCAGGACCTCGGTGCGGCCGACGAAGCTGTTGACCGCCGCAGGCACCCCGCGCTGCCGCAGGCCGCTCACGTGCCTGCCTCGTCCAGGGTGTCCACGGCCCAGCAGGTCATCGATTCCTCGCTGTCGAGACGGCATCTCTTGCTGACGCGGGCGGCCCCGCCCCGCGAGCAAACTAGAGCATGTCCGGCGGTCATCGGTCCCTCCGGGGTTTCCGGTGGGGTGTGGCGCGGCGGATCACGCCGATGGGTGACCCGCACGGCGGCCACACGAGGAATTCTAGACGCCGCCACCGGGCGGCCGGACGCGGAGCCGCTCGGTCAGCGGCACCGCGGGCGGCACCGGAAGCGGCCTCGGCGGGCGGCCGTCACGCACGTCGGCCGTCGCCGCCGCCACATCGGCGGCGGGGGCGAGCACGTCGCCGCCGAGCACGGCCAGCACGACCGAATCGCCGTCCCGGCCCGGCCCGGAGAACTCCGCGACCACCGACCAGCCGCGGACTTCGTCCCACAGCAGAGCCATTTCCCGGTCGGGAAGACCGGCGGGCCGCCAGTCCAGCGCGACGTAGGCCGATGCCCTCGGCTCGGTCTCCATCGTGCAGGACTCCAGCCCGACGCCGAACGCCTCGGCGACCTCGGCGAGGTAGGCGCGCAGGCCGAGGCCGAACGCCGCATCCCGGGGCTCGGCCTCCCTGGCCTCCAGCACCGCCGTCATCGCGAACCGACCTCCTTGTCACAGGGGCGGGTCCCGGCGGGCTGGGGGAGGAGGAGCCCGCCGGGACCGTTTCGAGGGGAGGGATGCTCAGGCGTCGATCTGCTTCGGCGCGGAGGCGCCCGCGTTGATCTCGATGCGACGCGGCTTGGCCTTCTCCGCGACCGGGATGCGCAGGGTCAGCACACCCGCGTCGTAGCTGGCGTCGATGCGGTCGGCGTCCAGGGTGTCGCCGAGGAAGAGCTGCCGGGAGAACACGCCGAGGGGGCGCTCCGCGACCTGCATCTCGACCTTCTCCGTCCCCGTCGCCGGGCGCCGCTCGGCCTTGACGGTCAGGACGTTGCGCTCCACGTTCAGCTCGATGGCGTCCGGCGAGACACCGGGCAGGTCGAAGGCCACGACGAAGGTGTCGCTCTCACGGTAGGCGTCCATCGGCATGGCGGCCGGGCGCGACCAGGTGCCCGTGAAGACCTGCTGGGCGAGCCGGTCGAACTCCCGGAACGCGTCGGTGCGCATCAACATCTGTTCCACCTCCTGGTCGTTGTCTGGTGTCAACGCGCACCCCTGTTCTAACATGTCGTCGCAAAGATGACAAGTCCAGATGTCAACGAAGGGACGACAAGCATGGACGAGGAGGCGCGCATCGTGCTCTCGGGCCGCGCGACGACCTCGCCGGACCCGGTGACCCAGGCCCTTGAGCTGGTCCGTTCGGTGACCGGGGACGGTGCGGCGACGGCCGAGGAGGTGCTGGCGGCGCTGACGTTGCTGCGCGGGCTGCGCGAGGAGCTGGCGGCGTGGGAACCGCGGCTGATCACCGCCGCGCGCGAGGGTGGGACGAGCTGGGTGCGCCTGGCGCCCGCGCTCGGCGTCGCGAGCAGGCAGGCGGCCGAGCGCCGCTACCTGCGGCTGCGCACCGAAGGCGTGGAAGACCCGGAGAGCACCGGTGAGGGGCGGGTCCGGGCCGAGCGCGAGCGGCGGGCCGGCGACCGCGCCGTGCACGCGTGGGCCAAGGAGAACGCCGCGACGCTGCGCGGCCTCAGCGGCCGGGTGGCCGGGCTGAGCGGGCTCACCGGCGCGGCCAAGCACAGCGTCGGCGAGGTGCGCGCGGCACTGGGCTCCGACAACAGCTCCGCGCTGCTGGGCCCGTTGGCGGCGGCCGCGGCGCACCTGCACAAGACGCATCCCGCGCTGGCCAAGGAGATCACCGAACTCACCCGGCGCACCGACGAGCTGCGCAAGGCTCAGCGCGAGCAGTAGCGGCCGCGTCCGAGCTCCCGCACGTCCCCGTCCGCCACGGCACGGCGCAGCGCGGCGGTGAACCGCCCCGGACCCCACTGGGCGGCGCCGAGCCGTGCCCGCAGTTCGGCCTTGGTCAGCGGCTCGCGCCGGAGGGCCGTGAGGATCGCGTCGACCTCGCGTTGGTCGTCGGGGCCTGCCGAGGGGTAGTCGGAGGTTCCCGGCAGCGGCGCGTAGCCGGAGCGCGTGGCGTCCTTGCTGGAGACACGGGGTTTCTCGTCGGCGCTCGCCGACAGGGGGCTGGCGACATCCTCCAGCGAACGCTGCGCCGCCTCCACCCCGAGCACGATCTCCACGATCCCGCCGAGCATCATCACGCCCGCGCCGATGTAGTAGCCGATGGCGACGGCGGCGGGATCCCCCGTCTCGACCAGCACACCGAAGAGCGCGGGGCCGATGATTCCGCCGAGGCCCGTGCCGACCGAGTAGAACAGCGCGATGGCCATCGCCCGGATCTCCAGCGGGAAGATCTCGGAGACGGTGAGGTAGGCGGCGCTCGCACCGGCCGAGGCGAGGAAGAACACGGCCGTCCACGCGATCGTCAGTGTTGTCTCGGTGAGCAGACCGTGCTGGAACAGCAGTCCGGTACCGACCAGCAGCACCCCGGATCCCAGGTAGCAGACGGAAATCATCGTGCGGCGGCCGATGGTGTCGAAGAGCTTGCCCAGCACCAGGGGCCCGACCAGGCTGCCCACGGCGAGCGGCACGAGGTAGCCGCCGACGGTCGCACCGGAGATGCCGAAGAACCGGCCGAGCACCAGCGCCTGGGTGAAGTAGACGGCGTTGTACAGAAATGCTTGTCCCACAAAGAGTCCGAGCCCGAGCAGGGTCCGCTTGGGGTAGGTCTTCAGCAGGACCTTGCCCACGGTGCCGAAGCCGACCGTGCCGCGCTGCTTGACCTCGATGCGCTCGGACACCGGCTCGAGTGTGGCGCCGGTCTGCTCCTCGACCTTGCGCTCGATCTCGCCGACGAGCTTGTCCGCTTCGTCGGCGCGTCCGTGGGTGAACAACCAGCGCGGGCTCTCCGGGACGTTGCGCCGCACCAACAGGATTCCGACGCCGAGCACCGCTCCGAGCGCGAACGCCACCCGCCAGCCGATGTCCAGCGCGAACAGCCGCGGATCGAGCAGCACCAGGGTGAGCGCCGCGCCGACGGCCGCGCCCAGCCAGTACGAGCCGTTGACGATGAGGTCCACCCTGCCCCTGACCCGCGCGGGCACCAGCTCGTCGATCGCCGAGTTGATCGCCGCGTACTCGCCGCCGACCCCGGCTCCGGTCAGGAAGCGCATCAGGAAGAACCACCACGCGCTGAAGGAGAACGCGGTGAGCACCGTGGCGACCAGGTAGAGCGCCAACGTCAGCAGGAACAACCGTTTCCGGCCGAGGCGGTCGGTGAGGTAGCCGAAGAACAACGAGCCCAGCACCGCGCCGAGCACGTAGAACGACGCGGCGATGCCGACCTCGGCCTCCGTCAGCCGCAGCCCGCTCTCCGGGTCGGTGAGCCGCTCCCCCAGCGCCCCGACGATTGTGACCTCCAGCCCGTCGAGGATCCACACCGTGCCGAGGCCGAGCACCACGGTCCAGTGCCACTTCGCCCAGGGCAGCCGGTCCATCCGCGCCGGCACGTCGGTTCTCGCGGTCTCTTGGGCCACGGCTCGCTCCCCTCCTCGGGTACCAGTCGTGACTACCCCGGGAAATTCGCTGGCACACCCGTCGCGCGGCCGCACTCTGGCCAGCGTGCTCCACCACGAGGTCCGTGCGGCGTGCACGCCGTCGACGATCACCGCCCAACAGGCGTACTCACCGCTGATCGGCCTGCCCTCAGCGCGGAACGGCCGCTGTGCCCCACCGTGGAAGCGGGATCGGATGACGTGGATCAAGCCGTCGTTCCTCTGGGTGATGCACCGCCGCGGTTGGGGCATCGAGGAAGGCCAGGAAACCGTGCTGGCGGTGGAGATCACGTTGCAGCTCGGCCTCGGCGGGGCACCTAGTTCCAGGCAAGCCGTGACCTCGTCGTCCAGTACTCGGTCGCGGGTTCGGCGAGGTCCGCCAAGTCGTCCAAGACGATGTCGAGCGCCCGGAGATTGGAGTCGAGCTGTCCGGTGCTCGCGGCTCCGCTGAGGACGGTGTCCGCCCAGGGTTGGGCCAGCGCGGCGGCGATCGCGATGGCGTCCGGGCCGACTCCGTTGCGCTCCGCCAGCTCGGTGATCCGCGCAGGCGGGTTCACGATGAGCCTGCCGTTGGCCACGGTTTCCTTGAGCAGCACGTGCGCTCCGGCGTCGTGCGCCTGCTTCAGCGCCGGCCCGGCTGAGGGTTCGAGAACGTTCCAAGTGGACTGAACGACGGTGAACACGTCCAGCGCGAGCGCGCGCTCCACCGTTTCGGCCTGCGCGGGACCAGAAGTGGAGAACCCGACGCGAACGCCGGACTCCGCGAGTGCGGCGAGTGCTTCGAGCAGCGCGCGATCGGTGAACAGCGGACTGTCCGGGGTGAGCGAGTGGACCTGGTAGTAGGAGACCCGGTCACCGAGCAGCGCCCGGGTTTGCGCCCACTGCTCGGTGAAACGGGCGAGCGAGTGCTCCTTCACCTCGTGCACCTCGGCGTCCGGGCGCCAGTCCGCGACGTAGGCGTAGCCCCACTTGCTCGACACGGTCACGTCGGTGATCGCGCGGTCGGCCAGCCACCCCGCCAGGAACTCCTCGGAGCGGCCGTACGAGCGCGCGGCGTCCACCCAGCGGACCCCGCGCGCGTAGGCGGCGTCGAGCACGTCCCAGCACGCCTGCCGCATCGCGTCGACGGTGCGCCCGCGCGGCAGGGCGTCCTCGCGGCCGAGGTTGATGTACGCGGGACGGCCGAGCGCGGCCAGGCCGAGTCCGATGCGGTCGAGCATGCGACCACCCTAGTTCGTCCACATACGTGAATGCTTGTCACATCCGCGATCGGCTGTCACCCTTGCCGGACCGCCGCGTTCCCTGCTTCACACCGGAGGTTTGGTGATGGCGATGAGGCCACGCGCACTGACCGGGGCCGCGCTCGTCGGCGGACTGCTGCTGCTCGCGCCGGGCACGGCGGGCGCCGAGGTCGAGCCGGGCGGCTGGACGTCCCACTCGCCCTCGTTCACCGTGCAGGAGAGGGGTTGCGGCACCGTCAGCAACCTGACCTTCACGCTGACCTGTTCGACCGCGAGCGGCGACCAGCGCGCCGAGCGGCGCTACGCGACCTACACCGGCGGCACCCGCCAGTTCGAGGGTTCGTTCCGGATCACCAGCATGGGTGGCACCCGGATCAGCCTCAAGCAGACGTTCCACGAGTCCGGAAGCGGGCCGTTCTTCATGCTCGCCGTGGAACGCGGCGGACGGCTCTACGCGGTGCACGGCGGTGACACGGTCGCCAGCGGCGCGACGGTCGGCACCACGGTGCGAGTCAACACCGTGCACCAGGTGGGCAGCGAACACCGGACTTACATCAACGGTTCGTTGCGGCACAGGACTTCCAGCCCCGGCGGCAGCTTCTACGACAAGTTCGGCGCGTACCGCACCAACAGCGGGAACGGCCCGGCCACCGTGGTGTGGAGCAATCTCGGATTCTGGCGCAAGTAGCCCTCCCCCTCGCGGTGGTCCCGTTGCCCTCACGGGACCACCGCCCGGCCACGATGCGGGTACCCATGCTGCGAGTTCTCCTGGCCCTGTTCCTGCTCACCGCCTGTTCCGGAGCGCCGCCGTCAGCTTCGCCTTCGCTCAGCGCGAAAATGCTCTCCCCCAACGACATCGCCCTGGAGTGGCGCGGTGAGCCCACCACGCACGCGCTCGAATTCGCAACCGAGCGCGACGGCGCCTACACCGTCCTCCAGTACGCTCCGCCCGGGCAGAGCACGTTCAAGCACCCTGACTTGATGCCCAAGACACCCTTCTACTACCGCTTGCGCTCGATCCACGGCCCCGCTTCCGCGCCGCTCGACGTCACGCTTCCGCCAGGCGAGTTCGACGAGCAGGCCGACCACTCCTGGGCTCCTCCGCGGACGCTTCCCGGCTCGCCTTCGAAGCACCCCGTGCGCTCCGAGCAGGCCGTGCCGACCGACGTGCGCGCGAAGGTGATGCATGCCAACGGGATTCTGTTCACGTGGCAGGACAACGCCTCGGACGAGGCCGGGTACCTGATCGAGGCGCGCGCGGCGGGGGCTTCGGAGTACCGGGTGGCGGCGGTGCTGGATCCCGATGTCAACTCGTTCGGGTTGATCACGTTGCCGGAGGAGAAAGTGGCTTCTTATCGGGTTCGGGCGTACTTCTACGGGGCGCAGTCGAATGTTGTGCACTTGGTGACCGGGGGGTAGCTCTGGGGCTTCCTGGTTGCGCCGGTACCAGCGGGGGTCGGCTGGTACCGCGGGGCGGCTGTTTCCGCGGGGCGGCTGTTTCCGCGGGGCGGCTGGTTCCGCGGGGCTGTTTCCCAGCGTGGGGTCGGCTGGTTCCGCGGGTCGGCTGGTTCCCAGCGTGGGGTCGGCTTGACCTGGGGCCCCTTGCGCGTGCCCGTGGGCCTCTCGGGGGCACGGGATGAAACTCCGGCCCTCGCGGGAAGCGTATGGCACGCGCACCCCAGGTAAAGCCTCGATTCCGTTTACGGCTTGCGTTCGCAGGAACCTGACTTTGTCCACAATGGACTCGGCCATGAAAACCGTTGCCGCACCTGGGAATTCACCCTCTCGGGATTCGATGTCGATCTTTCATTTTGAGACAATGGAAGAGAGTCGGAAGGGGGTGAACGTGGTGAATCCCAAGGCATTGATCCACTTGATGAAACACCATCTCGCGCAGGCCGATGACTACAAGGCCACCGGTGACGGACTGGTGGAGCGAATGAAGGACTGGGAGACCTTGGCGGCGCTGGTTCTCGCCGCTGCCACCGATACCGCGACCGAAGCGGAATCCCAAGGCCTGCACACCGCGCACAGCTGCAAGAACCTCGCGGTGCTGTTGCGGTCGAAGGTGAAACTCGAACCTGCCGAAGCGCAGCGGCGTACCCGGTTGGTGCATGAGCTGCCGAAGCTTCCCGCGACCCGGGAGCGGATGTATGCCGGGGAGATCAGCGGTCGACACGCGCTGGTGATCTCCGACGCGGTCAAACGCATCCCGTCTGAGCGTCGTGAGGAAGCCGAGCAGTACTTGGCGCGGGTGGCGCCGACGATGCATCCGCGTGATCTGATGCTCGCGGGTAAGTACTTGCGCAGCGTCCTCGACCCGGATGGCACCTTCCGCGACGAACAGGAGGCGGTGGCTCGCCGGGAGTTGCGGATGGCCAGCGATCAGGACGGGTCGCTGCACGTCAAGGGTGTCTTTCCGTTGATCGCTGGGCAGAAGATGAAGGCTGTGCTGGATGCGTTGGCCAAACCGCGCACGGTGGATGGGGAGAAGGATCCGCGGACGGCGGGGCAGCGGTATGCCGATGCGTTCGAGGAGGTGATCGACCTGGCCATGGCGACCGGGGATCTCCCCGAGACCGGAGGACGGCGGCCGACGGTGGTGGTGACGATGGACTTCGAGAGACTCCTGGCGATGCTGGGTAGCGGCAGCACGGCTACGGGTGATCGGGTGTCGGCGGGGTTGGTGCGGCAGATGTGCTGTGAGGCCGGGATCCTCCCCACCGTCCTGGGCGGGGGCAGTGAACCTCTGGATCTGGGTCGGGAACGACGGACCGCTTCGGTGGCCCAGCGCAAGGCGTTGGCGGTGCGGGACAAGGGGTGTGCGTTCCCGGGCTGTGATCGGCCACCGGGGTGGACGGAAGCACACCACGTGTGGCACTGGATTGACGGCGGGCCGACCGATCTCGGCAACCTGGTTCTGCTGTGCGTGTATCACCACCACGTGATGCACGCAGAGGAGTGGAGGATCGTTTTCGAGCAGGGGATACCGAGCTTCATCCCGCCGCGGTGGATCGATGTCGAGCAGAAGCCGCTGCGCAACATCAGAGTGGACTACCCACTCACGCTCTAACGCAAGGCGCCTAACGGAAGGGAGGCTTTGCCTGGGGCCAAGCCGGACCCGAGCAGGAGCTAGCTGCTACTGCTGCACGAACTGTTCGAGCACCCGCCGCCTCCGCAAGAGCAAGAGCTACAAGAACTTCGGGTCGATTGCTGGCGACGTGAGGGGTCGTAGGCAGCCGCGCGGGCCTCGGCGTCGGGGTGAGCGCGGAAGCCGCGCAACGCGACTGTGGCTACGGTGCGGTTCTCGAACTCGGGCACTTGGATCTTGCCGGAGCGGATGTCGGCAGCCATGCGCTCGCCGTCCCTGGTCAAGGCGGAGACGCCGGAGGCGATGGAAATGGCGTAGAACACCAGGACGCCTGGCGAAGGTGCCGCGCCATCCGAGCGTGGACGTCACTGCGATCGCGAGCCACAGGAGGCCGAGGAACAGCAGGTGCCAGTAGAACTCGTTCACCGATGGCGCGGTCGCGGTCGCCGACCAGGCACGCGGCCTCATGGGCGGACAGCTCGACGTCCAGAGTGGACGGTCGATGTCGGATCCTGCGCCGCAGCCTGACCAGCAGCAGCATGTCCAGGCCGAACAGGGCGTACCACAGAACTTCCAGCATCGTCTTCCCCCGGAGACATACCGGGGAGCACCGTAGCGGAGGGGCTACCAGCTGAACTGTCAGGGGCGGGGGCGGAGGGTGCCGTCGGCAGCGACGATGATGCCGGCCTGGGGCTGGGCGCCGCCGCACTCGGGGGCGCCGGGGAAGACCTGCTTCGGCGTCAGCTCGATGTCCTTCTCGACGAGGGTCTTGCCCTGGGCGTCGGTCAGCCGGACGCTGACCCGCATCGGCTCCGGCTTCAGGTCGGTCACGTCCAGGAAGCCGTTCTTCCCGCCGGTGGGCACCATCTTGGCGCTGCACGAGTCCTCGGGCTTCTTGCCCTCGCAGCTCGACGGGGTGGCCCTGGTCGACTCGTCGAGGTGGACGTCCTTGCCGTTCAGGGACGCCTTGGCGACCTTCGCGGCCAGCGGGGGCTCGATGTCGATGCCGATGCCGGAGCGAGCGGCGATCCCGGGGCACGGGCGTCCGGCCGCGCCCGGGTCGTGTTCGCCGCAGGCGGCGAGCAGGGCGACTCCGGCAAGTACCAGCGAGAACATGCGCATGACTGTCCAGACGGAATGTCGGCGGAACGCGGTTGCACTCAGCCTACTGCGGGGTGGCCAGGATCTGCCCGTCGTCAGCCAACCGGGTCTGCAGCTCGCCGATGTCCACCCGCTGCACGGCGCGGTCCCCCGCGAGCGCGAGCGACGCCGCGACGCCCGCGGCGTGGCCGAGCATCTGGTACTGCACCTCCATGCGCACCGAGCTGAACGCGACGTGCGACGCGCTGATGCACACCGGGACGAGCAGGTTGGAGCATTCGGCGAAGCGCGGCACGATGCTGCGGTACGGGATCTGGTACGGGCGTACCGCCACCGAGAGGTAGCCCTCGTTGTAGACGGACGGGATCGGGTCGGGGTGCTCGTGCAGCCAGCGCCACGTGCGGCGGACCTCGCGGATGTCGATGTGGTAGGAGCCCATCGCCACCGCGTCGTACTTCGCCACCGGGCCGGGCAGCAGGTCGTGCTCGGTCAGCACGTACTCGCCGAGCATCCGGCGGGCCTCGCGGACGTAGAGCTGGTGCGGCAGGCCGCCGGTCGACGTGAACTCGTCCGCGGGAAGTCCCCACTTCACCATGCCGTCGCGGACGCGCTGCGGGACGTCCTGATCGAAGCTGACGAAGTACAGGAAGTCCTGCGTGTAGTCGCGGTGGCGCTGGGTGATGCGTTCCCGCTCAACGGGATCAGCGTCCGGGTAGGCCCAGTTGCTGCCGTCGAGGAGGTTCAGTGAGAACGGGCCGATGGAGTTCCCGTCGCACTTGCCCCTGGGGAGGTTCGGGACCAGGCCGAGCACGTCACCCGCTTCGAGCTCGATCCCTTGGCGGGCGAGCAAAGCGAAGTACCGGCGGCCGAGTTCCCAGTCCTCCTCGCGGTAGCCGTCACGGCGCTCGAACGGGATGCGGTCCGCCTCGCTGCTGAGGCACACGCGGTAGCCGTAGGCCATCACGCCGCCGTCGCCCTCCCCCACCTCGGCCGTGGGGGCGTCGTGGATGAACGGGGACAGCTGCCCGTTGGAGTCGAAGGGCCACAGGAACGGCGGGAACTCGTGCTTGCCGGGAGCTGGTTCCCTGCGCCCCGCGTAGGTCTCGCCGTACAGGGCGCGGTCTTCCCTGCCGACGCGGTAGCTCACGCCCGCCATAGCCAGCAGATCGCCCTCGTAGCTCGCGTCGACGAAGACACCCGCGCGGTAGACGGTTCCGTCCGAACCCGTCGCCGAGGTGATCTTTCCTTCCACAGTGGACACGGCGACGAGCGAGACGCCGAACACGACGACGACGCCGGCGCGCTCCAGCCAGCCGGTGAGAATCCATTCCGCCACATGGGGTTCCGGTCCCGCGTAGTGGCCGAGCGGGACGTCGTAGTACTCCGCGACACCAACGGCGAACTCCTTCGCCATCCCGCCGAGCACCCGGGCATCACCCAGGTCGGTATAGCCGAGGCCACCGGACACCATGCCGCCGACGTTGTGACCGGGCTCGACGATGGTGACCTGCACACCTCGGCGGGCGGCGGAGACCGCAGCGGCGACCCCGGCGGCGGTGGCGCGGTAGACGAGCAGCTCGGTGTCACTCATCGGTGGACAGTTCATTCGTGCGAGCGATCTGGGCGTAGTAGCGACCGCTGTCCTTGACTGTCCGGGCCAGGGTCTCGTAGTCGACGTGCACCAGTCCGAACCTCGGCGCATAGCCCATCGCCCATTCGAAGTTATCCATCAGCGACCAGTGGAAGTACCCGCGCACCGGAGCCCCGGCCTCGATCGCCTTGTGCAGGGCCGCGAGGTGGTCCCGCAGGAACTCGATCCGCCGGGTGTCGTGCAGGACGTCGTCGAACACGCCGCCGTTCTCGGTGATCAGGATCGGGATGTCGCCGTAGTCGTTGTGCAGGCGCAGCATCAGGTCCGTGAGCGCCGAGGGTGCGATGTGCCAGCCGGCGTCGGTCACCGGCTCGCCCTCGGGCACCTCGGCGACGGCCCAGCCGAACGGCTCGTGGTCCGGCTCGGCGCGCATGATCCGCGGGCTGTAGTAGTTCACGCCGATGAAGTCCGAGCCCGCGCCGATCACGTCGAGGTCCCCGGGGCGGACCATGTCCAACGGGCCGATCAGCCGCTCGTAGTGCTCCCGCATGTCGTCCGGGTAGGTCCCGCGGAGCACGGGATCGAGGAACCACCGGTTCACATAGCCGTCGGACGCCTCCGACGCACCGATGTCCTCGGGTCGGTCGCTCGCCGGGTAGTGCGGGAAGAGGCTGAACGCCACCCCGGCGCGTCCACCGCTGCCACCGGCGCGCAACGCCTGTACGGCCCTGCCGTGGCTGAGCAGCAGGTGGTGCATGGCCGTGACCGTGCCGCGAAGGTCCTTCTCCCCCGGCGCGTGGATACCGAGCTGGTGGCCGAGCACGCCGACGATCCACGGCTCGTTCTGCGTCACCCAGTCCTTCACCCGGTCACCGAAGGACTCGAAGCACGTCGAGGCGTAGTCGGCGAAGCGCTCGACGACGTCGCGGTTGCGCCAGCCGCCGATGCCCTGCAACGTCTGCGGCAGATCCCAGTGGTAGAGGGTGACCAGCGGCGTGATCCCCTTCTCCAGCACAGCGTCGATCAGCCGGTTGTAGTGGTCGATCCCGGCTTGGAGAGGCCTGCCCGAGCCCGTCGGGAACAGCCGCGGCCACGCCAGCGAGAAGCGGTAGCCGGACAGCCCGAGTTCGCTCATCAAAGAAACGTCCTCGCGCCAACGGTTGTAGTGATCGCACGCGCGGTCTCCGGTGTCACCGTTGTCCACCGCGCCCGGCGTGCGGGAGAATCTGTCCCAAATGGACTCTCCGCGTCCATCCGCGTCGACGGCGCCCTCGATCTGGTAAGCGGATGTCGATGCGCCCCACAGAAATCCGTCCGGGAACCGTTTAGTCGGCAAGAGCTTCCTCGCAAGCGTAGAGAAGCACCCCGATGCACCAGGAGTGCGACAGCGTGAGCAGCATTCCCTTGGGCTGGTAGCAGGCGGTCTGGTAGAACCGCTCGCTCACCATGCCCCGGTAGGCGTTGAAGTCCCCGTCGTGCCGGGCGATGAACTGCCGGAAGCACGCCAGGTTCTCGCGCGCCGACTCCAGGTAGTACTGGTCGTCGAGGTGCTTGCCCAGCCGCGTCAGCTCCGGCGCGCAGATCAGGCCGTAGGAGTGCAGGTGCTGGTTCGCCGGGGACGCCTGATCGGCTCCGCGGGTGCGGAAACCGTAGTGCGCCAACAGGGTGTGCTCGGGGAAGTCGACGTCGTAGGTGTAGCGGAACGTCAGCGTCCAGTCGGCGGACCTGCGCGCGGCGGCGAGCCAACGGGCGTCTCCGTCGCTCTCGAACAGGGCCACGTAGGCCATGATCGCGAGATAACCGTCTTCGGAACTCGGCGCCAGGTCGACGTCTTCCGGTGCGCCGTAGAGGAACTCGCTGTTCACCGCGGCCAGGTAGTACTGCCCCGCCCGCTGCGCGGCGCGCAGGTAGCTCGGCTCGTTCCACGCCGCGGCGGCCTCCACCAGAGCCGGGATCCACGCCAGCGCAGCCGTTCCCGTCCAGTCCAGCACATTGCCGGTGGCGGACTCGTACGCGGCACCGAGCGCGCCGTCCTCGCGCTGGCCCCGGCAGACAACGTCCAAATTGGATCGTACGGCCTTCTCCCACAACCCGCGATGGCCGCAGTCGACCACCGCACGGAGCAGGAAAAGCGTTGCCTCGCCGAGGGTTCTCGCGTGCAACCGGCCCGGCTCCGGCGTCCAGCCGACGGACCAGCCGTTCTCGGCCGTCCACTGGCCCCAGAACGTGCCACCCGGGGTCAGGCTGCTCGCGATGTGGTCGAGCACGGCTTCCGCGGCCTCGACGTAGTCCGCCCGGCCGCGCCGTCGACCATGCCTCAGCAACGCGTACGCGTAGGGGATCCCGCTGATCCACGACACGTGCATGGCTTGCCGGTCACCGCGTTCGCCCAGCGCGTGCCGGTCGAACGCAGCCGTCTCCAGCAGCACTGGCGGGTCAGGCTTGTAGTGCCACCGGTACAAGCCCCACGCCGCGAGGTCGGCCGCCTCCTCGATCGACACCCACGGAGTCACCTCGGACGGCGTGCGCGCATGCACGCCACGCAGCACGTCGGTGTAGGAATGCCGTTCAGTGCCAAGGAGGTTGATGTCGAAGTACAGGCTCTGAGTGCGGCCGGGCTCCCACCGATGAGACGGGCAGTCGGCGGGCAGTGGACGCGGAGAGCCGTCATAGACCACGGGCGTTTCGCGATACGGGAAGTGCAGTCGCAGCACGGGACGATCGCCGTCGAGTGTGAAGCCCATCCCGGCCTGCCCCACGGCTGAGCGCTCGGTCGTGACGAGTGCTGCGCCACCGTTGCGGTCCCACGCGAAGACCGCCGGGGTCGCCGCGCGGTCTGCCCGTAGGCCCCATTCGTCGGACTCCAGCAGCTGAGCGTCGGGGCTGTCCGTGGTGAACCGCGGATAGCGCACCTTGCACTCGGCAACCCGGTTCTCGCCGTAGAAGACCCCGGGCACAAGCCACCCCGGGTCGTCGGTCGGACCGAGCACCAACTCCACCCTGATCGTGGCGTCCACCGGCTCGTCCGCCCGGCACGTGACGTCGAGCCGGACCGCGAAGCGCCTGCCGCCCTCGGCGGTCGCCCGCGCGACGGCGAGGAAGGACGGCGACTCGCCCTCGACCGACCAGCCGCCGTCCTGGCTGTGGCCGGTCCGGGTGATCGCGATCGTCTCCACCTCGCCGTCCGCACGGAGAGCCTTCGCCACACAGGGCAAATGCGGTCCTCGCGGGCCGAAGAGGCTCACGGTTGCGGCCCGGAGGCGGACTCCACGACTCCCGCGTGCGTGGCGTGCGGCGGCTGCTCCGGGGCGTGCGGCTCGGTCGCGGGAACCGGGTACTCCAGCAGGTCGGTCTCCACGATCGGCTGCTCCGGGTCCCTGGGCACCCGGAACGTCTTGATCTCCGAAGGCCCGAACCGCCCGTGCACCATGCGGTTGAGCAGCGGCAGCTCGATGGTCGCCTCGACCTCCTGCCGCGTGGTCTCGTAGGCGCGCACGACCAGGTCGCCGTCGTCGTCCTGGGCTCCCTTGAGGACGGTCAGCAGCACCGCCTCGTTGTCCACCGCGAGGAACGACTGGCGCTGCGGGAGATCGCCCTCGTGGTAGGACTCCAGCAGCGTGAACGCACGCTGGTTCAGCTCGGCCGCCGAGCGGACCGTCTCCGCCTTCCGCCAGTCCCCGGCGTGCGGCACCAACCGGTAGGTGAACTGCTGGATCCCCTGGTCGAGGTAGGAGTAGAACTCCTCGGGCTCCAGCTCCTTCGGCTCGTGCCACGCGTAGACCGGGCTGCGCGCCACGGTGATCCCGATGTCGCTGTCGCGCACGTCGTGGCCGTACTTGCCGTCGTTGAGCACCGAAAGCCCGGCCGTCCGGCCGCCGGGGAGGGTTCCCGACACGTCGACCCAGCTCTGCGCGGCTTCCTCGCTGCCGTCGGTGGGCCGCTCGATGTGGCCGTAGGGGATCTCGAAGGTCGCCTTCGCCTCGCTGAGCGCGGTGGGGAACCGCAGCTTCAGCATGCGCTGCTTCTCCTGCCAGTCCAGCGTGACACGGACCTCGACGTGCCGCTCGTGCGCACCGAGGACGAACTCCTCGACCAGCGTGGAGTTGTTGTAGGTGCTGCGAACACGAACGATTGCACGAACGGGGCCGTTCTCCACGAGCCGCACCGAGTCCACTGCGAACTCACCGGCGACCTTGTCGTACGAGCGGACGCGATGGCCCCACGTGTCGGACAGGTCCTCGATGACGACGGCGTGCCCCGTGGAGTTGCCGTTGATCAGCTCGACGTCGGAGACCTTGTCCCGCAGGCTGGTCAGCCACCCCGTCGCGCGGTCGAACTCCACCGCGAGGAACTCGTTCTCCAGCACGGAGTCCTCGGCCCGCACGAGCGTGCTCGCGGGCGTCTCCTTCGCCGGGTAGATCCGGTAGGTGCGGTACCCCATCGGCGGGACATCGGCGTCGAGCACGAGCTTGCGCCTCCAGCCTTGAACGGTCGCGGAGGACCGGATGCGCTGCACCGCGACGGGTTCGCCGTCGTCGTCGACCGCCTTGGCGTCGAAGGCGGGGAACCCGCCGAACTCGAACTCCACGCCGGTGCGCAACGGCCACGGGTGCGGGTTGAACACGACCAGCGGCGTCATCTCCGGCTCGGCCGGGATGTCGATCCGCCTGCTCAGCGACTGCACCGCGTGGTTGAAAGCGTTGTTGGCCAAGGACTTCGCGTGGCCGTACTGGTCACGACTGTCCTCATAGGCCGGTTCGATCGAGCAGCCGCCGAGCGTGTCGTGCGACTGGTTGAACAACACCAGCTTCCACGCCGCGTCGAAGTCCGCGAGCGGATACGGGATGCCCGCGACCACGGACGCGATGGCGGACCACTTCTCCGCGCGCGCCAACAGGTTCTCCGACTGGCGGTTCCACCGCTTCACGCCGGAGTGCGCGGAGTAGCAGCCGACCGCGTGGTGCTGCAGCTCGCCCGTGTGCACCGGGATGTCCTCGCCGCGCTCGACGAGCCCGTCGAAGTAGGTGCGCGGCCACGAGCACTTCATGCTGGGCAGCCCGTCCACCGCGTCGAGCCTGCGGATGCTGTCCAGGTTCGCCTTGGTCGGCCCGCCACCGTGGTTGCCGACGCCGTAGAACACCATCAGCTCGGGCAGGTCGGGCGGCAGCTGGGCAAGCGACTTGTCCACCTGGTAGCCGAGGTCCTGGCTGGAGCTGCAGTACTCGTGCGGGATGCGGTAGGTCAGCACGCGCGAGCCGTCCGCGGACTCCCACCAGAAGTACGGGCCGGGCAGCGTCATCTCGTGCGGCCCCGGGCGCATGAAGATGTAGGAGTCCATGCCGCTCTTGCGCAGGATCTGCGGGATGGAGGCGTTGTGCCCGAACGGGTCCACGTTGCAGCCGGTCGTGGCCATGACGCCGAACTTCTCCCGCAGGTAGCGCTGCGAGTAGAGGCCGTGGCGGGCGAAGGACTCGCCGCCGGGCAGGTTGCAGTCCGGCTCGACCCACCAGCCGCCCGCGACCTGCCACCGCCCCTCGGCGATGCGCTCGGAGATCCGCTCGAACAGCTCCGGATCGCTCTCCTCCACCCACGCCAGGTAGACGACGCCGTCCATGGTGAAGACGAACTCGGGGTACTCCGTCATCCGGTCGACCGCGGACTGGAAGGTCGCCCGCACCTCCTGGTAGCCCTCCGGCCACTGCCACAGCCAGACGGGGTCGATGTGCGAGTTGCCGATCATGTGCAGGACGCGCTGGTCCATCTCTAACCCTTCCGCCCCTGGGTGGCGATCCCTTGCATGAAGTACCTCTGCGCCAGGAAGAACACGATGATCATCGGAACCGTGGTGATCACGCTCCCGGCGAGCACGACCTCCCACTGCTGCTCCCCGCTCTGGCCGAACTGGTCGGAGATGGCCTTCAGGCCGCGGGGCAGGGTGAACAGCTCCGGGTCACGCAGGTAGATCAACGGCTTGAGCAGGTCCGACCAGCTGGCCTTGAGCTCGAAGATGAACGACACGATCAGCGCGGGGCGGCACAGCGGCACCGCGATCCGCCAGAACAGCGTCCAGTGGCTTGCCCCGTCGATCCTGGCCGCCTCGAACAGCTCCCTGGGCAGGCCGAGGAAGAACTGGCGCAGCAGGAAGATGTAGAACGCGCTGCCGAAGAGGTTCACCGCCCACAGCGGGACCTGCGTGTTGGCCAGGCCGACCGAGTTCCAGATCAGGTAGACCGGGATCATCGTCACCGCGGCCGGCAGCATCATCGTGCCCAGCACCAGGCCGAACAGCGCGTTGCGGCCGGGGAAGCGGAAGTACGCGAAGCCGAACGCGACCAGCGAGCTGACCAGCGTCACCGCCGCGGCCGCCGCCAGCGCCACCACGACGCTGTTGACGAACCAGTCCAGCACCGGCGCGGCCTGCCAGACGTCGACGTAGTTCTCCGGCCGCACCTGCTCGGGGACCAGCTTGTTGTCGAAGACCTGCGACCGCGGCTTCAACGACGCGCTGAGCACCCACAGGAACGGGTAGAGGAACAGGACGGACGCGCCGATCAGCACGACCCAGAACAGGACGCCCCTGCGTTGTTTCAGCACCGGCTCACCCGCCCTCGTAGTAGACGAACCGCTTGCTGACCCGCACCTGGATCGCCGTGATGATCATGATGATCCCGAACAGCAGCCAGGCCATCGCCGACGCGTAGCCCATGTGCAGGAACTGGAAGGCCTGCTGGAACAGGTAGATCAGGTAGAACAGCGCGGCGTCGCTGCTGTAGGTCGCCGAGGCGCTGCTGCCGTAGAAGGCGGTGTAGGCCTCGTCGAAGGTCTGCAGCGCGGCGATGGTCTGCACGATGAAGGTGAAGAACAGCGTGCCGCTGATCATCGGCAGGGTGATGTGCCGGAACCGCCGCCAGGGCGAGGCCCCGTCCAGCTCGGCCGCCTCGTAGAGGTCCAGCGGCACGTTCTTCAGCGCCGCCAGGTAGAGCACCACGGTGCCGCCGACCGACCACAGGTTCATCAGCACCAGGCCGGGCTTGACCCAGTCCGGGTCGGTGCTCCACGCCGGGCCCTGGATGCCGAACAGCCCCAGGAACTCGTTGATCAGACCGACCTGGCCGTTGAACAGCATCAGGAACAGCACGCCGACGGCCACCTTCGGGGTGACCTCGGGCAGGTAGAACAGGGTGCGGAAGAAACCGGCCGAGCGCTTGCCGACCCGGTTGAGCACCATGGCCAGCGCCAGCGCGACGATCATCGTGCCGGGCACCACCATCAGCGAGTAGACGACGGTGTTGGCCAGGCTCTTGGCGATCTTCGGATCGCTGAGCAGCTGCTCGTAGTTGGCCCAGCCCACCAGGTTCGGCGAGCCGAGCGCGTCGTAGTCGGTCAGCGAGAGCACGAAGCTGGCCACCATCGGCCCGGCCATGAAGATCAGGAAGCCGACGATCCACGGCGACAGGAAGGCATAGGCCGCCCAGGTCTCCCGCTTGCGGAAACCCTTGCGCCAGCGCCGGATCCGCTCCTTGCGGTCCGGCGCGGCAGTGGCCGTCACCGCGGCCCTCACCGTCCGCCGGACGCGCGGTCGAGCGCCTGCTGGGCCTCGCGCTGCGCCTGGGCGAGGGCGTCTGCGGCCTTCTGCTGCCCGGAGAGCACCCGGTTCACCGCGTCGCTCCACGCCGTCTTGAACTCCGAGCCCGCGGGCGAGGCGGGCATGGTGAACGCCGACTCCTGGGCGCTGAGCACGGCCTTGACCGCCTTGTCGAACACCGGCTTGTCGTCGAGCTTGACCAGCTCACCGAAGATCTTCTGGTCGGCGACCGCGTTGGCGGTGTAGACGCCGGTGAACGCCTTGCCCTCGGCCTTGCGCGCGCCCGCCCTTGCCTGCGCCGCGGCGATCCAGGACTCCGAGGAGGTCATCTCCTTGATCCAGGCGCACGCCCTGTCCTTGTTCTTGCTCGCGGCCGGGATCGCCCACGCGCTGCCGGTGACCCAGTCGATCGGCCTGCCCTGGGCGTCGGTGAACGCCGTGACGCCCAGCGCCATGTTCGGCGACATGTTGGCCAGCACGTTGAGGTACCAGTCCTCCATCGGGAACGCCGCGAGCTGGTCCAGGCTGAACGGGTTCTTCTCGCCGAAGAAGTTGAACGAGTCGCGGAAGGCCTTCACCGCGCCCCAGCCGCCCTGCTTGTCCAGCAGGCCGACCGTGTACTCCAGCACCTCGACCAGCTTCGGGTCGTCGAGGTTGGCCTTCTTCCCGTCGTCGCTGAGCATCTTCACGCCGTTGGCGCGGGCCCACAGCGGCAGGAACTCCGGGATCTTCGGGTCGAAGCCGATCCTGGCGAGCTTGCCGTCGCCGGCGCGCTTGGTCAGCTCGACGACGGTCCGCTCCAGCCCGGCGCGGTCGCTCACGTTCACCGCGGCGCTGGCGTTGGTCATCAGGACCCGGTTGTTGTAGAACTCCGGCAGCCCGTAGAGCTTGCCGTCGAGGGTGACCTCGGCCAGCGCGGGCGCGCGGTACTGCTTGAGGTCGATCTTCTGGCCGGCCACGCAGGAGTCCAGCGGCTCGACCGTGCCGCGCGCGGCGTAGGTGCCGAGCAGCTGGCGGTCCATGTACACCAGGTCGGGCGGGCTGCCGGAGGCGACAGCGGAGAGGAACTGCTGCGCGTCGAAGGCGTTGCCGCCGATGCGCACGGTGGCCGGGGCGATCACCTTGTTGGCCCGCTCCACCCGGGTCTTGGCGATCTCGTCGCCGGTGCCGAACCCCATGGTGGTCAGGGTGGCGGCGCCCTCCGGCCCGGAGGAACGCCCGACCCCGCCGCAGCCGGCGAGCACGAGGGCCGATGCCACGGTGAGAGCGGTGAGACTGCGCTTCGACATGCCGTGTTCCTCCGCGCCTTCGAGGGGGAATCAGTCAACACAGTGCGGATCGACGCATGGCAACGTTGCCATGTGGAATCGTTGCCACAACCTAGGTGCGGTATCCCCGCGCCGTCAAGGTCTCTCCAGCCCTCCTGAACCGCGGGTTCAGCGCGGTGGGGCGGTGGAGGCGCGGACGACCAGCTCGGGCTGGACGTGGACGATCGTCGGCTCCTGCTCGGCGGCCCCGTCGAGCCGGTTCAGCAGCACCTCGGCGCAGCGCTTCCCGAAGGACACGGTGTGCTGCGTGACGGTGGTGATCCCCGGGCGGACCATGGACATCCACGGCACGTCGTCGTACGCGGCCAGGGACAGCTTCCTGGGCACCGCGATCCGCCTGCGCTGGATCTCCTGGAACGCCCCCTGCGCGATCACGTTGTTCGCCGCGAACAGGGCGGTGACGTCGGGGTGGGCGCCGAGCAGCTCGGCGGTCGCACCGCGGGCCGCCTCCGCCTCGAAGCTGGTGGTGAAGGAGATCAGCTTCTCGTCCAGCGGGACCCCGGCGGCCTCGTGCGCGGCGCGGTATCCCGCGAGCCTGCCCGCGCCGGTGGTCCACTTCGTCTCGTCGATGAGCAGCGCGATCCTGCGGTGGCCCAGCCCCAGCAGGTGCTCGGTGATCAGCTCGGCGCCCTGCTCGTTGTCGCCGAGGACCGCGTCGCCGTGCCGCGTGCCCGCGCGGCGGTCGGCCTGGACCACGTTGATCCCGTGCTCCCGCAGGCTTTTCACCGAGCGCGACGACACCGGCGTGATGATCACCCCGGAGACCCGCATCGCCGCGAAGGTCTGCACGGCGAGCAGTTCCTCCTCGGCGTTGCCGTCGTCGTTGACCAGGATCATGTGGTAGCCGGCCGCGCGCAGCACCTGCTCGATGCCCGCGGCGAGGTCGGCGTAGAAGGGGTTGCGCAGATCGGAGATGAGCACGCCGACCGAGCGGCTGCTGCGGTTGCGCAGGCTGCGCGCGTTGGCGTCGGGGATGTAGCCGATGCGGGCGGCGGCGGCCCGGACGCGCTCGCGGACCTCGGGCGCGGTGTAGCCGGTTCCGTTGAGCGCGCGGGAAACCGTCGACGGGGACACCCCGGCCTCCCGCGCGACGTCGGCTCCTGTCGGCCGCCGGACCACCCCACCGCTCACGTGGTGATCCTATCCACGGCACTGTCCAGTTTGGACCTGTACTCCGACCAGATCCGCGTCACATCCGCGAGGTCGGACGGCCGCAGTTGCTCCCCGCTGTGGTCGATGTGCGTCGCGTAGTACAGCGCGGGCACACCGAGCGCGGGTTGCTCGCGAAGATAGGCCGCCCACTCCGCCCGGTCGGGAAGGCACCAACCGTCGGTGTCGATGGGTGTCCCCGGACATGCCGCCGCCACAACGGATGCGCGGTACCGCATGTGCTCGACCACCGGCCCTGACGGGTCGACCGCGTCGAGCATCCGGATGTCGTTGAGCCGGATCATGTCCGTCACGTCCCGGAACGCGGGGTTCGGCGTGTGCGTGATGATCAGCGAGTCCGGCTTGACCCGCTTCGCGGTGGTGTAGGCGCAGCGCAGCAGTTCGTGCAGCAGCGCGGCGCCCCACTTCGGCCCGGCCGTCGTCAGCGCGACCCCGCTCGGCGTGCGGGCCAGGAAGTCGATTTTCAGCCCGGCCGCGTCCAGGCCGCCAGGGCCGAGCAGGTAGGCGATCGTCTCCTCGATCAGCCGCCGCCCCTGCGCGCTCTGCGGGTCCAGGGCAACGGGTGTCCCGTCCGGCAGCCGCACGCAGGCCTCGGCCGGTGCGCCCTCGAAGTCCCACGCCTTCCACCACAGCACCACGCGCTGCCCCCGGGCGCGCCGGGACGCGATCCACCCGCGCAGGTCGGGCCACTTGCGCTCGTCGGGCTGGTTGGTGCCGTAGTCCCGCTGCCACTTGTCGTCCACCACAATGGTTCCCGGCACCACGCCGTGCTCACCGAGGTGCCGGAGGAACCGGTCGTAGTTCTCCTGCGTCGCGTGGTCGGCGGCGGGCTGCCCCAGGCAGTTCTGCGCGCCCCACCCGCAGAAGATCGGCTCAAGCCAGTGCCGCGGGACCGGCTCGGTGCGCGGAGGCGGCACCAAACCCTTGCCCAGCAGCAGATCGTGGTGCATGCGCAGGGCAGCGGCCGGGTCCGCCGCACCGAACTGGATCACTACGTCAGGCGCGCGGAACGCACCGTCCACTGTGGTGTGCCCCTCGTAGTCCAGCCGCAGCCCGAGCGCGTCGACGCCGCCGGTGTAGTGCAGCGACGTGAAGTTCTGCTCCGAGATCGGGGACGCGATGCCCAGCGCCGCCCACTGCGACCCCCGGGAAACCGCGTAGCACCAGGGAGCGGGCACGAACAGCCACCGCCCGACACCGGGCTCCGCGCCGTCCCCGACCACGCCGATCACCGCGGGCTCCCCCGCGGGCCGCACGGATCGCCGAGGATGATCGGGGTTCGGCGTGAACACGGTCTCCAGCGCCGATCCGCTCGGCAGGAACCCGTGGGGCGCCCACCACCCACCGAGCAGGTGCGCGGTCAGCAACGAGCCCGCGCCGGTGACCTCGGTCCGGAGCTCGATCCGGTCCGGGTGGCACTCCATCACCGTTGTCCGGCTCTGCCACCGGGAACTACGGCAGCGCACCTCGATGCGCGAGCCGTCCCGGACGACCTCCGGTGTGCCCAGGGTCTCGTCCGGCCCCTCTACGGTGTCCAGCGACGCCAACAGCCTCAGTTGAAACCAGAGGTCAGGGCCGCGAACGGACGCGACCAGGCGACGCTCGTCCAGCTCGACCGTGTAGTTCATCGAACGTCCACCAGCGCCTCCGCCTGCTGACCGAACCGTCGCGTGCCCACCGTGAAGTCGGCGGCGATCCGCGCGCGCCGCACCCCGTCCCGGGTGGGCGTGATGGTGAACGTGAACGTCGTCCCCGCGCCGCCGGGCACCTTCGCCGAGCACGACGGCGGTGAGCAGGTCCAGCCCTGCGGCACCACCATCCGCACGGTCACGTCCTCACGGCCGTGGAACGGGTTGAGCACTTCGACCCGCACCTCCAGCGGCTCGCCCGGCGCGGTCCTGCCCTGGTACGGCCTGATCCACGCGCCGACGCCCTCCGCCCCGAAGTCCACATCGGACAGCGGGAGCAGGTCGCGGTGCAGGTCCGCCAGCTCCTCCGCCTTGACCAGGAGCATGTCCAGGTAGGCGTCGTCCACCCGGCGCGGTGCCCAGTGCCCGCTGATGATCAGGTCGGGCCGCAGCTCGCGGTAGAGCTTCGCGCTGGCGATGAAGTCGTCGATCCGGAACCGGTTCTTGTACTGGAGGTTCAGCAGCTCGGAGCGCTCGCCCTCCTCCCACAGCGTGGTCTGCTGGTCGCCGGTGGCGATCACCCGCTCGCCGTCCACCTCGAACGCGATCGCCACCGCGTACAGGGTGTGCCCCGGCAGCGGGTGCAGCGTCAGCTCGTACTCGTGCCACCGCTGCGGCACCCCGACCTCCACCACCCGGTCGGTCGCGATCGGGTCGTACCAGAGGCAGGGCAGGTCGTAGCGGGCCGGATCGGCCAGGATCTCCGCGACGGAGCGCTCGCACCAGATCTCGGTGCCCTCGACCTCGCGCAGCAGGTTGAACCCGGCCACGTGATCGTCGTGGTAGTGCGTCGCGACGGCCACCTCGACCCGGCGCACGCCGAAGTCCTTGCGCAGCGCGGGAAGCGAGGACAACATCGGCCGCCGCGACGAGCGGTCGTCGCCGACTGGCCAGCCGACGCACATGTCGTAGCCGTAGTCGATCAACAGCGCGTTCCCGGTCTCCGACAGCAGCACGTAGGTCGTGCCGAAGCTCGTCCGGTTGCGCAGCAGGTGCGGCGTGATCTCCTCGTACGGCCGGTCGAGCCAGTCGCGCAGGTCCCACGGCTTGTCCCGCCGCGAGTCGGAGAACGCCAGCAACCGCTGCTCGGTCAGCTCGAACGCGGCCGCGGGGTCCTCGACCGCAGGCCCGTGCGACGGCAGCACGAGATCCGGTTCGTGCTCGGCCAACTGGTAGAGCGAGAGCACCGTGTTCTGCACGCCCTCCACCCCGGAGTACGACCGCTGCGTCGCGGCGAGCGACCACACCTTGCCATGCCCGTAGACCAGGTCGCCGGTGAACGCCACGCGCCGCCCGCCGAGCTCCACCAGGTACGACACCGAGCCGAGGGTGTGCCCGGGGGTCGGCAGCGTGAGCACGTCGAACCCGCCGAAGCGGCGCGTGCGGTACTCCGGCACCACGCCGGTCACCTCGACCGGTTCGAGCAGCGAGAACCGGTCCTGCCGCAGGTCGTAGTAGTTGAAAACCGGCCGCGCCTGCCAGTGCTCGTCGACCTTGTCGAACAGGTCCCGCTCGGTCGGCGGCACCCAGATCCGGATGCCGGCCGCCACCGCGCGCGCCAGGCCCTGGCACTGGTCGCGGTGGTGGTGGGTGATCAGCACGTCGGTGACCACCTCGGCCCCGAACCGGTCGAGGTGGTCCAGCACGTCACCGGAGCCGAAGTCGATCAGCACCGCCGCACCGTCGCGGACGAGCACGTAGACGTTGCAGGTGTCCTCGAACAGGTGGACACCGCCGGGTAGCGCCTGTCCCATCCGCACGTCCCTTCCGGCCTAATGTGGCAACGTTGCCACATCGCTCCCGGAAATGTCACCAGGGATTTGCGCCAGCAGATCCGCGACGAACCGGTCCAGCACCCCGTCACCGACCCGCACCGGGGCCTCGTCGTGCGGCCGCTTGGTGTCGGTCGGCCGCCCCGCCGCCTCGACGAGCTCCAGCACTCTCGCCCTGGCCTCGGCTTCTCCGCCCGCGAGCGCGGTGACGGCGGCGGCGAGCGCGCGGCCCCACAACCCGGTCGCCTCCAGCCACGCGTCGGCCTCGGCGGCGAACCCCGGAACGATCACCCCCGTCCGGATCAACCCCGGCACGCCCGCCAGCCTGTCGGCCATCCGCGCCAGCAGCGCCAGCGCCGCCTCGGTCTCCCCGGAGCGCCACGCCGCCCAGAACTCCTCGATCCGCGCGCTCAGCTCAGGCGCCTGCTCCAGGTGCAGCCGCTCGTCGAGGGTGTTCAGATCGGCGAAGGTCAGCAACGCGTCCAGCACGTCGTCCCGCCCACCGGCCAGCGAAGCCAGTGCGGCCCGCCACGACGCGCGCGACTCGAAGTGCCGGTCGTCCCACCCGAACTCGGCGAACGAGCGCAGCGCCACCGTGCTCATCGCCGCCTGGTTCATCGGGTTCGACAGAACGCCGCTGACGTGCTCGGACAGCCCGTTCTCCCGGCCGGAGTAGTCCCCGAGCGGCACCCGCCCGTGGATGTAGTCGTTGACCGGGTAGTTGTCCCACAACAGGATCCGGTGCCCGAAGACCTCCTCTGCGCGCGCGGCCTCCGCCTTGGTGATCGTGCGCGGGATGACGCCGACACCGGTCCACCACACGTAGACGTCCTGGTGGAGCTGTTCCCGCAGCGCCTTCTTGTAAGGGGTGTCTTCGAGGTCGAAGTACTCGGTCGGCACGAGCTGCACGGGCTCTCCCGGCCCCGCCCACGCGTGCACCTGGTTCAACAGCCACGCCTGCGCCGCGCCGCTCTCGGCGAACCGGCGTTCGTCCTCCTCGCAGTGCCACACCTTGTGGTCGATGTCGTCGAGCGCGACCGCGAACGAGGTGCCGCCGAGCTGCCGGATCGCCTCGAACTTCGCCAGCAGCGCGGCGAGGTCGCCGGGATCGGAGTACCGCATCGACAGGCCGGGCGAGACGGTGAAGACGAACCGCACGTGGTTGTCCTTCGCGCGGGCGATCAGCTCCCCCAGCTCGGCGAGCTTGTCCTCCGGGTAGGGCTCGCGCCACCGGTCGCGGTGGTAGGCGTCGTTCTTCGGCGCGTACACGTAGGTGTTCATCCGGTGCTCACCGAGGAAGTCCAGGTGTGCCAAGCGGTCCTCGTGCGACCACGGAGTGCCGTAGAACCCCTCGATGGAACCGCGGAAGGGCATCGCGGGCGCGTCGCGGACGACCAGGCCGGGCTGCGCCTCCCCCCGCTCGACCAGCCGGCGCAGGGTCTGCGCCGCGTAGAAGGTGCCCGTGGGATCGGCCCCGTCGAGCACGACCTCGTCGCGCCCGATGATCACCTGGTAGGACTCGGGACCTCCGACGAACCCCTCCCCGCCGAACCGCACGGTGACGTCGTCGCCGAGGGCCGCCCGCACCACGCGCTCCGCCGCCGCGTCGCCGTGCGGGGCGTGGACAACCTGAAACTGTTTTGCCGACATGCCTCCGGAAGGCTAATCACCGATGTCGGCGGCTGGCGAGACCACCATTCGGCTTGACTTCACCTCAGGCGCGCTGGGCGGCCTCCTCGACCGGAGTGCTGAAGCGCCGCAACGCCCTGTTCCTCGTTGCGGTATACGCAATCCCCGCCACGCAGAGCGCGCCGCCGGACACGAGCGCGAACGCGGGCGAACTCCCGCCCGCGAAGAGCCCGGCCCGGAAGTTGCCGATGTCCGGACCGGACACGCCGATGATGTGCTCGACCGCACCGACCCGGCCGCGATAGGCGTCCGGCGTGGCGATCTGGACGATGGCGCCGCGCGAGATGACCGAGATCGTGTCCGCGGCCCCGGCGATCACCAGACAGGCCACGCCGATCCACAACGGTCGCGCCACACCGAATCCCGCGAGCGCGGCACCCCACACCCCGGCTGCGGCGAGCATGACCGCCCCCGGGCGGCGCGCTCGGGTGACCAGTCCGGACGCCGCGCCCGCCGCGATCCCGCCGACCGCGATCGCGGACATGAACAGCCCCAACGCTTCCGGCCGGCAGAAGCGCTCGTCCGCGATCGCCGGGAACAACGCGATCGGCATGGCGAACACCGTGGCCACCACGTCGGTCACCAGCGCGCCACGGACGACCGGCTGGCCGACGAGGAACCGCCAGCCTTCGCCGATCGCGCGCGGTCCCGGACGGGTGCCTTCGCCTTCCGGGCGCATCGACGGCAGCATGAACACCCCGTAGAGCCCGATGGCGAAGGTGAACGCGTCGATCACGTAGCAGGTGGCGACGCCCCACTGCGCGGTGATCACGCCCGCGATCGCCGGACCGGCGAGCATGGCCGCCTGGAAACTGATGTGGTTCAAGGCGATCCCGGCGCGCACCAGGTGCTCCGGCAGCAGCCGCACCACGAAGGTCTTGCGCGCCGGTGCCCCGAGTCCGCTGAACGTCGACTGCAGGCCGACGAGACCGAGCACCACTGCGAGCGAGGCGAAGCCCAGGAGTGCTTGTGCCGCGAGCAGAGCCGTCGTCACGATCTGGCCGACCGTGGTGAACAGCACCAGCCGCCGCCGGTCCACCGTGTCGGCGAGGGTGCCGCCCAGCAGCCCGAACACCACCATCGGCACCGCGTGGACGATCCCGATCGTGCCGACCGCGACCGGGTTCTCCGTCAGCTGCCACACCTGGGTGAGCACGGCGACGACCGTGAGCTGCCCGCCCAGGGTCGACGCGGTGTTGCCGATCCACAGCCGCCGGAACGCGGTGCTGGCGCGCAGCGGCCGCACGTCGATGAGCAGCTTCACTCCAGGTGCTCCGCGATCCGGTCGTGGAAGGACTTCTTCGCCAAAGCGGCCTCCAGGTCCCGCACGACCTGGCTCAGCGCGTAGGGGATCTCCTCCTCCAGCTCCGCGACGGCCCGCTCGGTAGCCCGCCACTCGGCTTCGAGGAAGGGGACAAGCTCCTTGGCCCGCTCGGTCAGCTCGACGCTCTTCGTCCGCGCGTCTGCACCGGGCACGCTCGTGACCAGGCCCTCGCGACGCAGCGCGGCCACGGTCTGGCTCATCGCGGAGTGCGTGACGTCCAAGTCCTCGGCCAGCTCGCGGATGGTCATCGGCCCCGAGTGGCCCAGCCGGATCATCGGCATCACGTAGCGCGGGCGCACCCCCTCGATGCCGCGCTCGGTGTAGAGGCGGCCGATCTCCTCGTCCATGGCCGCGAGCAGCAGGCGCAACGGCCGCCAGCGGCTGTGCTTGGTCGGATCGGTCATGCGGACTATCGTAACAGCACTTATATTAGCGCTGTTACTTCTGCCGGGAGGATCGATGTACCCCGAGATCGAGCCCTACGACCAGGGCATGCTCGACGTCGGCGACGGCCACCGCGTGTACTGGGAGGTCTCCGGCAACCCGGAGGGCAAGCCCGCCGTCGTCGTGCACGGCGGCCCCGGTTCCGGGAGCACCCCCGGCAAACGCCGGTACTTCGATCCCGCCGTCTACCGGATCGTCCAGTTCGACCAGCGCAACTGCGGCCGCAGCACGCCGCACGCGAGCGAACCCGTCGTCGACCTCTCCGCCAACACCACCGATCACCTGCTGCGCGACATGGAGCAGCTGCGCGAGCACCTGGGCGTCGAGAAGTGGCTGGTGTTCGGCGGTTCCTGGGGCTCGGCGCTCTCGGTGACCTACGCGCTGCGCCACCCGCACCGCGTCTCCGAGATGATCATCACCGCCGTCGCGACCGGCAGGCACTCCGAGATCGAGTGGCTGATCCGCGGGTTCGGCGCCCTGGCGCCCGAGGCCTACGAGCGCTTCCTCGCCGGTGTCCCCGACCCGGGCGAGGACGTCTCCGCCGCCTACCACCGCCTGCTGATGGACCCCGACCCCGCCGTGCACCGCAAGGCCGCCGAGGACTGGTGCGCCTGGGAGGACGCCATCGCCACCGTCCCGCCCGGGCGCGACGTCGAGCACGAGCCGTGGGAGCCCCGCTTCCAGCTCGCCTTCGCCCGCCTGGTCACCCACTACTTCAGCAACCGGTGCTGGCTGCCCGACGACGAGCTGGCCCGCGAGGGACACGTGCTCAAGGACATCCCGGGCGTGATCGTGCACGGGCAGCTCGACCTCAGCGCGCTCGCCGGGAACCCGTGGGTGCTGCACAGCTGCTGGCCGGGCTCCGAGCTGGTGGTCGTCGAGAAGGGCACGCACGGAACAGGGACGAGGGAGGCGATCATCGCGGCGGCCGACCGCTTCGCCGCGCCGTGACCTGACGGCCGTCAGATAGGGCGATCTTGCGGGCCGTTCGCGTGTCCCTGGCCGCTTTCCCCCCGCGAGCGCCCGATCTTCGCCACGATGGCGCCATGACGGACTACGGCGTCGACACCGACCGGCACGCACTGGTGGCGATGTGGAGCTCGGGGCTGGGCAACATCGCGCACACCGCCGCGGACCTGCCCGACACGGTCTCCACCGACCAGGCGCTGTTGCTGACGCACGTGCTCAACGGGCTCTCCAAGGCGGCGTGGCGCACCTACACCCACCCCGCCAGCCCGCTGGACGACGCCGAGCTGGACCTGGACGGCGAGGGCTGGGAACGGACCGACGAACGCGCCGCCCTCGCCGACGTGGTGGCCGCGATCCGGGCGCCGAACCTGCCCGAGGACGGGATGCTGCTGGAGTCCTACAGCCCGGTCATCGAGTCGGCGCACCGGGTCGGCCGCGAGCTGCACGCGATCTCCGACGCCGGGCTGACCGAGCAGCTGGTCGTCGAGGTGGAGGCGGAGCTGGCCGCGATCGAGGCGGCCGAGCGCGGCGACCTCACCGGGCGGGCCCGCCAGGCGGTGCGGCTGACCAGGGCCGATGCCTCACCGTTGCAAGTGGCGGCCGCGGACGCGCTGCTGCAGCAGGACCCGCTCGGCTCGGCGGCGCTGTTCAGCGAGGTCGACGCGACCGCGGCCTCCGTCGCCGCCGCGCACTGGCTGCAGGTGGCCGCGGAGATCGCGGCGGAGATGGCCGAGACCGCCCCGACCGAGGTGGTGATCGAGGCCGACGACCTGGAGCCGCTGGCCGTGGACACGCCGACCCTGGTGCTGGAGCGGCTGGCCGCGGGCGAGACGCCGCGCCAGGTGGTGACCGACCTGGTCGGTGACGCCATGGCGGTGGCCGACGGGCGCATCCCGGACGTCGAGGGCCTGATGGTGCTGCTCGTGCAGGCGGGCGAGGACCTCAGCGGCGACGGCGAGGACTTCGAGGCGACGGTGCCCGACCGGATCACCCCGCTCGACCCGGTGCGCCCCGCCCACGACCTGCTGGAGGACCTGCTCGACGGCATCCGCGGCTGCTGGCTGCTCTACCGGGCCTACGAGGACGACGCCGCTCCCCCGGACACCCCGGCCCCGCAGCGCGCCGACCGCGACCGGGCGTTCTTCGACCGCGTCCGCAAGGAGGCCGCCGCCCGCCAGGACCGCCTGCTCTAATGGGCGGGTGTGGTTCGGAGTGCTCGGCGAGCTCGTCGCGCTGCGGGAGGGGCGGCGCGTAGAGCTTCCGGCGGGGCGGGCGCGGGGGATGCTCACCGTGCTGCTCGTCGAGGCGAACCAGGTCGTCCCGCTGCGCGTGCTGAGCGAGCGGGTGTGGGGAGCGGACCCTCCGTCGCGGGCCGGGAACACCTTGCGCGCGTACGCCTCGCGCCTGCGGGAAGCCCTGCCCGACGTGGAGATCGAGCGCACCGGCGACGGCTACCGCCTCACCGCGGACGAGGACAGCATCGACCTCCACCGCTTCCGCGCCCTCGCACCCGGCAACCCCGCGGCGGCACTGGAGCTGTGGCGCGGCACTCCACTGTCCGAATTGGACAGTCCGTGGGCCGTCGAGACGCGGACCGCGTTGCTGGCCGAACGGCTCCGCGCGGCGCTGGACGACAACGACAACCAGCTCCGAACAGCCGGGCTCGGCGGCCTGCTGCCGAACCTGCTCGCCGACACCGAGGATGACGAGCGCCGGATCGGCCAGGTGCTGCTCGGGCTGTACGGCGATCAACCGGCGCCCTCCGGCTCCGTTCCGCGAGAACTTCCCGAAGCACCAACGGGATTCGTCGGGCGCGGCGGAGAGCTGGCCGCGCTCGGACGACGCTTCGCGATCCAGCGCGAAGAGGGAGCGGTCACGCTCGCCGTCCACGGGCAGCGGGGCGTCGGCAAGAGCTGGCTCGCACTGCGCTGGGCACACGACAACCTCGACCGCTTTCCGGACGGGCAATGCTACGTCGACCTGAGCGGCCCGGTCACCGAACCGCCGGAAGCCGCGGGACGATCACTGCTGGTGCTCGACAACGCGCGAGACTTCGAGCAGCTGAAACCGTTTCTGCCCGACGATCCCGCGTGCACGGTGATCATCACGAGCCGGGAGCGGATCACCACGCGGGGCGCACAGCCGCTCGGGCTCGAACCGCTCGGCGAACGCCACGCGCGCGATCTGCTGGCAGAACACCTTGGCGAGCAACGAATCCAGGCCGAGAGAAGCGCGGTCGACGAGCTGCTGAGCTACTGCGACGGCCTGCCGCTGTCCCTCGGCGTCATCACCGCACGCGCCCGCGCGAACCCCGGGATCCCCTTGGCGGCGCTGGCGACCGAGCTGCGCGAGTACGCCGCGCAGCTGTCCTGGCTGGACGCCGACGACGCCGAGCTGAACCTCCGCGTGGTGCTGACGTTCAACCAGTCGCCCGCAGCTCCCGGGGAACCAGGACGACTTCGCAGTCTCGGGTGACCAGGACCTTGGCGATGTCGTCGCGGCTGGGCACCTCGTACATGGCGGGCAGCAGCAGCTCCTCCAGCACCGCCCGCGCCGCCCTGGCCCCCGTGCCCAGGCTCAGCGCCCGCTCGGCGATGTTCGGCAGCGCCCCCCTGGCGAACTCCAGCTCGACGCCGTCGTAGCGGAACAGCTTCTGGTACTGCCGGACCAGCGCGTTGCGCGGCTCGGTCAGCACCCTGGTCAGGGTCATCCGGTCCAGCGGCCGCACGGCGGTGACGACCGGCAGGCGGCCGACGAACTCCGGGATCAGCCCGAACTCGACCAGGTCCCGCGTCGTCGGCTCGGCCTCCTCGGTCGCGCCACGAGCACCGAACCCGATGCCCGGCGCGGTGGTCTTCCTTTCCAGACCGGGGAAGGCGCCCGCCGCGATGAACAGGATGTTCGTCGTGTCGATCTGGATCAGCTCCTGCTGCGGGTGCTTGCGCCCGCCCTGCGGCGGCACGCTCGCGACGGTGCCCTCCAGGATCTTCAGCAGCGCCTGCTGCACGCCCTCACCGGAGACGTCCCGGGTGACCGAGGGGTTCTCGCTCTTGCGGCCGATCTTGTCGACCTCGTCGATGTAGACGATCCCGCGCTGCGCCCGCTCGATGTCGTAGTCGGCCGCCTGGATCAGCTTGAGCAGGATGTTCTCCACGTCCTCGCCGACGTAGCCCGCCTCGGTCAGCGAGGTCGCGTCGGCGATGGCGAACGGCACGTCGAGCAGCTTCGCCAGGGTCTGGGCGAGGTAGGTCTTGCCGCAGCCGGTCGGCCCCGTCAACAGCACGTTGGACTTGCCCAGCTCGACGTCGGAGTCCGGGCTGCCGACGCGCTTGTAGTGGTTGTAGACGGCCACCGACAGCGCGCGCTTGGCCTCCTCCTGGCCGATCACGTACTCGTCCAGCCGTTCCCGCAGCTCGCGCGGCCGGGGAAGGGGCGCGTCGGCGACGGGGGCGGCGTCCTCCTCCGCGGCCAGCTCGTTGCACAGGCCGACGCACTCGTCGCAGATGTAGACCCCGACCGGGCCCGCGATGAGCCTGCGCACCTGCTCCTGGCCCTTGCCGCAGAACGAGCACTTCGGCAGGTCGTGGCGCACGGCCACCTCCAGTCGGATGATCGAACCAGATGTTCAGATCATCCAGGCTACCGTCAGTGCGCGCTGAGGAGCGAGTAACAGGCCAGGTGCAGCGCGAGGCGTTGCTCAGGGGAGTCGAGATCGATACCGCGCGCCCGGATGCGCTCGATTCGGCTGAGCACGGTGTTGCGGTGCACACCGAGCCGGGCCGCCGCTTGACCGGTTGAGCCCGCGCAGTCCAGCAACGCGACGAGGGCCGTGAGCAGCACGTCCGCGTCCGGCGCGGCCAGCAGGTCGGCCAGCGCCACGCGAGCGGCGGCGGCGACGTCGGGCACGGGTATGCAAGCCAGCACCGCGCGCGGGCCGAGCGCGCCGAACAGCTCGACCGTCTCGCCGTCGCGCCGACCGGCCACCGCCGCGGCCAGCCGGGCCTCGTCCACCGAGCGGCGCAGGCCCGCGATTCCCTCGCCCGGCAGGCCGACGCCCGCGGCGAGCTGCACGGGCCGCGTGGCCAGCAGGTGCGGCCGCAGCAGCCCGGCGATCGCCTCCGGGCCCTCCGCGCCGGTCCACCAGCTCACCCAGCCCTCGCCGCGCGGAATCAGCGGCAGGTGGGGGAAAGCCTCCTGCCACGCCGCGATCACCCGCGGCGTCGTCGCCTCCGGGTCGGCGTTGTCCGCCTCGCGCACCTGGAGGAACACGGCGATGTGGTTGCCGTCGACCGACCACCCCGCGGCACGCGCCGCTTCGGCGTCGCCGTCCTCGCCGAGCAACAGCTCCAGCAGGACCCGATCGCTCGCGGCCTGGTGCACCGGCCTCAGCCACGCGCGCCCGACGCAGGCGGCGAGCGGAGCGCGAGCCAGACCCAGGACCGTGCGGACGGTCAGCGCCCACGACGGCGACCACGCCGCGAGCTGCCCGACCAGGCGCGCCCACGGACGGCCGTCCGGCCCCGGCACGTGCACCTCGACGCGGCGCCTGCCCTCGGCGTGGTCGGCGGCGGCGCGCCCGGCGAGCACGTGCCCGTCCTCGGCGATCAGCGCGACCTGCACGCCGGGGACCTCGGTGTTGATCACTCCGACGATGTCGCGGAGGGTGCCGCGCTCACCGAAGAGCACGGCGCAGCGCGCGGTCAGCCGGGCCCGCGCGGCATCGGTGTCGGCGACCGCGGCGGAGAGTTCGAGGGCGTGCCGAGCGGGGTCGGCGACCACGAACAGGGGGACCCGCAACCGCTCGGCGAGCTGGGCGGTGGGGTTGCCGACCGCGATGTCCGACGGCGCGATCACGCAGGAGGCGTTGCGCTCCCAGGCCAGCCGCAGCGCGGACTCCAGCGCCCAGGCGCCCTGCGCCGCGGTCCCGTGCAGCACCACCGCGGAGTGCGGCTCGCACTGCCGGATCTCCTCCAGCTCGGCGACCAGGACCACGCCGGAGACCTGGCGGTCCAGCTCCTCGCCGGCGAACACCTTGGCCTGGCCCAGCGGCCCGAACTGGACCAGCTCGGCCACGCTCAGCTGCTCGACGACGTCCTTGCGGCTCACCTGCTGGCCTCCTCGCGGGGGTGGTCGACCGGGAAGCCGAACGCGCGCGGCCCGGCCAGCGCCAGCCCGGCCCGGCTGTGCCACATCGGGTCGGCGGGCATCACCAGCACGTCCACGTCGTTGCCGACCGCGACCCGCTCCAGCCCGACGATGTGCGGTTCGCGCTGGTCCAGCAGGCAGAGCACGTCCGGCACGGCCGCGCTGACCACCCCGTCGGCCACCGCGAGGAAGATCTCGCTCTGCCCTTCGAGGCGGATCATCCGCCCATCCGGCCCCGGCTCGCGCACCACGACGCTGGTCGGCACCGCCGGGTACTGCCGCGCGCCGACCGTCCTGGTCGCGTGGCCCAGCTCGACGACCCGGCCGCCGCCGAGCACCCGCGCCCCGGCGATGGCGGCGAGCCCGGCCAGCATCGTCGCGCGGTCGGGCGCGCCGCGCAGCAGCCTGCCCGCCTCCAGCACCCGGCTGGTCGAGCCGCGGATCGCGCACTTCGCCAGTTGGTCCACAGTGGACGGATAGGTGGCGCACAGCATGAACCCGCCCGCGGCCTGCATCGCCGAGCGCAGCAGCAGCTCCGCGCGGGCCGTCGTGGTGTCCAGCGCGATCACGTCGCCGGAGAGGCTGACCGCGGCGAGCGGCCCCATCGGCAGACCGGCCAGCGTGTAGGTGGTCTGGCTGACCAGCGGCAGCACTCGTCCCATGCCGTCGCAGTCCACCAGCGGCAGGCCGAGCGCCGCGGCGGCAGCGACCGGGAAGACCGCGTTGGGCCCGCTGGCGTTCAGCGACACGATCGCGTCGACGGCCTTGCCCAGCCTGGACTCCAGCGCGCGGACGGCGAACGCCGCCTCGTCGCCGGACGGCGGGAGCTCCAGCATCGGGCCGAAACCACCGATGGCGCCGATCGCGACGCACAGCGCCTCGCCGTCCAGCTCGTCGAGCCCCACCATGCGCACCGGGCCCCGCTCGCGCAGCAGTTCGGCGAAGTTCGCCATGGTGCCGTCGAAGTGCGTGCTGCCCGCGGAGGAGCACATGAGCTGGCTGCCCGTGGCCAGCGTGGGCAGGTCGTCGACGGTGATCTCGGTGATCACGCCCGCCCCTCCTCGGGCCGGCTGCTCGCGCGCACGAGCAGCCGGTAGACGTCGCGGCCGAGGAACGCCAGCGCCGTCGCCACCGAGCTGATCACCCGCTCGCTGCCCGGGCGCGCGCCCGCCGCCGCGACCAGGGTCATGGCCTGGCGCTCGGCCAGGTGTTGCTGCCGTTGCAACTCATCGAGGGTATCGGCGGGGACGACGATGTCCAGCCACGCGCTCGGTTCGCTGCACGCGGCGCCCACCGCGCTCGGATTGGCCTCGGACCGCAGCGGGACCAGCGCGGGACCGATCTCCGCGCACAGCCGCTCTGCCACGCCCACGCCCTCCCGGTCGAACGCGGCGACCACACTCGGCCCGACCAGGGAGCGCAGCTCGGCGGCGAGCGCGGGTTCGGAGCCGGTGCCCCGAACGTTGAGCACCGGGATCGGGCTGACCGTGCGCACGCCGAGCTTGCCCGCCAGGTCCGGGGCGATCCTCGGCCGCCCGTCGTCGACCCGGCCGAGCGCGATGAACCCGCGCGCCGCGAGCACCACGTGCGTGTCCGGCCTGCGGGTGAGCACGGCGGAGCCGGTCAGCACGCTCGCGCCGTCCGCGCCGAGGCAGCGCACCGGGACCGCGCGCAGGCGCTTCGCCGAGACCCGCCCGCCGTCCCCGGTGGCGAACCAGCAGCCGGGTGCGCCCGGCAGGGCCGCGGTCAGCCGCTCGCAGCGCTCGATCAGCTCCTCGGCGGTACCGAGCAGCGCGGCGTTGATGATCGTGGTGGCATCGCGTTCGAGCAGGCCCAGCCCGCCCGAGTCACTGGAGAGGCGGATGCGCAGGTCGGGGAACTCCTCGCGGAGCCGGGCCGCGACCGCCTCCTCGTGGGCGACGCTGTTGGAGGCCCCGGTCGCGGTGACCGTGAGCGTGCCGAGCCCGGCCGCCCTGGCCTCGGTGGCCGCGCGCACCGCGGCGTCGAGGTCCACCGGAACCAGCTCCGCGCCGAACAGGTCGTGCCCGCCCGCCACCACTCCGCGCCAGGAGATCAGCGACCGCACCAGCTCGGAGGGGTGCGCCAACGCCCGCGGCGCGCGCGGCAGGACCAGCAGTGACGCCACCGGTACCGCCGGGGTGACGCTGAACGCCTTCGGCACCTGCGCCTGCGCACCGGTCGCGAGCAGGGCGTACTCGACCAGCGGCGCGATGTTCCAGACAACGGTGTCTACTGTGGACGGTGCGGCGACCGACAGTTCCCGCAACAGCGCGGGCAGTCCCCGCCAGCCCCCGTCGGACCGGCGCGCCGCGGCCAGCACCCGCCCGGCGTGCACGAGGGCGGCGTCCGCACCGCTCGCGCCCAGCCGGACCCCGATGCGCATGACTCCCCCGCTCGTCGTCCCAGGGGTTGATCAATACACCGTGCGCGCGCCACTGTCGAACCGCTGTCGACCGTCCTGCGTAGCCCCGCCCGCTCACCGGCCCAATCACGGAGCTGGGAGCGCTCTTGCCGGCCAAGCGGGAGAAGCGTGGCCGGTGTAGGCGCGGAGTGCGTGACCCGGGGAGACGTTGCCGTCGAGCAGGTCCGCGTCGACCAGGTGCACATCGCGCTCGGTCGCGGGGCCGTAGCCACCACCGCCGCCGGTCATGCACCGCAGCACGTCGCCCGCGAACAACTTCAGCCCGTTGCACTTGAGCAACCGGCGCTCGTCCGGCCGCCCCGGGTTGACCACCACCTCCGGCGGAGCCGCGTCGGAGCCGCCGAACAGCCCCCACGCCGGGGTGACCGACCGCTCGAACCACAGCGACAGCGAGCACTCGTGCAGCGCCACGTACTCGCGGACCACCCCGTTGCCGCCACGCCACCGTCCGGCCCCACCGGAATCCGTCCGAATGCCGTATTCGGTGACGCGCAAGGGAAAACGCGTCTCGAAGACCTCGATCGGCATGTCCTTCAGCGATCCGTTGACGTTGTTGATCAACGCGGTCTCGCCGTCGCTGCCCGCCCACGCGCCCCACCCGCCGAGCGTGGCCTCCAGGCTCACGTAGTCGCGGCCGGTGCGCGGATCGGTCCCGGCGCACTGCACGATCATCGAATCGCCGTGGCCTGCCGCGGCCACCCGCTCCGGCAGCGCGGGCGCCAGCGCCTTGGCCACCAGGTCGATCAGCAGGCCCAGGTGGGAGAAGTACCACTGGCACGCGGCAGGCGCCTGCGCCCCGAACACCGAACCCTCGCGGACCTCGACGGTGAGCGGGCGGAACGAGCCGCCGTTGCCCGGGATCTCCGGGCTGATCAGCATCTTGTAGCCGACCCGGCACGCGGACACCGCCTGCGCGGCCCCGCAGTTGACCGGGCCCACGGTCTGGTCGGCGGACTCGGTGATGTCGAAGGTGATGTCCTCGCCGGAGACGGTGATCTTCAGCCGCACCGGGACCGGCGTGTCCAGGTCGATGCCGTCGTTGTCCAGGAAGCCTTCCGCGCGGTAGACCCCGTCCGGGATCCCGCGCACCACGGCCCGCTCCATGCGCTCGGTCTGGTCGAAGATCTCCTCGGTCGCCTGGGCCAGCGTCCGGGCGCCGAACCGCTCGACGATCTCGGTCAGCCGCCGCTGCCCGATCTCGATCGTGGCGATCATGGCGTTGAGATCGCCCATGGTCGGGTACGGGAAGCGCACGTTGGTGCGCACCGTGTCCAGCACCCCGTACACCGGCTCGCCGCCCGAGACCAGCTTCTGCGGCCCGAGGCGCAGGCCCTCCTGGAAGATGTTCACCGAGTCCATCGACCCGCCGGGGTCCTTGGAGCCGACATCGATCCAGTGCGCCCTGGTCGCGGTGAACCCGGCCAGCCGCTCCCCGGTGAACACCGGCCCGAAGATCGTCACGTCGTTGAGGTGGGTGCCACCGAGGTAGGAGTCGTTGAGGATCCACACGTCCCCCGGTCGCCACACGTCGCGACCGAAGCGCTCCTCGGTGAACCGCGTGCAGACCTCCAGGTTGCCCAGGAAGATCGGCAGCCCCGCCGACTGCCCGAGCACCCGGTGCCGGTCGTCGAGCAGCGCGACCACGCAGTCCCCGCACTCGTAGATCACCGGCGTGTAGGCGGAGCGGATCAGCATCGCGTTCATGTCCTCGGCCGCCGAGGTGAGCGCGTTGCGGATGATCTCGACTGTGACCGGATCGATCATCTGAGTTCCTCTTCGATGACAAGCGAACCGAGGTCGTCGACGCGGACCACGTAACCGGGCGGGACGACGGTCGTCGCCGTGGGTTCGAGCACCAGCGCGGGCCCTTGGAAGGCATGTCCGGCAAGCAGATCCGCGCGCTCCACGATCAGCGACTCGACCGCTGCGCCGTCGAAGACCACCGGGCGGCTGCGATGCGGGAAATCCTCCTCCGCCCGGGCCAGCCGCTCCGGCGCGGGCCTGCCCAGGTCGCCGTGGACGGTCGTGCGCAGCGCGACGAACTCCACCGGGGCTCCCGGGTTGGCGTGCCCGTGCCGCTGCTCGTGCAGCTTGCCGAAGCGCGCCGCGACCGCGTCCAGGAAGTCCGGCCGCGCGGGCTCGTCGGCGCCCTCCAACGGCACCGTGAGCGCGTGTTCCTGTGCCGCGTAACGGAGATCGACCGCGTGCTCCACGCGCCGGGCGAGTTCGGGAACCCCTTCGTCGTCCAGCGCGCGCAGGCCCTGCCCGGCCAGCCCGGCGAGCCGGTTCGCCAGCTCGGCGCCGTCCACGTCCACGTCGAGGCGGTAGTACGGCTCGGTGAGGTCGCGGCGGACCTCCGTCTGGAGCATCCCCCACGCCGAGAACGCCCCGGGGAAGCGCGGCACCACGACCTCGCGGATGCCCAGCTCGCGCGCCAGGAACACGGCGTGCATCGGTCCGGCGCCGCCGAAGGCGACCAGGCCGAAGTCACCCGGTTCGATGCCGCGCGCCACGGTGATCGTCCGGATCGCCTGCGCCATCTTCGCGTTGGCCACCGCCAAGATTCCTTCGGCCGCCGCCACGGTGCCGATGCCCGAACCCGCGAGCGGTTCTCCGGTGGGGGTGTGCGAGCCGAGGGCGCGGCCGAACTCGGTGACCGCGGAGCGAGCCGCCTCCGGGTGCAGCGGCACGCGCCCACCCGCGAAGGACTCCGGCTCGATCCGCCCGAGCACCAGATTGGCGTCGGTCACCGTGGCCTGCTCACCGCCGTTGCCGTAGCAGGCCGGGCCCGGCCGCGCCCCCGCCGAGTGCGGGCCGACCCGCAGGCCGCCCGCCTCCACCCACGCCACCGACCCGCCACCGGCGCCGACGGTGTGGATGTTGACCGCGCTCATCAGCATGGGCAGCCCGTCCAGCCGCACCTCGGGCGCGACGTCCGGTCTGCCGTCCACGACCATGGACACGTCGAAGGACGTCCCGCCCATGTCCACGTAGATGAGGTTCGGCCGCGCCATCGCCCCGGACAGCGCGACCCCGCCCATGGTCCCGCCGACCGGCCCGGACAGCAGCGTCTGCAACGGCCGCCGCCGCGCCGACTCCGCGGTGATCATGCCGCCGGAGGACTGCATCACGTGCAGCGGCACGGACATCCCCCGCCGCGCCAGCTCCTCGCCCAGCCGCGCCAGGTAGCCGCGGACGGCCGGGCCGATGTAGGACTCCACGACGGCGGAGGAGGTCCGCTCGTACTCGCGCCACTCGTTCGCCGTCTCGTGCGACAACGACAGCGTGATGTCCTCGCCCAGCTCCTCGACCAGGATCTCCCGCGTCCGCAGTTCGTGCGCCGGGTTGAGGTGGCTGAACAGGTAGGCCACCGCGATCCCGCCGAAGCCCTCGTCCCGGTAGCGGGCCGCGGCCCTGCGCACGGCCCGCTCGTCCAACGGCTCCAGCTCGGTACCGGCGGCGTCCAGTCTGCCGCCGATCGCGGCGACGTCACGGCGCGGCACGAGCGGCTCCGGCTTGCGGAAGTGGAGGTCGTACATCCTGGTCCGGGGGCCCCGCGCGATGTGGTAGACGTCCCGTGCCCCGGCGGAGGCGAGCAGCAGGACGCGCACGCCGCGCCGCTGCAACAGGCTGTTCAGCCCCTGCGTGGTCCCGTGCACGAGGAAGGAGATGTCGGCCGGGTGCTCCACCACGGAGGCGATCGCTTCGAGGACGCCCTCGGCGAGATCAGCGGGAGTCGTCGGGTACTTGCCGATGCGGTAGCGGCGCTCCGTCTCGTCGTAGACGACCACGTCGGTGAACGTGCCGCCGATGTCCAGCGAGACCCGTGCTCCGCTCATGGCGCGGAGGGTAGCCAGCGGCGAAGTGGATCATCTGTGCACGACGGACACCGGGGTGACCCCGCGCAGTGCATCGCGCCTACCTGGGCAACGAACGCCGGACGTGAAACCAAGACATCCCATGTCTAGCGGGCCGCACAGTCGAGCCGACTCACGCTGTGCTCAACGCCCATTCCCCGGCTGGGGTCGCTTCATAGAGTGATGGTCTCATTGTCTGTAGCCGACCGTGCTTCCTCGGTGATGGCTGGCAGGCCGGAAGGGAGTGCAGCACGATGACCGCTCTTGACCGCGCGGAGGCCCCTGCCGTGGACTTCCAGGCTTGCCAGATCCTCTGCCTGGACCTGCCGCCGGAGGTGCCCGCGGTCCGGGTGGTGCACGAGCTGGACGGTGTGGCGCGGCCCGTCGAGCCCGCGCGGCTGCTGGAGGTCGGTCACGCGATGTGGTCGCAGTGGACCTCGGCCCCGGAGCACGAGCGGCCGGAGGTGCTGCTCGGCCTCGAAGGCGACGGGATCGTGCCGACGCTGGCGATGTCGCTGGCCTCGGGCCTGCCGTACCACCTGGCGTGGCGGCTGAACCAGAGCAGGCTGCCCCGCCCGCGCGGCGCGGAGCTGTTCACCTACAACCAGCTGGCGGGCACCCGCGTGCTGGTCGTGGACGCGGCGCTGTCGGACAGCCACATGATCGCCAGCCTGGTCGGCGTGCTGCGCGAGGAGGGCGCCACCGTCGTCGGCGTCGCGTGCCTGTCGGAGGACCGCGCGGGCGTCGGTCGCCGGGTGGTCGAGGCGACCGGAGTACCGCTGACGGCGCTCGCGTACACCACGTAACCCGATCGGACGTAGCATTTTCCCTGTTCAGCGGCTTGACCTCGGCGGAGGCCCAGCTACTGTCCTAGGGCGTCGCCACGGCAGCCTTCCCTGTCGTCCTGCCGTCGGCGGGTCCGAAGGGAGAGGGTCATCGTGCTTCCCGTCGACAGCAACCTGCACAGCGTGCACATCCAGCGTGAGCTCCGGGGCTTCGCCGTCGTCGTCACGGTGTTCGGCGAGGTCGATCTCGCCAGCGGCCCCGCCCTGAACACCGAGATCGCCACCGCTTCCGCGCTCGCCACCCCGCCGGCGCCCGTGGTGCTCGACCTGACCCGCGTGGACTACTTCTCCTCCGACGGACTCACCCTGCTCGCGCACCACCACGAGGTCTGCGCCCACCAGCGCACACCGCTGCGCGTGGTCGCCACGACCGCGCCCGTGCTGCGCCCCATCAGCCTGACCGATCTCGACCGCACCATCGACGTGTTCGACAGTGTCACCGAGGCGCTCAGCCTGCCACCCACTCCTCGGGACGGCTCCAGGCGCTGAGCTCGCGCGCGCTCTCGAACCGCCTCGCTTCACCGCTGACCGGGTCGGTGAACTCCAGCACCTTCGCCAGCAGCTGCAACGGCCGCGTGAAGTCGTCCAGCGGTTTCTCGGTCAGCACCGGGTAGAAGTCGTCCCCGAGGATCGGCACGCCCAGCCCGCTCATGTGCAACCGCAGCTGATGCGTCCGCCCCGTCCTCGGCTGCAGTCGATAGCGCCCCAGCCCGTCCCGGTGCTCCACGAGTTCGACCACCGTTTCGCTGTTCGGCGGCTCGTCGATCTCCCGCGCCGTGATCACTCCGCGTTCCTTGACGATGTGGCTGCGCACCGTGCACGGCAACGCCAGCCCGGGATCGTGCCGCGCGATCGCCTCATACTCCTTGTGCACCAACCGATCCCGGAACATCGTCTGGTACTTCCCGCGCAGTTCGGGCCGCACCACGAACATCACCAGCCCCGCCGTGACCCGATCGAGCCGGTGCGCCGGCACCAGGTCCGGCAACCCCAGGTCGTGCCGCAACTTCACCAGCGCCGTCTCCATCACGTGCTGCCCGCGCGGGATCGTGGCGAGGAAGTGCGGCTTGTCCACCACCAGCAGATCGTCGTCGCGGTGCACGACCCCGATCTCGAAGGGCACCGGCACCTCAACCGGAAGATCGCGGTGGAACCACACGTAGGTGTCCGGCGCGTAGGGAGTGTCCACTGTGATCGGCCCGTCAAGCCCGACGATGCGGTCCTCGCGCAGCATCATGTCGATGCGCTCCGGCGCCACCCTCGGCAACCGCTCCACGAGGTGGTCGCGCACCGTCACCCACTCCCCTTCCGCGGGCAGCCGCAACCGAGCGGGATCCAGCCCGTTGCGCTGCGGCAACGGTGCTTTGGGCCGACGTCTCACCGCGCCACCCTAACCCGCTCAGAACGGCGCCGGTTCGGCGATCGGCTCCGCCCCCGCTTCCAGCCTCTTCCCACGCGGCGAGGTCCACCCACGCCGCCCGTCCGGCCCACGGCGCGCGCAAGGCGCCCCAGGTCAAGCCGACCCCCGAGGCTGGAATCCCGGCCCGGAAAGCCCCGCCCCTACCGACACCGGATCGACTTGCTCAACAGCAGGAAGTTCGTCACCTTCCCGCCCTTCGCGTCAAAAGCCAGCACCCGATCCGCCGAAACAGGCACCTCGAACCGTCCCCGGTCCTCCACCATGCCGCGCCCCTCATATGCCTTCTGCAAATCCGCCACGGAGGACTCCCGCCCGATCCCCTCCGCGGTCTTCGCGAAAGGCGGTGCCGAGATCAGCCGGAGTTTGCCCTGCCCGAAGGACACCCCGCCGTGCTCATTGGCCCGTCTGACGCGGAACGAGGACCGCGCGGAGGATTCCGCCGAGGCGACGGACATCTTCTTCAGCGCCTCCGCGGATCTCGCCAGCAGGTCGGCGCGGGCGGCGAAGTCCTGGGCGGACTGGCCGCGGTGCGCGTCGAGCTGGGCCCTGATCTCGTCGTTCTCCTTCTTCGCTGCCTCGTACTGCTTCTCCGCGGCCGCTTCGAGGGCCATCCGCGCGGGCTCGGGCAGCGGGCCGCCGAGGAAGGAGTAGTCGTCGCAGCCGGTGACAACGGCCACCGGGGACGGGCCGAGCGCGCCGGTGGCGATGGCCTCGTCCTTGGTCATGCCGATCTTGAGTTTGCCGAAGCCGTCGGGGCCGAAGTCGGTGGCCTCGGCGCCCTCCTTGGTGCCCAGCGGCAGGTCCTCGTCGAACAGCCAGATCGCCCCTCCGGCGATCAGCCCGGCCGCGAGGACCCCCGCGGTGATGCCGATCCACACTCCCCCAGTTCTCATGAGCGGAGTCTAAGTCAGCTATTCCACACGTTTCCGCTGGTCACCGACCATGTGCAGACAGTGTCGTCGTCGGAGACCGGCCGAGATTCATCCGCGGCAGCTGCGCGTCGAGCTCGTTCAGCCGCAAGGACGGCGCTTCATGGTTCCCCCAGCGCGGTTCGAACCTCTCGAAAGGAGGACTTTCCCTTGGTGCGCCAAGGTTTTGTCCACCTACCTGAAGACGTTGTACTTTCCTGCCGGGTCCGGACCCGCCCGGCACCTGGCTATGCTGAGCCGTGTGATCGAGTTCCGGATCGACCAGCGGTCCGGCGTCGCGACGTACGTGCAGCTGGTCCAGCAGGTCGAACAGGCGCTGCGCCTGGGTGTGCTCTCCCCCGGCGACAAGCTGCCGACCGCGCGCGAGGTCGTCGAGGCGACCGCGATCAACCCCAACACCGTGCTGAAGGCCTACCGCGAGCTGGAGCGCTCCGGCCTGGTGGAGGCCAAGCGCGGGATGGGCACCTTCGTCCGCCGCTCGCTGGGCTCGCAGCAGACCGGGCGCAACTCCCCGCTGCGCTACGAACTGGCGAAGTGGATGGACCACGCGCGCGCCGCCGGCCTGGGCAGGGACGACATCGACGCCCTCTACGTGGACGTGCGCGCCGAGCACTTCCCCGGCCACTGAGGACCCTTTCACTACTTAATTGGTGAAAGGGTGCAACCCTCGCCGCGGCGGGGCGTCTTCAAGGCATGACTCGACGCACGCTCCTGGTCGTGGCCTCGGTGGTGACCGTGGCCCTCGCCGTCGCACTCGGCATCGCGCTGTGGCCCAGCCGCGACGCGTGGGCGTCCTCGTGCACCGGGGAGATCGCCCCGTCGCGCCAGTCCGCGGAGGTCAGGAACGCCGCGCGGGCGATCCAGTCGGCCGCGCGCGGCGCGTCGGCCGGCATCGCCATGGTGGACCTGACCGGCTGCACCGACGTCGCCGGGGCGAACTCCTCATCGCTGTTCCCGTCCGCGTCCGTGGTGAAGCTGCTGATCGCCCTGGACTCCTTGGCGGGCAAGGGATCCGATCCCGCCGGCCTGGAACGGATGCTCTCCGCCAGCGACGACAAGGTGGCCAGCGAGCTGTGGACGGCCAACGGCGGCGCGGACATCGTGCGCAGGATGAGCGAGCGGATCGGCCTGCAGCACACCCGTCCGCCCGCCCGGCCGGGCCGCTGGGGCGAGACGCTGACCTCGGCCGCCGACGTGGCCCGGATCTACCAGTACATCTCGGCGAAACTGCCCAGGGAACGGCGGATCACCCTGACCGACGCGCTCTCCTCCGCGCCGCGCACCGCGGCAGACGGTTTCGACCAGTACTTCGGCATCCCCACCGGGCTGTCCGGACGGGAATGGGCCATCAAGCAGGGCTGGGGCAGCACCGACGACCGCATGGTGCTGAACACCACGGGGATGGTCAGCGGCAAGCACAACTACGTCGTCGTCGTGCTGAGCAGCTGGCCGAAGGGGACCTCGTGGCCCACGGCGACACAGGCCGTCACGAAGGCGGTCACCGAACTCCAGGGACTGGCCGGGTCTTCGGCTCTGGCGTGACCGCGGTCGCGGCCGGTGCGACGAGCGCGACGCCGGCCGCCACCGCGAACGCGGGCAACCAGCCCACTCCGTCGATCAGCCACCCCACCGCCGCGGCGCCGACGACCTGCCCTGTCGACAACGCCAGGAACGACGCCGCCACCGCGGAAGCGTTCCCCGCCGCGAGCACCATGACCGAGGTCAACGCGACGTAGCTGGCACCGAACACCGCTGCGGCAAGCACCGCCACAGGCACCGAGTCCGGCACCACAGCAAGGAAAACCGTTGAGGCCGCGAGCGCGCCGGTCAACGGCCGCCATGCCCGCTCCAGTCCTACCTTCGTCACCACGTCCCCGGTCACCGCGGCCACGATCCCCGCGGCACCAAGGACGATCCAGAACAACGCGGACTGCGCACCGTCGAATCCGCCGAGCGTGACGACCACGTCGCGTCCGAAAGTCAGGAACGCCGCGCTCGCCGCACCGACGACAGCGCTGGCGATCACCAACCGGATCCTCCTGTCGCCGGACTGAACCGCTTTCCGTTGGTGCGTCGGCAAATCCCGACCCGCGAGGAAGATCGCGACGGTCGCCACGAGGCTGAGCGCGGCGAAGAACAGCCACGCCACCCGCCAGTTCCCGCTGGCGAACAACGCGGACGGGCCGCTGATGAGCACTCCGACGCCCGTGCCCGCGTTGACGATCGCCTGCGCCACAGCGCGACGTGCTTGCGCCACACCACGGTTGACCATCGACACCAGCGGCGGCGTTGCGAGTCCCGTGCTCGCCCCAGCCACGAGCACGCCGAGCACGAGCGCGGTTCCCGAACCGGCCGCGGCGATCAACGCGGTGCCGACCGTCGCAGTCGCTGCGGCCAGCACTGCGGTCCCCCGGTCGCTCCAGCGCGCGGTGAGCACCGCACTGACCACGACAGCAAGGCAGTACGCCGCGTAGCCGCCCGAGGCCAGCGCTCCCGCGGTGGCCGCGCTCATGTCGAACTCGGCGCGGAACTCCGGCAGGTAGAGCCCGTAGGCGTAGCGGCCGAGGCCGTAGGTGACGGCGATGACGGCCACTCCGGCCGCGACCAGCCGTGCTTCGACGGTTCGCACACGCCCTCCTATAACGACCGTTCTACTAGAACGCCCGTTATACTCACTCGCATGGCACCGGAACGCAAGCCCGCCCCGCGCGGCACCGCGCGCGAACGCCTGATCGCCGCGGCCGACGAGCTGTTCCGCCGGGACGGCATCGCCGCGACGCCGGTGGACCGGGCGGTCGGCCGGGCGGGCGTGGCGACGATGACGCTCTACCACCACTTCGCGGGCAAGGACGGCCTCGTGGTGGCCTACCTGGAGCACCGGCACGAGCGCTGGAGGCAGAGCTGGCGCGCGCACACCGAGGCCGCCGAGTCCACAATGGACAAAGCGCTGTCGATCTTCGACGCGCTGCGGGCGTGGGCGGACTCCGGCGAGGTGGAGCGCGGCTGCGCCTTCGTCGACGCGGCCGCCGAGCTGACCGACCGCGAGCACCCGGCGTGGGGGGTGATCAACCGGCACAAGGCCGACTTGCTTGCCCGCCTGACGGAACTGACCGGCTCGGCCGACGCCGCCGAACGCGTGCTGCTGCTCTACGAGGGCGCGCTGACCGGCCTGCTCATCGGCCATCTCGGCGATCCCGTCGGCCAGGCCCGCGCCGCGGCCCGCTCCGTGCTGGACCATTCGGCCTGCGGTTGAACGTAGGTGATGTGCAAGTGCGCCCACCTAACGTCGTCAGGGTTTCACGTTCCTGACGATCACAGGAGGGTTCGCATGCACCGCACCACGATCGGCGTGTTCGCCGCGGTCCTGCTCGCGGCGGGTCTGCCCGCGCTGGCCCAGGCCGCCCCGGCCCCGGACGGGACCGGCATCGAGGCCAGGCCGGCGTTCCAGCTCCCGTTCGACTGCAACTCCAAGTGGCGCCTGGACACCTGGGCGCACGCGCCCGCGCTGGACATGGTCAAGGAGCCCAACCAGGTCGGCACCGAGGGCGCGCCCTACCGGGCCTCGGCCGACGGCGTCGTGCGCCAGTCCTACTACCACTCCAACGCGGGCAACATGATCCAGATCAACCACGGCGGCGGCTGGTTCACCACCGGTATCCACCTGCAGTCCCGCGCGGTGGCGGTCGGCGCCCGGGTCACGCGCGGCCAGATCATCGGTCGCGTCGGCAAGACCGGGCCGACCTCCAACGGGCACCCGCACCTGCACTACGAGCAGGCCTTCGACCGCAACGGTGACGGCGTCGCCTCGTGGGGTGCCGCGGGCACCGAACGCGTCCGCCCGTTCTTCAACGGCGTCGAGTACGGCCAGGCCAACGGCCGCACCTGGCGCAACGTCGTCAGCCGCAACTGCTAGCCCTTCGCGATCTCGGCTTTCCCTGCCAGAGCCGCCTCACCGCTGCCACGGAACGCGCGGCGGTAGGCGTGCGGGCTCGTACCGACGAGCCTCTTGAACCGATCGCGAAACGTCGTGGTCGAGCCGAATCCGACCTCCGCTGCGATCCGCTCCACCGGGTGCGCCGTCGTCTCCAGCAGGAACTGCGCGCGCCGCAACCGCGTTCGGTGCAACCACCGCAGGGGCGTCGTCCCCGTCTGCTCACGGAACCGCCGGTTGAGCGTGCGCGTGCTCATCGACGCGCGAACCGCGATGTCCTCCAGTGACAGCTCGCGCGTCAAGTTCTCCTCCAGCCAGCGCAACAACGGCTCCAGCGTCGCCCCGTCCGGCGTCGGCGGCTCGTGCACGATGAACTGGGCCTGTCCGCCCGCGCGCTCCAACGGCATCACCATCGTCCGCGCCGCGTCGGCGGCGACCGCGGAACCGTGGTCGTTGCGGATCATGTGCAGGCACATGTCCAGCCCCGCCGCGGCACCCGCGGAGGTCAGCACCTGCCCGTTGTCGACGTAGAGCACGTTGGGGTCAACGGAGATCCCCGGGAACTCGCGGGCGAGCATCGCGGTGCCGAGCCAGTGCGTGGTGGCGCGCAACCCGTCGAGCACCCCGGCCTGCGCCAGCACGAAGGCACCCGCGCAGATCGACGCGATCCGCGTCCCGGCGTCGAGCGCGACGCGCAGCACCGAAGCCACGGGCTCGGCCAACGGGATCGTCGGATCGTTGCGACCGGGCACGATGATCGTGTCCGCCGCGGACAGCCCCTCCAGCCCCCACGGCGCGCGCACCTCGTAGACACCCGTGTCGACATCGCTGCCCGCCCCGGCCTCCGAACAGACCCGGACCTCGTAGGCTTTCCCGCCGTCCGGCAGGAACGTCCTGCCGAAGGTGTCCACCGGCATGGCCAGGTCGAACGGCACGACGTCGTGCAGGGCCAGTACCGCGACCGTGTGCATGGCGGGACGATAACCCCCGGATTCTCTTCGGTGGAAGATTTTCCCTTGCCCGTCAGGCATCTTGGGCGTTTGCCGGAATCCGGCGGCGCGTGGTGTTCTTGCCACGGCTCCCCTTTAGCGGATCTTCACCCGAAAACGCACTCATGATCCAAAAGGCGCATGCGGCTGCCCCGAATGGTCCAGCATTCGCCTACACTGCGCCCGTGAGTCATATGCCCGTGATCGCGGCGCTGCGTCAGGTCGTCGACGACATGGTCCGCGGCCTGCGCGCCCTCTCCGGCCACCAGATGCCGATCGCCGCGATCTCCGAGCTCGCCATCCAGTTCGAGGCCGAGCTCGCCGTGATCGAACCCTCCCTGACCGCGCTCGCCGCCAGGGACCCGCACGGCCCCGTCGCGGACACTGTCGCGTTGCTGGGCAAGGCCCGCGCAGCGCTGTCTGCCGAGACCTTCGACGCGGCCGCGCTGCACCCGGCACTGCTCCGGCTGCGCACCGCCGCGCGCAGGCTGGAGGAGGACCTGGCCGCACCTGTCCCGGTCGGCGCGCACCGCGCGTCGTAGCTAGCGCAGGTACGGCGCGATCAGCAGCATCGCCTGGGTGTCCGACGGCGCCGGGTCGGTCTCGACGCACTCCGCCAGCCCGGCGCGCACCGCGTCCGCGTCGATGCCCGCCCCGATCAGCACCAGGTGGGTGTGGTGCGCCTCGCCCTGCTCCCACCGGGACCGCTCGAAGCGCAGGAACCCGCCGACCGTGTGCAGCACGTGCTTCTGCCGGTGCCCGGGAAGTCCGAAGTGGACGAACCCCTTCATCCGGTAAAGACCGGCGGGCCGCGAGTCGAGGAAAGCCATGAGCCGCCTGGGGTTCAGCGGTTTCGCCGAACTGAACTCCACGCTCTGGTACGCCGCGTGCGCGTGCGCCGAGTGGTCGTCGTCGAGGTCGTCGAAGGACAGCTGGCGCGCCACCTCGTCCCGCTTGGGCCGCTGTTCGAACAGCAGCGCCGGGTCGACCCGGCCGTGCGAGGCCGGCAGCACCGGTCTGCCCTCGCTCAGCTCGGTGACGGTCTTGTGCAGCAACCGCTGCTGCTCGGCGTCGATCCGGTCGATCTTGTTGAGCACCACCAGGTCGGCGTACCTGAGGTGCTTGTCCAGCTCGGGGTGGCGCCGCCTGCTCGACTCGAACTCCGCGCCGTCGACCACCTCGACCAGCCCGCCGTAGCACAGCCTCGGGTTGTCGCTGGCCAGCACCATCCGGATCAGGTCGCGGGGTTCGGCCAGCCCGCTGGCCTCGATGACGATCACGTCGATGCCCGCGCCCGGCCGGGCCAGCCGCTCCAGCAGCGCGTCCATGCCGGAGGCGTCCACCAGGCAGCACAGGCAGCCGTTGCCCAGCGAGATCATCGAGTCGACCTGCCCGGCCACCTGCATCGCGTCGATGTTGATGCTGCCGAAGTCGTTGACCACCACGCCGATCCGGGTGCCCCCGCTGGCCGAGAGCAGGTGGTTGAGCAGCGTCGTCTTCCCCGAGCCCAGGAACCCGGCGACGATCACGACCGGGATCTGCTTGCGCCCCAACGCTTCTCCCCTTCTACGGCTGAACGAGCAGGAACCTGGTCAGGATAAGGCGCAGCATCTCCACCTCGTCCTCGACCACCAGATCGCGGTCCACGCTCACCCTGGCGAAGGCCGCGTCCACCAGCGCAGCGATCCACCCGGCCGCCCGCTCCGGCGCCAGCCCCGGGTCGATCCGGCCGGCCTCCGCGGCCCGGCGGAGCAGCCCGGCCAGGCCCTCACGCAACCGGATCTCGTTGCGCACCAGCACTTCCGCCAGCTCCGGATCGCGAGCCGCCTGCGCCGCGACCTCGGTGACCAGACCGGGGGCGCTCGGGTCGGACAGCGGCCGCACCAGCCCGTCCACCACCTCCAGCAGACCGGCCACCGGGTCCTCGGTCCGGCCCGCGCGGTCGAGCAGTTCGGTGTGCTGCCGCCCGTCCAGCTCGAAGATCGCGACGAAGACGGACCGCTTGTTCGGGAAGTAGTGAAACAGGCTGCCGGAGCTGATCCCGGCCCGCGCGCAGATGTCGGCGGTTGTGGTGCGCTCGAAACCCTTGCGGGCGAAGCACTCCGCGGCCGCGTCGAGGATGAGCAGGCGCTTCGCCTCGTACTTGGCCGGGTCGACCGTCCTGGCCATCAGCCGGTCCTGGTCAGCCGCCAGTACTGGCGCTTGTCGTCGTCCCGCACGACGACGCCCAGCCTGCCCAGCTCGGCGCGCAGCAGCCGCACGTCCTTGTCCTCACCGCCGCGCAGCGCCCGCTTCCTGGCCTTCAGCAGCGCGTCGGCGCCCGGCGGCAGGCCCGGGGTGTCCTCCACCCAGAGCCGGTACTCGCCCGCGTGCGGATCGCCCTCCTCCCGCCACCGGTACCCGGCGGCGGTGAAGGCCCCCCGCAGCGCACCCGCCTTGAGGTCGGTCTTCTCCGAGGCCAGCTCCCCGCCGTCCGCTCCCAGGAGCACAATCCTTTTGCCGTCAAGGAAAACCGCGGACACCTTGGCACCGTCGACCTCGGTCGTGTCGTCGCCGCGCGTCAGCACCACGCGCTCGGCGGAGACGGTGACCACCAGCATGTCCAGCGCCACGAAGAACGCCAGCACCAGGCCGAGCAGCGCACCACCGCCGACGAGGACCCACTCCGGGATCTGCTCGGCGAGCTTGAACGGCCCCTGCATCGGCGCCCACGGCAGCGTCGCGACCCATGCGGCGAGGGGTTTCACCACCCAGCCGGCACCGGCTCCCAGTGCGGGCCCGCCGACCCACACGACGGCCTGTTCCCACGACTTGTGCGCGACGACGCGCTCCCCCGAACCGGTCACGTCTTCAATACTAGAGCAGTCACTCGGTTTATCCACTGAAGCCCCCTTCCCAGCCCTCTGAGCAGCCGGGTCAGTGGAACCGATTGCCAAGCGACACAAGGAGGTTGTGCTTCGAAAAGGTTGATTTCACCGAGCACTGAAGAAATTGCGGGCGCAGAATGCGAGGTCTCGGAGCGTGCAAGTTGCACTGCCCGAACGGGCTAACCAGACCCGCCTTCAGGGCGAATGACGGGGTTGGCAAGATACGGCTCTCAACAAGGGCATGTTGACGACGGAAGGACCCGGGTGAACTCCGACACCGCACAGGTCGACGATCTCCAACTCATCGCGCTGCCCAGCGCCGTGAACTGCACGGACCTGTTCGTCCGGTTCACGCTGAGCGAGTGGTCGCTGCGACCGATGGTGGAGGAGACCAGCCGCGCGGCCTGCCAGCTGGTCGCCGAGAAGGTCGACGACGCCGACCCGAAGGCGCCCGGCCTGGTCACGGTGCGGCTGCTGGTCAGCGGCGACCGCCTGGTGGTCGAGGTCGACGACGGCACCCTGGTCGCCCACGCGCTGCCGCTGCCCGCCGGGCTCACCGGCTCCTCGGTGCCGCTGCCGCGCCGCGAGCGCCGCAGGTCGCGGGCCGCCGAGCGGATCGCCGCCGAGCAGCCGGTCGACGACGGCGCCGAGATCGGCCACGAGGTCATGCAGCGCATCCTCTACGGCCTCAACCGCGACCACGACTGACCCGGCGCGCGACTACTTCGACGAGTCGCTGAGCAGGGCCAGTTCCTGGTCGAAGTCGAACCACCGGGACTCCTCGCCCGGCTCGACCAGCTCGTAGGTCTCGTTGAGGAAGTCGACCAGGTCCTCGGGATCGGCGCCGAAGCGCGCCTGCCCGGCCGGAGTGCTGAACTCCAGCACCACGACGTCGAGCTCGTCCATGACCGGCCAGATCCGCACATCGCCCTCGCCGGCCTCGGCCAGCAGCCCGTCGGCGAGCAGGTCGCGGGCGAGGATCCACTGCACGCTCTGGTCGCCGTAGGGGTTGAACAGCACGCGGATCGCGTACGGGTCCCGGGTGGAGTAGCTGAACTCGACCTCGACCGCGACCGGGGTCGCGGCCAGCAGGTCGAACATCGCGGCGGAACGGATCTCGGAGTGTTCGGAGCTCATGGCCTCGTCCCTTCCCTCGCCTTGCGGTGCGGCACGGGGGTGACGACCGGTCCCGGGGGCCGTGACGCGATTCGGTCCACGTCACACCCGATCGAGCGAGCGACATCGGAAAATGGGACTCGCGGTCACCGGAGCGGGTGACAGACTGCGGCGGTGTTGCTGACGATCTCCTCCACCGCCGAGCACGCGAGCGACCTGGGTTTCCTGCTGCACAAGCATCCTGAGAAGGCCCAGACGTTCGCCGTGTCCGGCGGTGCCGCGCACGTCTTCTACCCGGAGGCCACCGAGCGGCGCTGCACCGCCGCCCTGCTGCTGGAGGTGGACCCGGTCGCGCTCGTGCGCGGCCGTCGCCCCAGTGACGGTTCTTTGCTGGCCCAGTACGTCAACGACCGGCCCTACGCCGCGTCGTCGATGCTCGCTGTGGCCATGGGCAAGGTGTTCCGGACGGCGATGTCCGGGCGGTGCAAGGCTCGGCCGGAGCTGCCGGGGCGAGCACTTCCACTGGAGATCAGGATTCCCGTGCTGCCGTGCCGCGGCGGCGCGGACGTGGCGCGCCGGGTGTTCGAGCCGATGGGCTGGACGGTCGACGCGCGGCCGGTGCCGTTGGACCCCGAGGTCCCCGAGTGGGGCGACTCGCGCTACGTCGACCTGCGGCTCACCGCGGAGATCCGGCTCGCGGAGGCGCTGAACCACCTCTACGTCCTGCTTCCCGTGCTGGACAACACCAAGCACTACTGGGTGAGCACCGACGAGGTGGACAAGCTGATCCGCGCGGGCGAGGGCTGGCTGGCCTCGCACCCCGACCGCGAGCTGATCACCCGGCGGTACCTCGCGCACCGCAGGGAGCTGGTGGTCACCGCGACCGGACGGCTGGCCGAGGTCGACGACGCCGAGCCGGAGGCGCTGGACAACGCGGTCTCCGAGGCGGAGCCGCCGGAGAGGAAGGCTTCACTCGCCCAGCAGCGGCGCGGCGCCGTGCTCGCGGCCCTGCGCGCCGCCGGTGCCGCGCGCGTGGTCGACCTCGGTTGCGGCGAGGGCGCGCTGCTGCGGGACCTCGTCGCGGACGCGTCCTTCCGCGAGGTGCTCGGCGTCGACGTCTCGCACCGCGCGCTGCGGATAGCCGCGCGCAGGCTGCGGCTGGACCGCATGCCCGACCGGCAGCGCGAGCGGCTGACGTTGGTCCAGTCCTCGTTGACCTACCGCGACGAGCGGCTGTGCGGCTACGACGCCGTGGTGCTGATGGAGGTCGTCGAGCACGTCGACCCGCCGAGGCTCCCGGCGCTCGCCGCGACGGTGTTCGGGCACGCGCGCCCGGACACGGTGATCGTGACGACGCCGAACGTGGAGTACAACGTGCTCTACGAGGACCTGCCCGCCGGGACGATGCGGCACCGCGACCACCGCTTCGAGTGGACCCGCGAGGAGTTCCGGGCGTGGGCGTCCGGCGTTGCGACCGCACACGGCTACGCGGTCCGGTACCTGCCCGTCGGGCCGGAGGACGCGGCGCTGGGCTCGCCGACGCAGATGGCCGTCTTTTCCCTTCTGGGGGTGGAAAAATGAGCACTCTTGAGGTTCCCGAGCTGTGCCTGGTGGTGCTCGTCGGCGCCTCCGGTTCCGGCAAGTCCACGTTCGCGCGGGAGCACTTCGGCCGGTTCGAGGTGATCTCCAGCGACTACTGCCGCGGCCTGGTCGCCGACGACGAGAACGACCAGTCGGCCAGCGGCGACGCCTTCGACGTCCTGAACTTCATCGCGGGCAAGCGGCTCGCGGCGGGCAGGCTGACGGTGATCGACGCGACGAACGTGCAGCCGGAGTCGCGCAAGAAGCTGGTCGAGCTGGCCCGCGCGCACGACGTTCTGCCCGTCGCGATCGTGCTCGACCTGCCGGAGAAGGTGTGCCACGAGCGCAACGCCTCGCGGCCGGACCGGGACTTCGGCGAGCACGTGGTGCGGCGCCAGCGCGGGCAGCTGCGCCGGTCCTCGCGCTTCCTGCAGAAGGAGGGCTTCCGCAAGGTCCACGTGCTGCGCAGCGAGGAGGAGGTCGCCGGCGCGGAGATCGTCCGTGAGCGCCTGCTCAACGACTACAGGCACGAGACGGGCCCGTTCGACGTGATCGGCGACATCCACGGGTGCCGCGCCGAACTGGAAACCCTGTTGGTGTCGTTGGGTTACACGATCACCAGGGACGAGTCCGGCCGGGCCGTCGACGCCGCGCACCCGTCGCGGCGCGCGGTGTTCGTCGGCGACCTGGTCGACCGCGGCCCCGACTCCCCCGGCGTGCTGCGCCTGGTGATGGGCATGGTCGGCGCGGGGCACGCGTTCGCCGTGCCGGGCAACCACGAGAACAAGCTCGTGCGCGCTTTGCAGGGCCGCAACGTCCAGGTGACGCACGGGCTCGCCGAGACCCTGGACCAGCTGGGCCGGGAGAGCGAGGAGTTCCGCAAGGAGGTCCAGGAGTTCTGCCACGGCCTCGTCTCGCACCTCGTGCTGGACGGTGGAAAGCTCGTCGTCGCGCACGCCGGGTTGAAGGAGGCGTACCACGGCCGGGCGTCCGCACGGGTGCGCAGCTTCGCGCTGTACGGCGACTCCACCGGCGAGACCGACGAGTTCGGCCTGCCGGTGCGGTACCCGTGGGCGGCTGACTACCGGGGCAAGGCGATGGTCCTCTATGGACACGTGCCGACCCCGGAGGTCGAGTGGATCAACAACACGATGTGCCTCGACACCGGCTGCGTGTTCGGCGGCAAGCTCACAGCGCTGCGCTACCCGGAGAAGGAGGTCGTCTCCGTTCCGGCCGAGAAGGTCTGGTACGAGCCGACGAAGCCCTTCCCGTCGTCCACTGCGACGATGCTCGATCCCGCAAGCGGATCTTCGGTGGAGGTTGCGGCCCCGCGACGCGATCCGGATGCCTTGGACGTCACCGACGTGCTCGGCAAGCGCGTGGTGGAGACCGCGCACCACGGCCGGATCAGCATCAGCGAGGAGAGCGCGGCCGGCGCCCTTGAGGTGATGAGCCGTTTCGCCCTGGAGCCGCGGTGGCTGCTCTACCTGCCGCCGACCATGGCGCCGAGTGCGACGTCCGCGCTGCCAGGCGTTCTGGAGCACCCGACCGAGGCGTTCGACAGCTACCGGGCGGACGGCATCGCGCAGGTCATCTGCGAGGAGAAGCACATGGGCTCGCGCGCGGTCGCCATCGTGTGCCGCGACGACTCCGTTGCCGCGTCCCGGTTCGGCGCGACTAACGGGGCCACCGGCGCGATCTACACCCGCACCGGGCGGCCGTTCTTCGACGGTGACCTGACCGAGGAGCTGCTGGCACGCCTGCGTACGGCGGTAACGAGCGCGGGCCTGTGGGAGGAGCTGGACACCGGCTGGCTGATGCTGGACTGCGAGCTGCTTCCCTGGTCCGCCAAGGCCGAGGACCTGCTGCGCAACCAGTACGCGGCTGTCGGTGCCGCTGCCCGCACAGCGCTTCTCGCTGCTTTGTCCACTTTGGAGAGTGCTGTGGCGCGCGGCGTCGACGTGGCTTCGCTGCTGGCGCGGACGTCGTCGCGGGCTCAGAACGCGGAGGCGTTCACCGAGGCGTACCGGCGCTACTGCTGGCCGACGTCGGGAATCGATGGCATCTCGCTCGCGCCGTTCCAGGTGCTCGCCACCGAGGGTTCGACGTACCACCACCGTGACCACTCGTGGCACCTCGGTGTGGCCGATCGCCTGGTCGAGGCCGAGACGATGCTCGACCCCGCAAGCGGGTCTTCGGTCCCGAAGTTGGTGCGCCGCACCGGTCGTCTGCTCGTCGACACGACCGATCCGAACTCGACCGCGGCCGGGATCGAGTGGTGGGAGTCGATGACCGCCGCGGGTGGTGAGGGCATGGTCGTGAAGCCGCACGCGAACCTCAGCCGCGCGCAGCGTGGCCTCGCCCAGCCCGGCATCAAGGTTCGTGGTCGCGAGTACCTCCGGATCATCTACGGCCCCGACTACACCGAAGAGGCCAACCTGTCGCGGTTGCGCGAACGACGCTTGGGGCACAAGCGATCCATGGCTCTGCGCGAGTACGCGTTGGGCTTGGAGTCACTCGATCGCGCAGTGCGCGGCGAGCCGTTGTGGCGCGTGCACGAACCCGTGTTCGCCACGCTGGCGCTGGAGTCCGAGCCCGTGGATCCGCGCCTGTAGTCGTTGTTCGTGAAGGGCCCCTCTGGGTAACCGGTGGGGCCCTTCGCTTTGCGCTCGGGCAGTTGCCTGGTTTGCGACCACTGATCGTTCTCGCCCCGTCGATGATCATCTACCGTCGTCGGCGGGGTGTTCGTCGTGGCCGGGGGGTTCGGGTGTCGTTGAGTCGAGCTTTGGCCGCGCGACTACGGGGGATCGCCGCGCGCTTGCCCGTCGACCTGCTGCACCGCGCCTCGGCCGACGCCGAAGCCGCCGCCGGGCACCTCCTCGCCGCTCACCAGGGCAGCGACGACACCGCGTTGATCGGCAGCGCGAAGGCGCTGCGGGCGGCCTCGTCGACCGCGACCACCTCGGCGAAGCGACTCCGCGAGGCCGCTTCGTGGATCGAGGCGTACTGCACCAACATCCTCGGCATCGGCTCAGCCACCGCCGCGCCCATTAAGGCGATCGACTCCACGATCACCCCGGACACGACGCGTACCAGGCCATCCCGCTCCCCCGACCCCACCGCGAAGCCCGGCGGCTACCCAGCCCGGGTCTACCCCGACGACGAGGACGAGACCGTACGCGGGATCACCCGGGAGAACGAGTCAGCGGCCATCCTGGCCCGCCACGGTTACGTCGTCGAACAACGACCGCGGGTGCCAGGCCGCAAGAAGCCGGACTTCCGCATCGAGGGCAGGATCTTCGACAACTACGCGCCCTCGTCCGCACGGGCACGCAACATCGCCTCAGAAATGGCCGTCAAGATAGAGGAGGAGCAGACCGACCGGATCGTGCTCAACCTCCGCGACACTCCGGTCGAGCTGGTGGCGATTAAGACACAACTCACCGATTGGCCGATCCCGGGCCTCCGCGAGGTCATCATGATCGACAAGAACGACACCGTGATTGACTTCTTTCCGTAACCGGGCGAGCGAGGAACGAATGGCTATCTCCTACAGGCTTCAAATCGCAACGCCGATGCCATCGGTCGAGGTCGCACGCGTACTCCGCGACGCCGACCTTCAAACCGGGCTACTTGATGACGCCGTCCCCGTCGAGCAGATCCTCGACGAGGGAGTGCTGTCCGAACGTGGCACCTGGGTCCGAGTCACGGAGAGCAAGCCGAAACAATGGGATCCAGTCGTCGCCGACCTCGGCTTCACCCCCACCGCATCGGTGACCTTCCGGATGGGGCACTCGCACCCGGTCCACGAACAGCAGGACGACATGATCGCGCTGACCGCCGAGGTGTTGAACCGCGTACCGGGGGATGCGGTCCTGCACTTCCAGTTCGAGGTCATCTGGCTGCTGCGCCGCGACGGCCAGCTGACGCTCAACGAGCGAGACGACATCTGGCCACCGCACCGCCTCGCCCTCGTCGACATCCCCTACCGCCGCGAGACCCACGCCTTCGACTAATCGGTTGCTCCGCGGGTTAGGTTGGCGGGATGGAGCAACGGGAGGTGAACCTGCGGGGACGGCGTTTCTCCTATGTGGACTTCGGCGGGGACGGCGAGCCGATCGTGGCCCTGCACGGGACCTTCGGCCGGGCGAGGACGTTCGCCGACCTGGCTAGCCGCCTCGCGCCCGCCTACCGGGTGATCGCGCTCGACCAGCGCGGGCACGGGCTCTCGGAGCGCGGCGGGGAGTTCGGTCGGGAGGAGTTCGTCGGAGACGCGGCCGCGTTCATCCGGCACCTAGGTCTACAAAGGACGATCGTGCTCGGGCACTCGCTCGGCGGGGTCAACGCCTACCAGCTCGCGGCACGGCATCCGGAGCTGGTGGGTGCGCTCGTCGTGGCCGACATCGGCGCGGTGACGGACTCGACGGAGCTACCGCATCCGATCGTCGACGTCAGCGGGTGGCCGCGCGCGGCGGAGAGCCGGGACGAGCTGGTGGCGGGGTTCATCGAGCTCGGCTTGCCCGCGCCCGCGTACTTCCTGGACAGCGTCGTCGAGGAGGGCGGGCGGTGGCGGATGGCCTTCGACCACGACGACATGATGGCGACGCAGCACGGCAACGCCGGGAACTGGTGGGCGGACTGGACCTCCTCGACCTGCCCGGCGCTGCTCGTGCGCGCGGCCGGGAGTCCGCTGCTGTTCCCGGCGATGGCCGAGCAGATGGCCCGCAGGCGGGCGAACACCACGTTGGTCGAGCTGCCCGGCACGGGTCACTGGCTGTACCAGGACGACCCGGCCGGGTTCGCCCTTGTCGTGGAACGGTTCCTCAGCCGCGCAGCTCGCTGAGCAGCGACTCGATCTGCTCGCGCTGGCCCGCGGCCTCCTCCGGCACCTCGGCGAGGGCGGCGGTCAGCACGGTGATCGCCTCCTCGCGGCGGTCCAGGTTGGCCAGCAGCCGGCCGCGCAGGACCTCGGCGATGGTGGCCTCCACGTTCGCGCCGAGCTCGCGGAAACCCTTGATGGCGACCAGGGTCCGGTTGAGCGCGACCCCGAACTCCCCGACGTTGGCGAAGATCCGCGCGCCGTCGTAGTTGACCAGGGTGCGCTGCCAGAGCGCGTGCGGGTCGCCTTCCGGCAGGGTGGACGCGAGACTGTCCGCAGTGGACAGTTCGGTCATGCTGCGCTCCATGTTCTGCGCCCAGTGCCAGGAAAGCGCCGACTCCCGCCGGTTGGCGATCTCCTCCAGCTGCATGTCCCCCGCGGCGTTGCAGGCATCGGCCGCCGCCGCGTAGTGCGCCCCGGCCTCCCCGTCGCGGTCGAGCCGGTCCAGGATCACGCCACCGTTGGTGAACATCTGCGCCGCGCCCTGCATGTTGCCCGTGCTGACCAGGTGCGCCGCGACCTGGTCGAGCAGGTCGACGGCCTGACCCGGCTGGCCCAGCATCTCGTAGGCCTTGGCGAGCAGGAACCGCGCGCGGAAGTTCTCCTCCATGTCGCCGGCCCGCTCCAGCACCGGCAGCGCTTCCTCGGCCGCGTCGGCGGCGTCGGAGAACTGCTCGTTGTTCAGCGCGGCGGCCGCGAGGTCCACCCGCACGGCGGCGGCGTGCACGGGCTCTCCGGCATTGCTGAAGACCGCGACGGCGTCGGTCAGGTGCTCCACCGCGCTGCCGAAGCGTTCCTGGTCCAGCGCGACGCGTCCGCGGGTGTGCAGCACCGCGGCGCGCAGCAGGGGCGAAGTGCTGTGGGCGGCCTCGGCCAGCAGCGCGTCCGCGGTGTCGAACTCACCCGCACCCGCGCGGAGGTTGGCCGCCATGAACTGTGCCTGACGCAGGCGGTCCGTGCCGGAAACGCCGCTGTACAAGGAGATCGCGCGCTCCGCGGTGGCGATGGCGTCCGGCATCTCACCGCGCTGCACGAGCAGCGGCACCTTGCCGAGGACGATGTCCGCGGTCAGCTCGGGACTGCCGGTGGACTCGGCGAGCTTTTCGGCGCGCGCCAACGACTCCCACGCTTCGTCGAACTCGTTGTGCAGCTGGTGGCAGGTGGCCAGCCGGGACAGCGCGCGCACCAGCTGCTCGGTCTCACCCCTGTCGGCCAAGCGGTCCGCGGCGTCGGCGGCCATCGGCAGGCCCTCTTCGCCACGGCCGAGCAGGCACCGGATCATGCCGATACGGCTGCGCACGGACAGTGCGAGCGCTTCGTCACCGGCTTCCGTGAACAGCTCCAGCGCGCGCAGCCAGTGCCGCTCGGCTTCCTCCGGCTCCTCCCGCGCGGCGTGCGCGCCGAGACCGGTCACCCGGCGGGCGAGCAGCAGCGTGGACGGCTCCGGGCACAGCTCGTCGAAGCGTTCCCATGCGCGCAGCGACGCATCGTCGTTGTCCCGCAGGAACTCCAGCTCGGCGAGGTCGGCCAGCTCCGTCGGGTCGACAATCGACGCAACTGCCTCCAGGCTGGTCGGCAGTGGCTCGGGCTCGGTCTCCTCCAGCAGTTCCGCGCGGCGGGCGACGCCGGACAGCGGAAGGTACTCCACGATCGGCTCGCCCTCGATGAGCAGGCGGAGGCGCTCGCCCTGCTCCGAGGTGCCGTTGCGGGCGTCGAAGCGCTCGGCGATGGCGCGCGCCCGATCCGCCAGCTCCGGAAGCAGGTCGCGGACCTCGATCTCGCCTTCCTGGCGCTGCACCGTGACGTCTTCGTAGCCCGCCTCGACGAGCTGGCCGAGCAGGTTCGCGGCGGAGCCGCAGAACCACATCTCCGCCATCGGCGTCGGCGGCTCCTCCAGCCAGCCGATGTGCCGCTCCAGCAGTTCCAGGCCGCGGGAGTGGTTGCCGGTCAGGGCGCAGAAGCGGATGTGCGTGCCGATCGCGTGCAGCTCGCCGCGGTCGTGCTGCAGCGCGCGGTAGGCCCTGCGGTGGGCGTCGACCGCCTCCTCCAGCCGGCCGGTGCGCAGGTAGGGCAGCAGCAGGTTGGTCAGGATGCCCTGCGGCTGCTCCGTGCAGTCCCCGTCGCTGACCAGCGCGGACTGCGCGACCGCGATGGCCTCCTCGTCCTTGCCGAGCCGCACCAGGTGGTTGACCTTCGAGCTCGGTTCGCAGCGTTCGCAGTCCGACATCTCGTCCCGCGGGCTGGCGTTCCACAGCCGGTACTGCTCGCGCGCGGTCTCCAGGTCGCCGACGTGCCGCGCCAGCATCTCGCGGCGCTGGTGCACCGGGTTCATCCCGTGCCCGGCCATCCGGTAGCGCCGCTCCATGTCGTCCAGCACCGCGTGCGCCCGCTCCAGCGGGACCTCGGGGAAGGTGGTCAGCGATCCCACGATCCACTTGAAGTACCAGAACAGCTGGTGGTCGAAGCGCGGGTCCGCCTCACCGCGGTCGTAGGCGTTGAGGCACCACGAGAACGTGACGAACGCCTTGCCCGGCTCGGCTCCGTACTGGTAGCAGCGGGTCGCCAGGATGCGGCCCGCGTACTGCAGGTCCTTCCACATGTTGGCATCGGCGTGCCGGATGATCTCCTCGGCCGCGGCGGTCGCCGACGGGCCGAACGGCAGCCGCCACGCGGCCACCATCATCTCGTCGAGCTGCTGGTGCGTCATGCTCACGGCTAATCCTCCAGGGGGACGGCCCGGTCCAGCAGGCCTTCCAAAAGACCAAGAAAAGAACGGTTCAGCAGTGCGGCGTCGGCGGGGCGGATCGGGTGGTACCCGAGCAGCAACGCCTGGCCGTACAGGGACTCCACGGCGAGGGCGACCTTCTCCGGCTCGCGCGTCGAGCACACGCGGCGCACGAGTGCGTTGCGGTGGTTGAGCACCAGCTGCGGGCGGTCGTCGGCGGGCTTGTCGAACGCGGCGAGCACTCCGGCCCACAGCTCGTCCACTCTGTCCTTCGTGGACCGGAGCTCGGCCTGGAACGCGGCGGAGCGGTCCACCAGGTACAGCACCGGCAGCGAGGCGGGCTCGAAGGAACGCAGCACGACCTCGCAGCCGAGCTGGTCCATGGAGCGCTGCGCCGCGACGAGGAAGGGCCGCAGCTCCAGCTCGGTCGTCGGCGGCACCGAGTCGAAGCGGGTCATCAGGTCGGTCGGTTCCAGGCGCCGCACCGACTGCGCCGGATCGATCAGCGGCAGCCTGGCGATGATCTCCGAGTCGTAGGTGTAGCCGCCGTTGACCACGGCGAGGCCCTGCGCGGCGGCCACCGCGGCCATCTGGCGGAAGTCGTCCGTGGTGAGCGTGTAGCGCACATCCCCGTGGCGGGACCGGAAGTCCGCGAGCGTCATCCGGCCGACGTTGGTCTCCATCGGCATCCACTGCTCGACCAGCCGCAGCATCTCCTCGTCGTGCAACGCGAGCGCCTTCACGCCGAGGTGGTGGATCTCCAGGAACCGGCTCAGCCGCGCGGGATCGGTGCGCGTCAGACCGACCAGCCAGCCGCGCAGGTGCTCGCCCAGCGCCTCCCGCGTCGAGTCCAGCAACCCGTCGGAATACAGCGCTTCGCGGCTCGCGGTGGGCCGCAGCTCCCCCGCGTCGACCACGCAGCGCGCGAAGAACGCCCAGCCCGGAAGGAGGCTGTCCGCGCTCTCCGTCAGCAGCATCCGCTTGAGGTACACGCGGTGCCCGGCGTGCTCGGCGGGGTTGGCCGGGAACGGAAGCACGTACGCGACACCGGTCAGCCCCGCCTCGGGCACGTTCAGGTCGATCACGTCGAACGGTGTGAACCCGAGGACGTCCTGCGCGTGGCCGACGAGGTCCGCCATGCGCTGCCCCGGCGCGCGATCGTCCTTGCGCCACGGGGTTCCCGCGCCGCTGATCGCCTTGCCCTGCACGGTGACCGTGAACGGCAGCAGCGACCCGAACAGCGCGCACAGCTCCGTGACCGTCTCCTCGGCGAACCACTGCTCCGCGCCTTCCCGCGCGGTCAGCTCCACCGTCGTCCCCGGCACCTCCCGCTCGGCCGGACCGATCCGGTAGGTGCCGTCCGCGCGGCCGATCCACTCCACGGCCGCGCTGCCGTCGAGCGAGCGGGTGAGCACGCGGACCTCGTCGGCCACCAGGAACGCCGACAGCAGGCCGATGCCGAACTGACCCAGGAACTCGTGCCGGGCGAAGCCGAGCTGGTCGCGCTTGGAGCTGCGGCCGATCGTCGCCAGCAGCTCGTGCACCTGCTCCTCGGTCAGCCCGATGCCGGAGTCGGTGATCGTCAGCGTCCGGCCGGTGACCCCGACCGCGATCTCCGCGGGGGCCGCCTCGTCGGCCGCGCGCCGGGCGGTGACCGCGTCGACCGCGTTCTGCATCAGTTCCCGCAGGTAGACGCGGGGACTGGAGTAGAGGTGGTGGCTGAGCAGGTCGACGACGCCGCGCAGGTCGACCTGGAAGGTGCGGTTCACAGTCGCCTACCCTAGGTGGTGGCGGCCCGCTCAGGTCCCCGTTTTCAGCTTCTCCAACACCCACAACGCCACCCGGTCCGACGCCTTGCACGGCTGCTCGTGGTCCGGGTCCGGCTGGTGTGCGGATGCCTGAACCTGATGAGCCGATGGCGGAGCGACGGCCCACCGTGGTGAAGCACATCCCGACCGGTCTCGTCCGCCCGGCTGGCTCGACGTTGTCGCCGTTGACCGCCGGGGAGTCGCCGATCGTGGTCTCCGCGAAGGAGGACGGCTGCGCCGCATCACACTCCCCGGCCGGACGTGCGACGGTTCCGCTCCTCAGCGTCCCGATAGCTCTTCAGCGACGCCTCCAGTTCGGCGATCATCCCGTCCAGCTGCGCGGTCGCTGCCTTGTTCGCCCTGGAGTAGCCACCCGGCTCGTCTCCCAAGCGCCGCTAGATCTCCTCAACGGCGGCGATGCTGTACGGATCTCCGTCAGGCATGGGCACGTGCCCGAACTGACAGTGAAGATCGGTGATGTCGGCGAGCTTTGCGCGCGCCTCTCGCAACGCCTTGATCAGTCGCGGGGCGCCGTCCGGATCGACGGCGCAGCCGCCCGAAGCCACCGACGCCGACCTGCGGCATCTCCACGGCTTCACAACCCGGCCCGCCCTGCCCGGAGTTCGTCCCCGCCACAATCCCGCCTCCCACCGTGTGCGCACCCCGCACACCACCACAGCGGGGAGGCGGCACCCTGACCCGGCCGCGAGCGCGGAGCGCGGCCGGGTCAGGGCCCCTGGCCGGGCCTCGTCGGTCGGCAAGACCCCGCTTCGAGGCGAAGCGGTCGCGTGATGGCTTGCCGGTGCCGAGTGGCCCCATGAACAGTGCTCAAACCGCACCGGCCGCGCGTGTCGGCCAGTACCCGAATCCTGTGTGCGGAACGGTCTCCCTGGCGAAGATGACCACGCTACCGGCGAGCGGCGCGGGCGTGACAGCAGCGAACGGGCGAACGTGGAGCGGGAGGATTCGCCCCCTCGCACCCTTCTCTCCGGAAAGCGTTCACCGGTGCCCGCTGAGCGGGCACCCGGGGGGCCGGGGCAGACTGCTCGCGATGCTCAGCACAGCCGACGGCCTCGTCCTCTCCCCGACCGACCTGGTCGACCTGATGGAGTGCGATCACCGGAGCCTGCTCACGCACGCGCTCGCGGCGGGCGTGCCGGGGGCGCCGCGGCCGGACCCGGGCGGGGCGCAGCTGGTCGCCAAGCACGGGCTGGCGCACGAACAGGCGGTGCTGCAACGCTTCCGCGCCCGCCACGGTGCCGGAGTGGTGGAGATCGACCAGCCGGCCCCGACGCCGGGCGCGCTGGCCAAGGCGGCCGAGGAGACCCGCGACGCGCTGAAGGCGGGCGCGCTCGTGGTGTACCAGCCGGTGTTCTACGACGACGGCTTCTACGGGCGCGCCGACTTCCTGGTGCTGACCAGCACCGGGGAGTACGAGCCCTACGACGCGAAGCTCGCCCGGCACGCCCGTCCGGCCGCGGTGCTGCAGCTCACCGCCTACGCGGACGCGCTCGCGCGGGCGGGGCACCCGGCCGGGCCGGACATGCACCTGATGTTGGGCGACGGCACGCAGCACACCTTGCGGGTGGCGGATTTCCTGCCGCTGCTGGCACATCTGCGTTCGCGGTTGCGCGAGCGCCTGGCGTCCCCGGTTGAGTTGCCGGAGCGGCTGTGGGCTGACGAGCGCCCCGCGTGCGCCTCCTGCCGCTTCGCCAAGCACTGCGAGGCGGGGCGCACCGGGGCCCGGGATCTGTCCCTGGTCGCCGGGATGCGCACTGACCAGCGGCGCAAGCTCGTCACGGCGGGGATCGAGACCATCGACGCGTTGGCCGCGGCGGCTCCGGAGGACCGTCCGTCCACCCTGTCGATCGCGACGTTCACCGGGCTGCGCGCGCAAGCCACGTTGCAGATCCGGCAGGACGCGACGCGCACCGAGGACGATCCGGTCGGCGAGGTCACCTACGAGATCGTCTCTCCGGAGGCGTTGGCGGAGCTGCCCGCGCCGAGCCCCGGCGACGTGTTCTTCGACATGGAGGGCGATCCGTACGCGCTGGGTGGAACCGGGCTTGAGTACCTCTTCGGCGCGGTGACCGGACCCGACGAGGAGTTCACGCCGTTCTGGGCGCACACGCGGGCGCAGGAGAAGAAGGCGTTCGAGGACTTCGTCGACTTCGCCCGCGCCCGCCTGGCGGAGCACCCTGGTGCGCACGTCTACCACTACGCCCCGTACGAGACTTCAGCGTTGAAACGCTTGGCAGCACTGCACTCCACGCGTGAGGACGAGGTCGACGAACTGCTCCGCGCGGGTGCCCTGGTCGACCTGTACGCGGTGGTGCGCAAGGCGTTGCGGGTCTCGCAGCGGTCGTACTCGATCAAGTACCTGGAGCCGCTGTACATGCCGACCTCGCGCGCGGGCGACGTGCAGACGGCGGCGTCGAGCATCGAGGCGTACGAGGACTACCTGTCACTGCTGGAGCACGAACCGGAGCGGGCCGCGTCGGTGCTCGCGGCGATCAGCGACTACAACGAGTACGACTGCGTCTCCACCCACCGCCTGTACCAGTTCCTGTTGCGGGTACGGGACGAAGCGGGCATCGAACCCGCATCCCCGATCGAACTGTCCTCTTTGGACGCGGCTGTCGAGGCGGCCGACGACGAGCAGGCCGCCGCCCGCCGGGCCGAACGGGCGGCCCGGCTCGCGGCCATCGTCGAGCCGCTGGTCTCCGACCTCCCGGACAACCCCGCCATGGCCAGCGATGACGAGCGCGCCCGGGGGCTGCTCGCCGCGGCGGTCGGCTACCACCGCAGGGAGACCAACCCGGCGTGGTGGGACTTCTTCCGCCAGGTGACCTCTCCCCTGCCGGACCTGGAGTCGGACAGCAAGTGCGCGGTGCCGATCTCCGTCGCGCTGGCGGACTGGACGATGCCGTCCGGGCGGATCAAGACCGCGAAGCGGGTGGTGCGCGCCTCCTGCGATCCCGAGCGCCCGCACCCGTTCACCGTCGGCGACAAGGTGCGCCTGCTCTACCAGGGCTGGACGCGGGACGCGGAGGTGCAGGAGGCGGGCACGGACACCCTGGTCCTCCAGGAGAGCGCCCCGCCGACCGATCTCGACCAGCGCGCGGTGCCGGTCGCGGTGCTTCCGGGCAGCCCGGTCCGCCCGAGCCCCAAGGACGAAGCGGTCGCGGACCTCGCGGAGCAGGTCGTCGCGCTCCTCCCGCTGCTGCCCGCGCATCCGGGCGTCGACCTGCTCAGCCGCACTCCGCGGCTGCGCGGTGGACGACCGCTGCCGCCGCCCGGTCCCGACCTGGTCGAGACGGTGATCAGCGCGGTGGACCTGCTGGAGAACTCGGTGCTGGCCGTGCAGGGGCCACCGGGCGCGGGCAAGACGTACCTGGCGGGGCGGCTCATCGCGCACCTGGTCGGCAACGGCAAGAAGGTCGCGGTGACCTCCACCAGCCACAAGGCGGTGGAGAACGTGCTCGGCGCGGTGCGGCGAACGGGTGCCGCGGTCCCCTCGGCGAAGCGCCCGAAGAAGACGGCCGATCCGGCGAACCCCTGGGAACAGCCGAAGAGCAACGCCGCGCTGGCGAGCTGGCGGGCCGACCACCCCGACGGCCACCTCGTCGGCGGGACGGCGTGGACGTTCGCGAACGCGGCGCTGCGCGCGGACCCCTTCGACGTGCTGATCATCGACGAGGCGGGGCAGTTCGCGCTGGCCGACGCGCTCGCGGTGTCGATGTGCGCCCGCAACCTGGTCCTGCTCGGCGATCCGCAGCAGCTGCCCCAGGTCGTGCAGGGCACGCATCCGTCGGGGGCGGACGCGTCGGCGCTCGGCCACCTGATCGGGGAAGCCGATGTGATCCCGCCGGGCCTCGGCTACTTCCTCGACCAGTCCCGCCGCATGCACCCCGACGTCTGCCGCCCGGTGTCGGAGCTGTCCTACGCGGGCAGGCTGCACGCCCATCCATCCGCCGCGGAACGCGCACTGGCCGGTATCCCGGCCGGGCTGCACCTGTACCCGGTGGAGCACCGCGACAACATCACCGGCTCCGTCGAGGAGGCGCGCGCCGTCGCGGCGATCGCGGCCGACGTGGTCGGCCGGACGTGGACCGATGGCGAACCTCGCCCGTTGACCGCGGCGGACGTGATGGTGGTGGCGCCGTACAACCTGCAGGTCCGCGTGGTGCGGCGGGAACTGGAGGCGGCGGGGCTCGGCGACGTGCGCGTGGGGACCGTGGATCGCTTCCAGGGCCAGGAGGCCCCGGTGGTGATCGCGACGATGACCTCGTCGACGGCGGTGGACCTCCCGCGCGGGCTGGAGTTCCTGCTGTCCCGCAATCGCTTGAACGTGGCGCTTTCCCGCGCCCAGGCGGTGGCGGTGGTGGTGTGCTCGCCGCGGCTGATCGAGGCGGACATCCGCACGGTCGACCAGATGCGGTTGATCTCCGGGATGCTCGGCCTGCTGGCCAATACCACTTCCTGGCCGGGCGCTCATTCCTCGGAAGAGTGATAGTCGAACAATGTGACGCGGGCGACGCGATGCAAACGTTGCCCCATTCCGGACGAGCTCACGAGAGCGATTTCATTTCGCCCCCGGACAAAACAAGAGCCCCGTCCGCTCATCGGTGGCGGAGGGGCTCGGGCGCGAGCGGAGAAGGCGTCAGAACGCGGACGGCCAGGACGCGGCACGGGGGCGGCGGGAGGCGGGCTCGGGCGCGAGCGGGCGGCGGGACCTGGGGGAAGTGACAACCCCGCTGGTGAACCACGGGTTGCCCTGCTCACGGGTCTTCGCGGCGACGCAGGCGAGAAAACAGCTCGCGTTCTCGCATTGGGAACGACAGCTCGCGCCCCGCCGGGAAACACGCGTCACGCTCACGTTCGACTCCTGGTTACCCACTGTTCCCACTCCTCTTTTCCGAATCCCATTGTGTTCGACACACAAAAGGTCGCAGGAATCGAGAGCAGCGTCAAGCAATCTTGACCTTCGCTTGATAACGCTTGATCCAGTTTTGACCAAAGGTCTACGTCGAATGTAGAACAGGTCACTTTTAAGGCGTTAATACGAATTCTACTCGAAAGTAACCCGCCGGACGCCGAGGCGGAGGGTCTCGCGGAGGAAGCGCTCCGCCTCGGCGGCCTCGGCAGGGGAACAGCCCACGAGCAGCTTCACCTCGACGTCGCCCTTGCCCGGGTCCGCGGTGACCAGGGCGCCGCACACACCGCCGCCCGCGGTGCCGACGAACACGTCCACCTCCGCGCCGTCCCCGCCGGTCGTCGCCGGGACGTGGCCGTAGTCGAGCGGGTAGACCACCTCCGGGTAGCGGGGGTGGGCCGCGCCCTTGCGGCGTTCCACCACCACACCCGAGCGGCGCACCAGCTCGTCGGCGACGTCGAAGAACTCGGCCATCAGACGAGTGTGACGACCTCGTCGTAGTCGAGCCGCGGCAGGCGGTCGAACCACGCGTTCTCCCCCGGCTTGCCGATGTTCACCACCAGGATCGAGCGGTGGCGGCCGTCGGCGAAGAACTCGGCGTCGACGCCCGCGCGGTCGAAGCCGCCCATCGGCCCGGCGGCCAGCCCCGCCGCGCGGACGGCCAGCAGGAAGTAGCCCGCCTGCAGCGCGGAGTTGAACTCGGCGGTGTGCGTGCGCGCGGCGTCGTCGCCGGCGAAGTACTCGCGCACTCCGTCGCGGATCGGGAACAGCCGCGGCATGTGCTCGTGGAACTCGGCGTCCGCGGCGAGCACAGCGACCACGGGCGCGGTGGCGGTCTTGGCCTGGTTCGCCTCGGCCATGTGCGGGACCAGCCGCGCCTTGGCCTCCTCGGTGCGCAGGTAGACCACGCGCAGCGGGTTGCTGTTCATCGCCGTCGGCGCCCACTTCGCCAGCTCCCAGATCGCGCGCAGCGTCTCGTCGGGCACCGGCTCCGGGCTGAACGAGTTGGCGGTGCGCGCCTCGGTGAACAGCAGTTCCTGCGCCGCCTTGTCCAGCTCCAGGTGCTCGGTCATCTCGGGTCTCCTCGCGCTCGACCGGATCGGTTATCCGGAGTCACTCCTGAAAACGTAGCACTTCTGGATTCGAAGTGGCTAGTGGTTCAGGAGTTTGGATACACTGCACCCATGCCCAGAGCCCCCAAGGACGCGCGGACCTGCGACGGAGCGCTGGCGCGCGCCTTCGACTTCCTGGGCAAGCGGTGGAACGGCGTGATCATCGGCACGCTCTCGCACGGCCCGGCCGGCTTCGCCGAGCTGAAGCGCGCCATCGCCGGGATCAGCGACTCGATGCTGTCCGACCGGCTCACCGAGCTGACCGCGGCGGGGCTGCTGAGCAGGGACGTCAGCCCGGGGCCGCCGCTGTCGGTGAGCTACCGGCTGACCGCGAGCGGCGAGAACCTGCTGCCGGTGCTGGAGAAGCTGGCCGACTGGGCGGCGGGCAACCTGCCGGAGAAGAAGTGCCGCGAGGCCATCAAATAGTCTGGTCACCGCACGCCCCCGGCTGACCAGAAGGACGATCGATGACCGACGCAGTGATCACCGGCCTTGGCGCGACCACCCCGCTCGGCGGAGACGTCGCCTCCACCTGGGCGGGGTTGCTGGCCGGGCGCTCCGGTGCCGCCGCGCTGACCGACGAGTGGGCCGAACCGCTCAAGGCGCGCATCGCGGCCCGGATGGCGCAGGAGCCGACCGAGAAGATCGACCGCGTGGTGGCCCGCAAGATGGACCGCTCCACCCAGGCCGCGCTCGTCGCGGCGCGGGAGGCGTGGGCCGACGCCGGCTTCGCCGCAGGCGCGTCTGGAGACACTGTCGACCCCGACCGGCTCGCGGTCGTGGTGGCCACCGGCATCGGCGGCATCAACAGCCTGCTGGAGAACGAGGAGGCGCTGCGCACCAGGGGTCCGCGCCGGGTCTCCCCGCGCATGATCCAGATGATCATGCCGAACAGCAGCGCCGCCGTGATCAGCCTGGAGTTCGGCGCGCGGGCCGGGGCGATCACGCCGGTCAGCGCCTGCGCGTCCGGGGCCGAGGCGGTGGCGCACGCGCTGGACCTGATCCGGCTGGGCCGGGCCGACGTGGTGATCGCGGGCGGTACCGAGGCGTGCGTGAACCAGCTGACCATGGCCGGGTTCGGCCAGGCGCAGGCGCTGTCCACGCGCAACGACGAGCCGGAGACCGCGTCGCGGCCCTTCGACAAGACCCGTGACGGGTTCGTGCTCGGCGAGGGCTCGGCGGTGCTGGTCATCGAGCGCGCCGAGTTCGCCGCCGCTCGCGGCCGCACGCCCTACGCGAAGCTGGCCGGAGCGCGGGTCACCTCCGACGCCTACGACATGGTCGCGCCCGCGGAAGAGGGTCAGGTCAGGGCGATGCGGCACGCGCTCGCCGAGGCCGGACTGTCCGAAAAGGACATCGTGCACGTGAACGCGCACGCCACCTCGACGCCGACCGGCGACGGCAACGAGGCGCGCGCGATCCACGAGGTCTTCGGCGACGCCGCGCTGGTGTGCGCGACCAAGTCGATGACCGGGCACCTGCTCGGCGCCGCCGGCGCGCTCGAAGCGGTGGCGACCGTGCTTTCGGTGCACCACAACGTGGTTCCGCCGACGCCGACCCTCAACGACCCGGACGACGACCTCCCGGTCGAGGTGACCAGGGCCGAGGCGCGGCACATGGACGTGCCCGCCGCGCTCAGCAACTCCTTCGGCTTCGGCGGGCACAACACGGCGCTGGTGTTCTCGTCCGTCTAATGTGGATTCTCCGCGTGGGTCAGTGTGTTCCACGCGACGAAGAGGTTGTTGGTGCCTTCGGGGCGCTGCTGCTCGACCAACCGCCGGGTGCTGCTCATCGGGATGCCCAGCCGGTTGGCGAGCGCGTTGTGACCGACCTCCAGCACCGGGCCGAGGCCGCGCTTGACGCTGCCGCCGCACAGCCATGACGGCACGGCCTCGCCCAGCTGGTACCTGGCGTGCAGCCCCATCGCGTGCCGCAGCCGGTCCCGGATCTCGGCGTAGAGGTCCTGGCCCTGGTGCCGCGCGGTCTCGGCGAAGTTCGCGATGGAGGCGAGCCCGTACCCGGTGTGCGTGAAGTCGCGGCAGGTCTCCTGGCTGAGGCCGTCGACGAACGTGCTCTGGTCGTGCCAGTAGGCGATGATCTCCGCCCTGGTGTCGATACCGGAGCCGGGCGGCGTCTTCGGCAGCGCCCCGTCGCTCGCCAGGTAGACGTAGGCGGGGACGCGGGTGCGGAAGATGCCCACCGCGCGGTCGTAGGTGGCCCGGTCCTCGGTGAACACGGCGATCCCGAGGGTCGCCTCCATCATCGTCAGTTCCCAGTTGCCATTGGTGTTCGCGCGCCCGTTGACCACCTCGGGGAGGTAGACGGTGCGCAGCATGGTGGCGAAGCGCCCGGCTCCCGGCCAGTTCGGGGCGGTGTGCCGGATGATCTCCGCCGCCCTGGTCCACGAGGAGGCCGACCACGCGGTCTGCAGCGGCGCGTTGGAGTTGGTGTGGTCCCGGATCACCGCCGACCACGCGTCCATGATCGCGACGGCCTTGTCCGCGTACTTGGTGTCCTGCGTGACGTACCAGGCGAGGGAGAGCGTGTACGCCGCGATCGCGTCCTCGCGCTCATCGGTACAACCGTTGTCGGGCTTGGAGTAGGGCCCGCACTCCACGACCGCGCGTGGTTTCGGGGTGCGGGACAACGACGCGTACGGACTGGCGAGCAGGCGGTCGAAGGCGGTACGCCAGGGCTGTGCTCCCGCGTTCACCCTGCCCCGGACGAAGTCCAGTTGTGGTGTGCTGACCAGCACTCCCGGATGCCGGAAGACCGGCGGGGCGGCCACCGCGGGCGGCGGGATCATGATCAGGGCCGTCACCGCGGCGAGCGCGGCGGCCAGCCTTCTTCGCGCCGGACCGGACATGGCTGTTCCTCGCGTTCCTCGGCTGCGGCGGCGCGACGCCCTCCAGCCTGTGCGGTCGGCGACCACGACGACAAGCGCCCATGTCGGCGAATCCTTTTCACATTCCTGAAATGTTCCACCTCCGGCCCATGTCGTTCCCTCCCGGAACGCGCTTGGCTGCGCGGCATGACGTTCACGGTTGCGGTGGAGTTCCGGGCGGGCCGGTGCTCGCTCGTGCTCGACGACCACGCCCTGAGCCCGGTCGCCGAGCCGCACGTGTTCACCGACCTCGTCGTCGCGGTCGCGGACCTCGCGGAGGGCAGGCGCAGCGTCAGCGTCCGATGGGCGGAGGACTTCCTCGACATCGCGCTGGAGGACGACGGCCAGGTCGGGATCGCGGTGCACCGCTGCACGAGCCGGGGCCCGGAGCGCGGTGAGCTGAGATTCGCCACCCGGGTGCCCTACGGCGACGCGCTCCTGACCTTCGCCAGGGCGCTGTGGCGCACGCGGGTGCGCTACGCCGACGACTTCGGCTTCATCGAGGAATGGGGCTGGCTGGTGCCGAAGCACCACCTCGACGCGATCATGACGAGGGCGGGGCTACTGGGGTCCCACGCGCCGGGCAAGGCGGAAGGCGAGCTGGGTCCTGCTGGCGCTTGCTGTCTTGGCCAGCGCCCTGGACAGGTGTTTCTTCACCGTGCCCAGTGAGATCCCCAGCTGGAGCGCGATCTCCTGGTTCGAGTGGCCCTCCGCCACCAGACGGGCCACCAGGGTCTCGCGATCGGTGAGCGCGGCGCCGTCGCCAGGGCCTGCCGGAGCCGGGTGCTGGCGCAGGAAGGGCACCAGCATCTTCGACAGCTTCCCCAGCACCGCGCGCTCACGCGGGCCGTTGTCGGCGTAGACGCAGAGACCGAGCCCGCCGCGAGCACCGGCGTCCGCCGCCGCGTGCAGCATGTCGCCAACCCCGCGCGGATGGACGAAGCTGTCGAAGTAGTGCCGCACGGCCTCGTCGGAGTCGGTGGACAGTTCCGACGCCGCGACGACGCTGCGGCGGGTCAGGCCGACGCCGACGCCCGGCCCGAGCGGGTGGTGGTCGCCCCAGCGCTCCACCATCTCGTCGATCACGGCGGGGCGGGCGTTGGAGGTGAAGCGGACGGTCCGCAGGCTCACCCTGCCCGCGCGGAAGTCGCTGAGATCCGTGGGGGACAGCTGGAAGACGAGGGAACGCCAGCCGAACTCGCGCGCCAACCAGTCCACCAGCGTGGCCGCGAACCGCTCGGCGGTGTCGAGCTGCTCGACCGCCTCCAGAACCCGGAACATCGCGCGGTAGTCGGCCGCATCCAGCATGCGCGGGAGCCTAGCGGGTGTCGGCCAGAGCCGCCCGGAGCTGAGAACGCCTGGCCACACCGAGTTTCGGGAAGATCTTGTGCAGGTGGTAGCCGACCGTGCGGGGACTGAGCAACAGCCGCTCGCCGATCTCCCGGTTGCTCAGCCCGGCCGCCGCGAGCCGGGCGACCTCCCACTCCTGCGGCGTCAGCTCGCCCGCGGACCGACCGTTCGGCGCCCCGCAGGCACGCAGTTCCGCCCGCGCTCGCTCGGCCCACGGCGCGGCGCCCAGCGAGTCGAAGAGGTCGACGGCCAGCCGCAGCGGGCCGCGCGCTTCCTTCACCCGCTTGTTCCGGCGCAGCTCTTGGCCGCGCTCCAAAGCCGTGCGCGCCCGGTCGAAGGGATGCTCGTCGGAGCGCTGCTGTGCTTGGCGCGCTACGAGATCGTGCGCGAGGGTGGCCAGGCGCTCCTCTGCCGCTTCGTGCTCGCCGAGCGCCTGGTCGAGCAGCGCGAGCGCCCACGTCGCCCGTGCCGCCGCGAGCCGGTCGCGCACGAGTAGTGCCGCTTCGAGAGCTTTGGCGGAGTGCCGCCTGCACTCCCCCGCCTCGCCCCGACCAGCGGCGAACAGGGCGAGCAGCGCGTGTGCGTTGGCCTCACCAGGTCGCTGACCAGCGTCTTTTGCTGCGCGCAGGCTTTCTGCGGCGTGTGCGGTCCCCTCGTCCCACAGGCCGAGGCGGAACTCCATCTCCGCCAGCCAGTACAGCGGAACGGCGTGGATCGCCAGCATCCCGTGCTCGCGCAGATCGGCGACTGCTTCGAGGCCGAACTCGCGCGCCTGGCGCAGATGCGGGCCGCGCATGCTGATCGCCATCGGAACCAGCCACCTGTGGGCGCCGGACCGGCGGATCGCCTGCGGCGCGGCGTCGAAGACCTCCCACGGCTCCGGAGCAGTGGCACTCCAGTCTGCGAGCCAGCGACCGAAGTTCCGGTATCCGAGGTCGGTCGCCCGCTCCGCGACCTCAGTCATGACAGCGATCGCCTCGTCCAGCAGGCCGGCGTGGACAGCGGCGTCACCCGCGAGGAACGCCATGTCTGCCGCTTGCTCAGGTTCGTTGTCCCACAAGGACTTCGAGGCTCGCGACAGATACTCGAAGGCAGTCACCTGATCGCCGCTGTAGCGCTCGATCAGCCCGCGCAGCCGCGTTGACACGCGGTCCTGTGCGACCAGCTCGGGATGTCCTGACTTCCACGCGGCGTACGTCGCGGCGGCGAGGCGTCTGTTCCGCGCTTCCGGGGTTTCGCTGAGCCTGGCCGCTTCGGTCAGCACGGAGATCGACGCACCGAGTCCGCCGCGCGCCGTGCAGTCGGCCGCGTCCGCTTCCAGTTCCGCGGCAAGGGGTTCGTTCGCCTTCGTGGTCGCGAGCGCGCGGTGCAGCCTCGCCGTGGTTCCTGTCTCCACTGTGGATAGTGCACTGTGGACTTCGCGGCGACGCTCCGCGTTGGCGGCTCGGTAGACGGCCGAGCGCATGAGGGGATGGGAGAACTCGGGGACCGCGTCGACGCGCACTCCGAGTTCTGCGCACGCGGCCATGATTGTCTCCGGTCGGCCCGCGCATTCAGCCGCGGCGACGAGCAAGGCGTCCTGTTGTGGCTGCGGTAGGGCGGCGATGCGGTCGGTGAAGGCGTTCTGGAGAGCTTCACCGAGTGGGACAGTGCCCGTGGCGAGCGCATCGAGCACCGCGCGGTCCGGCTTCAGTTCGAGGAGCGCCAGTGGATTGCCGCCGGTGGCGCGAAGGAGAACGGCGCGGGTGGCGGGTGCGAGGTCGGGCAGGAGCCGCGCGGCCGCCTCGTCGTCGAGCCCGGTGAGCGTGAGTTCCGGCAGGTCGCCGGTGTCCAGGTCGCGCACGCCGAACACCATCGCGGTGCGGCTGCCGTGGAGACGCCGAGCGGTGAAGAGCAGCGCGCGCATGGAAGCGCGATCGACGTTGTGGGCGTCGTCGATCACCACGACCTGGGGCTCAGCGGCTCGCAGCAGAGCGCACACCGCCGCGCACACCAGCAGGTCGGTCGTCTCCCCCGTGGCCAGGCCGAGCGCTCGGCGCAGCGCGTCCGCCTGGGACTCCGGAAGGTCGTCGAGGCGGTCCAGCAACGGGCCGAGGAGTTGGTGCAGACCGCTGAAGGCCAGCTCGACCTCGGCTTCGACTCCGCACGCGCGCAGCGTCGCGGGCACCTCCGCCAGCAGCGTGCTCTTGCCGACCCCGGCCGGGCCGCGCAGCACCAGGGCTCCCCCGTGCTCCACGACCTCGCTGATCCGGCGCCGCTCGCGCTCCCGGCCGTACATCACGCCGCCCAGCGTAGTGACGACCGGTCAGTTCGACAGATGCCGCGAGGGCCGCGCGCGGCGAGGCTGGGCTCGTGGACGAGAACAAGACATACAGCCGTCGCCGCCTGCTGACCACCGGCGGCGTCGCCGCGGGCGCCGGAGCCGTCGCCGGGCTCGCCGCCGGAGTCGCCCTCGTGCAGGGCGGTGCCCCGACGCCGAACATCACGCCGTCAGCCGCGCGGCGCTTCACCGGCAAGGTCGTCGTGGTCACCGGCGCCACCAGCGGCATCGGCCGCGCCGCCGCCGTGCGCTTCGCCGCGGAGGGCGGAAAGGTCGGCTTCTGCGGCAGACGCGAGAACCTCGGCCGCGAAGTCGAGCGCGAGATCCGCGCGGCGGGCGGCGAGGCCATGTACGTTCGCGCCGACGTACGGTCCGAAGAGGACGTCCGGCGCTTCGTCGACCGCGTCGCTTCGGCCTACGGCGGACTGGACGTCTGCTTCAACAACGCCGGGATCACCAACCAGAAACCCTTGCACGAGTTCACTTCCGCCGAATGGGACGACGTGCTCGGCACCAACCTGCGCGGCGTGTTCCTCGCGATGAAGTACCAGATCCCGCACCTGCTCCGGCGCGGCGGCGGGAACATCGTGATCACTTCGTCCGGCAACGCGAAGCTGAGCGGCGCGGACCGGAGTGCTTACGCCGCTTCGAAGAGCGGTCTCGTGGGGCTCGTGCAGTCCGCGTCCCTGGACTACGCGATGCAGGGCATCCGGATCAACACCGTGCTGCCCGGCACGGTGAACTCCGAGTTCACGCGGCGGGCCGGCGGGGCGATGGACCTGCCGGACCCGGTGTGGGACGCGATGGCGGCGACGTGGGCGAAGTCGAACGTGCGCGGCCTGCGCCGGATGGCGACGCCGGACGAGGTGGCGGCGTTCGTGCTGAGCGTGGCTTCGGCGGATTTCCCTTATCTGACCGGGTCTCATCTGTCGATTGACGGTGGCACTGGGACTGCTTAGCGTTGGCTGGGGTTCCTGCTTGCTTGGGCTGGGCTTCCAGCTGGCGCCGGTACCAGCTGGGGGTCGGCTTGACCTGGGGCCCCTTACGCGTGCCCTTGGGCCTTTCAGGGGCACGGGATGAAACTCCGGCCCTCGCGACGAGCGTATGGCACGCGCACCCCAGGTAAAGCCTCGGATCCGTTTGCGGCCTGCGTTTGTCCACAATGGAATCGGACATGGAAACTGTTGTCGCTACCGGGAATTCACCCCCTCGTGATTCGATGTCGATCTTCTCTTTTGAGATAATGGAAGAGAGTCGAGAAGGGGGGTGAAAGTGTTGAATCCCAAGGCATTGATCCACTTGATGAAACACCATCTCACACAGGGCGAGGACTACAAGGCGACCGGTGACGCGCTGCTGGAGCGGATGAAGGACTGGGAGACCCTCGCGGCCCTGGTTCTCGCCGCAGCCACCGATACCGCGACCGAAGCGGAATCCCAGGGCCTGCACACCGAGCACAGCTGTAGGAACGTGGCGGTTCTGTTGCGGTCGAAGGTGAAACTCGAACCCGCCGAAGCCCAACGGCGCACCCGTCTGGTGCATGAACTGCCGAAGCTTGCGGCGACGCGGGAGCGGATGTACGCCGGGGAGATCAGCGGCCGACACGCGCTGGTGATCTCCGACGCCGTCAAGCGTGTCCCTGCTGACCGTCGGGAGGAAGCCGAGCAGTACCTGGCGCGGGTGGCGCCGACGATGCACCCGCGTGACTTGATGGTGGCCGGCAAATATCTGCGCAGTGTCCTCGACCCCGACGGCACCTTCCGCGACGAACAGGAAGCGGTGGCTCGTCGGGAGTTGCGGATGGCCAGCGATCAGGACGGGTCCCTGCACATCAAAGGTGTCTTCCCTCTGATCGCGGGCCAGAAGATCAAGACTGTGCTGGACGCGCTGGCGAAACCGCGCACGGTCGATGGGGAGAAGGATCCCCGGACGGCGGGGCAGCGGTATGCGGATGCGTTCGAGGAGGTCATCGACCTGGCCATGGCCACCCGGGATCTGCCCGAGACCGGGGGACGGCGTCCCACGGTGGTGGTGACGATGGACTTCGAGAAACTCCTGGCCATGCTCGGCAGCGGTACCACCGCTACGGGCGATCGGGCCTCGGCCGGGTTGGTGCGGCAGACGTGCTGCGACGCCGGGATCATCCCCACCGTCCTGGGCGGGGACAGTGAACCTCTCGACCTCGGACGGGAACGACGGACCGCCTCGGTGGCCCAGCGCAAAGCACTCGCCGTGCGGGACAAGGGATGCGCCTTCCCCGGATGTGATCGGCCACCGGCGTGGACGGAAGCTCATCACGTATGGCACTGGATAGACGGCGGACCCACCGACCTCGACAACCTCGTCCTGCTCTGCGTCTACCACCATCACGTCATGCACGAAGACGAATGGACAATCGTCTTCGAACACGGGATACCGAGCGTCATTCCACCTCGGTGGATCGACGTGGAGCAGAAACCCCTGCGCAACATCAGGGTCGACTACCCACTCACGCTGTAACGCAAGGCGCCCAACGGGAAGGAGGCTGGGGTGGGCGTGCCATACGCTCGGCCAAGCCGGACCCGGGCTGGGAGCGGAATGGATCGGGTGCGGCAGCGTTGTGACGGGTATGACGGACACGCGCAGCTACAACGAGAAGGTCATCGACGAGTTCCGCGGCAACAACGGGGTGATGAGCGGTACCTACGCCGACGCGCCGTTGCTGTTGCTGACGACGGTGGGTGCGCGCAGCGGGAAGGAGCGGACGACGCCGGTGCTGTACCTGGCGGACGGGGAGCGGTTCGTGGTCTTCGCGTCCAACGGGGGCGATGCGCGGCACCCGGCGTGGTACCACAACCTGGTGGCGAACGGGCGGGCCGTGGTGGAGGTCGGAGCGGAGCGCTTCGAAGCGGAAGTGACCTTCACCGAAGGGGCCGAGCGGGACGAGTTGTACGCGCGGCAGGTGGCGGTGAACCCGGCGTTCGGGGACTTTCAGCGGCGCACATCCCGAACCATCCCGGTGGTCGCGTTGAGCCGGGGAATCGGGCGGTAATCGCGGAATTCTAGGCATTCGTACAGTGCCCGACACCCACCTCTGAAGCGAAAACCAGCAGGTCAGAGAACTCTGCGGCGGCGGGGACTATCGGAGGGTTCCCGAGCTGTCAAGTGCCGAACGTAATTGAGCGAGATTCAGGTACAAAGTCCAAGATTCCCCTCGCTCCATTGCGGCCCGGGGCCGGTCCGGCAACTCTGGGATCAGCTGGAATACCTGGGCCAGTGAACTGGGGTAGCGGATGCAATTCAGTGTGTTGGGTTCACTCGAAGTGGTCGACCGCGGTGTGGTGGCGCCCCTCAAGGGGACCAAGCAGCGCGCGGTTCTCGGCTACCTGCTGCTGCACGCCAACGAGGTGGTGGCGACCAGCAGGCTGCTCCGGGCGCTGTGGCCGGACGACGTGCCCTCGACGGCGCGCAAGATGGTGCAGAACGCGGTGTCGGGGCTACGGACGGTGCTCGCGTCGAACTCGGACGCCACGCACACTCCGCTGCTGCTCACCCACGCGCCGGGCTACGTGCTGCGGGTGGAACCGGACCGCATCGACCTCTCCCGGTTCGAATCGCTGGCGCAGGCGGGGCGCGTCGCGCTGACGGAAGGGCGCAGCGACCAGGCGGCGCACGCGTTGCGCGAAGCGCTGGCGCTGTGGCGCGGACCGGTGCTGGCCGACCTCGTCGAGACGGGCGTGAACTGGCCGGAACTGGCGAAGCTGCACGACATGCGGGTCTCGGTGATGGAGGACTACTTCGACGTCGAGCTGGCCCGCGGGCGGCACCCGGACGTGCTCGGCGAACTGGAGCCGCTGTTCGAGGCGGAGCCGCACCGGGAACGGTTGTGCCGTCAGCTGATGACGGCGCTCTACCGGTGCGGGCGGCACGTGGACGCGTTGCAGGTCTACCGGCGGACGCGGACGGCTCTGGTGGACGGGCTCGGGCTGGAGCCGGGGCGCGAGCTGCAGGAGCTGGAGCGGGCGATCCTCGACCACGACGCCGCACTGCAGCTGCCGACGACCGCTTCGGTGACGCCGCTGGTGCTGCCGGAGCCGGCGCCGCCGCGGACGCTGGTGTCGCTGCCGACGAACCGGCCGAAGGTGGTCAGCCTGCGGCAGGAACCGGAACCGACCACGGCGGCGCTCGTCGTGGAGCCGTGCGCGGAGCGCAAGCTCGTCAGCGTCATGGCGGTCGCGCCGCGGCAGCCCACGGGCAAGGACCCGGAGGACGTGGACCAGACGTTCCTGGACATCAGCGTGACCGTGCGCGCGGAGGTCGAGAACGCGGGGGGCACGGTGATCGGCGCGGTCGGCTCGGTGCTGCTCGCGGTGTTCGGCGTGCCGAGGACGCACGAGGACGACGCGGCGCGGGCGGTGCGGACGGCGCTGACCATCCGGGACCGGCTCGTCGGGCAGGACCCGGCGGCGCCGAACGGGGCGGACCTGCGGATCGCGATCGCGACCGGTGAGGTGCTGGCGAAGTTCCGGCCGGGCGAGGCCGCGCCGATGGTGGCCGGCGCGGTGGTGGACAGCTGCGTGCTGATGACCACGGTGGTGCGCTGCGGGCCGGTGTGGGTCTGCGACACGACGCGGCAGGCCAGCGCGCCGTTGATCGTCTATTCGACGACCTCCGAGGTGCCGGCGGTGTGGAAGGCCGAAGCCGTCCGCGAGAAGCCGGTGGTCGGCATCGGGCGGCACACCTCCGTGCCGTTCCTGGACCGCGAGCGGGACATGGACCTGCTCCGCGCGACCCTCGCCCAGGTGCGGCGCAGGCAGCGGCCGCAGCTGCTGACGGTGCTCGGCGAGGCCGGGATCGGCAAGACCAGGCTGCTGACCGAGTTTTCCGAAGACCTGCTCTCAGGGTCGAGCATCAGCGCAGATGCCAAGGCGTTCACCGCGCGGGTGCCGTACTTCGGCGACGACATCGCCTCGCGCACGCTGACCGAGCTGACGCGGGCGTGTGTCGGCATCGAGCACGGCGATTCCGCGACGACGGCCGAGACGAAGCTGAACCGCTTGGCGCACAAGCTTTTCGGCACTGGCGACCTCGGCGCGCGGACGGTGGCCGGACTGCTGCCGCTGACCGGTTTCCCGACGCGGCCGTGGCACCTGGTGGACTCCGCCGAGACCTTCGCCGCGCTGCGCAGGCTGCTGGAGGAGCTGGCCGCTGACCAGCCACTGGTGACGGTGATCGAGGACCTGCACCGCGCCGACGACGAGCTGCTGGAGTTCGTCGCGGGTCTGTCCGACGGGGTCGGGCCGGTGCCGCTGCTGGTGGTCGCGACCGCGCGGCCGGAACTGCTGGAGCAGCGCCAGGGCTGGCACGGCGGCGCCCGCAACGTGACCACGATGACGCTGGACCCGTTGTCGGAGAACGCGGTCGGCGAGCTGCTGGACTCGATGCTCGACGACGGGACCGCGCACGGCGGCTGGTCCGCGCAGCACCGGCGGGCGCTGGTGGGGCGCGTCGGCGGCAACCCGCTGTTCGCGATCGAGTACGCCAGGATGATCCGGGTCGGCCGCTCGCGCGATGACCTGCTGCCGCCGAACCAGGTGCGCAGCGTGGTGGCCGCGCGGCTGGACACGCTCTCCGTCGCGGAGAAGGCGGTCGTGCAGGACGCCGCGGTGTTCGGGGACACCGTGACCGCGTCCGCGATCGCCGCCGTCGGTGGCCACGAGGAGATCGAGGGCATCGTCCAGTGCCTTGAGCAGCTGGAGCGCCGCGAGGTGCTGCGCAGGGTCCGCACCGGTGGGATCGCCGGCGAGCAGGGCTACGTGTTCTGCCAGGCGCTGGTGCGCGACACCGCGTACGCGCAGCTCCCCCGCGTGGCGCGGGCGGAGAAGCACCGCAACGCCGCGGCGTGGCTGGACAGCGTGGCCGCCGAAGACCTGCTCGCGGGGTCGGGCATCGGCACCGAGAACTCCGACCTCCGCGAACTCCACCACCGGCACGTCGCGGCCGGGCTCGGCACCCCGCTCGCGCCGGTCACCGCGATCGTGTCCGCGCCGGTTCCGGAATGGACGAGGATTCGCATTCCTTCCTGAAGGTTCATGAACACTCCGTCATTTTTCATGATCACTTGAATCGGCTTGCCACTCGCTCGGCCGGACCGCCCCATTCCCTTGGGCCGCAAATGCGGCAAACCAGGCAGGACACTTCGCCAAGGGGGCAACGTGCTCAGGAAGATGGGGTGGCGGCCGTACCTGCGCGACGCCAAGCCCGGCGAGTGCTGGCCCAGGGCAACTGGCCTTCCACCTACCGCTGAACGTCCAGAAGGACTCATGAACGGGAACGGCGGTGGCGCTCCTCGTCGCTCCGGCGACGGCCACGGCGAGCAGCACCAAGTGCGGCGTCTACGTGGACCACGACTATCCGCAACCCGATGGGCCGCAACTCATGTACAACCACTGTGGAGACACGAATGTCACCATCACAGTGGACAGGATTAGGGGCGAGAACTTCGAGAAGTGCGTCCCTCCCGGCATCACCCACATCGGGCAGTGGCCCCTGTACCACAACGCGTGGTACGTCAGGAACCGCTGCTGACGCTGGGCCAGGCCCGCTGTCGCACCGCGAACGGCGGACCCGGTGACACCACGGCGCCGGAGTACCCCTCCGGTAGCGCCAGCTCAGCGACCGACCAGCGCTCGCCGTCGACGACCAGGTGATCGGAGACGAACTCAGGCCCCGGGAGCCCGCTCAAGCCCTGGCCGGTCACCTTCACATAGGCCTCTTTGACCGTCCAGTACCGGAAGAACGCCGCGGGCTGGTCGGCGGCGGGCAGCGCCGCGATCACCTCGTACTCGCTCGGCAGCAGCACGCGGCCGGCCATGCCCAGGTGGTCCAGTTCCCGGTGCTGCTCGACGTCGATCCCCACGCGGCGGTCCCCGGAGACGGCCAGCACCGCCAGGTCGCCGGAGTGCGACAGGTTGAAGTCCGGTCCGCCCACCACCCGCGGGCGACCGGACTCCTCACGAACGATCTCCGCCCCGGCCCCCAGGACCGAGCGAAGCATGGCCTGGGCCTCGTCGGCGCGGCCCAGCCAGACCTCCACTACGCGGCCAGTTCGGCGGCGAAGAGGTCGATCAGCTCCCCCGCCTTCTTCTCCAGGTAGAAGTGGCCGCCGGGATAGGTGTGCAGCGCGAACCGGCCCGCGGTCAGCTCACCCCACGCCTTCAGCTCGTCGTCGTCGGCACGCGGGTCGCCGTGGCCGCCGAACGCGGTCAGCGGCAGCGGCAGCGGGTCCTCGACCCGGTGGGTGTACGCCTCGTTGACGGTGAGGTCGGCGCGGAACAGCGGGATGAACAGCTCCAGCAGCTCCGGCTCGTTGAGCACCGCGTCCGGCATGCCGCCGAGCCGCTTCAGCTCGGCGATCAGCTCCGGCTGCGGCAGCGCGCGCAGCTGCTTGCGGGTGTCCGGCAGCTGCGGGGCGGCGCGGCCGGAGACGAACAGGTGCTTCGGCAGCTGGGCGCCGATCGCGCGCAGCTTCCTGGTCACCTCGAACGCCAGCAGCGCGCCCATGGAGTGCCCGAAGAACGCGTACGTGCCGGTGAACTGATCACCGATGTCCGCGACCAGCTCGTCGACCAGGCTGTCCACCGAGGTGAACGGCTTCTCGCGGAAGCGCTCGGCCCGGCCAGGCGGCTGCACCGGGCAGATCGCCAGCCGGTCCCCCGCGAGGGCGCGCCACGGCGCGTAGACGGCAGCGCTGGCGCCTGCATGCGGGAAGCAGTAGACCCTCGCCGAAGACCCGCTTGCGGGGTCGAGCATTGGCACTGCCGGACGGCCATTGCCCAATGGCAGCCACCGCGGCGCGTTCGGTCGTGTCATGCCCACTCCCTCGATCAGTCCGTCTCGACCACAAGATAAGCAGGCGGGGGCTGGATCGTGGCCAGATCGGATTCAAAGACCAGATGTGAGCCGTCCCGCTCCACCTCGGTGAACCCGGCGAAGGCATAGGTCACGTACATCATCCGGTTGCGGCCCGTCTCGACGAACTCCGCGCGCAGCTTGGCGCCGTCCGCCTTGGCCAGGCCCATGATGTGGTTCAGCAGCACCGTGCCGACGCCGCGCGACATCACCCGGCAGGACATCAGCATCATCCGCAGGTGCCACGCGGGCTTGCCGCGCTCGACCAGGGCGAGGCCGATCTTGCCGTAGCTGCCGTAGCGGTCGGTCAGCGACGCGACCAGCAGCAGGTGGTCCGGCGAGGTGCGCAGCGCGTCCAGCTCCTCGTAGGAGTAGGTGCGCCCGGTGGAGTTGAGCTGGTTGGTGCGGACGGTCAGCTCCTCGGCGCGCTGGAGGTCGGCCTCCTGCGCGCGCGAGATGGTGAACTTCATGTCCAGCGTGGCCAGGAACTCCTCGCTGGTGCCGCTGTACTCCTGCTCGATCTGGTCGCGCTGCGCCGCCGCCTGGTACATCTCGCGGCGGATGCGGGACTCGTCGGTGACGAACTTCGGCCGGAACTCGTCCTGGCGCAGGATCGTCGGCAGGTCGCCGAGCGCGTCCACGGTCAGCACCGCGGGCAGGACGTGGGAGACCTCCTCGCGCTCGAAGGGCTGGTCGTCGACGAAGGCGATCGCGTCCAGGCCGATGTTGATCGACTTGGCGATCTGCTCGATCGAGCCGGACTTCGCGTTCCAGTTGATCTGCGGGTAGAGGAAGTAGTCGGCCAGCCCGAACTCCCGCAGCTTGGCCATGGCGGCGTCGCGGTCGTTGCGGCTGGCCACCGAGTGCAGGACGCCCAGCTCGTCGAGGCGGCGGATCTCCTCGGCCACCTCGTCGCGGAGCTTGACGTCGCCGTCCTCCAGCAGGATCCCGTCCCAGACGGTGTTGTCGAGGTCCCACACGACGCACTTGATGCGCCCGAGTTTGGGCTTCACAGCAATACCTCCCGGTATGCCACGTCGGCGATGGTCAGCTGCTGGAGCTCGGTGCTGCCCTCGATGATTTCCATGATCTTGGCGTCGCGGTACAGCCGGGCGACCGGGTAGTCGGGGCTGCAACCGTTGGCGCCGTGGATCTGCACGGCGTCGCTGGCGGCCTTGGTGGCCGCGGTGGACGCGTGGTACTTGGCGATCCAGGTGGCCATGATCGTCTCGGGGTCGTCGGCGTCCTTGAGCCGACCGGCCCGCTCGCACAGCAACCGCGCCGCGTCCCGGCTGGTCACCATGTCGCTGATCTTGGCGCGCAGCTGCGGCTGGTCGCGCAGCAGCTTCCCGCCCGCCGAGCGCTCGGCGGTGTAGCGGGCGCTGGCCTCCAGCGCCGCCTGGACGATGCCCAGCGACCCGCAGGCCACGCTGTAGCGGCCGATGTCCAGCGCGCCGGTCATCACCGTGCCCGCCGCCCAGCCGCGCGGGCCGAGCAGGGCGTCGGCGCCGAGCTTCACGCCGGAGAAGGTGATCTCGGCGATCATGCTGGCGGCCGTGCCCATCATCCTCGGCACCGGCGTCACCTCGACGCCGGGCGCGGTGCGCGGCACCAGGAACGCGCTCATCCCCGGCCCGGTCCTGGCGAAGACCATCATCAGGTCGGCGACCTGCCCGCCGGTGATCCACTTCTTCCGGCCGGTGAGCACCCAGCCGTCGCCGTCCGGCTCCGCCACGGTGCCCTCGGCCTTGGAGTCGCTGCCGCTGCTGTCCGGCTCGGACAGGCAGAACACGCCGAAGGTGGCGCCCGAGGCCAGCTCGGGCAGCCAGTGGTCCTTCTGCTCGTCGGTGCCCCAGCGGTTGACCGACCAGGACACCATGCCGTGCACGGTGAGCATGCTGCGCAGACCGGAGCAGCCGCGGCCGATCTCGGTGTGGATGCGGCCGACGGTGACGTAGTCGCTGCCGGAGCCGCCGACCGCCTCGGACAGGAACGGCGCCCACAGCCCGAGCGAGCCGACCTGCTTGAGCAGCGACTCCGGCAGCCGCTCGGTGCGGTCGAACTCCTCGGCGTTCGGCGCCACCGCGGCGTCGACGAACTCCCGGACCAGTTCGGGGGTCGGGCCCATGGCTAGGCCGTCACCGACTGCTGACGCGCGATCAGGTCCGTCATCGCGTCGATGCTGCGGAAGTTGTCCAGCTTCAGCTCGTCGTTGGGGATGCGCACCGAGAAGGTCTTCTCGATGAACATCACCAGCTCCATCGCGAACAACGAGTTGACGAAGCCGAGGGCGAAGATGTCCTGGTCGTCGGCCAGCTCGATCTTGGGGAACTTGCCGACGATGAACTGGCGAAGCTCGGCGCGGGCGTTGTCGGACATGGGTGTGCTCCTCCGTGAAACCAGGGAATCAGTAGGTGTAGAAGCCCTTGCCGGACTTGCGACCGTGCAGGCCCGCGTCCGTCATCTGCTTGAGCAACGGGCACGGGCGGTACTTGCTGTCGGCGAAGTGCTCGTAGAGGACCTCGACGCTGTAGAGGATCGTGTCGACGCCGATCAGGTCGGCGGTCTCCAGCGGCCCCATGGGGTGGCCGAAGCAGCTGCGGAACACGTCGTCGACGGTCTCCGCGCTGGCGACGCCCTCGTAGACCAGGTAGGCGGCCTCGTTGACGGTCAGCATCAGCACCCGGTTGGACACGAAGCCGCTGGCGTCGTTGACGTCGATGCCGCGCTTGCCCGCCGAGGTCAGCAGGTCGCGCACGGTCTCGATGGTCTCCGGCGTGGTGTGGTAGCCCTTGATCAGCTCCGCGGCCGGCTTCATCGGCACCGGGTTCATGAAGTGCACGCCCGCGACCTGGGCCGGGCGCTTGGTCAGCGAGGCCAGCTTGGTGATCGGGATGGCCGAGGTGTTGGCCACGAAGATGGTCTCGGCCTTGCAGGTGGCCTCCAGCTCCAGCCAGACCGCCTTCTTGATCTCCCAGTTCTCCGTGACGTTCTCGATCACGATGTGCGCCTCGGCCAGCAGGCCCAGGTCGGTGCCGGAGGTGATGCGGGCGAGCACCTGCTCGTGGTCCACCGCGGGACCGCCCATCATCCGGCTCATCCGCGCGTTGAGCTCGATGGCGTTGAGGGCCTTGGCCAGCGCGTCGCGATCGTTGTCGATCAGGACGATCTCGTGCCCCGCCTGAGCGAAGGTCTGCGCGACGCCCGAGCCCATCACGCCCGCGCCGACCACTCCAACAAGACTCATCGGTTCTCTCCTCGTTCCCCTTGCCCCGTCGTCTTCCCCTTGCGTGGCAAGGGCACTACGCCTTCTGTACAGGGTCGATCCAATGGCGCCCGCGCTCGAACACGTGCGTCGGCGCGGTCGTCTTCCGCGCGCCCCGGCCGCGGTGGTAGGCCGCCCAGTCCACGGTGGCGCCGGTCAGCCAGAGCTTGCCCAGCGCCTCGGTGAGCACGGCCCCGGTCTCGCTCGGGTCGGACTCCCCCGGCAGCGTCGGCAGCAGCAGCGACCACCGCTGCGACGGCACGTCGGGGTGGCCGCGGAACATCGCGCCGAGCGACTGGCCCGCGCCGACCTCCACCAGGGCGGCGTCCGGGTGCGTCGCGGCGAGGTGGGCGATCATGTCGGCGAACTGGACCGTGCGGCACATGTGCTCCGCCCAGTACCCGGGGTCCTTGAGCTGGCGCTCGGTGATCGGCGCACCGGTCACGTTGGACAGGTACGGGATCTTCGGCGCCTGCGGGCTGAGGTTCTGCCGGGCCCACGCGGTCAGCTCGGCGGCGATCGGTCGCAGCGCCCGCGAGTGGAAAGCGTGCGTGGTGCGCAGGAAGCGCGCGGGGACGGCGTGCTCGGCGAGCTTCTCGGTGACCGCGGCGAGCTTGTCCGCCGGGCCGGAGAGCACGATCATCGCCGGACCGTTGACCGAGGCGACGTCGACGCCGTCCAGCGCACCGATCTTCGCGGTGAGGTCGTCCACGGACAGCGGGACCGCGGCCATGGCGCCCTGCGGCAGTGCCGCGATCAGCTTGGCGCGCACAGCGACCAGGCCCGCGGCCTCGCCCAGGGTCAGGCTCTCCGCCAGCGCCGCGGCGACGAACTCGCCGACGCTGTAGCCCGCGAGCACGCTCGGCGTGATTCCCCACTCCAGCAACAGTTTCCCGAGCGCGTACTCCACCGCGAACACCGCTGGCTGCACCACGTCGGTGGCAGCGGAGCTTTCGTCGGTTTCGGCGGCCCGGCCCAGGAGGCGCGCGAGGTCGTTGCTGGCGGCTCCCCTGGTGGCGATCATGTCCGCGATCGGGTCGGTGCCGAGGTGCCGGCGGAAGATCGCCGCGCACTCGTCGATCGCCTCGCGGAACACCGGCTCGTCGCGGTAGAGGTCGCCGACCATGCCCTTGTACTGCTCACCGACACCGGCGATCAGGAAACCGACCTCGCGGCCCTCGATCACGTTGCTGTCGGCCAGAACACGGCCTTCCCGGGAAACGTCCTTAATGGACTCAACCACGGCGAAGCGCCGATGCTGAAAGGCCCTGCGGCCGATCTGGAGCGTGTAGGCCAGGTCCTCGATCGGAGCGGTGCTCGCGGCGATCCGCTCGGTCATGGCGTCGGCGGCCTCGGCGGAAGTGCCGGACCACACGAGCAGGGAGTGCTTGCGCGGGTTCGGCTCGTCCTCCGGCTCGGGCGCCTCTTCCAGCACGACGTGCGCGTTGGTGCCGCCGAAACCGAAGGAGTTCACGCCCGCGACACGGGGCCGATCGCCGCGCTCCCACGGGGTCGGCTCGACCGGGACCTGGATGCGGTCGCCGGTGCGCGCCAGCTGCTGGTTGGGAGCGCTGAAGTTCAGGGTGCCCGGCAGCTGCTCGTGGTGCAGCGCGAGCGCGGTCTTGAGCAGCGAGGCGATGCCGGCGGCCTGGTTGAGGTGGCCGATGCCCGCCTTGGCCGATCCGATCTTGAGGGAGTTCGACTCGGCGAAGACCTGCTGGATGGCCGCGACCTCGGCGGCGTCGCCGAACACCGTGCCGGAGGCGTTGGTCTCGACGAAGTCCACCTCGTCGGGCTCCACCCCGGCCGCGCCGAGGGCTTCGGCCATCACCGCGGCCTGGCCCTGCACGCTCGGCGCGGTGAACCCGGCCTTGTCCGAGCCGTCGTTGTTGACCGCCCAGCCCCGGATGACCGCGTAGATCCGGTCGCCGTCCTCGATCGCGTCCTCCAGGCGGCGCAACACCACCGCGCCGACGCCATCACCGGTGATCTTGCCGTTGGCGGCGGCGTCGAAGGGCCGGACGACGCCGTCGGAGCTGAGCCGGTTGGCCTCGGAGTACCAGTAGCCGGGCGGCTGCAACAGCAACGAGACGCCACCGGCGACGGCGACATCGGTCTCCCCCGCCGCCAGGCTCGTGCAGGCCGTGCACACGGCGACCAGCGAGGTGGCGCTGTGCGCCTGGACGGTCACGGCCGGGCCGGTGAGGTCCAGCGAGTACGACACCCGACCGGCCAGCGTGTCCTTGTCGTTCAACAGGATCAGGTGCTCGGGGCCGACCTTGACGAACAGGTCGTCGTGCGTCACCAGGTTCATCATCAGGTACGTCGACGGTCCGCAGCCCGCGTAGACCGCGACCGTTCCGTCCACAGTGGACGGCTCGATCGCCGCGTCCTCCAGCGCATGCCAGACGGTCTCCAGGAACACCCGGTGCTGCGGGTCCATCAGCGCCGCCTCTTCGGGGTCGACCCCGAAGAAGCCCGCGTCGAAGAGGTCCATCCCGGACACCGCGGCGGAGACCGGGACGTAGTTCGGGTCGTCCGCGTGCTCGGCGGGCACGCCCGCGGCCAGCAGCTCCGCCCGGTCGTGCCGGACGATGCCGGAGCGCCCTGCCAGCAGGTTCTCCCAGAACCCCGTGGCGTCGTCCGCACCGGGGAACCGCCCGGCGAGGCCCACGACGGCGATGTCGCCGGAGAAACCCTCGTCCTCTTCGTACTCCGTCATCGCTTTCCGCTCCTCCTGCCGCGCGCCATGCGACGGCGCTCGCCGCGCGCGGCACTGCCCTTCAGCACCTTCGCCGGGCTGTCAGCACCGCCCGGTGCCGCCTGCTCCCGGAGCAGCTCCGCGAACTGGGCGACGGTCGGCTTCTCGAACAGGCTCGCCGCGGCCAGCTCGACCGAGAACTCCTTGGACAGCCTGGCGATGACCACCAGCCCGACCAGCGAGGTCCCCCCGAGCTCGAAGAACGGGTCGTGCACGCCGACCTGTTCCAGACCGAGGCATTCCTGCCACACCACCGCGATCCGGTTCTCCACCTCATCGCGCGGGGCCAGGTAGGCCACGCGCAGGTCCGGCCTCGGGTACCGCTCGGCGGCGGGGACCACCCCGACGCCGTCGGCGACCGCGTCCATCGAGTTCACCTCGGCGAACGTGCGGACCGCCTCCGGCAGCGGCCGGGTGAGCACCAGCACCTGGGGGGCGCCGGATGCCACGATCCTGGTCAGCTCGTCGACCCCGTCGGTGTCGCGGATGCCGTACTTGGCACGGTAGTCGCGGACGGCCTTCTGGAGCTCCGGAGAGCCGGAAAGCGCGTCGTTTGACCAGTTGTCGTACAGCCATGCGCCCCAAGCCACAGACACGACGTGCTTGGCTGTGCTAGCGGTGACCGACTCGGCGGCGGCGAAGGCGTCCAAGAACGCGTTGGCCGCGGCGTAGTCGTACTCGCCGACCGCACCGATCACGGTCACGGCGGATGAATAGAGCACCAGCAGCTCGACCGGCTCCGCGCGCAGCTCCTCGGCGAGGGCGAGCGTGCCCTTCACCTTGGGCGCCAGCACTTCCGCTGCCTGCTCACGACTCTTGGTCTGCAACAGGCCCTTGCCCGCCACACCGGCCGCGTGCACGACACCGTGCAGCTCACCGAAGTGCTCGCGTGCGGTGCGGAGCATCGCCTTGACCTGGACGGGATCGGAGATGTCGGCGCTGATCGGCAGCACCTCCGCGCCCAGGGCGACCAGGTCCTTCAGCTCCAGCAAGGTCTTGCTGGTCTTGTCGTCCGGGCCGTGCGCCTCGATCCAGGCGTTCCACCGCGCTTGCTCGGGCAGCTTCGACCGGCCGACGAGCGCCAGCTTCGTGCCGAGCCCGGCCAGCCTCCGGGCGAGCATCAGCCCGAGCCCACCGGTACCACCGGTGATCAGATAGGTACCGCCCTGACGCCAGGCGATCGAATCGTCCACTTCGGACAGCGGGGTGACCTCGAAGTCCCTCAACCACCGCCGTCCACGCCGCCACGCGACCGGTGCCCACGCCGTGCCCGCCTCGCTGCCCTGCGCGGTGATCTCCGCGGCGAGCAGGTCGGACTCGCGCAGCAGCTGCGCGGCGATGGTCGCGGGCTCGGTGGTCGACTCCACGTCGACGTAACGCGGGTACACCAACGGGTACTCGTGGTCGATCGCGCCGACCGCGCCGAACACCACGGCAGCCAGCGGGTTCCCGGCGTCCTCACCGATCACGTCGAAGGTGTCCACCCCGGCCGCGACCAGGTTGACCGCGCGGTTGGGCACCACGGAGCCCAGTGCCTGCACCAGCTCCATGAGGCTGTAGAAACCGTTCTCCACGGCGGTTTCCGGCTCCGGGAGTCCCTTGTGGACGCCGAAGGCGTGGATGATCCGCAGCGGGGTGTCCGCGCGGTCGGCGATGCCGTCGAGCACCTTCCGGTGGTCCTCGCCCGGTTCGACGATCCGCACCTCGTGGCCCGCGGCCTTCGCGAGGTCCGCGATCTGGTCGCCGACGTGGGTGCGGTCGGCGAGCACGATCACCGTGGTGGGCGCGGCGTCGGCGAGCGCGGTCTTGGCGTCCTGGCGCCGCCAGATCGGCGTGTGCGAGAACATCCCCGGCTTGCCCTCGGTCCTCGCCTCGGGCACGACCACCGGCTCCGGCCTGGTGTCGTAGTCCGGCCAGTAGCGGATCCGCTGGAAGCGGTAACCGGGGAGGCTGACCGGAGAGCGCTCCGGCGAGTGCCCGGCGGCGAAGTCCACCTTGACGCCGTGCTGCCACAGTTTGCCCAGCAGGACAAGGAAGTCGTAACCCTCGTCGACGACCACGTCCGGGTTCTCGACCAGCTCGACTCCCCACGCCCGCAGACGCTCCGCGAGTTCCGGCGAAACGTCACCGCCGGCGTGCGTTTTCGTGGTGGGCGCGTCCACCGGCGTGAGGCCCGCGCGAAGTTGGGCTACGGCATCGGCGATGTCCTGCGCCACGACGAATCCGCGCAGCGGGTGGCTCGTCCGGCGGACCTGCGTGGTGTAGGCGACGTCCGCGAGGTCGAGCGCGGGATTGGCTTCCAGGTGATCGGCCAGCGCCGTGACAGCGTCCCTGAAGGCTCCGTGGCTCTTGGCCGACACGGTGATCAGCTGCGGTGCCTCGGTGGAAGCAGACTTCGCCTCATCGGTGGTGACGCTCGACCCCGCAAGCGGGTCTTCGGCCGCAACCTGCTCCAGAATGAAGTGGGCGTTGGTGCCGGACCAGCCGAACGAGCTGACGCCAGCGAGCACCGGACCGTCCCCCGCGAACGGGGTCAGGCCCTGAACGGGGCGCACCGTACCGTCGATGGTGACAACGTCGTTCGGCTGGACCAGGTTCAGGTTGCCGGGCATCTCGTTGTGCTGCAACGCCAGCACCGTCTTGATCAGCCCGGCCATGCCCGCCGCCGCGAGCGTGTGGCCCACGTTGGACTTCACCGCGCCGACGTAGAGCGGGTTGTCGGCGGGCCGGTCCTCGAAGACCTCGCGCAGCACGCTGAACTCGATCGAGTCACCCAGCGGCGTACCGGAACCGTGCGCCTCCACGAAGGAGATGCGGTCCGGCGTGACACCCGCGGCCGCCTGGGCAGCCTTGATCACGGCGAGCTGGGCGGCACGGTTCGGCGCGGTCAGGCCGTTGCTCTGGCCGTCCTGGTTGGTCGCGGTCGCCTTGATCAGCGCACGCGGGCGGTCCCCGGCGCGGACCGAGGAGGCCCGGCGGAGGATGACCGCACCGCCGCCCTCACCGACCACGTAGCCGTCCGCGGAGGCGTCGAAGGTCTTCGTCTTGCCGTCCACGGCGAGCATGCTCATCTTGCACGCCTGGACGAAGGTCTCCGGGGAGAGGATCCCCGACGTGGCACCGACGATGGCGATGTCGCACTCACCGCGCTGCAGGCTCTGCACCGCCAAGTGCATGGCCACCAACGAGGACGAGCACGCGGTGTCCACGGTGAGGCACGGGCCGCGCAGGTCGAGGTGGTAGGCGATGCGGCCCGCCGCCGCGCTCAGCGAGCTGCCGAGGCTGAAGTACGGGTCGTCGGAGCACGCGGCGCCGTCGACCTCCAGCTGCCGGTAGGTGTACTGCAACGAGTCGATCAGGCCCGCGAACACGCCGGTGCGGCTGCCGCGCAGCTCCTCGGCGGTGATCCCGGCGTCCTCGATGGCCTCCCAGACCAGTTCCATCAACAACCGGAACTGCGGGTCGAGGCGGTGCGCCTCCTGCGCCGAGAGGCCGAAGAACGGCGCGTCCCACCCGGCGATGTCGTCGATGAACCCACCGGCCTGCGTGTAGGCCTTGCCAGGCGCGGTGCGGTCGGGGTCGTAGAACTTCGAGGCGTCCCAACGGTCCTCGGGCACCTCGCGGATGACGTCGGCGCCCTCGGCCAGCATGTCCCAGTACTGCTCGGGGGTGTTGCTGCCGCCGGCGAACCGGCACGCGATGCCGGTGATCGCGATCGGCTCGTCGCCTGCCACCTGCGTGGTGACCACCGGGACGACTTCGCTTTCCACTCCGGAAAGTGACGCGAGGAGGTGCGTGGCCAGCGCCGCGGGCGTCGGGTGGTCGAAGACCAGCGTCGGCGGCAGGACCAGGCCGGTCTCGGCGTTGAGCCGCCCGCGCAGCTCGACGGCGGTCAGCGAGTCGAAGCCGAGCTTGGTGAACGGCTCGTCGGGGAGGATGTCGTCGATGCCGCCGTGCCCGAGCACCTGGGCGGCGAAGGTGCGCACCAGCTCCAGCAGGACGCGGTCGCGCTCGGCCTCGGCGAGCCCGGAGAGGCGTTCGCGCCACACCCCGGCCTCGGCGGTCTCGCGGGCGCGGGCGGCCTCCTCCTCGGCGATCGCCAGCACCGCGGGCAGGTCGCCGATGAGCGGGGCCGGACGCATCGCGGTGAAGGTCAGCGCGAAGGTGCGCCAGTCGATGTCGGTCACGGTGACGGCGGTCTCGTCGCTGTCCATCGCCTGCTGCAAGGCCGCGACGGCCAGCTCCGGCGCCATGGCCGGAACACCGAGTTCGGTCAGGAAGGCGTCGATCTCCTCGCCGACGCTCATGCCGACCTCGCCCCAGCGGCCCCAGGAGACGGCGGTCGCGGTGAGCCCCTGCGAGCGGCGGTACTCGGCGAAGGCGTCCAGGAAGGTGTTGGCGGCGCCGTACGCGGCCTGGCCGCCGTTGCCGAGCACACCGCCGATGGAGGAGAACATCACGAACGCGTCGAGGTCCGCGCCCTCGGTGAGGCGGTGCAGGTTGAGCGTTCCGTCCACTTTGGATCTCGCAACCTCGGCGAAGCCCTCGGCGGTCATCGTCGAGATCTGCTCCAGCCGCAGCACACCCGCGCCGTGGATGATCGAGGTCGGCATCTCGCCCAGCTCGTCGAACAGCGCGCTGAGGGAGTCGAAATCAGCGACGTCACATGCGCGAACGGTGACGCGGGCGCCCAGCTCGGTCAGTTCGGAGACCAGGTCGGCGACACCGTCAGCGGCTTCACCGCTGCGCGAGACCAGGACGAGGTGCTTGGCGCCGTTGCGGGCCAGGTGCAGCGCGACCTTGCCGCCGATTCCCCCGGTGCCACCAGTGATCAGGACAGCGCCGCCGGGGCGCCACGTGCGCTTGGGAACGGCCGCTCCCGCCTCGGTGAAGCGGCGTGCGACCAGGCCGGACGGACGCACGGCCAGCTGGTCCTCATTGGACACACCACCGAGAGCAGCGGCGAGCAGTTGCTTGGCCCGCTCGCCGACCTCGGCGGGCAGGTCGATGAGGCCACCCCACCGCTGCGGTTGCTCGATCGCGGCCACTCGGCCGAGGCCCCACAGCTGCGACTGCAGCGGAGCGGTGACGGTCTCCTTGTCGTTGGCGGCGACCGCGCCCTGGGTGACGGCCCAGATCGGCGCGTCGACCTCCTTTTGAAGCAGCGCGATCGTGGACTCGATGGCGGTCGACTCGTCCAGTCCCAGCAAGGAGAGCACGCCCCTCGCGGTGCCGCCGACCTCCTCCACCGTGACCGCCTCGACAGTCGCTCCGGCGGCGGTCAGCGCTTCGGTGGCGCCGGCGACCCACGGGTGGTCCTGCTGCGTCGCGGGAACGACGAGCAGCCAGCGCCCAGCCACCGAAGAACCGTTCCCGCTGACCGGCTTCCACGTGACCCGGTAGCGCCATCCGTCCACAACGGACATCTGCTGCCGGGAACGGCGCCAGTTCGCCAGGGTCGGCAGGATCGCGCTGAGGCTGGCCTGACCGTTCGCGTCGGCCACCGCGAGTTCCGCCGCAAGGCTTTCCAAGTCACCGGAGTCCACAGCGTCCCAGAACCGCTTCTCCTCCGGGCTCGCCGCGGGGGCTTCGGTGGCTTCCGGGGCGAGCCAGTACCGCTTGCGCTGGAAGGCGTACGTGGGCAGGTCGACGCGCTTCGCCCCGGTCCCCGCGAAGATGGCGGGCCAGTCGACGCGGATGCCCCGGGCGTGCGCGTGAGCGGCGGCGAGGGTCGCGGTGTGCGCCTCGTCGCGGTCCTTGCGGAGCACGGAGATGAAGGTCCCGTCGACGTTCTCCGCGCCCATCGCGCTCAGCACGCCGTCCGGACCGATCTCGATGTACGTGGTGACGCCGTGGGAATCGAGCGTCTTGATCCCATCGGCGAAGCGGACGGCGTCCCGCACGTGGTTGACCCAGTAGTCCGCGGTGGTGATGGCACCGCCGGCCACCATCTCGATCGACGGCGCGGAGTAGGTGATCGACTCCGCGACCTCGCGGAACTCGTCCAGCATGCCGTCCATCAGCACGGAGTGGAACGCGTGCGAGACGGCGAGGCGCTTGGTCTTGCGGTCCTTGAACTGCTCGGCGACGGCCTCGGCCTGCGCCTCGTCGCCGGAGATCACCACCGACGTCGGGCTGTTGACCGCCGCGATGCCGACGCGGTCGGTGAGGTGCGGCAGCACTTCGGCTTCGGTGGCCTGGATGGCGATCATGGCCCCGCCGGTGGGCAGGGCCTGCATCAGCCGGCCACGGGCCTCGACCAGGCGCGCCGCGTCTTCGAGCGAGAACACGCCCGCGACGTGTGCGGCGGCGATCTCGCCGATGGAGTGGCCTGCGACGAAGTCTGGCTTGATGCCCCAGGACTCGACGAGCCGGTAGAGCGCGACCTCCAGCGCGAACAGCGCGGGCTGGGCGTTGCCGGTCTGGTTCAGCTCCTCCTGCGTCGCGACCTCCGCGGGCAGGAGTGCGCGCACCTCGTCGTAGGCCGCCGCGAACGCCGGGAAGGCCTCGTGCAGCCCACGACCCATGCCGAGGCGCTGCGATCCCTGGCCGGTGAACAGGAACGCGGTCTTGCCGTCGCGGATCTGGTCCTGCACCACGTCGGTGGTGGCAGTGCCCTGGGCGAGCGCGGTCAGCCCGGCCAGCAGCTCCTCCCGGCCCGCGGCGACGACAGCGGCCCGGTGCTCCAACGCGGCCCTGGTCGTGGCAAGCGAGAAAGCAATGTCCACATTGGACAGTTGGTCATTGCTGTCCATGAAGGACTTCAGCTGCTCGGCCTGCGCCTTCAGCGCGCGGGCGGAGCGGCTGGACAGCACCAGCGGCACGATCGGCAACGAGCCGACGACCTCGGGCTCCGGCTCCTCGACCTCAGGAGCCTGTTCGAGGATCAGGTGCGCGTTCGTTCCGGAGACACCGAACGAGGAGACGGCGGCGCGGCGCGGCCGGTCCACCTCCGGCCAGGGCCGGGCCTCGGTCAGCAGGGAGACGGCACCGGCACTCCAGTCCACCTGGGACGAGGGCTCGGTGATGTGCAGGGTCTTCGGCAGGACGCCGTGCCGGATCGCTTCGACCATCTTGATGATGCCCGCGACACCGGCAGCGGCCTGGGTGTGGCCGATGTTGGACTTCAGCGAACCGAGCCACAGCGGTGTCTCCGCCGGTCGCCCCTTCCCGTAGGTGGCGATCAGCGCCTGCGCCTCGATCGGATCACCCAGCGGCGTTCCGGTGCCGTGCGCCTCCACCGCGTCGATGTCGCCGGGGGCCAGGCGCGCGTTGCTCAGCGCGGCGCGGACGACGCGCTGCTGCGCGGGACCGTTGGGCGCCGTCAGACCGCTGGACGCGCCGTCCTGGTTGGTCGCCGAGCCACGGACGACCGCGAGGATCTTGTGCCCGTTGCGCTGCGCGTCGGAAAGCTTCTCCAGCAGCAGCATGCCGACGCCTTCGCCCCAGCCGGTGCCGTCAGCGGTGTCGGAGAAGGCCTTGCAGCGTCCGCTCGGCGACAGGCCGCGCTGCCGGGAGAACTCGATGAACGGGCTGGGGGTCGCCATCAGCGTGACGCCACCTGCCAGCGCCAGCGAGCACTCTCCCGACCTCAGCGCGTTGGCCGCCAGGTGCACGGCCACCAGCGACGACGAGCAGGCCGTGTCGATGGACACCGCGGGGCCTTCGAGGCCGAAGGTGTAGGCCACGCGCCCGGATGCCACGCTGCCCAGGCTTCCCGTGCCGAGGTAGCCCTCGAACTCCGGCGGCGGCACCGGCAACCGCGACGCGTAGTCGTTGTAGATCACGCCCGCGAAGACCCCGGTGGAGCTGCCCTTCAGCGAGGCCGGGTCGATGCCCGCGCGCTCGATGGCCTCCCACGAGACCTCCAGCAGCAGCCGCTGCTGCGGGTCGGCGGCCAGGGCCTCGCGCGGCGACATGCCGAAGAACTCCGGGTCGAAGTCGGCGGCGTCGTGCAGGAACCCGCCCTCCCGGCTGTAGGAGGTGTGCGGCACCTCGGGATCGGGGTTGTACACCTCCGCGCCCCAGTCGCGGTCGGCCGGGAAACCGGTGACGGCGTCGGTCCCGTCGGCGACCAGCCGCCACAGGTCCTCGGGGGACCGGACCTCGCCGGGGAAACGGCAGCTCATGCCGACGATCGCGATCGGCTCGAAGTCCCGCTCCTGGACCTCGTGCAGCCGCCTCTTGGTCTCCCGGAGGTCGGTGGTCAACCGCTTCAGGTACTCGAGGTACTGCTCTTCTGTCGCCATGTATGCCGCAACTCCCTTGAAGCCTGGGTCCGGGGCGCACGCGCATGGATTCCCCTGCTCAAGACGACCACATCGGCGGGCGATCTGTTAGTGCACAATCACCTAGAACCGCTCAACCCGCTCCGTTACCGCAGGTCAGAGCACATATCAGTCCACTGTGGACATGACAAGGCCCCCGCTGGGCAACCAGCGGGGGCCTCGCCGCGACTCACGCGCCGAACTCGTTGTCGATCAGCGCGAAGATGTCCTCCGCCGACGCCGACTTTACGTCGTCGTCGGTGTCCCTGCGCTCGCCCTTGGCGTTCCACGTCGCCAGCAGCTTGCGCAGGCGGGCGTCGATGTCCGCCCGCTCCGCCGCCTCCGGGTCCGCCGCCGCGATCAGGTTCTCCAGCCGCGAGATCTCGTCGGTCAGCGGAACGCCCGCCTCAGCCCCGTCCGGCACCACCTCGGCCAGCAGGTACTTCGCCAGCGCGTCCGGAGCCGGGTAGTCGAAGATCAGCGTGGTCGGCAGCTTCAGCCCGGTCGCGGCGCCGAGGGAGTTGCGCAGCTCGACCCCGGTCAGCGAGTCGAAGCCCAGCTCCACGAAGCCGCGGCTGGCCCCGATGGTCTCCGCCGAGGAGTGGCCGAGGACCATCGCCACCTGCGTGCGGACCAGGTCCAGCAGGTGCCGCTCACGCTCCACTTCGGACAGTCCGGCGAGCCGCTTGCGCAGCGCGTCGGCCTGGCCCGCGGCATCGGCCTGGGCCACCCGGCGGGTGGAGGAGCGGACGAGCTCGCGCAGCAGCGGCGGGACCGGTCCGGAGCGCGCGGCGGCCTGGAGGAACGGCAGGTCGATCTTGACCGGGACCGCAACGGCGGCACCGATGGCGTGCGCGGAGTCGAACAGCGCCATGCCCTCCTCGCCGGTGAGCGCGCCGAAACCGCTGCGGCTCATGCGTTCCGCGCCGTCGGCCAGGCCCTCCTCCCACAGGCCCCACGCCTGCGACTGCGCCACCAGGCCGTTGGCCCTGCGGTGCTCGGCGAGGCCGTTGAGGAAGGTGTTGGCCGCGGCGTAGTTGCCCTGGCCCGCCGCACCCATCACCCCGGCCGCGGAGGAGAACAGCACGAACATCGCCAGGTCCTGGTCGCGGGTCAGCTCGTGCAGGTTCCACGCCGCGTCGACCTTGGGCAGCAACACCTTGCGCAGCCGGTCCGGAGTGAGGTCGCCGATCAGGCCGTCGTCGAGCACACCGGCCGTGTGCACCACACCGGTCAGGTCGACGCCGTCCAGCAGCTCGGCCAGCGCGGCGCGGTCGGCCGCGTCGCACGCCGCGATCTGGACGGAGGCGCCGAGCCCTTCCAGCTCCGCCTGCAACTCCGCCGCACCCGGCGCCGCGGGACCGCGACGGCTGGTGAGCAGGAGGTTGCGCACGCCGTGGTCGGTGACCAGGTGCTTGGCCAGCCTCGCACCGAGGTCGCCGGTGCCGCCGGTGATCAGCACCGTGCCCTCGGGGCGCAGCGGGCGCGGCGCCGTCAGGACGATCTTGCCGATGTGCTTGGCCTGGCTGATGAAGCGGAACGCCTTCGGTGCGTCGCGCACGTCCCAGGTCTTGATCGGCAGCGGGTACAGCGCCCCCGACTCGAACAGCTCGATCAGCTCGTTCCACATCTCGGCGATGCGCGGCTCACCGGCCTCGTACACGTCGAAGGCCTGGTACCGCACACCGGCCGGGATGGTGTCCTGCTCGCGGATGTCGGTCTTGCCCATCTCCACGAACCGCCCGCCGCGCGGCAGGAGCAACCGCATCGACGCGTCGACGAAGTCGCCGGAGAGGGCGTTGAGCACGACGTCGACGCCCTCACCGTTCGTCGCGGCGAGGAACTCCTGCTCGAAGTCCAGGGTCCGCGAGGACGCGATGTGCTTGATCCCGTTGTCCCGCAACACGTGCTGCTTGCCCGTGCTCGCGGTGCCGAAGATCTCCGCGCCGAAGTGCTGCGCGATCTGCGTCGCGGCCATGCCGACGCCACCGGCGGCGGCGTGGATGAGGATCTTTTCCCCCGCCTTGAGCTGACCCAGGTCCTTGAGGCCGTAGTAGGCGGTCAGGTAGACGACCGGGATGGAGGCGGCCTCCTCGAAGGTCCAGCCCTCGGGGATGCGGGTCACGAGCGGGCGGCTGAGCACCGCCACCGGACCGTAACCGCCGTCCAGCAGGCCCATCACGCGCTCGCCCACGGCGAGGTCGGTCACCGCGGAGCCCACCTCGGTGACCACGCCGGCGGCCTCGTAACCGGGGCGGCCGGTGTGCTCGCCGAGCATGCCGAGCACGTTCAGGGCGTCCCGGAAGTTCATGCCCGTGGCGCGGACGTCGATGCGGATCTGGTTGGGCTGCAAGGGCTCCAGCGCATCCGGCGCGGGCAGCAGCTCCAGGTCGTTCAGCGAACCGCGGACCTTGACGCCGACCCGCCACGCGGTCTCCCCGGCGGGCGGCGCGAGCACCCCGCCGTTGGCCATGGTAACCAGGCGAGCGGCGAAGAACTCACCGTCGCGCACCACGATCTGCGGCTCCCCGGTTCCGATCGCGGCGCCGAGCAGCTCGTCGTCCTCGCAGTCCACGAGCACGAACCGATCCGGGTTCTCCGACTGGGCCGTGCGCAGCAGGCCCCACACGGCGGAGCCCGCGAGGTCGGTCACGTCGTGCCCGGTATCGGGCACCATCGCGCCCTTGGTCCGCACCACCAGGGTGGCGTCGTGGTCGGCTTCGAGCCACTTCTGCACGATCTCCAGGACTCGCGTGACCTCGCGGTGGGTGGCCTCGACCACGCCGTCCGCGCTCGGCTCCAGCGTGAGCACCACCGGGCCGGACTCGGCCTCGCCGTAGGCGCTCCACGCGACGGGATCGGCGGCCGGGACCGGCGACCAGTTGAGCTTGAACATCGACTCGGCGCGCGCGGAGGTGTTGAGCTGGTCGGCGGGCATCGCCCGGACCGCAAGGGACTCGACGGTGATCACCGGAGCGCCGCCGGAGTCCGCCGCGATCAGCGTCGCGGACTCGTCACCGGTCGGGGTGATCCGCACGCGGAGCAGCTTCGCGCCGGTGGCGTGCAGCGTCACGCCGCGCCATGCGAACGGCAGCCGCACCTCGCCGTCCGCGTTGTCCTGCAAGAACATGCCGTGCAGAGTGGAGTCCAGCAGCGCGGGGTGGATGCCGAACTCGCCCTGCTTGGTCTTCGCCGCATCGGGGAGCTCCAGCTCGGTGAAGATCTCCTGGCCGAGCCGCCACGCCGCCTTGAGCCCCTGGAAGGCCGGGCCGTAGGCGAAGCCGGTCTCCGCCAGCTCCGCGTAGAGGCCGTCCAGCGCGATGGCCTGGGCCCCGGCGGGCGGCCACTGCGCGAGACCGGTGTCCACAGTGGACTGGCTCTCCTTCAGAGCGCCCTGGGCGTTGAGGGTCCACGGCTCCGCCGAGGTGCGACGCGAGTAGATCGACACCGGGCGCGAGTCCTCGCTGGGAGCGCCGACGACGACCTGAACCGTGACCGAACCCGTGTCCGGCAGCACGATGGGGGCCATCTGGGTCAGTTCCTCGACCGTGCCGAAACCGACCTCGTCACCGGCTCGGATGGCCAGCTCGACCAGTCCAGCACCTGGCACGAGGACGGTGTCACCGACTGCGTGGTCGGCCAGCCACGGTTGCGTGGCAAGGGAAATCCGGCCGGTGAAGACCAGCCCGTCACCCTCGGCCAGCGACAGCGCGGCGCCCAGCAGCGGGTGCCCGGCGGGCTCCAGACCGGCCCGCTCGACGTCGGCGACCTCGCCGTCGCCCTCCAGCCAGAAGGGCTTGCAGTCGAAGGCGTAGGTCGGCAGGTCGACGCGCTTGGCACCGGTGCCCTCGTAGAAGGCTGCCCAGTCGGGCTCGTGCCCGGTGCCGTGGATGCGCGCGAGGGCGGACACGACACCGACGGGCTCGGGGCGGTCCTTGCGCAGCATCGGGATGAACACCGCCTCGCCCTCGACGCAGTCCGCGGCGGCGGTGGTGAGCACGGCGTTCGGACCGGGCTCGACGAACCTGGTGACGCCCTGGGCTTCGAGGCTGCGGACGGCGTCGAGGAAGCGCACGGGCCTGCGGATGTGCCGCACCCAGTAGTCCGGGTCGCACAGCTCCGCCCCGGTGACCGGCGTTCCGGTCAGCGTGGAGACGATCGGGATGCGCGGCTCGTGGTAGGTCAGGGACTCGGTCATCTCGCGGAACTTCTCGAGGATGCCGTCCATCATCGCGGAGTGCGACGCCTGGCTGATCGGCAGTCGCTTGACCTTGCGGCCGCGCTCGCGGAAGACGTCGGCGACGGCCTCGGCCTGCACCGCCTCGCCGGAGATGGCCAGCGAGCTGGGGCCGTTGATCGCCGCGATGCTGACCTGGTCACCCTTGAGGACTTCGAGGACCTCCTCCTCGGTGGCCTGGAGGGCGATCATCGCACCGTTCTCCGGCAGCGAGTTCATCAGGCGGCCGCGCTCGGCGACCACGCGCACAGCGTCCTCCAGCGACCAGACGCCGGAGACGTGCGCGGCGGCGAACTCGCCGAGGGAGTGGCCCGCGACGTAGGCGGGGTGGACGCCCCAGGACTCCAGCAGCCGGAACAGCGCGACCTCGATCGCGAAGATCGAGACCGTCATGAAGTCGATCCGGTTGATCAGCTCCGAGCCGCCGAAGATCACCTCGCGCGGGGAGTCCATGTGCTTGTCGAACTCCGCCAGGACCTCGTCGAACTTCTCGGCGAAGACGGGGAAGGCGGCGTGCAGCTCGCGGCCCATCCCGATGTACTGGCCGCCGCCACCGGTGAACAGGTAGCCGGTCTTACCGGAGATCACCTCGTCGGTCACCAGGTTCGACGCGGGCAGGCCGTCGGCCAGCGCACGCAGTCCGGCGAGCTTGTCACCGTCGACCACCGCGGCACGGCGCGGGTGCTGGGTGCGCGTGGTCACCAGGGAGTAGGCGATGTCCAGCTCGTTGACGCCCGAGTCCACATAGGACAGAAGGCGGGCCTGACCGCGCAGCGCCGCGTCGGTGACGGCGGACAGGACCCACGGCACGACCGGGAGTTCGGTGGTGACCTCCGGTGCCTCCTCTTCGACGGCCGGGGCCTGCTCCAGGATGAGGTGCACGTTGGTGCCGGAGATACCGAACGCGGAGATACCCGCGCGACGTGGACGGTCTGCGATCGACGGCCACGGCTGGTTCTCGGTGAGCAGCGAGACGGCTCCGGCCGACCAGTCGACCTGGGCGGAGGGCTTGTCGATGTGCAGGCTCTTCGGCAGCACACCGTGTTCCAGTGCCTTGACCATCTTGATGATCGAGGCCACGCCCGCGGCGGACTGGGTGTGCCCGATGTTGGACTTCACCGAACCCAGCCACAGCGGCTGCTCGCGGTCCTGGCCGTAGGTGGCCAGAAGTGCCTGCGCCTCGATGGGGTCACCGAGCGCGGTGCCGGTGCCGTGCGCCTCGACGACGTCGACCTCGTCGGCCGGAACGCGCGCGTTGGCCAGCGCCGCGCGGATCACGCGCTGCTGCGAAGGACCGTTCGGCGCGGTGAGGCCGTTGGAGGCGCCGTCCTGGTTGACGGCGGAGCCCTTGATGACCGCGAGGACCTTGTGACCGTTGCGCTCGGCGTCGGAAAGCCGCTCCAGCAAGACCATGCCCGCGCCCTCGGCCCACATCGTGCCGTCCGCGCCGTCTGCGAACGCCTTGATGCGGCCGTTCGCGGCGAGCCCGCGCTGCCGGGAGAACTCGATGAACGCCTGCGGCCCGGCCATCACCGCCACACCACCCGCGAGGACGAGCGAGGTCTGTCGGTTGCGCAGCGCCTGGACCCCGAGGTGCACGGCCACCAACGCCGACGAGCACGCCGTGTCGAGGGAAACCGCAGGGCCCTCAAGGCCGAGCGTGTAGGCAATCCGTCCGGAAAGGACGCTCCCGGACACACCGGTCGCGAGGAAGCCCTCGGCGTCTTTGGGAACCGAAGTGAGGCTCGTGAGGTAGTCGAGGTACATGACGCCCGCGTAGACGCCGGTGTCGCTGCCCTTCAGCGTGGTCGGGTCGATGCCCGCGCGCTCGATGGCCTCCCACGACACCTGCAACAGCAGTCGCTGCTGCGGGTCCATGGACACCGCCTCGCGCGGGCTGATCCCGAAGAACTCGGGGTCGAACAGGGCGGCGTCGTGCAGGAAGCCGCCCTCCTTCACGTACGTGGTGCCGGGGTGGTCCGGATCCGGGTGGTACAGCGCCTCGTTGTCCCAGCCGCGGTCGGTGGGGAACGGCGTCATGCCGTCCACTCCCCCGGCGACGAGGTCCCACAGCTCCTCCGGCGTGCCGACCCCGCCCGGGTAGCGGCACGCCATCCCGACGATCGCGATCGGCTCGGTGTCCTTCGCCTGCGCCTCCCGCAACCGCTTCCTGGTGTCACGAAGCTCCGCGGTCATCCGCTTGAAGTACTCAAGGCTCTTCTCGTCTGCGTTCACTGCTAACCCCTGAGCTCGTCGTCAAGAAGCTGGAAGATGTCGTTCATGCTGGTCACCGATTCCAGATCGGCGTTCTCGTCGTCGGGTCCGGAGCCGCGCGTCTTCTCGCCCCACAGCGACACGAGGGCGCGCAGCCGCTCCTCCACGTCCTCGGCCCCGGCGGTGGCGGGATCGGTGGCGGAGAGCAGCGCCTCCAGCTTCGCGATCTCGGTGACCACCGGTGGGCCCGCGGGTTCGGCGGGGACGACTTCCGCCTGGAGGAACTTCGCGAGCGCGTCCGGTGCCGGGTAGTCGAAGACCAGCGTGGTCGGCAGCCGCAGGCCCGTCGCCGCGCCGAGGGAGTTGCGCAGCTCCACCGCGGTGAGCGAGTCGAAGCCCAGGTCGCTGAACGCCCGCCCCGGCTCGATCTGCTCCGCCGAAGCGTGGCCGAGCACCATCGCGACCTGCTCGCGCACCAGCTCGATGAGCACCTGCAACGCCTCCGCCTCGTCGAGCCCGGCGAGCCGCTGCTTCAGCGCGTCCGCCTGACCGTCCGCCGCGGCCTGCGCGGTGCGACGTCCCGGCGAGCGCACCAGGTCCCGCATCAGCTGCGGCACGACGGAGAGCTTCGACGGGTCGAGCCGCACCGGCACCGCGACGGGATCGCCGAGCGCGATGGCGGCGTCGAACAGCGCCATGCCCTCCTCTTCGGTGATCGCGCCGAACCCGTCCGCGCCGAGCCTGGCGACCTCGTCCGCCCCCATGCCCGAGGCCCACAGGCCCCAGGCCATCGAGGTGGCGGGCAGCCCCGCGGCGTGCCGGTGAGTCGCCAGAGCGTCAAGGAACGAGTTCGCCGCGGCGTAGTTGCCCTGGCCCGGCCCGCCGACGACCCCGGCGAAGCTGGAGAACAGGACGAAGTGGGTCAGCGGCCGGTCCTTGGTCAGCTCGTGCAGGTTCCACGCGGCGCCGACCTTCGGGGCGAAGACCCCGTCCACCCGCTCCGGGGTGAGCGAGGTGATCGCGCCGTCGTCGAGCACACCGGCGGTGTGCACCACGGCGGCCAGGTCCTCGATCCCGCGCAGGAGCTTCGCGAGGGCATCGCGGTCTGCCGCATCACAGGCCGCGATCGTCACCGTCGCGCCGAGGCTTTCGAGCTCCGCCTGGAGTTCGGTGGCTCCCGGTGCGGCGGCACCCCTGCGGCTGGTGAGCACCAGGTCGCGGACACCGTGCGTGGTCACGAGGTGCTTGGCCAACTGGCTGCCGAGCCCGCCCGTGCCACCGGTGATCAGGACGGTTCCGGTCCATTCGGTCTCTCCGGAAGCCGCCGCCCTCGCCAGGCGCGGCGCGAAGAGCTTGCCGTCGCGGACCTCGATCTCCGGTTCGCCGGTGGCGAGTGCGGCGGGGACGAACTCGTCGGAGTCCGCGTCCACCACGACGATCTGGCCCGGGTTCTCGTTCTGCGCCGAGCGGAGCAGGCCCCGCGCCGCCGCGGCCGCGACACCGCCGGAGGTGCGGACGACCAGAATTTCCTCGTGGTCCGCGGCGATCCAGTCCTGCACCAGCGCGAGTGCGCGGTGGGTCAGCGCGTGTGCGTCCCCGACAACGTCCTTTCCTTCACTGTCAAGGGAAACCAGCTTGAACGGCGGAATCTCGCCACCACCCGTGACGGGCTTCCAGTTGACCTGGAACAGCGACTCGACGTTGCCCTGGGCGAGCTGGGCGGCGGAAACCTCGCGCAGAGCAAGGGATTCCACCGATGCGACCGGGGCTCCCACGCCGTCGCCGATCTCCAGCGAGACCGAGTCGGCACCGGTCGGCGCGATCCGCACGCGCAGCGACGTCGCCCCGGTCGCCTGCAACGAGACACCGCTCCACGCGAAGGGCAGGCGGGGGTTCGTCGAATCCCCGCTGAAGCCGAGCGCGTGCAGTGCGGAGTCGAGCAACGCGGGGTGCAGGCCGAAGCCCGCCACGTCAATGCCGGGCAGGGCCACCTCGGCGAACAGCTCACCGTCGCGAGCCCACGCCTTCTGGAGCCCCTGGAACTGCGGGCCGTACTGCATACCGGCCTCGGCCAGCCCTTCGTAGGCGCCGTCGAGGTCGATCGCGGTCGCACCGGCCGGAGGCCACTGAGCCAAGGAGAAGGCCGTGGTTTCCGCTTCCACCGCAAGGGAACCGGTCGCGTGCAGCGTCCAATCCCCCTCGCGCCGCGAGTGGATCGAGACGGCGCGGTCCTTCACGGTCACCTGAACCGTGACCGAGCCCGACTCGGGCAGCACCAGCGGCGCCTGGAGCATCAGCTCCTCGACCGCGGCGCAGCCCGCCTCGTCCGCGGCCCGGATCGCCAGGTCCAGCAACGCGGTGCCCGGCACCAGGACCGAGCCCATGACGGCGTGGTCGGCCAGCCACGGATGGGTGGCCGTCGAAAGGCGCCCGGTGAACAGGAACCCGTCACCGTCAGCAAGCGAGACCGAGGCGCCGAGCAGCGGGTGGTCCGGCGACTCCAGTCCCGCGGAGGCCACGTCGGCGGCGGCTTCGGCGGAGTTCAGCCAGTAGTGCTTGTGCTGGAAGGCGTAGGTCGGCAGGTCGATCCGCGTGCCGGGGAGCAGCACGGGCCAGTCGATCTTGACGCCGGCGTTGTGCAGCGCGGCGAGCGCGATGCGCGCCGAGACCGCCTCGTCACGATCCTTGCGCAGCATGGGGATGAAAGTGCCTTCGACGCAGTTCGCGCCCATCGCGGACAACGTGCCGTCCGGCCCGAGCTCCAGGAACCGCGTGACGCCTTCGGCCGCCAGCTGGCTCATGCCGTCCGCGAAGCGCACCGCGTCACGGACGTGCCGCACCCAGTACTCCGGGTCCGTGACCTGATCCGCCAGGCGGCCGGTCACGTTGGACACCAGCGGAATCGTCGGCTCGGAGTAGGTCACGGACTCCAGGACCGCGCGGAACTCGTCGAGCATCCCGTCCATGTGCGCGGAGTGGAACGCGTGCGAGACCGCGAGCTTCTTGGCCTTCTCGAAGTTCTTCGCGATCTCCTCCGCGGCCTTCGCGTCGCCCGAGATCACCACGGACTCCGGCCCGTTGATCGCCGCGATGCCGACCTCGTCGTTCAGGTGCGGCAACACGTCCGCTTCGGTGGCACGGAGCGAGATCATGGCTCCACCGCTGGGCAAAGCCTGCATGAGGCGACCCCGCGCCTCGACCACCTTGGCGGCGTCTTCAAGCGACCAGACGCCCGCGACGTGCGCGGCGGCCAGCTCGCCGATCGAGTGCCCGACCAGGAAGTCCGGCTTGACACCCCACGACTCCACCAGCCGGTACAGCGCCACCTCAAGGGCGAACAGCGCCGGCTGGGCGTTGCCCGTCTGGTTCAGCTCGTCCTGGGTCGTGGGCACGTCGGGCAGAAGCGCACGCACTTCGTCGTAGGCCCTGGCGAAGACCGGGAAGGCGTCGTAGAGCTGCTGCCCCATGCCGATGCGCTGCGAACCCTGGCCGGTGAACAGCACCGCCAAGCGACCGTCGGCCGCGCTGCCGCGAACGACGTTCACCGCCTTCTCGCCCTCCGCGAGCGCCGCCAGCCCGGCCAGCAGCTCCTCCCGGTTGCCGATCACCGCGGCACGGTGCTCGTGGTGCGGCTTCGCCGCCAGCGAGAACGCCACGTCGCCGAGCCCCACGTCCGGGTGCTCATCGACGAACGCCTTGATCTTCGCCGCCTGCCCGTGCACCGCCTCGGCGCTCCGCCCGGACACCACGAGCACCAGGTCGTCCTGCGCGTCCCGCCAGTCCACTGTGGACGGGACGGTGACGACGGGCGGTTGTTCGATGATGACGTGGGCGTTGGTGCCGGAGATGCCGAAGGAGGAGACGGCGGCACGGCGGGGACGGCTCACCTGCGGCCATTCCTGGGCCGATGTGAGCAGGGCGACGTCGCCGGAGGACCAGTCGACGTGCGGCGACGGCTCGTCCAGGTGCAGGCTCTTCGGCATCAGGCCGTGCTCGATGGCCTTGACGACCTTGATGATGCCGCCGACACCGGCAGCGGCCTGGGTGTGGCCGATGTTGGACTTGATGGAGCCCATCCACACCGGGCTCTCGCGGTCCTGGCCGTAGGTGGACAGCACCGCCTGAGCCTCGATCGGGTCACCGAGCACCGTGCCGGTGCCGTGCGCCTCGATCAGGTCCACTTCGGACGGCTTGATGCCCGCGTTGGCCAGCGCCTGCCGGATCACCCGCTGCTGCGAAGGACCGTTGGGCGCGGTGAGACCGTTGGAGGCGCCGTCCTGGTTGAGCGCGGAGCCCTTGATCACGGCGAGCACGGGGTGCCCGTTGCGGCGCGCGTCGGACAGCTTCTCCAGCACGAGCATGCCCGCGCCCTCGGCCCACCCGGTGCCGTCCGCGCCCGACCCGAAGGACTTGCAGCGGCCGTCCGCGGCGAGTCCGCGCTGCCGCGAGAACCCGATGAATGTGTCCGGGGTGGACATGACGGTGACACCGCCGGCCAGCGCCATCGTGCACTCGCCGGAGCGCAGCGCCTGCGCGGCCCAGTGCAGCGCGACGAGCGACGAAGAGCAAGCGGTGTCAACGGAAACCGCAGGCCCCTCGAACCCGAAGGTGTAAGCCACGCGACCGGACAGGATGCTGCCGGAGGTCCCGGTGCCGAGGAAACCCTCGACCCCGTCCGGCACCGTCGTCAGCCGCGAACCGTAGTCGTAGTACATGACACCGGCGAAGACACCGGTCGACGACCCCTTCAACGAAGCCGGGTCGACGCCCGCGCGCTCCATGGCCTCCCACGAAACCTCCAGCAGCAGCCGCTGCTGCGGGTCCATGGCCAGGGCTTCACGCGGCGAGATCCCGAAGAACTCCGGGTCGAACTCGGCGGCGTCGTGCAGGAAGCCGCCTTCGCGGGTGTACGAGGTGCCCTGGTGGTCGGGGTCGGGGTGGTACAGGTTCTCCAGGTCCCATCCGCGGTCGGTCGGGAACGTCGTGACGCCGTCGGTGCCGGAGGCGACGAGCTGCCACAGCTCCTCCGGGGTGGTGACCCCGCCCGGGTAGCGGCAGCCCATGCCGACGATCGCGATCGGCTCGTCCGATCCGACCGCGGCGACCGCCGAGACCTCGGCGATCTCGCCCAGCAGCTCGGTGCGGACGTACCTGGCCAGGTCGCGCGGCGTCGGGTAGTCGAAGATCAGCGTCGCGGGCAGCGGCAGACCCGTGGTGCCACCGACGCGATTGCGCAGCTCGACCGCGGTGAGCGAGTCGAAGCCGACGTCGCTGAACGCGCGCTCGGCCTCGATCGCGGCGGGGTCGTGGCCGAGGATCATGGCGGCCTGGGTGCGGATCAGCTCGACGATCACCCGCTCCTGCTCCGCCTCCGGCAGCCCGGCGAGGCGCTGCCGGAGCCCGGCGGCCTCCGGGGCCTGCGCCGCGCGACGGGTGGTGAGGCGGACCAGCGAACGCAGCGTGTGCGGCACCTCGCCGTTGCGCAGCACCGCCACGTTCAGCTTGACGGGAACCGTCAAGGAGCTGCCGCTGACGCACGCGGCGTCCAGCAGGGCCAGGGCCTCGGCGGGCTCCAGCGCGGCGAAACCCGTGTGCGCGAGGTCGACCGTGCTGCCCATGCCCGTGGTCCACAGCCCGTAGGCGATCGAGGTCGCCGGAAGGCCCTGCTGAGCACGGAGTTCGGCGAGCGCGTCGAGGTAGGCGTTGGCAGCGGCGTAGTTGCCCTGCCCAGGACCGCCGAGCACACCGGAGACCGAGGAGAACAGGATGAACTGCTCCAGGTTCTCCGTCAGCTCGTGCAGGTTGCGCGCAGCGACCGCCTTCGGCCGCAGCACGGCGTCCAGCCGCCCCGGAGTCAGCGCCGTGATCACGCCGTCGTCCAGCACACCCGCCGCGTGCACCACAGTGGTCAGGTTCGAAATTCCGCTCAACAGAGCCGAAAGCGCAGCCCGATCAGCCACGTCACACGCGACGACCTCGACCGAGGCACCAAGCGCGCGCAGCTCATCGCGCAGATCCGCGACGCCGGGCGCATCCGCACCGCGACGACTGGTCAGCACCAGCTCGCGGGCACCACGCGCGGTGACGAGGTGCTTGGCCACCGCGGCGCCCAGTCCGCCAGTACCACCGGTGATCAGCGCGGTTCCGGTCACCGTCCAGTCCGTGTTCTCCGGAACGGACGCGCGAACCAGGCGCGGCGCGAACAGCTCTCCGTCGCGCACAACGATCTGCGGTTCGCCAGTGGACACCGCTGCGCCGACCGCCGCGGCCGGGCCGTCGACAAGCACGAACCGCCCGGGGTGCTCGGACTGCGCGGAGCGGATCAGGCCCCACACCGCCGCCATGTCCGGATCGGCGGCGAATCCCTCCGTCCGCACAACAAGAGGCGACTCGTCCTCGCCCGCGAGCCGTTCCTGAACCACACCGAGGACTTCGTGAACGCTCGAAGCGGTGTGAACCGCCGCCTCGACCTCGCCGGACGCGGTGACCGGAATCCAGTCCAGCGCGTAGAGCGAGTCGATGCGCGTCCGGAACTGGTCGGCCGAAACCGCCCGCAGCGCAAGGGAATCGACCGTGGCGACCGGAGCACCAGTGCCGTCCGCGAGCTGAAGCCGAACACCGGAACCTTCGGGCGTGACACGCACGCGCAGCGCAGTGGCTCCTTCCGCGTGCAGCGAAACGCCGCTCCACGCGAAGGGAAGCCTTGCCTGGTCCTGGCCGTCGAGGCCGATGGCGTGCAGCGCCGCGTCCAGCAGCGCCGGGTGCAGCCCGAAGCCGTCCGCCGAAACACCTTCCGGCAGGGCGACCTCGGCGAAGATCTCCTCACCGAGCCGCCATGCCGAGGTCAGCCCCTGGAAGACCGGGCCGTACTCAAGCCCGGCACCGGCTGCGTCCGCGTAGAAGCCGCTCACGTCGACGGCGGTCACCCCGGCGGGCGGCCACTCGGTCAGCTCGAAGCTCGGTGCGGCGGCCTCGGCGAGCACACCGGTGGCGTGCAACGTCCACGGCTCACCCACGGCGTCCTGCAGACGCGAGTAGATCGACAGCGAGCGCTGAGCGGGATCGATGGTCAGCCGGAGCTGAACACCGCCGCTCTCCGGCAGCACGAGCGGAGCCTGCAAGGTGAGGTCCCGCACAGAGCCGAGGCCGAGTTCGTCACCCGCGCGCACGGCCAGCTCGACGAACGCGGTGCCGGGCAGCAGAACCGAGCCCATGACGGCGTGGTCGGCCAGCCAGCGGTGCGAGTCCAGCGAAAGGCGACCGGTCAGCACGAGCCCGTCGGAGTCGGGCAGCGTGACGAGCGCGCCGAGCAGCGGGTGCTCCGCCGCGCCGAGACCGAGACCGGCCGCATCGCCCGGGATCGACGGCGAGTTGACCCAGTAACGCTTGTGCTGGAAGGCATACGTCGGCAGGTCCACCCGCCGCGCGCCGGTCTCCGCGTAGATCGCCAGCCAGTCGACCTCGATGGCGTTGGCGTCGAGCGCCGCGAGCGCGATGGTCGAGCTGACGACCTCGTCGCGGTCCTTGCGCAGCACCGGGATGAACACGCCGTCCGAGACGCAGTTCGCACCCATCGCGGAGAGCGTGCCGTCCGGGCCGAGCTCGACGAAACGGCGAACACCGGCGGCTTCGAGGGCAGCGATCCCGTCCGCGAAGCGCACCGCGTCGCGAACGTGGCGCACCCAGTACTCGGGGTTCGTGACCGACTCGCCGAGAGCACCGGTCACGTTGGACACCAGCGGAATCGTCGGCTCCGAGTACGTGACGGACGAGAGGACCGCGCGGAACTCGTCCAGCATCCCGTCCATCAGCACCGAGTGGAACGCGTGCGAGACGGCCAGCTGCTTGGTCTTCTCGAAGTTCTTCGCGACCTTCTTGGCGGCCTTCGCGTCACCCGAGATCACGACGGCGCGCGGGCCGTTGATCGCCGCGATGCCGACCTTGTCGTTCAGGTGCGGCAGGACCTCGTCCTCGCTCGCCTGGATCGAGATCATGGCTCCACCGCTCGGCAAAGCCTGCATCAGCCGACCACGGGCGACGACGATCCGAGCCGCGTCCTCCAGCGACCAGACACCGGCGACGTGCGCGGCGGCCAGCTCGCCGATCGAATGCCCGACCAGGAAGTCCGGCTTGACACCCCAGGACTCCACCAGCCGGTAGAGCGCCACTTCAAGTGCGAACAGCGCGGGCTGGGCGTTGCCGGTCTCGTTCAGCTCCTCCTGCGTGGCCGCAGCCTCCGGCAGGAAGGCGCACACCTCGTCGTAAGCCGACGCGAACACCGGGTAGGCGTCGTAGAGCGCCTTGCCCATGCCCAGGCGCTGCGAACCCTGGCCGGTGAACATGAACGCGATCGGGCCACTGCCCGCACGCCCCCGGACAACCGCTTCCCCATCGGCCAAAGCCGACAGAGCGGCCAGCAGCTCATCGCGGTCGGCCCCGACCACGGCCGCGCGGTGCTCGTGCCGCGGCTTGAGAGCCAGGGAGAACGCGACGTCCAGCGGGTCGAGGTCGTTGTCCGCCAGGTAGTCCCGGAGCTTCGCCGCCTGAGCCGGAACCGCGTCGGCGGTGCGCCCGGACAGCGGCCACGCCAGCGCGGCCGGGGCGGCCCGCTCGACCTCGGACTCCACGACGGCGGGCGCCTGCTCGATGATCACGTGGGCGTTCGTGCCGCTCATGCCGAACGACGACACACCCGCGCGGCGCGGACGGTCGACCTCGGGCCACTTGACGGCTTCCGTCAAGAGGGAGACGGCGCCCGAGGACCACTCCACCTGCGGCGTCGGCTCGTCGATGTGCAGCGACCGCGGCAGCACACCGTGCCGGATCGCCTCCACCATCTTGATCACGCTGATGACGCCCGCGGCGCCCTGGGTGTGGCCGAGGTTGGACTTGATCGACCCCAGCCACAGCGGGTGCTCGCGGTCCTGCCCGTAGGTGGCCAGGATCGCCTGCGCCTCGATCGGGTCACCGAGCTTGGTACCGGTGCCGTGCGCCTCGACCGCGTCGACGTCCTTGGTGGACAGACCGCCGTTGGCCAGCGCCTGGCGGATGACCCGCTGCTGCGAAGGGCCGTTCGGGGCGGTCAGACCGCTGGACGCGCCGTCCTGGTTGACCGCGGAGCTCCGCAGCACGGCCAGGATCTGGCGGCCGTTGCGCTGTGCGTCGGACAGGCGCTCCAGCATGACCAGGCCCGCACCCTCCGACCACGCGGTGCCGTCGGCGGAGGCGGAGAAGGACTTGCAGTGCCCGTTCGGCGCGAGACCGTTCTGCTTGCTGAAGTCGATGAACGGGTCCGGCACCGACATGACCGTGACGCCGCCCGCGAGAGCGAGGTCGCACTCACCGCTGCGCAGCGCCTGCGCGGCCAGGTGCATCGCGACCAGCGACGAGGAGCACGCGGTGTCGATGGAGATCGCGGGGCCTTCGAAGCCGAAGGTGTAGGCGACGCGGCCGGAGAGGATGCTCATCGAGGCGCCGGTGCCGAGGAAGCCCTCGATCTCCTCCGGCACCGCGGTCAGCCGCGACGCGTAGTCGTTGTAGATCACGCCGGCGAAGACACCGGTCGAGGAGCCCTTGAGCGTGGCCGGGTCGATACCGGCGCGCTCCATGGCCTCCCACGACACCTCCAGCATCAGGCGCTGCTGCGGGTCCATGGCCATGGCCTCGCGCGGGCTGATGCCGAAGAACTCCGGGTCGAACTCGGCGGCGTCGTGCAGGAAGCCACCGGTCTTCGCGTACGACGTGCCCTGCTTGCCCGGCTCGGTGCTGAACAGGCCGTCGAGGTCCCAACCACGGTCGGTCGGGAAGTCCGTGATCGCGTGCTCGCCGCCCATGACGAAGCGCCACAGGTCGTCCGGCGTGTTGATGCCGCCCGGGTAGCGCAGCGCGGTGGCCACGATCGCGATCGGCTCGTCGCTGGACGCCAAAGACAATGTCACAGCCGATTTGTCCGCAGCGCCTTGGCCGGACGCGCCGACCAGCTCCGAGCGGACGTATCCGGTCAGCGCGACCGGCGTCGGGTAGTCGAAGATCAGCGTGGACGGCAGCCGCAACCCGGTCACAGCACCGAGGCGGTTGCGCAGCTCCACGGCGGTCAGCGAGTCGAAGCCGATCTCCATGAAGCCGCGGCCCGGCTCCACCGTCTCCGGCGTGACATGGCCCAGCACCAACGCGACCTGCGTGCGAACCAGGTCCAGCAGCATTCGGTCTTGCTCGGCCTCGGTCAGCCCGGCCAGGCGCTTCGCCAGCGAGGAGCCCTGCGCGTCGCCCGACTGCGCCGCGCGACGGGTGGCTCGTACAAGACCGCGCAGCAACGGTGGCAGCGCAGCGGTGCGCGCGAACGCCTCCAGCTCCGGGATGTCGAGCTTCATCGGCGCTGCGACGGCGAGACCGGTCGCATGCGCGGCGTCGAACAGCTCGACGCCCTCTTCGTGGGTGAGCGCGCCGGTGCCGGAGCCCTTCATCCGCGCCAGCTCGGCCTCGGACAGGGTGCCCGCCATACCGCCGACCCACAGGCCCCACGCCAGCGACTGACCCGGCAGGCCCTGCGCACGGCGGTGCTCGGCGAGCGCGTCCAGGAACCCGTTGGCGGCGGTGTAGTTGCCCTGCCCGGGGTTGCCGAGCAGCCCGGCCGCCGACGAGAACAGCACGAACATCGCCAGATCGCGGTCGCGCGTCAGCTCGTGCAGGTGCCACGCCGCGTCGACCTTCGGCCCGAACACGGTGTCCACCCGCTCCGGGGTGAGCGAGGTGATCATGCCGTCGTCGAGCACACCGGCGGTGTGGATCACCCCGGTCAGGTTCGGAATCCCGCCCAGCAGAGCCGAAACCGAGTCGCGGTCGGCCACGTCGCAGGCCGCGATCTCCACGGCGGCGCCGAGTTCGGCCAGCTCCTCCGTCAGCTCGGCCGCACCGGGTGCCGCCACGCCGCGACGGCTGGTCAGCACGAGGTTCTTCACGCCGTGCTCGGTGATCATGTGTCGGGCGAAGAGCTTCCCGAGCCCGCCCGTGCCGCCGGTGATCAGCACGGTGCCCTCGGGGTCGAGCCCGCGCTCGACGGTCAAGACCACCTTGCCGATGTGCTTGGCCTGGCTGATGAACCGGAACGCCTCGGGGGCGCGGCGAACGTCCCAGGTCTTGATCGGCAGCGGCTTCAGCACGCCCGCGTCGAACAGCTCGATCAGCTCGGCCCACATCGACGCGACCCGCGACGCCTCGGCCTCGTTCAGGTCGAACGCCTGGTACTGGACACCCGGGTACTGCTCGTCGATCTCCGCCTGCTCGCGGATGTCGGTCTTGCCCATCTCCAGGAACCGGCCGCCGCGCGGCATCAGCCGCAACGACGCGTCGACGAACTCGCCCGCGAGCGCGTCAAGCACCACGTCGACGCCGCGACCGTCCGAAATGGACAGGAACTCCTGCTCGAAGTCCGTGGTGCGCGAGGACGCGATGTGCTCGATGCCCTGCTCCCGCAGCACATGCCACTTGCCCTTGCTGGCGGTGCCGTAGACCGTGGCGCCGAGGTGCTGGGCGATCTGCGTCGCGGCCATGCCGACACCACCGGCGGCGGCGTGGATCAGCACGGACTCGCCCGCCTTCAGGCCGCCGAGGTCGCGCAGACCGTAGTAGGCGGTGAGGAACACCAGCGGGACGGACGCGGCCTCTTCGAAACTCCAGCCCTTGGGCACCCGGGTCAGCATCGGCCGATCGGTGACCGCGACGGGCCCGATACCGCCGAACGCGAGGCCCATGACCTTGTCGCCGGGCGCGAGGTCGGTCACCTCGGGTCCGACCTCCAGCACGACACCGGCGACCTCGTTGCCGAGCAGACCCGCATCGCCCGGGTACATGCCCAGGACGTTGAGCACGTCGCGGAAGTTCACACCCGCCGCGCGGACCCCGATGCGCACGTGCGTCGGGGCCAGCTCCGCCTGCGGGATCGGCTCCAGGACCAGGTGGTCGAGCGTGCCCTTGCCGGACATGCCCAACCGCCACGTCTTCTCGGCCGGGGGCACGAGCACACCGCTGCCCGCCATCGTGGCCAGGCGCGGCACGAAGACCTCGGCCCCGCGCACGGCGACCTGGGCCTCACCGCTGGCGACGATCTCGTCGAACCGCGCGGTGTCCTCGGCATCGATCAGCACGATGCGGTCGGGAGCTTCGGCCTGAGCGACCCTGACCATGCCCCACACCGCGGCGGCGGGCAGGTCGGTGACGTCCATCACCGCACCGGAGGTGTGGATGACGAGCTTGGAATCTCCCTCTTCTGTAAGGAAATCCTGAAGCACTCGCAGCACGTCGTGCGTGGCGGTGTGCGTCGCGCTGACCGTGTCGCCATCCTCGCCGACAACGCGGTGTACCACGTAGGGAGAAGCAGAACCCTGCGCGAGCGGAACCTGCGTCCAGTCAACGCGGTAGAGCGAGTCGTGCTCGCCAGCACCCGCCGCCTGGATCTGCTCGGCCGAAACCGCCCGCAGCGCAAGGGAGTCCACAGTGGCCACTGGAGCGCCGCTGGTGTCGGCGACGCGCAGGGACACGACGTCCTTGCCGGTGATCTTCACGTGCACGCGCAGCGCGGAAGCTCCAGAGGCGTGCAGCGAAACCCCGCTCCACGCGAACGGCAGGCGGGCGCCCTCGTCGGAGGACTCACCGACGACCAGGGAGTGCAGCGCGGCGTCCAGAAGCGCCGGGTGCAGGCCGAACTTGCCTGCCTCGCCCTGGATCGCCTCGGGCAGCTCGACCTCGGCGAAGATCTCATCACCGCGCGTCCACGCGGCGGTCAGCCCACGGAAGGTCGGCCCGTAGCTCAGGCCGGTGGCGTCGAAGTCGTCGTACAGCGTCTCGACGGAGGCAGCGGTGACTCCGGCGGGCGGCCACTCCTCCAACGAGAAGTTCGGCGCGGCGGCGACCGGAGCCACGGAACCGATGGCGTGCAAGGTCCACGCGCCCTCGTCACGACGAGAGTGCAGGGTCAGCGCGCGACGGCCGGACTCGTCAGGAGCGGCCACGGCGAGCTGCACCTGAACGCCGCCGTCCTCGGGCAGCACCAGCGGGGCCTGCAAGGTCAGCTCTTCGAGGACACCGCAGCCCACCTCGTCGGCGGCGCGAACGGCCAGCTCGACCAGCCCGGTGCCAGGCACCACGATCGCGCCCATCACCACGTGATCGGCGAGCCAGGAGTGCGTGGAGGTGGAAAGCCGCCCGGTGAACAGGAACCCGTCCTCGTCCGCCAGGGACACCGAAGCGCCTAGCAGCGGGTGGTCCAGGGAACCGAGGCCAAGGCCGGAGGCATCGCCGGTGGCGCGCTGCATCGGCAGCCAGTAGTGGCGCCGCTGGAAAGCGTAGGTCGGCAGGTCGATGTGCCGGGCCGGGCCCTCGAACGCGGAGGCCCAGTCGACGTGCCCACCGTTGACGTGCAGCTCGGCCAGCGCGGTGACGAAGGTCTGCGGCTCGTCACGATCCTTGCGCAGAGCCGCGATGAACTTGCCGTCGGCGCAGTCGGCACCGGCGGCGGTGAGCACACCGTCCGGGCCGAGCTCCAGGAACTTGGTGACTCCGGCTTCCGCGAGCGTCGCGACGGCGTCGGCGAAGCGAACGGACTCCCGCACGTGCCGGACCCAATAGTCCACAGAGGACAGTTCTTCGGTGGTCGCGGCGCGCCCGGTGAGCGTGGAGACGATCTGGATGGTCGGCGCGGAAGCGGTCGCGGAGCCGACCACCTTGCCGAACTCCGCCAGCATCCCGTCCATCAAGCCCGAGTGGAAGGCGTGCGACACCGAAAGCCGCTTGGTCTTGCGATCCTTGAACTGCTCCGCCACCGCGAGCGCAGCCGCCTCGACACCGGAGATCACCACCGACCGCGGGCCGTTGATGGCGGCGATGTCCACGCCCTCGACGAGCTTGGCGCAGACCTCCTCCTCCGTCGCCTGGATCGCGATCATGGCTCCACCACTGGGCAGAGCCTGCATCAACCGACCACGAGCCGTGACGATCCGAGCAGCGTCCTCCAACGACCACACACCGGCCACATGCGCGGCGGCCAGCTCACCGATCGAGTGCCCGGCCAGGAAGTCCGGGCGCACGCCCAGGGACTCGATCAGCCGGTACAGCGCCACTTCCAGCGCGAACAGCGCGGGCTGGGCGTTGCCGGTCTCGTTCAGCTCCTCCTGCGTGGCCGCAGCCTCCGGCAGGAACGAGCACACCTCGTCGTAGGCCGACGCGAACACCGGGAACGCGTCGTAGAGCGCCTTCCCCATGCCCAGGCGCTGCGATCCCTGGCCGGTGAACAGCACCGCGAGCTGACCGCCCGTGGCCTGCCCGGTCACCACGCCCGGCGCCCCGGAGGCGAGGGCACGGAGCTGCTCAACACCGAACGCGACACCGCGGTGGTCCAGCCGGGCCCTCGTCGAGGCCAGCGAACGGCCGAGATCGATCGGTGCGTGCGAATCCACAATGGACAGTAGTCGGGAAGCCTGCTCCTCAAGCGCTTCCGGGGTCTTGCCGGACACGATCCACGGCACGTGCTCGCCGAGCAGGCACGCGGTCGGCTCCTCGTCCGCGACCTCGACAGCCGGAGCTTCCTCGACGATCACGTGCGAGTTGGTGCCCGAGATGCCGAAAGACGAGATACCCGCGCGGCGAGGGCGGTCCACCACGGGCCACTCGCGCGCGGAGTCCAGCAGGGAAACCGCACCGGCGGTCCAGTCGACGTGCGGAGTCGGCGCGTCGATGTGCAGCGACTGCGGCAGCACACCGTGCCGGATCGCCATCACCATCTTGATCACGCTGGCCACGCCCGCGGCGGCCTGGGTGTGCCCGATGTTGGACTTCACCGAGCCGACCCACAACGGCCGCCCCTCTGCGCGTCCCTGGCCGTAGGTGGCCAGCAGCGCCTGGGCCTCGATGGGATCGCCGAGGGTCGTGCCGGTGCCGTGCGCGTCGACCGCGTCAACGTCCTTGGTGGACAGACGTGCGTTGGCCAGCGCCTGACGGATGACTCGCTGCTGCGAGGGGCCGTTCGGGGCGGTGAGGCCGTTCGAAGCGCCGTCCTGGTTCACCGCGGAGCCACGCAGGATGGCCAGCACCGGGTGCCCGTTGCGCTGCGCGTCGGAGAGCTTCTCCAGCAGCAGCATGCCGGCGCCCTCGCCCCAGCCCGTCCCGTCGGAGGAGGCGGAGAACGCCTTGACGCGCCCGTCGCGGGCGAGGCCGCGCTGGCGGGAGAACTCGACGAACGCGTCCGGGCCGGACATCACGCTGACGCCACCGGCAAGTGCGAGGGTGCACTCACCACCGCGAAGCGCCTGCACGGCAAGGTGCATCGCCACCAGCGAGGACGAGCACGCGGTATCGATCGTGACGGCCGGGCCTTCCAGACCGAACACGTAGGACAGCCGACCGGACAGCACGGAGCCGGAGATGCCCGTGCCGAGGTAGCCCTCGATGCCCTCCATGGGCTCGGTGATCGTGCGGCCGTAGTCCTGGCCGTTGGTGCCCGCGAAGACCCCGGTCCTGCTGCCCTTGAGCGAGGTCGGGTCGATGCCCGCGCGCTCGAACGCCTCCCACGAGGTCTCCAGCAGCAGCCGCTGCTGCGGGTCCATCGCCAGGGCCTCGCGCGGGGAGATCCCGAACAGCTCGGCGTCGAACTCCCCCGCCGCGGTGAGGAACCCGCCGCTGCGCACGTAGGAGGTGCCGAGGTTGTCCGGATCGGGGTTGTAGAGCCGTTCGAGGTCCCAGCCGCGGTCGGTGGGGAACTCGCGGACGCCGTCGACGCCGTCCGCGATCATCCGCCAGAACTCCTCCGGCGAGTCGGCCCCGGGGAAGCGGCAGGCCATCCCGACGATCGCGACCGGCTCGAAGTCCTTCTCCTCGGCCTCGCGCAAGCGCAGCTTCGTCGCGTGCAGCTCGCCGGTGACGCGCGTCAGGTAGTCCCGGAGCTTGTTGTTCTCAGCAGAAGACATCAGAGATCCCCACTACTCACTGGCCGAGCTGCTTGTCGATGAAGTCGAAGAGTTCGTCGTTGGAGGAGGAGCGCAGCGACTCGACGAGTTCGGTACCGTCCCCCGCCGATGTTTCAGCCGTGGTGGCCGACACCAGGGCCCTGAGCCGCCCGACCAGCCGCTCGCGCAGCTCGTCGCTGGGTTCCAGGGCCTGCAAGGTGTCTTCGAGCCGGTCCAGCAGGTGGTCGGCGTCGTTGTCCGAGCCGAGCAGCTCCTCGCGCAGGAAGGCCGCGAGGGCCACGGGCGTCGGGTAGTCGAAGACCAGGGAGGTCGGCAGCACCAGGCCCGTCGCCGCGTTGAGCCGGTTGCGGAACTCCACGGAGGTCAGCGAGTCGAAGCCCAGTTCGGAGAACGCGCGCTCCGGCTGCACGGCGGCCGTCGTGGCGTGACCGAGCACAGTGGACACCCGCGACCGCACCAGCTCCACCAGCAACCGGGTCTGCTCGGCCTCGGGCGCACCTTCAAGCTTGCGCAGCAGCGCGGCCGCCTCGTCCTCGGGCTGAGCGGGCTTGGCGGCCTCCGGGATCGCGTCGAACAGCGTGCCGGGAACGTTCGGCGCGAACAGGGGCCAGTCGATGTCGGCGACGGTGATCGCCACGTCCTCCTGGTCCAGCGCGCCCTGCAGCGCGGTGAGCGCCCGCTCGGGGTCCATCGGGCGGATCCCGAAGCGCCGCAGCTCGTCGTCGAGCGTGCCGCTCGTGGCCATGCCCGCCTCGGCCCAGGCCCCCCAGGCGATCGAGGTCGCGGGCAGCCCGTCCAGGTGCCGCTGCTCGGCGAGCGCGTCCAGGTGGGCGTTGGCCGCCGCGTAGGCGCCCTGCCCGGGGTTGCCGCAGACCCCGGCCAGCGAGGAGAACATCACGAACGCGTCCAGGTCCAGCGACTTGGTCAGCTCGTGCAGGTTCCGCGCCGCGGTGACCTTCGGCGAGAGCACGCCTTCGAGCCGAGCGTTGTCCAGCGCGGCAAGCGGTCCGTCGTCGACGACGCCCGCGATGTGCATGACGGAACGAATTGCCTCGCCGTCCGCGTGCAGCTTGTCGATCAGCTCGGCCAGTGCGTCGCGGTCGGTGACGTCGCACGCCGCCACGGTCACCCGCGCGCCGAGCTCGGTCAGCTCCGCACTGAGCTCGGCTGCCCCAGGCGCGGAGTTCCCTCGGCGGGACAACAGAACCAGGTGTTCGGCGCCGTTGCGGGCGAGCCACCGCGCGGTGAACGAGCCGAGCGCTCCGGTGCCACCGGTCAGCAGCACCGTGCCCCGCGGCTTCCAGTCGCGCTTCGCCGTTCCCGGCTCGGAGTGGACCATCCGCCGCGCCAGCGCGCTGTTCTCGCGGATGGCGACCTGCTTCTCCGCACCGCCGAGGACATCGGCCAACAGCTCGAAGTCCTGCTCCCCCGGCGCCGCCGGGAGTTCGACCAGGCCGCCCCAGCGCTCCGGGTGCTCCAGCGCGACGACCTGCCCGAGCCCCCACACCTGCGCCTGCTCGGGTGTCCGGCCGACCGTGGCGCACCACAGCGGCACGTCGACGTTCTGGGCGAGTGACAGGGTCGTGGTGAGGTCCCCACCGATCGACAGCACAGCGTCCACTTCGGACATTTCAACGGCGCTCGACGCCCACTGGACCTTCGCTCCGCGAGCGGTGAGCGCGGCTTCGAGAAGCGGGTCCCGTGAGCCGACGACCGCCCACGTGCCGTGCAGCGAGGCGCGCGGAGTGCTGATGGCGTCCCACCGGACGCGGTAGCGCCACGAGTCCTTGTTGCGCTGAGCGGACTTCAGCCAGAAGCGCTGGTGCTGGAAGGCGTACGTCGGGAGATCGACGCGACGCGCGCCCGTCCCGGCGAACACCGCGTGCCAGTCCACCGTCGCCCCGGCGGCGAACACCTGCCCGACACCGGCAACGAGCGCTTCCGGCTCCGGGCGGTCCTTCCGGAGCACCGGCGCGAAAGTGGCCGAAGACCTGCTTGCAGGGTCGAGCATCGGCACCGCGACGCAATCCGCGCCCATCGCGGAAAGCGTGCCGTCCGGGCCGAGTTCGAGGTAGCGGGTGACGCCCTTCTCCGCACACGTCGCGATGCCGTCGGCGAAGCGGACCGCGCCGCGCACGTGCCGCACCCAATACTCTGCGGACATCAGCTCGCTGGCCTTCGCGACGGTGCCCGTCACGTTGGACACGACCTGAATGGTCGGCTCGGAGTACGTCACCGACATCGCGACCTTCGCGAAGTCGGCCAGCATCCCCTCCATTAGCGACGAGTGGAAGGCGTGCGAGACGGCCAGGCGCTTGGTCTTGCGGTCCTTGAACTGCTCGGCGACGGCGAGCGCCCCGTCCTCCAGGCCGGAGATCACCACCGCGCGAGGACCGTTGACGGCCGCGATGTCCACGCCCTCGACGAGGTGTTCCCGCACCTCGTCCTCGGTCGCCTGAATCGCGATCATGGCTCCGCCCTGCGGCAGAGCCTGCATCAGCCGTCCGCGCGCGGTGACCAGGCGAGCCGCGTCCTCCAGCGAGAACACCCCGGCGACGTGCGCCGCGGCCAGCTCGCCGATCGAGTGGCCGACGAGGAAGTCCGGCCGCACGCCCCACGACTCGACGAGCCGGTACAACGCGACCTCAAGGGCGAACAGCGCGGGCTGTGCGTTGCCAGTCTGGTTCAGTTCCTCCTGCGAGGTGGCCGCCTCGGGCAGGAGCGCCCGCACCTTGTCGTAGGCCGCAGCGAACACCGGGTAGGCGCGGTAAAGCTCCTCGCCCATTCCCAGGCGCTGCGAACCCTGACCGGTGAACAGGAACGCGGTCTTGCCCTTGACCAGGCGGCCGCGGGCGACGGGCTCACCGTCGAGAGAACCGAGGTACACCGCCCGCTCGTCCAGTGCCGCACGCGTGGTGGCCAACGAGAACGCAATGTCCAAATCAGACACCGAAGACCCGCTTGCGGGGTCGAGCATTGTTACAGCGTCATTGCTGTCCACAAAGGACTTCATGCGCGCGGTCTGCGCGGCCAGCGCCGCAGGCGTCTTGCCGGTGACGATCCACGGAAGCGCGGGCGGCGGCGTGACCTCGCGCGGCTCCTCCTCGACGGCCGGAGCCTGCTCAAGGATCACGTGCGCGTTGGTGCCGGAGATGCCGAACGACGAGACCGCGGCCCGGCGCGGACGGTCCACCGCGGGCCACTTGACAGCTTCCGTCAAGAGGGTGACCGCCCCGGCCGTCCAGTCCACGTGCGGCGAGGGTTCGTCGATGTGCAGCGACTTCGGCAGGACACCGTGCCGCAGCGCCATCACCGTCTTGATCACACCGGCGACACCTGCGGCGGCCTGCGCGTGGCCGATGTTGGACTTCAGCGATCCCAGGTACAGCGGCGTTTCCCGCTTCTGGCCGTAGGTCGCGATGACGGCCTGAGCCTCGATCGGGTCACCGAGCACGGTGCCGGTGCCGTGCGCCTCGACCGCGTCGACGTCCGAAGTGGACAGTCCGGCGCTGGCGAGCGCTTGGCGGATCACGCGCTGCTGCGAAGGGCCGTTCGGCGCGGTGAGCCCGTTGGACGCCCCGTCCTGGTTCACCGCGGAGCCGCGCACCACCGCGAAGATCGGGTGGCCGTTGCGCTTGGCGTCGGAGAGCTTCTCCAGCAACAGGATGCCCGCGCCCTCCGACCAGCCGGTGCCGTCCGCCGCGGCGGCGAAGGACTTGCAGCGCCCGTCTACGGAAAGGCCCCGCTGGCGGGAGAAGTCGACGAAGGTGTCCGGGACCGACATCACGGTCACACCGCCGGCGAGGGCCAGCGTGCACTCCCCCGTGCGCAGCGCCTGCGCCGCGAGGTGCATCGAGACCAGAGAGGAGGAGCACGCGGTGTCCACGGTGACCGCGGGGCCTTCGAGGCCGAAGGTGTAGGAGATCCGGCCGGAGAGCACGCTGCCGGTGGTGCCGGTGCCGAGGAAGCCCTCGACGCCCTCGGGCAGCTCGTCCAGGTTCTGGCCGTAGTCGTTGTACATCAGGCCCGCGAACACCCCGGTCGCGCTGCCCTTCACGGTGCCGGGGTCGATGCCCGCGCGCTCGAAGGCCTCCCACGCGACCTCCAGCAGCAGCCGCTGCTGCGGGTCCATCGCCAGGGCCTCGCGCGGGCTGATCCCGAACAGCTCCGGGTCGAACTCGGCGGCGTCGTGCAGGAAGTTGCCGCGGCTGGTGTAGGAGGTGCCCTGGTGGTCGGGATCGGGGTGGAACAACGAGCCGAGGTCCCAGCCGCGGTCGGTGGGGAAGTCGGAGACGCCCTCGCCGCCCCTGGCGACCAGGTCCCACAGCTGCTCCGGCGTGCGCACGCCGCCGGGGAAGCGGCAGCCGATGCCGACGATCGCGATCGGCTCGGTCGCGGCCGCGGCGAGTTCGCTATTCCGCGCCACCAGCCGCGCGTTTTCCTTCAGGGACTCACGCAGCGCCGCGATGAGCTCCTCGGAGGAATTCGCCATCCCACTCTCCGCTTCTCTGGCGTCAACTGTACAAATAGCTAGAAACATGCCCTGAACAGCGAAACTGCCCATCCAGCGCCCTTGTACAAGGACATTGGATGGGCAGTCGCGGGGGGTGGTCAACCATTGATGCGGATGTTGTCCGCACTAGTAGGAGAACACATAGACAGTTGCTGAACTGGCCTTTTTCGGCGTATCAGGTGCCCTTCGCCGACGCCATCGCCCGCTGCACCAGGTCGCTGACGTCCATCTCGTCGATGGCCTCCACCTCGGCGCTGTCCGGGCCGACCGAACCGGCCAGCCGCACCAGGGCGTCGAGCACCCCGGCCCGGCGGAACTCCTCGATGGAGATCTTCGCCAGGGCCGCGCGCACGGCCTTCTCGTCCACCTCGACCGGCTCCTCCGACGGCTCCGACGGCAGCAGCAACGGCTTGAGGTGGTCGGCCATGGCCTGCGGCGTGGGGTGGTCGAACACCGCCGTCGCCGTCAACCGCAACGAGGTGACCGTGTTGAGCCGGTTGCGCAGCTCCACCGAGGTGAGCGAGTCGAAGCCCAGCTCGGTGAACGGCCGGTCGGGATCGACCTCCGCTCCCGATCCGTGCCCGAGCACCGCCGCGACCTGGGCGCGCACCACGTCCAGCACCGCCTCGGCGCGTTCGAGCGCCGGCATCGCGGCCAGTCGATCGGCCAGCGAGACTGTCTCGGCGACGGCGGCCTGCGCGGCCCGGCGCGCCGGGGCACGCACCAGGCCGCGCAAGATCGCGGGGACCGACCCGGCGCGCAAGGCCGTGCGGTCCAGCTTGATCGGCACCAGCAGCGGCTGGTCCAGCTCGACCGCGGCGTCGAAGACCTCCATGCCCTCGGCGTGGCTGAGCGCCCCGAAGCCGTCCCGGCTCATCCGGTCGACGTTGTGGCTGCCCAGATCCCCGGCCATGCCACCGTCCTGCTCCCACAGGCCCCACGCCAGCGACTGACCGGCGAGGCCCTGCTCCCGGCGCAGCCGCACCAGCGCGTCCAGGAACGAGTTCGCCGCGGCGTAGTTGCCCTGCCCGGGGCCGCCGAGCACACCGGCCGCCGACGAGTAGATCACGAAGTGGCTGAGGTCCTCGGTCAGCTCGTGCAGGTTCCACGCGGCGTCGACCTTCGGCCGGAACACCCCGTCCACCCGCTCCGGGGTGAGCGCGGAGATCACGCCGTCGTCGAGCACACCGGCCGTGTGGATCACGCCGGTCAGGTCGGAGATCCCGCTCAGCAGAGCCGAGAGCGCGCTCCGATCGGCCGTGTCGCACGCTTCGATCCGCACGGTGGCGCCGAGTTCGGTCAGCTCCGCCTGGAGCTCCTTCGCGCCGGGTGCGTCGATGCCGCGACGGCTGGTCAGCACGAGCTGCTTCACCCCGTGCCGCGCGACGAGGTGCCGCGCCGCGAGGGCTCCGAGGTCGCCGGTGCCACCGCTGATGAGCACCGTGCCTTCGGCGTTCCACGTGACCGGCTCACCCGCGGGCTGCGGTTTGGCGAGTCGTGGCGCGAAGAGTCCGCCGTCGCGGGCCCGCACCTGTGGCTCCCCGGTCGCGACGGCAGCACCGATCGCGTCCGCGGGGCCCTCGAAGAGCACGAACCGCCCGGGATTCTCCGACTGCGCCGAACGGATCAGTCCCCACACCGCGGCGGTGGCGAGGTTCTGCTCCTCGGTGTGGATCACCAGGGTGGAGTCGTTTTCGGTCAGCCAGCGCTGCGCGCTCTCCAACACCTCGTGGGTCAGCCGGTAGGTCTCGCCCACCGGGTCGTCCTTTGTGGACTCCAGGGTCAGCACTTCGTACTCGGGGGCCTCGCCCGCGCCGTTCACCGGCACCCAGTCGACCTGGAACAGCGAGTCGCTGTCGGTCCGCAGCTGGTCGGCGGAGACGGCCCGCACGGCGATCGAGTCGACGGTGATCACCGGGTTCCCGCCGCCGTCCACGCCGATCACCCGCGCGGAGTCCGGCCCGGTCGGCGTGAGCTTCACCCGCAGGGTGCTCGCCCCGGTCGCGTGCAGGGTCACACCCGACCACGCGAACGGCAGCGCTGCCCCCTCGGAGTTGTTGTCCCGCAGGAACATCCCGTGCAGCGCCGCATCGAGCAACGCCGGGTGAATCAGGAAAGAGCGGATGTCCGTGCCCGTGCCATTGCTCGAACCCGCAAGCGGTTCTTCGGTAGGCAAGGCCAGCTCGGTGTACACGTCCTCGCCGAGCGTCCACGCCGCCTGAACGCCCTGGAACAGCGGCCCGTACCCGAAGCCCGAGCCCACCAGGTCCTCGTACAGCGTCTCCACCGGAACCGACTCAGCCCCAGCGGGCGGCCAGCTGCCGATGTCCACAATGGACGAAGCGCTGGCGACGAGTGTTCCGACCGCGTGCACGGTCCACGCTTCCTCACCGCGCCGCGAGTAGATGGAAACGAGCCGGCGCGCTGTAACAATGCTCGACCCCGCAAGCGGGTCTTCGGCAGTCTCAGAGCCCACAACGACCTGCACCACGACGGAGCCCGTCTCGGGGATCACCAGCGGAGCCTGCAAGGTCAGGTCTTCGACCGTGCCGAAGCCGACCTCATCGCCCGCGCGGATCGCCAGCTCGACCAGCCCGGCACCCGGCACGAGGACCGTGCCCATCACCGCGTGGTCGAGCAGCCACGGCTGCGTGGCCAGGGAGATCCGGCCGGTGAACAGCACGCCGTCGCCATCGGCCAGCGGCACCGCGGCGCCGAGCAGCGGGTGCCCGGCCGAGACCAGGCCGGCCGCGGTGACGTCCGCGACGCCGGTGCCCTGCATCAGCCAGTAGGAGCGGTTCTGGAAGGCGTAGGTGGGCAGGTCGACGCGCTGGGCGTCCCTCGGGAAGAACGCCGTCCAGTCGACCTTCGCGCCCGCCACGTGCAGCTGGGCCAGCGCCCGCACCACCGCGAGGGACTCGTCCTGCTCCTTGCGCACCAACGGGATGAACACCGCGTTGTCCGGGTTCTCCGCGCAGTCCTGAGCTGCCGCGGTGAGCACGGCGTTCGGACCGATCTCGACGAACTTCGTCACGCCCTCGGACTCCAGCACCCGGACCGCGTCGAAGAGCCGGACGGGCTGCCGGATGTGGCGCACCCAGTACGTGGGGTCGCCGACGTCGGCCAGCGTCGCGGGCTTGCCGGTCAGCGTGGAGACGATCGGGATGCGCGGCTCGTGGTAGGTCAGGCTCGCGGTGGTCTCACCGAACTCGCCGAGCAGGCCGTCCATCAGCGCGGAGTGCGAAGCCTGGCTGACCACGAGCTTCTTCGCCTTGCGCCCGCGCTCCTTGAACGCGGCGGCGATGCGCAGCGCGGTCTCCTCGTCGCCGGAGATCACCGTCGACAGTGGACCGTTCAGCGCGGCGATGCCCACGTTGCCGGTGAGCTCGGGCAGCACCTCCTCCTCGGACGCCTGGATCGCGACCATCGCGCCCCCCGGCGGCATGGAGTTCATCAGGCGGCCCCGCACGGACACCACGCGAACGGCGTCCTCCAGCGACCACAGCCCGGCGACGTGCGCCGCGCCGAACTCGCCGATGGAGTGCCCGGCGACGAAGTCCGGCGTGATCCCCCACGATTCGAGGAGCCGGAACAACGACACCTCGATCGTGAACAGCGCCGGCAGCATGTAGTCGATGCGGTCGAGCAGATCCGACTTCTCCGCGAACATGACCTCGCGCAGCGGCTCGGCGAGGTGCTTGTCGAACTCCGAGGTGACAGCGTCGAAGGAGGCCGCGAACACCGGGTACTTCTCGCACAGCTCACGGCCCATGCCGAGGTACTGCGCGCCGCCACCGGTGAACAAGAACGCGATCTTGCCGCTGTTCGCGTGCCCGGTGATGGCCAGTTCCTCAAGCCCGGCAAGCACACCGTCGCGGTCCGAAGCGACGACCGCCGCCCGGTGCTCCAGGGCCGCCCGGCCCGTGGCGAGCGAGAACCCGGCGTCGACCAGATCCGCGTCCGGGTTCTCCTCGATCCAAATCCGCAGCCGCGCCGCCTGCGCCCGCAGCGCGTCCGGGGTCTTGCCCGAGACGACCCACGGGATGTCGGGCACGGACTTCGCAGGGCTCGCCACCGGCTCCGGGCCCTGCTCAAGGATCACGTGGGCATTGGTGCCGGAGATGCCGAAGGACGACACCGCGGCGCGGCGAGGACGATCAACCGAAGGCCACTCGATGGACTCCGTCAGCAGCGACACAGCACCCGCGGACCAGTCCACGTGCGAGGTCGGCTCCTCGATGTGCAGCGACTTCGGCAACACACCGTGCCGCATCGCCTGCACCATCTTGATGATGCCGCCGACACCGGCCGCCGCCTGCGCGTGACCGATGTTCGACTTCAGCGAGCCCAGCCACAGTGGACGGTCGCGCTCCTGACCGTAGGTGTTGATCAGCGCCTGCGCCTCGATCGGGTCGCCCAGCACGGTGCCCGTGCCGTGCGCCTCCACCGCGTCGACCTCGTCCGAGGCGAGACCGGCGTTGGCCAGCGCCTGGCGGATCACACGCTGCTGCGACGGACCGTTGGGGGCGGTCAGGCCGTTGGACGCGCCGTCCTGGTTGATCGCCGAACCCCGCACGACGGCGAGCACCTGGTGTCCATTCCGGACAGCGTCGGACAGGCGCTCCAGCAGGATCATGCCAACGCCCTCGGACCACGTGGTTCCATCGGCCGACGACGAGAACGGCTTGCAGCGACCGTCCGGCGCGAGGCCGCGCTGCCGCGAGAAGGCCACGAAGGACTCCGCGGTCGGCATGACGGTCACACCACCGGCGAGGGCCAGCGAGCATTCACCGCTGCGCAGCGCCTGTGCGGCCCAGTGCAGCGCGACGAGCGAGGACGAGCACGCGGTGTCCACGGAGACCGCGGGCCCTTCGAGCCCGAAGGTGTAGGCGATCCGGCCGGAGGTGACGCTGCCCGAGGTCCCGGTGCCCATGAAGGCTTCCAGTTCCTCCGGCACGGAGTCCACGTGGGACCCGTAGTCGTAGTACATGACGCCCGCGAAGACCCCGGTGTCCGAGCCCTTCAACGAACTCGGGTCGATCCCGGCGCGCTCCACCGCCTCCCACGTGACCTCCAGCAGCAGGCGCTGCTGCGGGTCCATGGCCAGGGCCTCGCGCGGCGAGATCCCGAAGAACTCCGGGTCGAACTCGGCCGCGTCGAGCAGGAACCCGCCCTCCCGGCTGTACGAGGTGCCGGAGTGGTCGGGGTCCGGGTGGTAGAGCCCTTCCAGGTCCCATCCGCGGTTGTCGGGGAAGAAGGTGACGCCGTCGCCACCGGAGGCCACGAGCTCCCACAGCTGTTCGGGAGTGCTCACCCCGCCGGGGAAACGGCAGCCCATGCCGACGATCGCGATCGGCTCGTCGGAACCGACGGCAGCGGTGGCCTTCACTTCGGCCAGCTCGCCCAGCAGCTCCGCGCGGACGTGCCGGGCCAGGTCGAGCGGCGTCGGGTAGTCGAAAATCAGCGTGGCGGGCAGCCGCAGACCGCTCGCCGCGGTGAGACCGTTGCGCAGCTCCACAGCGGTCAGCGAGTCGAACCCGAGATCGGTGAACGCGCGGTCCGGCTCGATCGCCCCACCGCCGGAGTGCCCGAGCACCTGGGCGACCTGGGTCCGCACCAGCTCCAGCAACGCGCGGTCCTGCTCGGCCGCCGACAGCGACACCAGGCGGTCCCGCAGCCCAGCGGCCTCGGCCGCGTTCGCGGTGCGACGAACCGGAACCCGAACCAGGCCGCGCAACACCTGCGGCACGACACCCGTGCGGGCAAAGGACGTCAGCGAGGGGATGTCGAGCTTGACCGCGGCCAGGAAGGCGTCGTCCTGGGCCAGCGCGACATCGAAGAGCTCAAGGCCCTCCTCCGGGGTGAGCGCGCCGTACCCGTCGCGACGCATCCGCGCCAGTTCGTCCTTGGACAGTTCGCCACTCATACCGCTGTCCTGCTGCCACAGACCCCATGCAACGGAGCTGGCCGCAAGGCCCTGCGAGCGGCGGTGGCGCGCAAGGGCATCGAGGAACGAGTTGGCCGCCGCGTAGTTGCCCTGGCCAGGCGCGCCAAGCACGCCTGCGGCCGAGGAGAACAGGACGAAGTGCTGCAGGTTCTCCGTCAGCTCGTGCAGGTGCCAGGCGGCGTCGACCTTCGGCGTGAACACACCCGTGATGCGCTCCGGGCTCAGCGCGGACACCACACCGTCGTCGAGCACACCGGCGGCGTGGATCACGCCGGTCAGGTTCGAGATCCCGCTCAACAGAGCCGAAACCTCGGCACGGTTCGAGACATCGCACGCGGCGACCCCGACCTGCGCGCCCAGTGCCGTGAGGGAGTCGCGAAGCTCCGCGGCACCGGGCGCGTCGAGACCACGCCGGCTGGTCAGCACCAGGCTGGTCACACCGCGCTCAGCCACGAGGTGCCGCGCCAGCAAGGCGCCGAGCCCACCGGTGCCGCCGGTGATCAGCACGGTTCCGGCCGGGTCCCACTCCGCGGGCGAGGCGGAGACTCCACGCGTCAGGCGCGGCACGAACAGCTTGCCGCCGCGGACGACCACCTGTCCCTCGCCGGTCGCAACGGCCGCACCGACCTCGTCGAGCGGGCCGTCCACCAGGACGAAGCGGTCCGGGTTCTCCGACTGCGCCGACCGCACCAGGCCCCACACCGCGGAGGCGGCCAGATCGGTCACGTCCGGCCCGGCTGCGCCGTTGGTGACGACGACCAGCTTCGAGTCGGCAAGGCTGTCGTCCGCCAGGAACTCCTGGACAGCGGCGAGAACGCGCGTGGTGATCGCGTGCGCGTCAGCGACGACATCGCCCGCGCCCGGCTCGACGACGAACACCTTGAAGGACTCCGAGTCCACAGGGGACGGTGAAGCAACGGGAGTCCAGTCGAGGCGGAACAGCGAGTCCTGCTCCAGAGCGGCAGCCTGCACCTGCTCAGCGGAAACCGCCCGCAGCGCGAGGGAGTCCACCGAGATCACCGGAGCGCCGGTCGGGTCCACAGCGGTCAGCGACACGGATTCGGTCCCGACGGGCGCCAGGCGAACGCGCAGCGCGGTGGCTCCGCCGGCGTGCAGCGTGACGCCGCTCCACGAGAACGGCAGCGACGCACCGCTCTGCTCGCCGAGTCCCGTGGCGTGCAACGCCGCGTCCAGCAGCGCCGGGTGGATGCCGAACTTGTCCACGTCCTGACCAGGCAGTTCGACCTCGGCGAACACCTCTTCGCCGCGCGTCCACGCCGCCTTGAGCCCGCGGAACAGCGGCCCGTAGCGCAGACCCGCCTCGGCGAGCCGGTCGTAGACGCCATCCAGCTCGACAGCGGAGGCGTCAGCGGGCGGCCAGTGCCCGAAGTCGAACGACGCAGGAGTTCCTTGCGTGGCAAGCACACCCGAGGCGTGCAGCGTCCACTGGTCCTCGGAGCGCGACGAGTACACCGACACCGAACGGCGTCCAGTCTCGTCCGCGCCGCCCACCGCCACCTGAACCATCGTCGCGGTGGTGAGCACCAACGGCGCGTGCAGCGTCAGCTCTTCGACGACGCCGCAACCCACCTCGTCGCCCGCGCGAATCGCCAGCTCCACCAACGCCGTCCCCGGCACGAGCACCGAGTCCATCACGACGTGGTCGCCGAGCCATGCGTGCGAGCTGAGCGACAAGCGCCCGGTGAACAGGAACCCGTCCCCATCGGCCAGGGAGATCGCCGCACCGAGCAACGGGTGCTTGGCAGCAGTCAGTCCCGCCGCGGCCACATCAGCACCACCGGTCGGCCCGTTGAGCCAGAAGTGCTGGTACTGGAAGGCGTACGTGGGCAGGTCGACGCGCTGCGCGTTGGTCGGAGCGAACACCTTCGCCCAGTCCACCTTGCCGCCCGCCACGTGGAACCGCGAGAGCGCCGTGACGAGCGTGTGCGTCTCATCGCGGTCACGGCGGGACAGCGCGACGAACGTGCCTTCGTCCACGCACTCCGCACCGGCGGCGGTGAGCACGCCGTCCGGCCCGACCTCGACGAACTTCATGACGTTGAAGGAACCCAGCGTGCGCACCGCGTCGGCGAAGCGCACAGTCTCCCGCACGTGCCGAACCCAGTAGTCCACAGAGGACAGTTCGGCCGCGGTCGCGGTCTTGCCGGTCAGGGTGGAGACGATCTGGATGGTCGGCGCGGAAGCGGTCGCGGAGCCGACCACCTTGCCGAACTCCGCCAGCATCCCGTCCATCAAGCCCGAGTGGAAGGCGTGCGACACCGAAAGCCGCTTGGTCTTGCGATCCTTGAACTGCTCCGCCACCGCGAGCGCAGCCGCCTCGACACCGGAGATCACCACCGACCGCGGGCCGTTGATGGCGGCGATGTCCACGCCCTCGACGAGCTTGGCGCAGACCTCCTCCTCCGTCGCCTGGATCGCGATCATGGCTCCACCACTGGGCAGAGCCTGCATCAACCGACCACGAGCCGTGACGATCCGAGCAGCATCCTCCAACGACCACACACCGGCCACATGCGCGGCGGCCAGCTCACCGATCGAGTGCCCGGCCAGGAAGTCCGGGCGCACGCCCAGGGACTCGATCAGCCGGTACAGCGCGACCTCGAACGCGAACAGCGCAGGCTGGGCGTTCCCGGTCTGGTCCAGCTCCTCCTCGGAGATCTCCGGCAGAAGTGCACGCACCTCGTCAAAGGCAGCGGCGAACACGGGGAAGGCGTCGTACAGCGCCCGCCCCATGTCCCTGCGCTGAGCACCTTGGCCGGTGAACAGGAACGCGGTCTTCCCCTTGGTGGCGCGGCCCTGCACGGACGCGCGACCACCCTCCGCCAATGCGGTCAGCCCCTCGATCAGCTCCTCCTGCGAGGACCCGATCACGGCAGCGCGAACGTCCAGCGCGGCCCGCCCGGTGGCGAGGGAGAACCCGATGTCGACAGGGTGCGCGGAAGCCCGATCCAGCAGTCGCGCGGCCTGAACCCGCAGCGCTTCTTCGTTCTTCGCGGACAGCAGCCACGGAATCGGCGTCGTGAAGACACGCGGCGCTTCGGCGACCTCCGCGACCGGCGCCTGTTCCAGGACGATGTGCGCGTTCGTTCCCGAGATCCCGAAGGACGAGACCGCGGCGCGGCGCGGGCGGTCCACCGAAGACCCGCTGGCGGGGTCGAGCATCTTCACTGCGGGCCAGTCCCGCGCCTCGGTCAGCAGCGAGACGGCGCCCGCGGACCAGTCCACGTGCGGGGTGGGCTCGTTGACGTGCAGGGACTTCGGCAGCCGGCCTGCACGCAGCGCCTGCACCATCTTGATCACGCCACCGATGCCGGCCGCGGCCTGGGCGTGGCCGATGTTGGACTTCAGCGATCCCAGCCACAGCGGCTGGTCGCGGTCCTGCCCATAGGTGTTGATCAGCGCCTGCGCCTCGATCGGGTCGCCGAGCACGGTGCCGGTGCCGTGCGCCTCGACCACGTCGACGTCCCTTGTGGACAGTCGTGCGTTCTCGAGCGCGGCGAGGATGACACGCTGCTGCGACGGACCGTTCGGGGCGGTCAGGCCGTTGGACGCGCCGTCCTGGTTGATCGCGGTGCCGCGGATGACGGCCAGCACCTCGTGGCCGTTGCGCTGAGCGTCGGAGAGCTTCTCGATGAGGATCATGCCGACGCCCTCGGACCACCCGGTGCCGTCGGCCGAGGCGGCGAAGGACTTGCAGCGACCGTCCGGGGAGAGCCCGCGCTGGCGGGAGAACTCCACGAAGATGCCCGGCGCGCCCATGATGTTCGCGCCACCGGCGAGCGCCATCGAGCACTCGCCGGCCCGCAGCGCCTGGACAGCCCAGTGCAGGGCCACGAGGGAGGAGGAGCACGCGGTGTCGACCGAGACCGCAGGCCCCTCGAACCCGAAGGAGTACGCGACGCGTCCGGAGTGGACAGAGCAGGTCGTCCCGGTCAGCAGGTAACCCTCGACGCCTTCGGCGGGCTCGTGCAGGCGCGGGCCGTACTCCTGCGAGGCCACACCGGCGTAGACGCCCGTCGAGGAGCCCTTCAGCGAGAGCGGGTCGATTCCCGCCCGCTCCATGGCCTCCCAGGACACCTCCAGCAACAACCGCTGCTGCGGGTCCATCGCCAGCGCCTCGCGCGGCGAGATCCCGAAGAACTCCGGGTCGAACCGAGCCGCCGTGTGCACGAACCCACCGGTGCTGGCGTAGGACGTGCCGGGGTTGTTCGGATCGGGGTGGAACAGCCCGTCGAGGTCCCAGCCCCGGTCGTTCGGGAAACCGGTGATGCCCTCGCGGCCCTGTTCCACCAGGTCCCACAGGTCCTCGGGGGATTCCACACCGCCGGGGAACCGGCAGCCCATCCCGATGATCGCGATCGGCTCGTTGTCCGCCGACTCGGCCTCGCGCAGGCGCGCCCGCGTCTGCTGGAGGTCCGCCGTGACCTTCTTCAGCAACCCGAGGAGCTTGTCTTGATCCGCCATGTCACAACCCCACACTCGTCAGGAAATGCCGAGTTCTCGTTCCAGAAAGTCAACGACCTCGTCCGCCGAGGCGTCCTCAAGGCCACTCGCCTCCGGCGTCGCGGTGCCGGAGAACTTCGACACCAGCTCCTCCAGCCGCAAGGTGATCGACAGCCGTCCCTCGTCACCGACCGCGTCCAGGCTGGCCTCCAGCCGGTCCAGCTCGGCCAGCACCGACGCCGACGACACGGCGGTCGTCGCCGCGGGCGCCACGGTCTCCCGCAGGTAGCCCGCGAGCGCCGTCGCTGTCGGGTAGTCGAAGACCGCGGTGGCCGACAACCGCACCCCGGTCGCGCTGGTCAGCCTGTTGCGCAGCTCCACGGAGGTCAGCGAGTCGAAGCCCAGCTCGGTGAACGCCTGCTCGGCGTCGATCGCCGAAGCGCCGCTGTGTCCGAGGACCGCTGCGGCGTGCGTGCGCACCACGTCGAGCAGGATGCCTTCCTGCTCGACCGGACTGAGCCCGGCCAGCCGCTGGGTCAGCGAGGACGCCTTGTCCTCGCCCGACTTCGCGGCCCGCCTCGCCGGAGCGCGCACCAGGCCGTGCAGGATCTGCGCGAGGTCGTTGGCCTTCGCGTAGGTCTGCAGTGCCGCGCGGTCCAGCTTCACCGGCGCCGCGACGGTTTCTCCCGCGGCGACGGAGGCGTCGAACAACGCCATGCCCTCGTCCTCGGTGAGCGCGCCGAAGCCCTCACGCGCCATCCGAGCCAGATCCGTGTCGGTCAACCCGGCACCCATGCCGCCCGCCCACAGACCCCATGCCTGCGACTGAGCCGCGAGGCCCTGGGCCCGCCGGTGTTCGGCCACCGCGTTGAGGAAGGCGTTGGCCGCACCGTAGTTCGCCTGACCCGCCGTGCCCATCAGGCCGGTGATCGAGGAGAACAACACGAACTGCGCCAGGTCGCGGTCGCGGGTCAGCTCGTGCAGGTGCCAGGCGGCGTCCACCTTGGGCCGCAACACCTTGTCCATCCGCTCCGGCGTCAGCGACGCCAGCAACCCGTCGTCGAGCACGCCCGCGGTGTGGATCACGCTGGTCAAGCGGGGAATCCCGCTCAGCAGAGCCGAAACCGAGTCGCGGTCCGCGACGTCGCACGCCACGACCTCGACGGTGGCGCCCAGCTCGGCCAGCGCGTCGCGCAGCTCGGCGGCACCAGGCGCGTCCAAACCACGACGGCTGGTCAGCACCAGGTTCCGCGTCCCCTGCTCCACCAGGTGCCGCGCGAGCACTCCGCCGAGACCACCGGTGCCACCGGTGATCAGGACCGTGCCGTCCGGGTCGACCGCCCTCGGCAGGGTCAGCACGACCTTGCCGATGTGCTTGGCCTGGCTGATGAACCGGAACGCCTCCGGCGCCTGCCGCACGTCCCACGCCTTGGTGGGCAACGGCTTCAGCGCACCCTGGGCGAAGAGCTTGTCCAGCTCGTCCCACATCTCGCCGATGCGGTCCGGGCCCGCGTCGATCAGGTCGAACGCGTGGTACTCGACGTCCACTTCGGACTGGTCGCGGACGTCGGTCTTGCCCATCTCCACGAACCGGCCGCCCTCGGCGACCAGCCGCAGCGACGCGTCGACGAACTCGCCCGCGAGCGCGTCCAGCACGACGTCCACACCCCGGCCCCCGGTCGCGGCCCGGAACTCGTCCTCGAAGTCCAGCGTGCGCGACGAGGCGATGTGCTCGATGCCCTGCTCCCGCAGCACATCCCACTTGCCCTTGCTCGCGGTGCCGAACACGGTCGCGCCCAGGTGCTGCGCGATCTGCGTAGCCGCCATGCCCACACCACCAGCGGCGGCGTGGATCAGCACCGACTCCCCCGCCTTCAGGCGGCCGAGGTCGCACAGACCGTAGTAGGCGGTGAGGAACACCAGCGGGACCGCCGACGCCTCCTCGAAGCTCCACCCGTCCGGCATCCGCGTCACCAAGCGGCGATCGGCGTCGGCGACCGGGGCAATACCACCGATCACCAGGCCCATCACCCGGTCGCCGGGCTTGAGGTCGGTGACCTCGGAGCCCACTTCGAGCACCACGCCCGCGGCCTCGTTGCCGATGATCCCCGCGTCGCCGGGGTACATGCCCAGCACCGTCAGCACATCGCGGAAGTTCAGCCCGGCCGCGCGGACCCCGATCCGGACGTCGCCGGGCGCGACGGGCTCCAGCACCCCGGGGTTCGGCTCCATGACGAGGTGGTCCAGGGTTCCCTTGCCGGACATGCCCAAGCGCCACGCGTCGGTCCCGGCGGGCGGCAGCACCCTGTCCTCGCGCATCGGCACCAGCCGCAGCGCGTGCGCGGCGTCGTCCCGGATCATCAGCTGGGACTCACCGGTGCCGAGCGCCTTGGCCAGCAGCTCGTCGTCGGCCTCGCCCTCGACCAGCACGAAGCGACCGGGGTTCTCCTGCTGCGCGGTCCGCAGCAGCCCCCACGCAGTCGCCGCGACCAGATCGCCGGGCTTGGTGTGCACGACGAGCTTGCCGTCCGACTCGTCCAGCCACCGCTGCACGACGTCCAGAACCCGGTGCGACAGCGCACGAGCGGCCTCCGGCACATCGCCTTCCGCCGGCTCGATGGCGAGCACGGTGTAAGGCGCTTCACCTTCGCCGTAAGCAGTCCACTCGACGGGTTCGCCCAGCTCGACCGCTACCCACTCCGGCCGGAACAGCTGGTCGGAGTCGGTCTTCAGCTGCTCCGCCGAAACCTCGCGCAGCGCCAGCTCGTCCACCGACATGACCGGGGCGCCGGTGCCGTCAGCGATCGCGATGGCGACCGATCCATTGTCCTTTGTGGTCAGTCGAACCCGCAGCTCGCTCGCACCCGAAGCGTGCAGAGCGACACCGCTCCAGGAGAACGGCAGCGACGCTGGCGTGTCCTCTCCGATGCCGATCGCGTGCAGCGAAGCGTCCAGCAAGGCCGGGTGCAGCCCGTACTTCGAGCCGTCACCCTCACCAAGGGAAACCTCGGCGTACACATCGTTGCCACTGCGCCAAGCAGCACGCAGCCCTTGGAACGTCGGCCCGTAGACAAGCCCGGTCTCGGCGAGCGTTTCGTACTGCCCCTCAACGGAAACCGCCTCAGCCCCAGCAGGCGGCCACGCGGCGAAGTCGAACTCCGGCGAGGCGCCACCCGGAACCACGGTGCCGGTGGCGTGCAGGGTCCAGTCCACGCCGTCCTGCTTGCGCGAGTGCATGTTGATGGTCCGGCGACCGTCGTCGTCCGCTGCGCTCACGTGCACCTGCACCTGGATCGCCCCGGACTCCGGCAGCACGAGCGGTGCCTGAAGCATCAGCTCCTCGACGGTCCCGCAGCCCGCTTCGTCCGCGGCCCGCACCGCCAGCTCGATCAGCCCGGCACCGGGCACGAGCACCTGGCCCATGACCGCGTGGTCTGCGAGCCATCCGTGCGTGGACAGCGAGAGCCGTCCGGTGAACAGGTAGGAATCCGTGTCGGCCAACGCAACCGCAGCACCAAGGAGCGGGTGCTCGGCCGAAGCGAGGCCCAGACCCGTGGCGTCTCCGCCAGGCCCGGCCGCGCGCAGCCAGTACCGTCCGTGCTGGAAGGCGTACGTCGGCAGGTCGACGCGCTGCGCACCGGGGAAAACCGCGTTCCAATCGATCGCGATCCCTGCCGCGTGCATCTGCGCCAGCGCGGCCGTCGCCGTGATCTCCTCGTCGCGGTTCCTGCGCAGAACCGGCACGAAGACACCGTTCGTGCACTCCGCGCCCATGGCCGAGAGCACGCCGTCCGGCCCGAGCTCCACGTACTTCGTGACGCCTTCGGCCTCCAGAGTCGCGATCCCGTCGGCGAACCGGACCGCGTCGCGGACGTGCCGAACCCAGTACTCCGGGTTGTCCACGGGCTCCCCGAGGGTGCCGGTCACGTTGGACACCAAGGGAATCGTCGGTTCGCTGTAGGAGACCGACTCGGCCACCGCGCGGAACTCGGCGAGCATGTCATCCATCAGCGAGGAGTGGAACGCGTGCGAAACGGCCAGGCGCTTGGTCTTGCGGTCCTTGAACTGCTCCGCCACCGCGAGGGCCGCCTGCTCCACACCAGAGATGACGATCGACATCGGACCGTTGATCGCGGCGATGTCCACGCCCTCGACGAGCTTGTCCACCACCTCTTCTTCAGTGGCCTGGATCGCGATCATGGCTCCACCCTGGGGCAAAGCCTGCATCAACCGACCGCGCGCGGTGACCAGCTTCGCGGCGTCCTCCAACGAGAACACCCCGGCGACATGGGCCGCGGCCAGCTCACCGATCGAATGCCCGACCAGGTAGTCCGGGCGCACGCCCCACGACTCGACGAGCCGGTACAACGCCACCTCAAGGGCGAACAACGCGGGCTGAGCGTTCCCGGTCTGGTTCAGCTCCTCCTCGGTCGACACCGACTCCGGCAGGAATGCGCGCACCTCGTCGTAGGCCGCCGCGAACACCGGGTAGGCGGCGTAAAGCTCCTCGCCCATCCCGAGCCGCTGCGAACCCTGGCCGGTGAACAGGAACGCCAACCGTCCCGACACCGCGGAACCGCGAACGACGTTCGGCGCAGATCCACCGTCAGCCAGAACGTCAAGCGCCGCGAGCAGTTCCTCGCGGCTCGTGCCGACGACTCCGGCCCGCACGTCCAAGGCGGCGCGAGCGGTGGCCAGCGAGAAGCCGATGTCGGCGATGTTGCCCGACGCTTCCCGCAACCTCTTCGCCTGCGCCCGCACGGCTTCCTCGGTCTTGCCCGAGAGCACCCACGGCGTCACCACGGGCGCCGGAGTCTCCTGCGGCGAGACAGCAGGCCCCTGCTCCAGGATCAGGTGCGCGTTCGTCCCCGAGATGCCGAAGGACGACACCGCGGCCCGACGCGGACGGACAACCGAAGACCCGCTTGCGGGGTCGAGCATTGTCACAGCGGGCCAGTCGATAGCTTCCGTCAGCAGTGACACCGCTCCGGCCGACCAGTCGACGTGCGGGGTCGGCGCGTCCACGTGCAGGCTCTGCGGCAGCACGCCGTTGCGCATCGCGTGCACCATTTTGATCACACCGGCGACGCCCGCGGCGGCCTGGGTGTGCCCGATGTTGGACTTGATCGACCCGAGCCACAGCGGCTTGTCCTCGAAGCGGTCCTGGCCGTAGGTGGAGATGAGCGCCTGCGCCTCGATCGGGTCACCGAGCCGCGTGCCCGTGCCGTGCGCCTCGACCGCGTCCACATCGGACGGTTCGAGCCCGGCGTTGGCGAGTGCCTGCCGGATCACCCGCTGCTGTGAAGGACCGTTCGGCGCGGTCAGCCCGTTGGACGCGCCGTCCTGGTTGATCGCCGAGCCTCGCACCACCGCGAGGATCTGGTGACCATTCCGTACCGCGTCGGACAGGCGCTCCAGCACGACCATGCCGACGCCCTCGGACCAGCTGGTCCCGTCCGCCGCCGCCGCGAAGGACTTGCTCCGGCCGTCGGCGGCCAGGCCGCGCTGCCGGGAGAAGTCCACGAAGGTCTCCGGCGTGGACATGACCGTCACACCACCGGCCAGCGCGAGGGAGCACTCCCCCGAACGCAGCGCCTGCGACGCGATGTGCATGGCCACCAAGGAAGACGAGCACGCGGTGTCCACGGTGACCGCGGGTCCTTCGAGGCCGAAGCTGTACGCGACGCGACCGGAGAGCACGCTCGCCGAGGTGCCGGTGCCGACGTAGCCCTCGACCTCCTCGGGGATCGAGCTGAGGCCGTGCGCGTAGTCGTAGTACATGATCCCGGCGAAGACACCGGTGTTGCTGCCCTTGAGCGAGGTCGGGTCGATTCCCGCGCGCTCCAACGACTCCCACGAGACCTCCAGCAGCAACCGCTGCTGCGAGTCCATCGCGATCGCCTCGCGCGGCGAGATCCCGAAGAACTCCGCGTCGAAGGCGTCCGCGTCGTGCAGGAACCCGCCCTGGTCGGCGTAGGAGGTGCCACGGTGGTCGGGGTCGGGGTGGAACAACGTGTCCAGGTCCCACCCGCGGTTCACCGGGAAGCCGGAGATGCCGTCAGTGCCGGTGGCGACCAGGTTCCACAGGTCCTCCGGGGAGTTCACGCCGCCCGGGTACCGGCACGCCATGCCCACGATCGCGATCGGCTCGTCGAGCCCGACCGCGGCGGTGACCGCAGGTGCGGCGGCTTCCTCCGCTCCGACCAGCTCGGACCGGATGAACGCGGCCAACGTCGCGGGCGCGGGGTAGTCGAACACCAATGTCGCCGGGAGCCTCAGGCCGGTCGCGCTGTTGAGGCGGTTCCGCAGTTCCACGGCGGTCAGCGAGTCGAACCCGAGGTCGGTGAACGCGCGCTCCGGCTCGATCGCATCCGTGGTCGCGTGCCCCAGCACCGACGCGACCTGGGTACGCACGAGGTCGAGCAGAGCGCGATCCTGGTCAGCAGTCGAGAGCCCGGCAAGCCGCTGCGCCAACGGGGAGGCCCCGCCGTCGCCGCCCTGCGCCACGCGCCGCGCCGACGTCCGCACGAGCCCGCGCAGCAGCGACGGAATAGCCGCATTGCGTGCGTGCGCCTGAAGCGCGGCCGTGTCCAGCTTCATCGCGACTGTGACCGCACGGTCTCCGGCCACAGCGGCGTCGAACAGCGCCAGACCGTCCTCTTCGGACAGTGCGCCGAAGCCTTGCCGGGCCGCGCGGTCCACATCGGACTTCGCGAGCTGACTGCCCATGCCGGACGCCCACAGCCCCCACACCAGGGAGTGCGCGGGCAGCCCCTGAGCGTGCCGGTACACCGCGAGCGCGTCGAGGTAGGCGTTGGCGGCGGCGTAGTTGCCCTGCCCGGCGCCCTCGAACAGGCCCGCCGTGGACGAGAACAACACGAACAGCGACAGGTCGAGTTCTCGCGTCAGCTCGTGCAGGTTCCACGCGGCTTCTGCCTTCGGCCGCAACACCTTCTCGACCTGATCAACGGTCAGCGAGGTGATCAGCCCGTCTTCGAGCACACCGGCCGCGTGCACGACTCCCACGAGGGGCTTGTCCGCCGGGACGGCACGCAGAACGGAAGCCAGCGCGTCTCGATCAGCGGCGTCGCACGCAGCGATCGTGACGTCGGCGCCGAGCCCCGCCAGCTCCGCCTTCAGGTCGGCGGCTCCCGGCGCGGCACCACCGCGACGGCTCGTCAGCACCAGGTTCGTCACCCCGTGCTCGACCACGAGGTGCTTGGCCAGCAGGCCACCCAGGCCGCCGGTGCCGCCGGTGATCAGCACAGTGCCGTCGAGCGGGCGCTTCGAACCCTGTGCCGCGATCTTGACCAGTCGCGGCGCGAACAGCGAGCCGTCACGCACCACGACCTGCGGCTCACCGGTCCCGACCGCGGCACCGACCGACTCGAGCGGACCGTCCACGAGCACGAACCGGTCCGGGTTCTCCGACTGCGCCGACCGGATCAGGCCCCACACCGGAGCAGCATCCACATTGGACACCGAAGGACCGGCCGCGCCCTCGGTCACCACGACCAGCTTCGAGCCCGCGAACTTCTCGTCGGCCAGGAACCCTTGCACAGCAAGCAGAACCTCGGTGACGGAGTCGGCGGTCAGCACCACGACGGACGGTGCCGAATCGCCGACGTCCGCAAGAGCGGTCCACTCCACGGGCTCAGCCGTCGCAACGGGGATCCAGTCCACGCCGTAAATCGGGTCCTGGTCGGCTGCCTTCAACTGCTCGGCGGTGACCGCCCGCGACACCAGCGACTCGACGGTGATCACCGGAGCACCGCTGGGGTCGACGGCGTGCAACGAGATCTCGTCGGCACCGTTCGACGTCAACTTCACGCGCAGCGTGGTGGCTCCGGTCGCGTGCAACGTGACGCCGGACCACGCGAACGGCAACCGCGCCTGACCGTTGTCCTTGCCGACCCCGCCGAGCCCCATCGCGTGCAGCGCGGAATCCAGCAACGCCGGGTGCAGGCCGAATCCGGCCTCATCCGCTTCGATCGACACTTCGGCGTAGACGTCATTGCCCTGAGCCCACGCGGCGCGCAGCCCCTGGAACAACGGCCCGTAAGTCAGGCCGGTCGCGGCCAGCTCCTCGTACACACCCTCCAACGACACGGCCTTGGCCCCGGCGGGAGGCCACTGCGCCGGCGCGAACGAGGACTCCCCTGCCTCGACAGCCAGGGTCCCGGCCGCGTGCTGAACCCAGCCGTCCAGTCGCGAGTGGATGCTCAACGCGCGACGGCCACTGGAGTCCGCGGGCCCGACCCAGACCTGCACCTGCACGGAACCCGACTCCGGCAGGATCAGCGGAGCCTGCAGCGTCAGCTCCTCCACCTGCGCGCACCCGGCCTCGTCAGCGGCGCGCACGGCGAGCTCGACCAGCGCGGTCCCGGGCACCACAACCCGGTCCAGCACAACGTGATCAGCCAGCCACGCATGCGTCGCGAGCGACAGCCGCCCGGTGAGCACGTATCCGTCGACATCGACCAGCGGCACCGCCGCGCCGAGCATCGGGTGGTCGGCCGCACCGAGGCCGAGCGACGCCAGGTCTCCCGTGACCGCCGAGCCCTGCAACCAGAAGTGCTGGTGCTGGAAGGCGTACGTGGGCAGATCGACCTTGCGCGCGTCGGCCGGGAAGAACGCCGCCCAGTCCACCGCGACGCCCCGCACGTGCAGCTGCGCGAGCGCGGTCAGCACCTCCGGCTCCTCCGGCCGGCCCTTGCGCAGCGCCGACCGGAAGACGACGTCCGAGTCAGTGGTGACGCAGTCCTGGGCCATCGCGGTGAGGACACCGTCCGGACCGAGCTCCAGGTACGTGGTGACCCCGGCTGCTTCCAGGGTCCGGATGCCGTCGTTGAAGCGCACGGCCTGGCTGACGTGCTCGACCCAGTACTCCGCCGAACACAATTCGTCGCTGACCACCTGGCCGGTCACGGTGGAGACGAACGGAATGGTGGGCTCGGAGTACCGCAGCAGCTCGGCGAGGTTGCCGAACTCGCGCAGCATCGGCTCCATCAGCGGCGAGTGGAACGCGTGGCTCACGTTGAGCCGCTTCGCCTTGCCGCCCTTGGCCTTCCACGCCTCGCCGATCCCGACGACGACGTCCTCGGCACCGGAGATCACCACCGAGCCCGGCCCGTTGACCGCCGCGATCCCCGCACGCTCGTGCCCCGCAAGGAGTTCCAGAGCTTCTTCTTCGGAAGCCAGCAAAGACACCATGGCGCCACCAGCAGGCAGCTCCTGCATCAACCGGCCCCGCGCGGCGACGAGCGTCGCGGCGTCCTCCAGGTTGAGCACACCGGCGATGTGCGCGGCCGCGATCTCGCCGATCGAGTGCCCGGCCACGAAGTCCGGCCGCACACCCCACGACTCCACCAGCCGGTACAGAGCCACTTCCAGGGCGAACAGCGCGGGCTGAGCGAAGCCGGTCCGGTTCAGCAGCTCCGCCTCGGCGCTGCCCTGCTCGGCGAACAGGACGTCCAGCAGCGGCATGTCGAGCTGGAGGTCCAGGTACCCGCACGCCTCGTCGACGGCGTCGGCGAAGACCGGGAACCGCTCGTACAGGTCGAGACCCATCGCCCAGCGCTGCGAGCCCTGCCCGGTGAACAGGAACGCCAGCTTGCCCGGCGAAACACCGCCCTGCACGGTCGGCGCGGCCAGCCCGGCCAGCAACTCGTCGCGACCGGTGCCGATGACGACGGCGCGGTGGTCGAGCGCGGCCCGGGTGGTGGCCAGCGACAGGCCGACATCGGCGGGGCGGAGCTGGAGGTTTCCCTCCACGAAGGTCTTGAGCCGATCCGCCTGCGCGCGCACGGCCTCCGCGGTCTTGCCGGAGAGCACCCACGGCGTCGGGGTGACCCGCGCCCGGAGCGCGCCCTGCGGCTCGACGGGCGCCTCCTCGACGGCGGGCGGCTGCTCGATGATCACGTGCGCGTTGGTGCCGGAGATGCCGAACGAGGACACGCCCGCGCGGCGCGGCCGGTCCACCTCCGGCCACTCGACTGCTTCCGTCAACAGCGAGACGTCGCCGGCGGACCAGTCCACCTGCGGGGTCGGCTCATCGATGTTGAGCGACTTCGGCAGCACCCCGTGCCGGATCGCCATGATCATCTTGATCACGCCTGCCGCACCGGCCGCGGCCTGCGCGTGCCCGATGTTGGACTTGATCGAGCCCAGGTACAGCGGCCGCTCCCGATCCCTGCCGTAGGTCGCCAGCAGCGCCTGCGCCTCGATCGGGTCGCCGAGCCGGGTGCCGGTGCCGTGCGCCTCGACGGCGTCGACGTCCGAAGTGGACAGTCCGGCGGCGGCGAGCGCGTCCCGGATCACCCGCTGCTGCGCGAGCCCGTTCGGCGCGGTCAGCCCGTTGGAGGCGCCATCGGAGTTGATCGCCGAGCCCCGGACGATGGCCAGCACCTGGTGCCCGTTGCGGACGGCGTCGGAAAGCCGCTCCACCACGAGGATCCCGACGCCCTCACCCCAGCCGGTGCCGTCGGCGGAGGCGGCGAAGGACTTGCACCGCCCGTCCTGCGCGAGGCCGCGCTGCCGGGAGAAGGCGGTGAACGTGCCGGGACTGCCCATCACCGCGACACCACCGGCGAGCGCCAGGTCGCACTCCCCCGACCGCAGCGACTGCGCGGCCACGTGCAGCGCGACCAGCGAGCCGGAGCACGCGGTGTCCACGGTGAACGTCGGCCCTTCGAGCCCGAACAGGTACGCGACGCGGCCCGACACCACGCTGGGCGCGTTGCCGGTCATCAGGTGGCCCTCGAAGCCCTCCGGTGCCTCGAACAGCCGCGGCCCGTACTCCTGCGGCTCCACGCCGACGAACACACCGGACCGGCTGCCGCGCAAGGTGTTCGGGTCGATGCCCGCCCGCTCGAGGGCTTCCCAGGACGCTTCGAGCACCAGCCGCTGCTGCGGGTCCATCGCGGTGGCTTCCCGCGGGGAGATCCCGAAGAACTCGGCGTCGAACTCACCGGCGCTGTGCAGGAACCCGCCCTCGCGCGCGTAGGTCTTGCCGGGCTTGTCCGGATCGGGGTCGTAGAGGCCGTCGACGTCCCACCCGCGATCGGTGGGGAAACCGGTGATCGCGTCGACGCCCTCGGCGACGATCCGCCACAGCTCCTCCGGGGAGCTCGCCCCGCCGGGGAAGCGGCAGCCGATGCCGACGATGGCGATGTCCTCGCCCGGCGCGACGGCCCGCGGCGGGCTCGCCTCCTCCTGCGCGTCCCCGGTGCCGAGGCGCCTGGCCAGCGCGGCGGGTGTCGGGTAGTCGTAGACGACCGTCACCGGCAGGTCGAGCCCGGTCGCGGCGACCAGGCGGGCGTGCAGCTCCACCACGGCCATCGAGTCGAAGCCGAGTTCGAGGAAGGTCTGCCGGGCGTCGACATCGACGGAGCCTGCGACGGTGCCGATGCTCGACCCCGCGAGCGGGTCTTCGACCATGTCGCGCAGGACCTCGGTCGTGATCGTCCGGACCAGGTCGTCGAACTCGCTCATCAGCGCACTCCACAACTACATCGGCGGGCTTGTCTTTTGCGGGACACCCGCGCCCGGTCACACCGCGAACTCAAAACCGCACGCCGTCCATTAATGTGCGGAATGCGTTCTCAACCTACCTTCGGGCAACGAACGGAACCGAGGGGGCATCGCTCCACCGCCGACCCACTATTCGGTAACTGCGACCCCATCAGCGCAGGTCAGCAGGTGCAGTCTAGCGGAGGCACCCCGGTGGGAGCACTGGTAATACGCCTACTGATCCGCGAGCTCGGAGACCCGAGTTTCCACTTGATGGGCGAGGCGCGGAACACCGGTGCTACACAATCCCGCACGGCGACATTTACTTTGTCATTTGCCGCCCCGTATTTGCGTTCCTGATTTTCCCGGTCCGGAGGAGGTACCCCGATGGTCTCGACGCAGCCCGACGAGCACGACCAGCCGAAGCCGACCACGGTGCTGTGCCCCGACTTCCCGTTCGCCTACGACGAGTGGGTCCGGCACCCGGCCGGGCTCGGCGCGCTCCCCGACCGGCGGCACGGGGCCGAGGTCGCGGTGATCGGCGGCGGCATCTCCGGCCTGGTCACCGCCTACGAGCTGATGAAGCTCGGGCTGCGCCCCGTGGTCTACGAGGCCGACCAGCTCGGCGGCCGGATGCGGTCGGTCGCCTTCGAGGGCCACCCCGAGGCGAAGGCGGAGATGGGCGCGATGCGCTTCCCGCCGTCGGCCACCCTGTTCCACTACGTCGACAAGCTCGGCCTGAAGACCAAGCCGTTCCCGAACCCGCTGTCCCCCGCGACGCCGAGCACCGTGGTGAACCTGCGCGGTGTCTCGCACTTCGCCCGCACCCAGGACGACCTACCCGAGGTCTACCAGCAGGTCTCCGACGCGTGGGCGAAAGCCCTGCACGAGAAGGCGGACATGTCGCTGATGGAGGACGCGATCGCGCGCCGCGACGTCGGCACCATCAAGGCGCTGTGGAACCACATGGTCCCGGAGCTGGACAACCAGTCCTTCTACGGGTTCCTGGCCTCGTCGGCGGCGTTCTCCTCCTTCGAGCACCGCGAGATCTTCGGCCAGGTCGGCTTCGGCTGCGGCGGCTGGGACACCGACTTCACCAACTCGATGCTCGACATCCTCCGCGTGGTCTACACCGAGGCCAGCGACCGCCACCACCGGATTCTCGGTGGCTGCCAACAGGTTCCCGAAGGTCTGTGGGAGCACCAGCCGGAGTCGTTGGTGCACTGGCCCGCGGGCACCTCGCTGGCGTCGCTGCACGGTGGCGCGCCGCGCCCCGCCGTCGTCAGCATCGACCGCACGCCCACCGGCTACGTGGTCGAGGACGCCACCGGCGAGGTCCGCGAGTTCCCCGTCGCCGTCTACACCGCGCAGAGCTGGAACCTGTTGTCGCGCATCAAGAGCGACCCCGCGCTGCTGCCGCAGTCGCTGTGGACGGCCGTGGAGCGCACGCACTACATGGGTTCCTCGAAGCTGTTCGTGCTGACCGATCGCCCGTTCTGGCGCGACCGCGACCCGAAGACCGGCCGCGACGTGATGAGCATGACGCTCACCGACCGCCTGCCGCGCGGGGTGTACCTGTTCGACGACGGCCCAGACAAGCCCGGCGTGATGTGCCTGTCCTACACGTGGAACGACGACTCGCTGAAGGTCGCGACGCTCACCGCGGAGGAACGCCTCGACGTGATCCTGGCTTCGCTGCGGCAGATCTACCCCGACGTCGACATCCGCTCGCACATCATCGCGCCCCCGGTCACCATCACCTGGGAGACCGAGCCGTACTTCATGGGCGCCTTCAAGTCGAGCCTGCCCGGCCACTACCGCTACCAGCGCGAGCTGTTCACCCACTTCATGCAGGCCGAGTTCGCCGAGGAGCACCGGGGCTTCTTCATGGCCGGTGACGACATCTCCTGGGTCGCGGGGTTCGCCGAGAACGCCGTGACCACCGCGCTGAACGCGGTGTGGGGCGTGCTCAACCACCTCGGCGGCGCCACCCACCCCGACAACCCCGGTCCCGGCGACCTCTTCGACGCCTTGGCCCCGCTCAAGATCTGACTCTGGCGAACAACACCAGCGCCCCGGCAACCAGGACCATGCCCCCGGCCACCACGAGCGCCCAGGTCGACACGCCACCCACCACACCCGGCAGCAGGTACGCCAGGAAGAACGCGGCCAGCGCCACGTTGTGCACCCGATCGCGCCGCCACCAGGGCAGCCGAGCCGGTTCGTGTGCCGCGAGCTCCGCCGCGTAGTGCTCGGCAGGCCCGAACTCATCCTCAGGGCTGAGTCCGCCCGCAACCAGATGCTGACGCGCCTCCTCGACGAGTTCTCCCGCGCGGGCGCGGGGAACGTCGTGGCGTCCTTCGAGGAGTCCGCCGAGGCGGGACAACCACTCCTCGGTACCGGCGGGCGCCTCGGCCGTCACGGGCTTGGGCTTGCGCCAGACCGCCCACGCCAGCAGCACGACACCGAGCGCGGGGATGACCAGCACCGGCATGGTGAACAGTCGCGTTTTCGGCAACCAGCCGAACGACATCCCGCCCAGGACCACACCCGCGGCGACGAACACGAAGGCCTTCCCGACACTGCGCGGACGTCCCGCGGGCCGCAGCTCGAACGCCGCGTAGACCGCACCCACGCACGCGGCGACGGACAACGCCGTCCCCACAACCCCGGCCAGCGTGAGGGGAACACTCGCCCCCACCTTGGCCCACACCAGGGCGCCGACCAGCAGCAGCTGGACCCCGAAGGACGCGATCAGCCCCCGCCGCCGCTGCTGCGCGGTGAACCCCATGCGATCGCGCGCCGCCCGATCCTCGATCGGAACCCGTTCCGCCGCGACGCTTCTGGCGAACTCCGCCGGCGTCCCGAACGCCTCCTGCGCGTTCTCGCCGCTGTCCGCGCAGTGCTGCTCCACCTCCGCGAGCACCGAATCCGCCACCTCGGCGCCCACCCCGTTCCTGGCCAGCTTCAGCCGCGCGCGCTCAACCCACTCGCTCATCTCTCCGCCTTTCCCACGAGCCGATCCATGGCAACGGAGAAGTGGTGCCAGCGCTCGGTTTCGGCGACCAGCCGCTCCCGTCCGGCCGCGGTCAGCCGGTAGACCTTGCGCCCGGGGCCGCCCTGGCCCGCGACCCACTCCGCCTCGACCAGGCCCGCGGCCTCCATCCGGCCCAGCACCGGGTACAGCGCACCGCCGCGCACCGTGCCGAGCCCCAGCTCCGCGATCCGCTGGGTCAGCGCGTACCCGTGCCGGTCGCCCTCGGCCAGCACGGCGGCGAGCACCAGTTCCAGCGTTCCCCGCAGCCACCCCATCGACGCGTCGGCCACCACTCATCCCTCTCACGAGTAATCCCCGATCAGGACTAGTCCAGATTCAGACTAGCACGGACCGGGGACTCGGAGGGTGGAACCGACCCGTTCAGCGGGGCAGGGGGAACAGCGAGCGGTGGACCGGGTTTTCCCGGAACCCGCCGCCGCCGTGCGGCGACTCCCAGGAGATCTCGGCGATCACGGTCTCGCCGCGGCGCACCACGCCGGTGATCCCGTAGTCGGGGTGCACGCCGTCCGCGCTCAGCTTCCGGGTGAACTCCAGCGCGAGGACGTCGCCCTCGGCCAGCTCGATGCCGGAGTCCGACAGCGGCACGAACACCGGCGCCCAGTTCGTCCACTGGGCGACCGAGTCGATCGCCGCCCCGTCCTCGGTGATCCACAGCCGGATGCCCAGGCCCAGCCCGTGCATCCGCCCGGCCCGGGTCACCCGGGACTCGACCCGGTCGACGGTCGTCCCGGGCCGCAGGTCCTCGAAGCGCAGGTCCTCGACCTCGGCCTGGGTGGACAGCAGCTGGTCGCGCCCCATCCCCATCAGGCACAGCCGCAGGTCGAACGGGCGGCCGACGCTGGCGAAGACCTGCTCCACGTACGGCGCCATGATCGGGGCGAAGGCCAGCTCCGGCATCAGCTCCGCGACGTCGACCGCGGCCACCGTCGTCACGCAGCGGTGCGGGATCGACAGCCCGCCGGGCTTGAGGAACCGGCGGCGGGCGTCGTCGAGCACGGCCTCGGCCCCCTCCGAGCCGCCGATCGTGCCGATGATCTCCGAGACCAGCAGGTCCACCCGCTCCGGCAGCTCGATGTCGGTGGAAAGGCCCTCCAGGACGGTGACCCGGTCCGCCACCCCCGCCCGGTCCACCGCCTCCCTGGCCAGCTTCGCCGCCTCCGGGATCACCTCGATCGCGTACACCCGGCTCGCCCCGGCCTGCGCCGCGGTCACCGCCCAGATCGCGTCCTGACCGGTGCCGATGTCCAGCACCACCCGGCCCGGCGCCAGCTTCCGCACCGCCTCCCGGTAGGCATCGGTGCGCAGCTGGTCGGCAATCATGAACTCATAGGCCTGAGGGTCATAGACGGGGTACTCGCCGACCGAGGGCATCAGAAGGGGCAATTCCATTTTGTCGCGCACTCGCACCGGAATGTCCTGTCCAGCGACGGAAATAGCTTGAACATGCATGGAACCCATGAATTCCCCTCCTGAGGCAAAATGCTCAACCCGAGGTTAACGACAATGCAAAGACAGTGTCGAACTCGGGTTTGTTAATCGTTCCGAATGCTGACGAGTTTTTATCCTGGTATTACTTGTAAGCGGTTACCGCCGCCATGCGGTCGGCCCACCAGTACGTGCAGTCGGCCGGCGGCCGCAGATCGCGGACCAGCTCCACGGTGAAGGAGCTGAAGTGCTCGAGCAGCAGCCGCTGGTGCGCGCGGCTGAGCGAGTCGATCTCGTTGGTGTAGTAGGAGAAGATCCCGCCGGGGCGCAGGTGCGCCGCCGCGGCGGGGAAGAAGGTGGCCGCCAGCGTGACCACCTTCGGGCCGAGCGTCTTGACGAACTCGTCCTCGTCGGTGGGATAGGTGTCGTAGAGGATGCCGTCGAACTGGCCGAGGTCGTCGATGACGTCCTGCCAGCCGCCGAAGGCCAGCCGGATGTCGGCGCCCGGCCGCTGCGCGCGCCAGTCCTCGAACCGCTCCGCCACACCCTTGTTGATCTCGATGATCGTGTGCGAGCGGACCCCGCAGTCCTGCACGTAGCCCGCTGAGATGCCCATGCCGAAGCCGACCTCGAGGATGTCGCCCTTGTGCAGGCAGGCGTTCTCGGCGAGCTTGCGCATGAGCGGGTGCTCCCAGTCCTGCATCACCTGCTGGCCCTCGATCAACAGCTGCGAGGAGTCGCTGTAGTCCGCGCCGCTGGAGGCCCAGTCACTGCGGATGTGCGGCCGCCACGCGCCGTCGACGAACACCTCGCGCTGAATGGAGTCCAGGTGGTGCAGATCCGCCGCGAGTTCCGCGACCGCCCGGCCGAGCAACAGATTGCGCTGACCGTTTCCCCGGCTCCGCAGGAAATCCGGGCGCTTCATGTCGACCTCGATGGTGAAGTCCGTGAACGTCCGACGCATGTGCACACTCCCAAGCAGTTTGTCCCCTGCTCGAAAGCTTTGCCGCGGCCTCGGTGAAAAGCGAGAACCGGGCGGCACCGCGCGGAAACGATCCGGGTGCCCACCGGAGTTCCCCGGCGCCGATTACCGGCGAGTGGGTCAGGAGTAGAGCTCCGGGCGCCGGTCGGTCAGGTAGGTGGTCTCGGCCCGGGCCCTGTCCACCAGCGCCAGGTCGAGGTCGGCCAGCACCAGGCCCTCGCCCTCGCGCAGACCGGCCACCACCTGCCCGTCCGGGCCGACCACCCGGCTCAGCCCGCAGTAGCTCAGCTCGCGCTCGCTGCCGACCCAGTTGGTGTAGGCCAGGAACAGCTGGCTCTCGAAGGCCCGCGCCGGGACCAGGGTCTCGGCGACGAAGTCCCACGGCGACATCAGCGCGGTCGGCACCAGCAGCAGCCGGGTACCGGCGACCGCGTGCGCGCGCACCGACTCGGGGAATTCCACGTCGTAGCAGATAACGATTCCCACGGAGACGCCGTCGAGTTCGGCGCGCACCAGACCGGTATCCCCGGCGCGGAAGGCGTTGCGGTCGATATCGCCGAAAAGATGGGCCTTGCGGTAAGTGGCCAACTCCTCGCCCGAAGAATCCACCAGGCGCGCGGAGTTGTACACCCCTCCCTCGGACAGTTCCGGCCAGCCGTGCACGATCGCGATGCCGGACGCCGCGGCGATCTCGCTCACCGCCCGGCACATCGGGCCGTCCGCTGACTCGGCGAGCTGCCGCAGCCTGCGCGCGCCCAGGTGGTAGCCGGTCAGCGACATCTCCGGCGTGACCAGCAACGACGCCCCGGCCTCCGCCGCTTCGCGGGCGCGGGCGCGCAGCGCGTCCAGCGCCGCGGGGACGTCGGAGCGGCGGGCGGCTGCCTGCCAGCAGGCGATCCTCATCGGCCAACTTCCCTTCGACAACCGATTCCGCGACGGACGCTATCAGCTCCTACCCGTGAGTTACTTCGCGATGGGCGCGGGGTGGAAGGACGCCCCTTCAGCGGTTCCCGGCCCGGGCATAACCTCGACTTTGGCGATACTTGACCAGACATGCGGTCAAGGCGTCGACATCGAACGACGGATCACCTGATTCTTCTTCCGAGGGGTATCCGCCTCGATCAGGACCAGGAAAGGAGTTCGATACTGATGTCCACCGGGAAGACCGCGAAAATCTTCGCACCCGATTCCGTGTTGACCGCGGCCGAGTTCGAGCAGGGCGCGCTGCGGGTGGCCGACGCGCTGCGCGACCGAGGGATCGGCTACGGCGACCGCGTGCTGCTCAAGGCGGACAACTCCGTCGCCTACCTCTCGGCCCTGTTCGCGCTGATGCACCTGGGCACCTCGGTCGTGCTCGTCGACCACCAGGAGAAGCCCGACCAGACGCAGCGCACCACCCGCCAGTCCGGGGTGAAGCTGGTCATCGCCGACGACGACGCCCCGATCGCGGTCGGCGAGCAGGTCGTCTACACCTACGAGCTGGCCGTCGCCGCGGCCGGGCGCACCCCGATCGACTCCCGGCTGGACTTCACCGCGTGGGAGCAGCTGCCGGACGCGCTGATCATGTGGTCCTCCGGGTCCACCGGTGTGCCCAAGGGCGTGGTGAAGAACGGCGGGCGGTTCCTGACCAACCTGCGGCGCAACGCCGACCTCGTCGGCCACCACTCCGGCGACGTGCTGCTGCCGCTGCTGCCCTTCAACCACCAGTACGGCCTGTCCATGGTGCTGATCTCCTGGCTGGTCGGCTGCTCGCTGGTGATCGCGCCCTACCGCAGGCTGGACCGCGCGCTGCGGATCGCCGGGATGACCGGGGCCACCGTGGTGGACGCGGCGCCGTCGACCTACCGCAGCATCCTCAACATCGTCGGCAAGCGCCCGAGCGCGGTCGGCGAGTTCAGCAACGTCCGCATGCTCTGCAGCGGCGCCGCCCCGCTGGAGCCCGGCCTGGTGGACCGCGCGGTCGAGACCTTCGGCATGCCGCTGCTGGACAGCTACGGCAGCACCGAGATGGGCAACGTCGCCTTCGCCACCGTGGACAACCCGGTCGGCGCGGGCCAGCCCGTCGCGGGGCTGGAGCTGCGGATCACCGGCGAGGACGGCTCCGTGCTGCCGGCCGGGGAGATCGGCGAGATCGAGGTGCTCGACCCGGACCTGATGGAGGGCTACCTCAACGCCGACGGCGCGATCGAGCCGGTCGGGCGGGACTGGTACAAGACCAACGACTTCGGCTACCTCGACGCCGAGGGCAACCTGTTCATCGCGGGCCGCAAGATGGCCGTGCACCGCAACGGGCACACGCTGCACCCGGAGATCATCGAGCACAGCCTGGCCGCGCAGGGCTGTGTCGCCAAGATCGTCGCGCTGCCCTGCGAGCGCAGGGGCTCCAGCCTCACCTTCTTCGTCCAGGACGAGCAGGGCCGCGACGCCGGGTACTGGCGCGACCTGATCTGCTCGGTGCTGCCGCCCTACGAGCAGCCCAACCGCGTGACGGTGCTGGAGAAGTTCCCGCTCAACCGCAACGGCAAGTTCGACCGCAAGCAGCTCGAAGTCCTCGCCGTCGCCGAAGCGGTCTGAGGGGGACGACCCGTGAGCACCGCCATCGTCTTCCCCGGAATGGGCCCGTCCCGCTTCTCCGAGGTCGGCCGGTTCATGATGATCAGCCCGTTCGCCAGGCGCAGGCTGGCCGACGCCGACGCCGCGCTGGGCTACTCGGTGCTGGACGCGCTGCGCTCGGCGGGCGACGGCTACACCGCCGCCTCGCAGATCGCCTTCGTGGTCAACTCGCTGGCCATGGCGGACTGGGCCGAGGAGGTTCTGGGCGAGCGCCCGCAACTGTGCGTCGGACCGAGCTTCGGCGAGCGCGCCGCGACCGCGTACTCCGGCGCGATGCCCTTCGACGAGCTGATCCGGCTGACCGCCGAGCTGGCCGCGTGCGAGCTCGACTACTACCGCACCGAACAGCAGGACGTGGTCAGCCAGTTCATCGTGCGCACCCCGCTGGAGAAGCTGCGGGAGGTGCTGGACGGGATGGCCGGGCGCGGTGAGTGGCACGAGGTCTCCGCGTACTTCGACCAGGACGTCCACCTGGTCACCATGGCCGAGCGCCACCTGGACGGGTTCAAGCAGCACGTGCGCGACCTCGGCGGCTACTCGCTGACCACGATGCGCCCACCCGCCCACGCGCAGGTGCTCGAACCGCTGCGCAAGCGCATGCAGGACGAGGTGTACCCGCGCTTCTCCTTCAGCGCGCCCGTGCTGCCGGTGATCTCCGACCAGGACGGCTCGCTGGTGACCACCGGCGCGGACGTGCGGACGATGCTGGTCGACTCCGTGGTCAACCAGGTGCACTGGGGGCACATCACGCGCGCGCTGGCCGAGCAGGGCGTCACCCGGCTCTGCGTGGCGGGCCCGGACCTGCTGATCCACCGCCTCGGCACGCTGAAGAAGAACTTCGAGCTCATTTCGGTCGGTCCGAAGGACGCGATGCGCCCACGTCGCCCCGCCCGGCGACACGTCGTTTCCCGCTGAGCGGACCGCGAGGGCCCCGGAATCGCCCCCGGGGCCCTCTCCCCCGCCTGATCCGATCGTCCACAAGGGACGTTCGCGATACTGGCGCGGTGCTCCTGCTCGCCGTCGCCGCCCTCCTCACCGCGGCCGCCGTTCTGCCCTGGCCGGGCGGCGTCCCTGGCGTGCTCGGCGGGTTCGGCATGAGCGCCTCCGTGCTGCTGGGCCACTCCCCCGGCGACGTCCACTACGGCTTCGGGAGGATGCTCCTCCTGTTCCTCGTGTTCGTGATCTTCGTGTTCGCCGCGGTCCTGCTCACGGCGCTCGGCGCGCTGCTGCGGAGCCGCGCGGTCCACCGGACGGGCGCGGCGCTGGCCGGACTGCTCGCCGTCGCGTGCGGCGTGGTCGCCTTCCCGGTCCACCCCGACCTCAGCGTGGAGAGCGCGCCGTTCTTCGGCGTGGCCGGGTTCCTGCTGCTCGCGTTCTGGCACGCCCGGCTCGCGCGCACCCCCTCCCACGCCTGACCCCGCGCAGCGCGGGCGAGGGTGGCTTTCGCCCGCCCCGGGGGATCCCCCACGACCGACCCTCGCGCGAGTCTTCAGGAATCCACAAGCCCGGCAAGGGAGACGGGCGGATCCCCGCTCACGGAACAAATGCAGTGCGCTCGGCGTTAACCTCGAAGTGCCGGCGGAGCCGTGAACCCGAAGTGACCACAGTGGACGGTGTCGCCGTCCGGTCACATGATGGTCACCGCGCTTGCTCCTTCGGCACCGGCGGGGTCATATGCGACAGGGATTCGGACACAATCCCGGAGGACGGACGCCCGATCGGCTCCGCGCCGGACTAACCCGGGGGGCGGGACCGATGGACGACACGCGGCGGTTTCCGCACCGACGATCGGGTGCGCGGCGTTCCGGGACGGTTAACGGCCCCTGCCGACGAGGTACCCGCAGCCGGTGACACGGAGCGTAGAAGGGCTGCGGGCGAGCAAACCACTACGCTCGGTGATGAGAACTAACGGCTGTAGCCCAAACGCACTAAGGATTGCCGGGCGCGAGCAGTCCAGTTTGGCGAACTACACCTCACCCAGCTCGCAACTTTTGCAGTAGGGTTCCCCCGTTTGGGTGGACCCGTAGCTGAAGGGGCGGATAACGCGTCACACCTGCCGCGCGATGACATCCCTACATGTGTGGCCCTGGTTGACCGGTGAACTACATCACTCAGGGCTACCGATTAACCAGAACGGGAACGACAGAGTCTCCTCCGTCGTTGCACTCAGTAAGCACGACACTCAAGGCGGGCGGCCTTGAGCCGAGCGAAAGGACACCGTCATGGCCGACCGCGTACTGCGGGGCAGCCGGCTCGGGGCGGTCAGCTACGAGACTGATCGGGACCACGACCTCGCACCACGCCGGACCATCAGGTTCGCCTGTCCCAAGGGGCACGAGTTCGACGTTCCCTTCGCCGACGACGCGGAGCTGCCGGCGATCTGGGAATGCCGCCTGCACGGGCTGGAGTCGAAGGTGATCGACGGCAAGGAGCCCGAGCAGAAGAAGAGCAAGCCACCGCGCACCCACTGGGACATGCTGCTGGAGCGCCGTTCCATCGCGGAGCTGGAGGAGCTGCTCAGCGAGCGGCTGGAAGAGCTGCGCGGGCGGCGCACGCGCTCCAGCGCCTGACCCGGCAGCACCACCGACGCGAAAGGCCCGTCCGGTTCTCCCGCCCGGACGGGCCTTTCTGCGTGTCTGCGTGCCTTCAGGACCTGGTGAACAACCGCTTCACCTGGGAGGCGCGGTGCTTGAACCCCCACTGGGCCACGCGGACCAGCGCCTCGCCGATGATGCCACCGCCCATCTTGGACACCCCGATCTCCCGCTCCACGAAGGTGATCGGCACCTCGGCCACCCGGAAGCCCGCGAGCACGGTGCGCCAGGCCAGGTCGATCTGGAAGCAGTAGCCCAGCGACTCCACATCGGACTGGGTGATCTTCTCGAGCACCTCGCGGCGGTAGGCGCGGAACCCGGCGGTGATGTCGTTGATCCGGGCGCCGAGCGCGAGCTTGGCGTAGGTGTTGGCGCCTTTGGACAGCAGCCACCGCCGCTTCGGCCAGTTGACCACCTTGCCACCGGGGATGTAGCGGGAGCCGATCACCAGGTCGGCGTCGGTCAGCGCCTCCAGCAGCCGGGGCAGGTCCTCCGGCGCGTGCGAGCCGTCGGCGTCCATCTCCACGATCACGCCGTAGTCGCGCTCGAGACCCCAGCCGAAGCCCGCGACGTAGGCGGCGCCGAGGCCGGCCTTCTCGGTGCGGTGCAGGACGTGCACCCGCTCGTCCTCGGCGGCGATCTCGTCGACCAGCTCGCCGGTGCCGTCGGGGCTGCCGTCGTCCACCACCAGCGCATGGGTCTCGGGCAGCGCCTTGTGCAGCCGCTCCAGGATGGGCCCGATGTTCTCCCGCTCGTTGTACGTGGGGATCACCACCAGCACCCGGCCGAGATCACCGTCGACGCTGTCGCGCTGGTCCGACATCCGCTTCCTCCCCGCCGGACACACCCGGCGTTTCCGTTGTTCGCTAGCCGTTCGCCCCGGCCCGTGCGGCGGAACGGCGCCGCAGCGCCGAGGCCGCGCCCAGGAGCAGGGCCGCCACCGCAATGGCCACCACGATCCCCTGCGGCCAGCCACCGAGCCGAGTGGCCAGCGTAGTCGCCGACCGCAGTGGGACCGCCGCCACTAGGACGTCTGAGTCGAACAGCTCAGTCCTGCGGGTGACGGAACCGTCGGGCATGACCACCGCGCTGACCCCGCTGGTCGCCGTCACGAGCACCGCACGCCCGTGCTCGACGGCGCGCAGCCGGGACATCGCCAGCTGCTGCTCGGTCATCTCGGTGCGCCCGAACCACGCGTTGTTGGTGGGCACGACCAGCAGCTGCGCCCCGGCCGCGGTGGCCTCGGCGAGCACCCGGTCGTATGCGACCTCGTAGCAGATGCCCACGCCCAGCGGGACCTTCCCGACCTGCTGGAAGCTGATCCCGGTGCCCGGCGTCATATCGCGGAAGCCGTCGACGAAGGGCGTGAAGAACCGGGCGGCCGAGCGCAGCGGCACGTACTCGGAGAACGGCACCAGCTCCTGCTTGGCGTAGACCGCGCCGCGGCCGGTGACCGGCGACCAGACCACGCTGACGTTGCTCGTGCTGCCGTCCGCGTTGGTCAGCCGGGCCCCGATCAGGGCGGGCACGCCCAGCGAGCGCAGCACCTCGTCCAGCTCGGCGTCCTGGGCGGGCGAGCGGCCGAGGTCGGTGGCCGTTTCCGGCCAGACCACCAGGTCGGGCCGCGGCACGCGGTTCTCCCGGATGTCCTCGACCAGCTGCCGGGTGCGCGCGAGGTGGTTGGCGCGGATCTCGCCGATCCGCTCCATCAGCGCCAGCCCGGCGTCCGGCGCGTTGCCCTGCACGAGGGCCACGGTCACCATGCCGTTCTGCGCGACCACACCGACCGACGGCCAGGTCAGCAGCCCGGCCACCAGCGGGAGGACGACCAGCGCGATCGCAGGCAGCCGGGCCCGGGCCAGCGAGGCGAGCGCGCAGCCGGTCAGTACGACGGCGAAGCCCACGAGCGCGGAGCCGCCGAGCGAGGCGAGTGCGAGGTAGGGGCCCTCGGTCTGGGTGAACGCGGCCCGGCCCCACGGGAAGCCGTTGAGCGGGAAAGAGGAGCGCAGGACGTCCCCGGAGACGTACATCGCCGCCATCCACACCGGGGCCAGCGGCAGCGTGCTGACCACGGCCATGCCGGTGGTGGCGACGGCGATCAGCACCGCCTCGACGAGGCTGAGCGTCAACCAGGGCCACGGGCCGAACCCGGAGCCGAGGAAGTGCTCCAGCCAGAGCAGCAGCGGCAGCAGGTAGGCGAGGCCGAACAGGAGGCCGTAACCGAACCCGGCCCGCGCCCTGCGGCCCCACAGGACCGCGGCGAGCAGCGCGAACGCGATCGGAGTCAGCCACCAGAGCTCGCGCGGCGGTGAGCTGGCGTAGAGCAGCCCGCCCGCCAGGACGGCACCGGCCGAGCGGACGGCGACCGAACGCGGGTACCGCCGGGCGGGCGCGGGGTCGGCGAGCGCCTCGGGCGTCACGGCGGGAGCAGCCACGGCATCACCCTACGTACCCCGTTCGTGTTTCACTTCGGGGGTGCGCATCGAGTCGGGTCAGGTAGCTGTCATCACCGGAGCCGCGCAGGGCATCGGGGCGGCGTTCGCGGCGGAGCTGACCGCGCGCGGCCTCGCCGTCGTCCTGCTGGACCTCGCCGGGGACGCGGTCCGGCGAACAGCGGCCGAACTGGGCGAACGCGCCATCGCGGTGACCGGCGACGTGAGCGATCCGGGCGTCCTGACCGGCCTGGCCACCCGGACCCTGGACACCTTCGGCCGAGTGGACCTGGTGATCAACAACGCCGGTATCCGGGGCAGCGGCGAGCCCGTCTGGGAGATGCCCGCCGAGCAGTGGGACCGCGTCATCGGCGTGAACCTCCTCGGCGTGGTCAACGGCATCCGCGCGTTCGTGCCGCACCTCATCGAGGCGGGCAGCGGGCACGTGGTCAACGTCGCCTCGCTGGCCGGTTTGTCCGGCGCGCCACGACAGAGCGCCTACGCGGCGAGCAAGCACGCCGTCGTCGCGGTGTCGGAGATCCTCGCCGCGGAACTGGAGCAGGCCGGGTCCGCGGTCGGTGTCACCGTGGCCTGTCCCGGTTTCGTGGACACGCCGCTGGTCGCCGACCTGCTGGCCGCTCCCGGCGCCGAGCCGGGCTCGGAGATCTACGAGTCGCTGGCGCGCGGTCTGCCCGCCGGGCGCTCTGTCGAGGAGTTCCTCGCCCAGATGCGCGCGCTCGTGGACACCGCCATCCCGGCTCCCACCGCCGTGCAGCGCATCCTCCGCGCCGTGGAGAACGACGAGCTGTACGCGCTGCCCAACGGCGACCTCGAGGACACCGCCCGCGACCGCGCCGAACGCGTGCTCAACGCCCTGGGCTCTCGCACCGAATGAGTCATTCGGTGCGTTGCGGTGGGGCCGCTATGGTCGGGCGTATGCGGCGATGGTTGACGGCTCTGGCCGTCGCGGTGGTCACCACAGGGGTCGGGATCTCGGTGAACATCGCGACCGACCTCGGTTCGAACATGTGGGCGTGGATCGCGGTCGCGGTGCTCACCCTGGCCGCCGCGGTGGTCGCGGCGTGGACGATGCGGCCGGCACAGCCCCAGGCGCACACCGGCACCAGCAACGTGGTCGGCGGCGAGGTCACCGGCACGGTGGTCCAGGCGAACACCATCAACGGGGATCTGCACCTCGGCTGAACAGCTGCATCAGCGGACCGGTCACCGCGGTGGTGATCAGCGCGATCAGCACCAGGACCGTGAAGCCCAGCTCGTTGACGAGCTTGTACTGCAGGCCGATCGTGGCGATCACCAGCTCGGTGACGCCGCGGCAGTTCATCAGGGTGCCGATCTTCAGCGAGTCCTGTGCGGACATCCCGGCGAGCTTGGCCCCGCCCCCGGCACCGACGAACTTCACCACCGAGGCCACCAGCAGCATGCCGAGGAACAGCAGCCACGGCCCGGTGCCGCTGAGCAGGCCGAGCGAGGTGCTCAGGCCGACCCCGGCGAAGAACAGCGGCAGCAGGATGGTGACGGCGAAACCCTGGAGCTGCTTGCTGATCCGCTCCACCGCCGCCGAGTCGCGGGGCACGACGACGCCGAAGAGGAACGCGCCGATCACCGGGTGCAGGCCGATCACCTGGCTCAGCGAGGCGAAGCCGATGGCGCCCGCGGCCAGCATGGGCAGCAGCAGCTGCTCACCCGCCGGGGTCCGCTCGCAGCGGCGCACCACCGCGGCCAGCGCCGGGCGCACGCAGAGCACCGTCACCAGGATGAACGCCGCCGCCATCCCGACGACCGCCTCCACCGAGCCGCTGCCGCTGAGCCCGGTCAGGGCCAGCAGCACGGTCAGCGCCGCCCACGCCGCGCCGTCGCCGACCGCCGCGCAGGTCAGCGCCAGCCTGCCGATCGCGGTGTCCTCCAGCCGCAGGTCCACCAGGATCCTGGCCAGCACGGGCAGCGCGGTGATCGACATGGCCAGGCCGAAGAACAGCGCGTACGCCGTGGTGCTGCCGAACCGACCGGCGATCATGCCCTCGGCGGCCAGTGCGACGCCGACCCCGGCGAGGAACGGCAGCCCCATGCTGCCCGCGACCGTGATCCACACCGTCTTCTGGTGCCTGCGCACCTCGTCCAGCCGCAGTTCGCAGCCGAGCAGGAACATGAAGGTCACCAGACCCAGCTGGGCGGTGACCTGGAGCGTGGACAGCACCTCGGCCGGGAACAGCCAGGCCCGCCCGGACGGCCAGAGCAGGCCGAACACCGACGGGCCGAGCAGCAGCCCACCGAGGATCTCCCCGACCACCGGGGGCTGGCCGAACCGGCCGAGCAGCGCGGCGATCAGGTGGCAGACCAGCACGATGACCGCCACCGCCAGCAGGAAGCGGGCGATCGGGTCGAAGCCGCCGTGCGGGCCGGTCTCGCCGGTGAACAGCTCCGGCCCCCACACGGCCAGCACGACGCCGAGCGCGACGAGGCTGCCGACCGCGCCGACCGGTACGGCGTGCCGTCGTGCTTTCTTGCTCGCTTCGAGGGTCATCCCGAGTCCGTTCGCCAGGGTGGTCGCGGCCGACCCAACCCTGGCGAAGGCGCATTTCTTCTCGTTATCGCCGCGCTATGAGGCGAGTTCGCTGAACACCGCGGTGAGGTCCCGGTCCAGCTTCTGCGCGCAGGTGGCCAGGTTCCACGCGTAGAGCACCAGTCCCATGCCGGTGGCCTGGTGCACGACCGCGAGCACCGCGTCGCGCTCGATCTCCAGCCACTCCAAGGGGTTCTCGGCGAGCGCGGCGATCTCCTCCCGCGCCAGCCACCTGCCGAGTGCGTCGGTGGCCACCGTCGCGGTGCCCTCGGCCAGCTCCGCGGCCGCGCTCGCCAGGTCCATCCAGGCGCCGAAAGCGCGTTCGGTCGCGGCCGAGCGCTCGACGGGCGACTCCTGCAGCAGCGCGCACTCCCGCGCGAAGATCCGCGGCAGCGGCTCCAGCCGGTAGCGCACCGATCCGTCCACATCGGACAGTCGGACGTCGAGCATGCTGGCGTCCAGCAGCTCCTCCAGCCACTTCTCCGCCTCGGGCACCGTGCAGTCCAGCAGGGCCGCCCCCACCCACGCCGCGACGTGCGGCACGTCGAGGGTGCCGAGACCGCGGTAGAGCCGTGCGGCCTCCGGGGACAGCCGGAGGTAGCTGGACTCGAAGGCCGCGCGCAGGCCACCGCGCTCGTCACAGCTCAGCTCGTCCAGCCTGCGCCGCTCGTCGGTCAACATCCGGACCAGGCGGGTGGCGCTCCAATGCGGCTTGGCCAGCAACCGCGTCGTGGCCGCGCTCAGCGCCAGTGGGAGCCCGTCGCACAGCTCGGCGAGTCCCGCCGCGTCCTCACGCTCGAGCACCGGCAGGGCGCGACGGACGAACTCGACGGACTCCGAGGCGCCGAACGGGCTCAGCCGGATGCGCGCCGAACCCGGGCCACCGACCAGCTCGGGCAGCTGGTCCCGGCCGGTCACCACGACACAGCACTCCCGGTTGCCCGGCAGCAGCGGCCGGACCTGGGCGTAGGAGGCGGCGTTGTCCAGCACCACGAGCACACGTTTGCCCGCGAGCAGGCTGCGGTACAGCGCGGCGCGCTCGCCCAGTTCGACGGGCAGCTCGCCGTCCGGGACGCCGAACGCGCGCAGGAACCCGGCCAGCACCTCCATGGAGGACAGCGGGGCCCGGTCCCGGTCGTACCCGCAGAGGTCGACGAAGAGCTGGCCGTCCGGGAAGCGATCGGCCGCCCGGTGCGCCCAGCGCAGCGCCAGCTCGGTCTTGCCCACCCCCGGCATCCCGGTCACGTAGCCGACCGAAGGCATGGAAGCGCTGCCACGCACGGAAAGCACATCATCCAAAGTGGACAGTTCGACCGTGCGCCCGGTGAACCGCGCGGTGCTCGGCGGCAGCTGGGCGGGCACCACCCCGGCCTTGACCCGCACGGGAGCGCCGACCGCGGCGACCGGGGTGAGCACCGGGTCGTCGGCAAGGATCGCCGCGTGCAGCTCCCTGAGCACCTTGCCCGGCTCCAGGCCGAGCTCGTCGATCAGCAGCGCGCGTCCCTCGCGGAAGGTCTCCAGCGCCTCCGCGCGCCTGCCGCTGCGGTACTGCGCCAGCATCAGGTGCGCCCGCACCTGCTCGCGCAGCGGGTGCTGGCGCAGCAGCCCGGTCAGCTCGCCGATCAGCTCGCGGTGCTCGCCCTCGGCCAGGCGCAGCGCGGCGCTCTGCTCGTAGGCGGTCAGCCGCAGCTCCTCCAGACGCGCGGCGGCCGACTCGGCGAAACGCCCGGTCACCCCGGACAGCGCGGGCCCGTTCCACCGGCCGAGCGCGGCCGCGTAGCAGCGCACCGACTCGGCGTGGCGGCCGCCCTGCTCCAGGCGTTGCGCCTGGTCGAGCTCCCGTTCGAACTCGCTCGCGTCGATGCTGTGCGCCTCGGGCAGCAGCAGGTAGCCGGGCGCCCGGGTCAGGATGACGTCGTCGGCGCAGCCCGCGGCCTTGAACGCCTTGCGCAACCCGGCGACGCAGATCGCGATCTGCGTCCGCCCGGTGGCGGGCGGCCGGTCGTCCCAGACCGCCTCCACCAGGCTGTCGACGGAGACCACCCGGCCCGGCGACAGCAGCAGCATGGCCAGCACGGTGCGCTGCCGCTGGCCGCTGATCGGAACGGGGCCGGTGCCCGACCGCACTTCGAGCGGTCCGAGCACGGTGAATTCCAAGCGGTCGCCCATTGAACCCCCAGTTCTCGGGAAACCTGGTGTGTGCGCATGCAGTTAAGCACGGGCGAGATGCCTGAAATAGGTGGTTGACGACAAGTTCCCGAGGTATCCCTGATAACGGTTACACACATTCTGAACTGGGGCAACAGAACCGTCACAACGACGTCTCGACCGTTCTGCGGCGTACTTCGAAACAGAAAGCCAGATATCGAATTCTCCGATACCCGGCGACCTTTCGGACCAACACGCTCGGCCGATCCGCGTCGCTCACACTGGCTGTTCCAGCAACCGTTGGATCTCGGCAACCCGCCGGTTCACCTGGCTCAGCTCGGCGCGGAGGGCGTTTTCGCGCTCATCGGCGCACGCCCGCATCCGGTCGTACTCGGCAAGGACGCTCAGCCGCTGGCGGCGAATGCGCAGCAGTCGTTCGGCACCCCATACCGCGGCCGCGCCCGCCAGGAGCGCCAGGGCCAGGCGCGTGCTCTCGTTGCCCTCCTGAGGCACAACCGTCTCCTCGCCTCGAGCGCCGTCCGCCGGCGCGGTGTACGAGCCGAAAAGTTATCAACTCGTATTTTCGACCGGATATCGTCGTGATCTCGTTTAGTCACCGCCGCGGCGATAACCGGATGAAAACGCGACGGGCTAGGCTGCGAAACGGCCGGTCTGCGGGCAAGCTCTTGCGGCATGGACAACGTGCTCCGAACGCTGCTCGACGGCAGATGGGCCGATCTGCGCGAACGCACCCGCAAGCGACTCGGCGTCCTCGAAGCGCCCCCTCCCGGCGTGGACCGCGAACGGCACCGCGACCACGTCCTGCGCCAGCTCCGGGTGCTCGCCTCGGCCGGGCATTCCGGTGTCGGGTTTCCCGTGCGCCACGGCGGGGACGGCGACTTCGGCGGTTCGGTCGTCGCTTTCGAGATGCTCGGCTTCGGCGATCTCTCGCTGATGGTCAAGGCCGGTGTGCAGTGGGGCCTGTTCGGCGGCGCGGTGCAGGCTCTGGGCACCGGGCAGCAGCACGAGCGCTACCTCCGCGAGATCGTCGAGCTGGACCTCCTCGGCTGCTTCGCGATGACCGAATCCGGCCACGGCTCCGATGTCCAGCACCTGAACACGACGGCGACCTACGACCCGGACACCGGTGAGTTCGTCGTGCACACGCCAGACCCCTCCGCGCGCAAGGACTACATCGGCAACGCGGCGCGCGACGGCCGGATGGCGGTCGTGTTCGCGCAACTGGTCACCAGCGGCGATCGGCACGGTGTGCACGCGCTGCTCGTGCCGATCCGTGAGCAGGACGGCTCGCCCCGCCCCGGCGTGACCATCGAGGACTGCGGTGAGAAGGCCGGGCTCAACGGCGTGGACAACGGGCGCCTGTCCTTCGACCACGTGCGCGTGCCGCGCGAAGCGCTGCTGGACCGCTACGGCCACGTGGCCGAGGACGGCACCTACTCCAGTCCCGTCGAGGGCGCGAACAAGCGGTTCTTCACGATGCTCGGCACCCTCGTGCGCGGCCGGATCAGCGTCGCGGGCGGTGCGCTCAGCGCGACGAAGAAGGCGCTGACGATCGCGATCCGCCACGGTGAGAGCCGCAGGCAGTTCGCCAGGCCCGACGGCACCGAGGTCCCGATCCTGGACTACCTGGCCCACCAACGGCGGCTGCTGCCCGCGCTGGCGACCACGTACGCGCTGACCTTCGCCCAGGAAGAGCTGGTGACCGAGCTGCACGAGGTTTTCGGCGGTGACAGTGACAACGACCAGCGCAAGCGTGAACTGGAGTCACACGCAGCGGGCTTGAAAGCGGTGGCCACATGGCACGCGACGCGGACGATCCAGGAGTGCCGGGAGGCGTGCGGCGGCGCGGGCTACCTGGCCGAGAACGAGCTGCCGCAGCTCAAGGCCGACACGGACGTGTTCACCACGTTCGAGGGCGACAACACCGTGCTGCTCCAGCTCGTGGCGAAGGGCCTGCTCACGGGCTACCGGGACCACCTGGGCGATCTTGACGCGCTGGGGATGGCGCGGTTCGTGGCCACTCAGCTCGTCGGCGCGGTCATCGAGCGCACCCCGGTCCGGGCCTTGCTCGGCGGCGACCTGCACGACCGCACGTGGCAGCTGAAGCTGTTCACTGACCGGGAGGAGCACGTGCTCGACGGCCTGGTCCGGAGGCTGCGCAAGGCGGGCGAAGGCGACGCGTTCGAGGTGTTCAACAACGCGCAGGACCACGTGTTGCGCGCGGCGCGGACGCACGTGGACCGCATCGTGCTGGAGGCGTTCGTCGCGGCGATCGAGCGCTGCCCCGACGCGGCCACGGCCGAACTGCTGGATCAGGTGTGCGACCTGCACGTACTGGCGAACATCGAGGCCGACCTGGCGTGGTTCCTCGGGCACGGCAGGCTCACCCCGGCGCGTGCGAAGTCGGTCACCAGCGCGGTCAACCGCCTGTGCGCCGAGCTGCGGCCACGCGCCGGCGAACTGGTCGAGGCCTTCGGTGTTCCCATGGAGTGGATCACAGCGCCCATCGCGCAGCGGTAGAGCTGGCAAAGTACTGCCCATGGCCGCCGACATAATCTCCTCCGTGGAGGCGAGAGCAAGCACAGTGTGGACATCCGTCGCCGAGGAGGTCGCGGCCAAGCTCCGCGAGGACGCCCCCGAGCGGGACCGGGGCAACGCAGCGCCCGAGCGCGAGATCGAGCTGCTGCGGTCCTCCGGCCTGCTCACCGCCTTCATCCCGGCGGAGCTGGGCGGCGGCGACGGTGACCCGTCGACCGCCGACGAGGTCACCAGGATCATCACCGCCGCCGACGCGTCCATCGGGCACCTGATCGGTTACCACTACCTGCACGTCTGGCGTTCTGAACTCTTCGACCAGGACCAGGCGACGCGGTTGCGGCGGGAGACCGCGGCGAACCAGTGGTTCTGGGGCGGTGTCGCCAACCCGCTGGACGCCGCGCTGGAGCTGACCCCGACCGAGGACGGTTTCCTGGTCAACGGGCGCAAGACGTTCGCGACCGGGGCGAGCATCGCTGACCGGCTCGTGGTGAGCGGGACCAGGACCGACACCGGCGAGAAGCTGACCTTCACCATGGACGCCCGCGCGAACGGCGTGCGGTACCTGGGCGACTGGGACAACATCGGCCAGCGCCTCACCGAGAGCGGCGGCGTGCTGTTCACCGACGCCCCGGTCGCGGCGGACGACGTGCTCGGCGTCCACCCGGGCAAGGAGAACGAGGAGACTCCGGCGGCGCTGCGCCTGTCGCTGGCGCAGATCGCGTTCCAGGCGGTGCTCTCGCAGCTGCACGTCGGCATCGCGGAGGGCGCGCTGGCGCAGGCCGCCGAGTACACGCGGACGATGTCCCGCCCGTGGTTCCTCTCCGGCGCGGAGAAGGCGACCGACGACCTGTACGTGCTGGTCGGCTACGGCGAGCTGGTCGCGTCCACCGAGGCGGCCGGGCTGATGGCCGATCACGCCAGCGCCATGCTCTACGCGGCGGCGGCCGAACCCGAGCTGACCCCGGAGCTGCGCGCGGCGGCGGCGCTGACGATCTCCTCCGCGAAGGTCGTGTCCACCAGGGTGGTCAACGAGGTCACGTCGAAGATCTTCGAGTTCGTCGGCGCGCGGGCGACCGCGTCCAAGTACGGCTTCGACCGCTTCTGGCGCAACGCCCGCACGATCACGCTGCACGATCCGGTGAGCTACAAGGCCCGCGAGCTGGGCGCGCACCTGCTGGCCGGCGAACTGCCGCCGATCACGGGTTACAGCTGATGCATCCGGAGATCGGCGCCCCTGAAATCGCACACAGCGTCCGCCTCACCGCGGACGCCGTGCTGATCCTCGATCGGCGCAAGCTGCCCCTGGAGCGCGAGTGGGTGCGCTGCGAGACCGTCGCCGAGGTCGCGCGGGCGATCAAGGACATGGTCACCCAGTCCTCCGGCCCGTACTTCGCGGCGCTCTACGGCATGGTGCTGGCCGCGCGCGCCGGTGAGGACCTGGAAGCAGCCGGGCAGCTGCTCGTCGACACCAGGCGCACCAACAACCACCTGCGCAAGGCTGTCCACTGTGTACTGTCCTCTTCGGACAGATCAGAAGCCGGGGTGCTGGCCGCGGCCGAGGCGGGCGACGAGCTGTACCGCGCGCGCAGCCGGGCGCTGGCCGAGGCGGCGGCCCGGCTGGTGCCGGACGGCGCGCGGGTGCTGACCCACTGCTGGGCGGACATCTACCTCATCGAGCTGGTGGTGGCGCTTCGCAAGGCGGGCAAGGAGTTCAGCTTCACCTGCACCGAGACCCGCCCCTACCTCCAGGGTGCCAGGCTGACCGCGCCGACCCTCGCGGAGATGGGCGTGGACACCACCCTCGTCACCGACGGGATGGGCGCCGCGGTGATCGCGGACGGGCGGGTGGACGCCTTGGTGACCGCCGCGGACCGGGTCACCATGGACGGTCACGTGATCAACAAGGTCGGCACGCTCGGCCTGGCCTCGGCGGCGCAGGCGTTCGGTGTGCCGTTCCACGCGCTGGTGCAAGCCCCGGACCAGGACGCGCCGAGCGCCGAAGCCGTGCCGATCGAGTACCGAGATCCCGAGGAAGTGCTGGCGGTGCTGGGTTCCGGCGAGGTCCCTGGAGTGCGGGGTCTCTACCCGGCGTTCGACATCACTCCCCCTCGCCTGGTCACCACGGTCGTGACCGACCGGGGCGCGTTCGCCCCGGCTGATGTCCACGAGTACTACGCAGAAGGAGAACGGAACCAGTGATCTCGTTGACCGCCCGGTGGGTCGTCGTGGACATCGAGGGCACGCTGACGCCCACCAGCCAGGTGCACGTCACGCTCTACGACTACGCCCGCCCCCGGCTCGGCCCGTGGATCGACGAGCACGCCGACGACGCGGTGGTGGCCGATGCGGTCGCACAGATCCGTTCGCTGGGCGGGCTGTCCGAGTCCGCGACGACCGACGAGCTGGTCGCGGTGCTGCACGGGTGGATGGACGCCGACCAGAAGATCGCGCCGCTGAAGACCCTGCAGGGCTTGATCTGGCAGCGCGGGTACGCGGTCGGCGACCTGACCGCGGAGTTCTTCCCGGACGTGGCGAAGCGGCTGCGCGAGTGGCACGCGGCGGGCCTGACCCTGGCGGTGTTCTCCTCGGGCTCGGTGCCGGGGCAGATCGCGTTCTTCTCGCGCACCACGGACGGTGACCTCCGCGACCTGTTCACCGCGCACTTCGACACCGTCAACGCAGGCCCGAAGCGGGAAGCTCCGTCGTACAAGGCGATCGCGTCCGCCCTGCGCGCTGTGCCGGAAGAAACGGTCTTCCTCTCCGACGTCCCGGCCGAACTGCACGCCGCCGCCGAGGCCGGTTGGCAGACCGTCGGACTGGCCCGTCCCGGCGAACCGTTCGCCGACGCCGACTTCTCGCCGCACCCCGCGGTGGACTCCCTGACCGACGTGGAGATCTCCTGATGGAAGGGCTGCGCGAGGCGGGGCGGGCGCTGGCCGCGGAGTCCGCGCGGTACGCGGCGCTCGGCTGGATGCGCGGCACGTCCGGCAACCTTTCCGTGCGGCTGCGCGATGAGCCGTTGCGGTTGGCGGTCACCACCAGCGGCTTGGACAAGGGCGAGCTGACCGAGGACGACGTCGTGGTGGTCGACGCGGACGGCGTCGCGGTCCCCGATCAGCCGCACCCGGAGAAGGTGCCCTCGGCCGAGGCCAGGCTGCACGGCCGGATCGCCGCCGTGTCCGGCGCAGCAGCCGTGGTGCACGTGCACGTCATGGCGTCCGTGCTCGCGGCGGAGCGGTGGCCGGGCGGTGTCGAGCTGATCGACCTGGAGATGTTGAAAGGCTTCGGGCGCGCGGCGCACGATGACCTGGTGACGATCCCCGTCGTGCCGAACGGGCAGGACATGCGGGTGCTCGGCGACGCGTTCGAGAAGTCCTTCCGCGCCGACACGCCCGCGCTGATCGTCGCGCGGCACGGGCTGTACGTGTGGGGTGCGGACCTGCTCCAGGCGCGGCACCGTGCGGAGTGCCTGGAATGGTTGCTGCGCTTCAAGGTGGAGAGTGAGCGATGACGCTGCTGACGGTCTGGCCGGACAACGACCCCGGCACGGTGCTGCTGCGCACCGAGGACGGCGCGGAGATCCAGTCCGAGCTGAAGCGGCTCGGTGTGCGGTTCGAGCGGTGGGAGGTCGTCGACGGCCTGCCGCCGACGCCGACTTCCGAGGAAGTCCTTGCCGCGTACCGGGACAACGTCGACCGGGTGATCGAGGCCGAGGGCTACGTGCTCGTCGACGCCATGCACATGACGCCGTCGGACGACCAGGAGTGGCGGGAGAACGCCGCCGCCGCGCGGAAGAAGTTCCTCGCCGAGCACACCCACGACGATGACGAGGACCGCTTCTTCGCCCGCGGCTCCGGCGTGTTCTACCTGCACGTGGGCGACCGGGTGTACGCGGTGCTGTGCGAGGCGGGCGACCTGCTCAGCGTTCCCGCGAACACCACGCACTGGTTCGACATGGGCACCCGGCCGGACTACGTGTCGGTGCGGTTCTTCCACGATGACGACGGTTGGGTCGGCAACTTCACCGGCAGCCCGATCGCGTCGCTTTTCCCGGACTACGACACCCTCGCGGCGTCACGCGGCGTGCAGCGCGCGCAGGACTGACAGTTCCTCCTCGGTCGGCGGCTCCGTCACCGTGACGTCGGCCGCCACCCGGAGGTCCCAGCCCGTCGCGGCTTTCGCTTGCTCCACCGCCACGTTCGGGTGCACCGCGACGAGGACGAGTTCTCCCGTCTCGTCGGGCCGCAGCACGCCCAGGTCCGTCAGCACCACCCGCGGCCCCTTGACCACCGACGTGACGAAGGACAGCTTCTCCACGAACGCGCGCGTGCTGTGCCGCAGCACCATGATCACTTCCTTCGCCGAGGCCGCGATCTCCGGCGCTCCCCCGGCCCCGGGAAGGCGGACCTTCGGGTCGGCGTAGTCCCCCACCACGGTCGTGTTCAGGTTGCCGAACCGGTCGATCTGCGCCGCGCCGAGGAATCCCACGTCCACGCGCCCCGCCTGCAACCAGTAGTTGAAGATCTCCGGCACCGACACCAACGCGTCCGCCGTGTCCGCCAGCTCACCGTCCCCGATGGACAGTGGCAGCCGCGTCGGCTTCGCCCCGATCGTGCCGGACTCGTAGATCAGCGTGCAGTTCGGTGCGTGCGTCGCCCTCGCCAGGTTCGCCGCGGCGCTGGGCAATCCGATGCCGACAAAACACAAGACGCCGTCGCGCAGCTCCCGTGCCGCCGCCACCGTCATGATCTCGTCCGTCGTCGCCGTCATCCCACGTGCTCCTGCATCCATGCGGCGAACGCGTCGCGGTCCCGGCTGATCGCGTCCCACGCCCGGTAGAAGTCGTTGTCCCGCTCGTAGTACCCGTGCGCGTACGACGGGTAGGCTCCGCGCTCCACCTTCACCACCGCGTCCACCGCGATCGAGGGCAGGACCACCTGCCCGTGGTGCGGCTCGATCTCGTCGACGATCTCCTCCACCGTGACCAACGCTTTCTTCGCCGCGAGCACGACTTCCTTCTGCACTCCGGTGATCCCCCAGAACGCCACGTTCCCACGCCGATCCGCTTGCTGCGCATGCACAATCGCGACATCGGGGTTGAGGGCGGGCACCGCCGCCAGCTCCTCGCCGGTGAACGGACAGCGCACCGTCCTGATCGTCGGGGTCACCTTCGCCAGGTCCGTGCCCAGGTAGCCGCGCAACACCGCGAACGGCAACCCCGAAGCTCCCGCGACGTACCGGTTGGCCATGCCCGCGTGGCTGTGTTCCTCGATCTCCAGCGGATGCGGGTACCCGTGCTCGATCGCGTCCCGGAACCTGTGCAACGACCCCACCCCGGGATTGCCTCCCCAGGAGAAGACGAGTTTCCGCGCACACCCCATCCCGATCAACTGGTCGTAGACGAGGTCCGGCGTCATCCTGATCAACGTCAGCTCCCGCCGCCGCTGCCGGATGATCTCGTGCGCCGCGGCCACCGGGATCAGGTGGGTGAACCCCTCCAGCGCGACGGAGTCCCCGTCCCGCACCAGTTCCGCGACGGCTTCGGCCAGTCCGATCTCTCGCACACCACCACCTTGCCGCCCCCGCCCGCCGTCGTCCAATACTTCCGGCCTCGCCTCCCGTACGTCCGGGATATGGCTCGCCCTAGAGCGCGAGCGGGTAGTCCACTCTGATGTTGCGCAGCGGTTTCTGCTCGGTGTCGATCCACCGCGGCGGGATGAAGCTCGGTATCCCGTGCTCGAAGACGATCCTCCATTCCTGCTCGTGCATGACGTGGTGGTGATGCACGCAGAGCAGGACGAGGTTGTCGAGGTCGGTGGGTCCGCCGTCGATCCAATGCCACACGTGGTGTGCTTCCGTCCACCCCGGTGGCCGATCACAGCCCGGGAACGCACACCCCTTGTCCCGCACCGCCAATGCCTTGCGCTGGGCGACCGAAGCGGTCCGTCGTTCCCGACCCAGATCCAGAGGTTCACTGTCGCCGCCCAGGACGGTGGGGAGGATCCCGGCGTCGCAGCACATCTGCCGCACCAACCCCGCCGACACCGCGTCGCCGGTAGCCGTGCTGCCGCTGCCCAGCATCGCCAGGAGTCTCTCGAAGTCCATCGTCACCACCACGGTGGGGCGTCGTCCTCCGGTCTCGGGGAGATCCCCGGTCGCCATGGCCAGGTCGATCACTTCCTCGAACGCATCGGCATACCGCTGCCCCGCCGTCCGCGGATCCTTCTCCCCATCCACCGTGCGGGGTTTGGCCAACGCATCCAGCACAGCCTTGATCTTCTGTCCGGCGATCAACGGGAAGACGCCCTTGAGGTGCAGCGACCCGTCCTGATCGCTGGCCATCCGCAACTCACGGCGAGCCACCGCTTCCTGCTCATCCCGGAAGGTGCCATCCGGGTCGAGGACACTGCGCAAGTACTTACCCGCGAGCATCAGATCACGCGAATGCATCGTCGACGCCACCCGCGCCAAGTACTGCTCAGCTTCATCCTTGCGCTCAGACGGGATGCGGTTGACCGCATCGGCGATCACCAGCGCATGCCTGCCACTGATCTCCCCCGCATACATCCGCTCCCGCGTCGCGGGCAACGCAGGAAGTTCATGCACCAACCGGGCACGCCGCTGCGCCTCGGCAGGTTCCAGCTTCACCTTCGACCGCAACAGCACCGCGAGGTTCTTACAGCTGTGCGCGGTGTGCAGGCCCTGGGACTCCGCCTCGGTCGCGGTATCAGTGGCAGCAGCAAGAACCAACGCCGCCACCGTCTCCCAGTCCTTCATCCGCTCCACCAGTCCGTCACCGGTGGCCTTGTAGTCATCGGCCTGCGCGAGATGGCGTTTCATCAAGTGGATCAATGCCTTGGGATTCACCACGTTCACCCCCTTCCGACTCTCTTCCATTGTCTCAAAATGAAAGATCGACATCGAATCCCGAGAGGATGAATTCCCAGGTGCGACAACAGTTTTCATGGTAGAGTCCATTGTGGACAAAGCCAGGTTCCTGCAAACGCAAGCCGTAAACGGAATCGAGGCTTTACCTGGGGTGCGCGTGCCATACGCTTATCGCGAGGGCCGGAGTTTCATCCCGTGCCCCCGAAAGGCCCACGGGCACGCGCAAGGGGCCCCAGGTCAAGCCGACCCCACGCTGGGAACCAGCCGCCCCCACACTGGAACCAGCCGCCCCGCGGAAACAGCCGACCCCAGGCTGGGAACCAGCCGCCCCCGCTGGAAACAGCCGCCCCGCGGAAACAGCCGCCCCGCGGAACAAGCCAACCCCCCGTTGGAAACAGCGCGCCCAGGAACCCCAGCCCACGAACCCCAGCCCGCGAACCCCAGTCCACGAACCTCAGTTCCCCCGCCTCCCACCCCTCCCCCCAGCACCATCCACAATGGACAAAGCCTTGTTCGCGGTGTCCGCGGTGATCGTCACCGACGCCCCCGTCTTCACGCTGTCGATCTTCGCCGAACCTCCGCTGACCACCGTCGCGGCGTCGATCGTGTACACCTGCGTGAAGCCGTCCGCGCTCTTCGCCGTGATCGACGTGGCGCTGACCTCGGTCACCGATCCGGTCTGGGTGCGCTCGGTCTTGTACCCGCCCTTGCCGTCGGAGACGACGAACTCGCCGTGCAGCGCCTCGCGCATCGGGCCGATCGCCATCGGGCCGCCGGGACCCATGATCATCGGACCGCGTCCGCCCATGCCGCCGGGGCCTTGCGCGGCGGGGGTCTCGCCGCCCATGGCGTAGATGGTGACCCCGCCCGCGGCGGCGATGCCGACGGCGATCGCGGCGGCGATCGCGGTCTTGCGGGCCGACCAGGTGCGGCTCGGTTCCGGTTGGGGGCCGCCCCAGCCCGCGTCCTGGGCCGGAGCGTGCTCGGCGGGCTTGGCGCTGGTGGGTTCGGGGTTCATGGACGGGGTCCTCCCTGTGGTGGATCTTTGCTTCCTCCACCGTGGTGGACGTGGCTGTGTGCGACCTGTGCGGACGATGGGGACGAGCTGTGCCGCGGACGCACAGCTGCTACACAGGAACCGCACAGCTTCGGCACAACCCCGCGCGCGATGGTGAGGAGCATGGCCACGGTGAACGCTGAGACGTCCCGCTCCGACCTCCGCCGCGCGGACGGGCAGCCGGTGCGCGTGCTCGTCGTCGACGACGAGGCGAGCCTGGCCGAGCTGGTCTCGATGGCGCTGCGCTACGAGGGCTGGGAGGTCCGCAGCGCGGGCGACGGCATGACGGCGGTGCGCCTGGCGCGGGAGTTCCGGCCGGACGTGGTGGTGCTGGACATCATGCTGCCCGATCTCGGCGGGCTGGAGGTGCTGTCGCGGATGCGGGCGGAGACGCCGGAGCTGCCGGTGCTGTTCCTCACCGCGAAGGACGGGGTCGCCGACCGGATAGCCGGGCTCACCGCGGGCGGGGACGACTACGTGACGAAGCCGTTCAGCCTGGAGGAGGTCGTGTTGCGGCTGCGCGCACTGCTGCGCCGGACGCGGGTGGCCAAGGCTGCGGACGGGTCGCAGCTGGTCGTGGGCGACCTGGTGCTGGACGAGGACAGCCGCGAGGTGAGCCGGGCGGGCGCGCAGATCGAGCTGACCGCGACCGAGTTCGAGCTGCTGCGCTACCTGATGCGCAACCCCAAGCGGGTGCTGAGCAAGGCGCAGATCCTGGACCGGGTGTGGAGCTACGACTTCGGCGGCCAGGCCAACATCGTCGAGCTCTACATCTCCTACCTGCGCAAGAAGATCGACGCGGGGCGGGAACCGATGATCCACACGATGCGCGGCGCCGGGTATGTCCTCAAGCCGGCCCGCTGAGCGCCGCGGCTGGCACCGCCTGTTCGACTTCTCGACGGCGGACTGGTCCTTGCGCCGCAAGCTCGTCGTTCAGGTCGCCGCGCTGCTCGCGCTGGTGCTGCTGCTGGTCGGCGTGGTCACCGAGGTCGCGCTGGGCGGCTTCCTGATGAACCAGCTCGACCGCCAGCTCGCTGCGGACGCCCAGCGACCCCCTCTCCGGCCTCCGCGCCCCTCACGCGACGGGCCCACGATGGTGATGCACTTCCTCCCAGGCAATCCCGTCGGCACCATCTACGCGGAGATCGTCAACGACCGGTTCATCCGGGCCAAGCAGCTGGGCGTCCACGAGTCCCAGGCGGCGGAGCGCGATGTCCCGCCCGAGGCGCTCGCCCCGCTGACCGGGCTGCGGGTCGACGGCAGGCAGCACACGGTCAACCTCGGCGACCTCGGCCGGTTCCGGGCCCAGGCCAGCGAGGGAGCCTTCGGCACCAGGGTCACCGCCATCCCGCTGTCCCAGGTGGACCAGACGCTGCTGCGGCTCGCGCTGATCATCGGCGGGGTCGCGGTGGCGGGGCTGCTCATCGCGAGCCTGGTCGGCGCCTGGGTCATCCGGCGCACGCTGCGCCCGCTGGACCGGGTCGCCACCACGGCCCGCCGCGTCGCGGAACTGCCGCTCAACCGCGGTGAGGTGGCGCTGTCGGTGCGCGTGCCGGACCGCGACACCAACCCGAACACGGAGGTCGGTCAGGTCGGGGCGGCGCTCAACCACATGCTCAGCCACGTCGCCGACGCCCTCGCCGCACGCCAGGCCAGTGAGAGCCGCGTCCGCCAGTTCGTCGCGGACGCCAGCCACGAACTGCGCACTCCGCTGGCGTCGATCCGCGGCTACTCGGAGCTGACCCGCCGCGGCACCGACGAGGTGCCGCCGGACGTGGCGTACGCGATGGGCCGCATCGAGTCGGAGTCGACCAGGATGACGGCGCTGGTCGAGGAGCTGTTGTTGTTGGCGCGCCTGGATTCCGACCGCCCTGCGGTGCACGGACCGGTGGACCTGACCCGCCTGGTCGCCGACGCTGTCGCGGACGCGCAGGTGGCGGGCCAGGAGCACCGCTGGGTGCTGGAGCTTCCCCCCGAGGAAATCACTGTGGTGACCGGCGACGCCGCTCAGCTGCACCAGGTGGTGACGAACCTGCTCACCAACGCGCGCACCCACACCTCGCCGGGCACGGTGGTGACCACGTCGCTGCGGACCTCGGCCGGGCATGCCGTGCTGAGCGTGCACGACAACGGCCCCGGCATCCCGGCGGAGCTGCAGCCCGAGGTGTTCGAGCGCTTCGCCCGGGGAGACACCTCACGGTCGCGCGCTGCGGGCAGCACGGGCCTCGGGCTGGCGATCGTCTCCGCTGTGGTCACCGCGCACCACGGCCGCGTCGAACTGTCGAGTCAGCCCGGTGACACCACGCTGACGGTTCACCTGCCCCTGCACGAGTAGCGCGGATCACACCCGAACCGGAATGTCCTTCACGACGCCGCTAAAAATCACCGTACTCACATTTCTCATCCCGCGCGTACCCCGGGCCGAAATTGAAGGCGCGCGCGACGGTGCACCACTTCTGGTTGCCTGCGGAATTCGGTTCGCTCGCCGTCACCGAGCACGTCCTGGCCCCCCTGCAGACCTTGTCAGCGGGAGTCTTGAGCGAGCCGTCGCGCACGACCCAGGCCCGCACCTTCAGATCGGCATGCGCCTTGTTGCAGTTCACGCTCGCGGTCGCATGGATCCGACCGCCCTTGTAGACGGGGATGGACGCACTCGCGCGGCAGTCCCCGGTCTGGTCGGCAGAAGCCACTCCCACAGGCAGGAGCGCACCAACCGCTGCGATCGCGACAACCGCGCCAATACGACGAAGCATTCTCATTTCCTTTCAAGAAAGGGCATCCGTCGCGAATCATGCATGAAACAGGGGGCTACGGGGAACAGGGGGTAACGTGCAGCCCGCCCAAGTGATGCGAGAGTCCTACGAAGCCTTCGCGGCCGTCGTGCGGAACGTGGACGACGAACGCTCGTGGGCACCGACCGCGTGCACGGGCTGGGCAGTGCGCGACCTGGTCTACCACTGCCTCGGCGACGCACAGCGCGCGCTCGTCGCACTGCACTCGCCGACCGACGCCCAGCCGGACCGCGACGCGGTGACCTACTGGTCGGACTGGAGTCAGGACTCGGACGAAGGCAAAGTCGGCGCGGCGAACGGCCGGAGGTTCAACCGAACCGTGGCCGGGATGTTCCTGCACTTCGAACAACTGCGCGATCTCCACCTGGAGACAGCAGCCGCCGCCCTTCACGCCGCCGAGCACACCGACCCGCAACAAACTGTTGCCACACAAGGACATGTGCTCACCGCAGGCGACTTGATGAAGACCCTGGCGGTGGAGGTGACGATCCACCACCTCGACCTGCCGGACGCTCCGCCTCCGTCCGGGGCGGGCCTTGCCGAGGTCCGGGCCACCCTCGACGGCCTCCTCGGCCGACCGGTTCCGCTGCCGTGGGATGACGCCCACTACGCGCGCGCCGCGACGGGCCGGGCGCCGCTCACCCCGGAGGAGCGGTCGATCCTGGGCGATGCCTTCCCCCTCTTCTCCTGATCCGCGCACAGCGGGCGCACAGGGAACGCACACGACGGCCACAGTCGGCGCCCCGAAGCTGGCGGCATGGCCACAGCTGTAGCCCGTTCCTGGGAACGCCCTGCCCTGATCACCCTGCTCGGAGCCTCCGCCCTGCTCTACCTCTGGGCGCTCGGCGACTCCGGGTGGGCGAACGCGTACTACTCCGCCGCCGCCCAGGCCGGGGGTGAGAGCTGGACCGCGTGGTTCTTCGGCTCCACCGACGCCGCCAACGGCATCACCGTGGACAAGCCTCCCGCGTCACTGTGGCTGATGGGCTTGTCGGTACGCCTTTTCGGCCTCAGCTCGTGGAGTGTCCTCGTCCCGCAAGCACTTCTCGGCGTCGCATCGGTGTGGCTGCTCTACGCGACCGTGCGCCGGTGGTTCCCGGCGGGCGCCGCGCTGCTCAGCGGAGCCGTCCTCGCGCTCACGCCGGTCGCGGTGTTGATGTTCCGGTTCAACAACCCGGACGCACTGCTCGTGCTGTTGCTCATCGCCGCCGCGTACTTCATCACCCGAGCCGTCGAGGACGGCCGCACGCGGTGGATGGTGCTGTGCGGCAGCTCGATCGGCTTCGCGTTCCTCACCAAGATGCTCCAGGCGTTGCTCGTGCTGCCCGCGTTGGCGCTCGCCTACCTGATCGCCGAACCCACGATCAAGCGCGTCGCGCAGCTCTTCGCCGCCGGAGCCGCCATGGTCGTCGCCGGCGGCTGGTGGGTGCTGGTCGTCGAGCTGGTGCCCGCGTCGGCACGCCCCTACATCGGCGGCTCGCAGACCAACAGCGTCCTCGAACTCACCTTGGGCTACAACGGTTTTGGCCGCCTCACCGGTGACGAGGTCGGCAAGGTCGGCGGCGGCGGGTTCGACTCGACCGGGCTCGGCAGGTTGTTCGGCGGCGAGATGGCCGGGCAGATCGCCTGGTTGCTCCCCGCGGCGTTGATCCTGTTCGCCTTCGGCCTGTACGCCGCCAAGCGAGAGCGTCCGGTCTTCGTGTTGTGGGGCGGCTGGCTCGTGGTGACCGGCCTGGTTTTCAGCTACATGAACGGGATCATCCACTCCTACTACACCGTCGCGCTGGCCCCGGCGATCGCCGCGCTGGTCGGCATGGGCTCTGCCGTCGCCTGGCGAGAACGCGAGCGCGGTGGCTCGGTCGCGCTGTTCCTCGCGGTCGGCGGAACCGCGATGTGGTCGGCGTTCCTGTTGAGCAGCAGCATGTTCGCGCTGTCCATCGCCATCGCGGTGGTCGGCCTGGGAGCTGCTGTGCTGCTGCTGTTCGCCGGACACCTGCCGCAGAACTTCGTGCGCGGTGCGATCGTCGCCGGACTCGTCGGAGTCCTCGCCGCGCCGACCGCCTACTCCGTGGCCACCGCCGCGGCCCCGCACAGCGGAGCGCTGCCTTCCGCGGGCCCGGGGAGAAGCACGGGCGGCACCATGGTCATGTTCGGCCCGAACGGCAACAACAGGGCGATGGGAAGCCTGCTCAACGCCGGCACTCCAGGACCGGAGATCACCGGGCTGTTGCAGGCGCAGGCCGAGAAGTACACCTGGACGGCTGCCGCGGTCGGTTCGAACAGCGCGGCGGGATTCCAGTTGGCCTCAAGGACTCCCGTGTTGGCCGTCGGCGGGTTCAACGGCACCGATCCCGCGCCAACGCTCGCCCAGTTCCAGCAGTACGTCCGAAATGGACAGATACACTACTTCCTCGGCGGGGCGGGCATGGAGGCCGAGAGCGGGAGCGACGAGTCGCGTCGCATCGCGGAGTGGGTTGCCGCAAGCTTCACACCGTCCACTGTGGATGGTGTGACCGTCTACGACCTCACGTCGTGATGCTCACAGGCGGCGCACAGGGACGCCACAACGACGGCACAGTCCGCGCCAGCACCGTCGATCACATGACCACCACCATCGCCAAGGGCTCCCCTGCCCCGATCGACCCCAGAAGCCGGACGCCGCTGCTCGACGTGGTGGTGCCGGTCTACAACGAGGAAGCCGACCTCGGAGCGTGCGTGCGGCGCCTGCACGCGCACCTCACCGAGAACCTGCCCTACTCCTTCCGGATCACCGTCGCCGACAACGCCAGCACCGACGCGACCCTGGCCATCGCCACCGGGCTCGCCGCGGAGCTGCCGGAGGTGACCGTCGTGCACCTGCCCGAGAAGGGCCGGGGCCGCGCGCTGCGGCGGGTGTGGTCGGAGTCCGATTCCCCCGTGCTCGCCTACATGGACGTCGACCTGTCCACCGACCTCGCCGCGCTGCTGCCGTTGATCGCGCCGCTGATCTCCGGGCACTCCGACGTCGCGATCGGCACCCGGCTGGCCCGCGGCGCGCGGGTGGTGCGGGGACCGAAGCGCGAGTTCATCTCCCGGTGCTACAACCTGATCCTGCGCGGCGCGCTCGCCGCCCGGTTCTCCGACGCCCAGTGCGGTTTCAAGGCCATCCGCAAGGATGTCGCCGATCGCCTGCTGCCGCTGGTGGAGGACACCGGCTGGTTCTTCGACACCGAGCTGCTGGTGCTCGCGCAGCAGGCAGGACTGCGCATCCACGAGGTCCCGGTGGACTGGGTGGACGACCCGGACAGCCGCGTGGACATCGTCGCCACCGCGATCGCCGATCTCAAGGGCGTCGCGCGGCTGGCGAAGGGCCTGGCGTCCGGCTCACTCAAAATCAGCGGGATGGGCCGCGACCCGCTGCCGGGCTTCCCACCGAAGCTGGCGAGTCAGGCTGTGCGCTTCGCCGCGGTCGGCATCGCGAGCACCGTGGCCTACCTGGCGCTCTACACCTGGCTGCGCGGCGGGATCGGCGCGCAGGCGGCCAACCTGGTCGCCCTGCTCGTCACGGCCATCGCCAACACCGCCGCGAACCGGCGCTTCACCTTCGGCGTCCGGGGCCGCGAAGGCGCGACCCGGCACCACCTCCAGGGACTGGTCGCCTTCGTCCTGGGCCTCGCCCTGACCAGCGGGTCGCTCGCCGTCCTGCACGCGATGACCGCGCCGCCACGGCTGGTCGAGCTCGGCGTGCTCGTGCTGGCCAACCTGATCGCCACCGTTCTTCGCTTCCTGTTGTTGCGCCACTGGGTGTTCCGCGCCCGGAACGCCTGATCGAGGAGACTTGATGACCACCACTCGCCAGCGCCTGTCACTGTGCGCGCTGTTGCTGGGGACGGCACTGCTGTACCTGTGGGACCTCGGCTCGTCCGAGTACGCCAACTCCTACTACTCGGCGGCGGTGCAGGCCGCGACGCAGAGCTGGAAGGCGTGGCTGTTCGGGTCCTTGGACGCGGGCAACGTCGTCACCGTGGACAAACCACCGGCATCGTTGTGGTTGATGGGTTTGTCCGCGCGGCTGTTCGGGTTCTCCTCGTGGAGCATGCTGGTGCCCCAGGCGTTGGCAGGGGTCGCCTCGGTCGCATTGCTCTACGCGACGGTGCGGCGCTGGTTCGGCGCCGGCGCCGGGTTGCTCGCGGGTGCGGTCCTCGCGCTCACCCCGGTCGCCGCGATCATGTTCCGCTTCAACAACCCCGACGCGCTGCTCGTGCTGCTGCTGGTCGCGGGCGGCTACTGCCTGACGCGGGCGCTGGAGAACGGGAGCACGCGGTGGTTGTTGTTGTGCGGCACCGCGATCGGCTTCGGCTTCCTCACCAAGATGCTCCAGGCTTTCCTGGTCCTGCCCGCGTTCGGGCTGGTCTACCTGATCGCCGCGCCTACCGGGCTGGGCAAGCGCATCGCGCAGCTCTTCGGCGCGCTCGGCGCCGTGGTCGTCTCGGCGGGTTGGTACATCGCGCTGGTCGAGCTGTGGCCCGCCGCTGATCGGCCCTACATCGGCGGTTCCACCACGAACAGCGCGCTCGAACTCGCCTTGGGCTACAACGGTTTGTCGCGCATCTTCGGCGGCGGTGGCGCTCCCTCCGGCGGCGGTGGCGGTGACGAGCGCGTCATGATGGGCGGCAGCGGCAACCTCGGCTTCGGCGGGGAAACCGGGATCACGCGGCTGTTCGGCGACAGCATGGGCGCGGAGATCTCCTGGCTGCTGCCCGCCGCGTTGATCGGGCTCGTCGCCGGGCTGTGGTTCACCCGCAGGGCCCCGCGCACCGACCGCACTCGTGCGGCGTTGATCCTGTGGGGCGGCTGGCTCGCGGTGTCGGGCTTGGTGTTCAGCTTCATGAGCGGCATCGTGCACCCGTACTACACCGTCGCACTCGCCCCCGCGATCGGTGCGCTGGTGGCCATCGCCGGACGCCAGTTGTGGTTGGGGCGCAAGAACACCTCGGCCCGCGTCGTCCTCGCGCTGATGATCGTCTCCACCAGCGTGTGGGGGGCGGTCCTGCTGAGCCGCAGCGGTTCCTGGTACACCTACCTCGGCTGGGCCGCGTTCGGGCTCACCGTGGTCGCGGCGACAGGCGTTCTGATCGGCGTCCGCAGGCTCAGCGCGGTCCTGCTCGCGGTGACGCTGGTCGGCGGGCTGAGCAGCACCGCGGTTTTCGCGGCAGTCACCGCGAGTGTGCCGCACATGGGCTCGATCCCCATGTCCGGCCCGCGCGCGCAGGAGGGCCGGGAGCCGGAGACCAACGCCAAGCTCGTCGAGCTGTTGAAGGCGACCACGACGAAGTGGGCCGCGGCGTCGAGCGGCGCACAGGGCGCGGGCGGCCTGCAGCTGGCGAGCGGCCGACCGGTGATCGCCATCGGCGGCTTCAGCGGCCGTGACCCGGCGCCGAGCTTGGACGAGTTCAAGTCCTATGTCGCGCAGGGCCAGGTCGGCTACTACATCAGCGGCGGCATGGGGCCGGGCGGCAACAGCGAGATCGCCACGTGGGTGCAGGAGAACTACGCGCCGGTCAGCTACGGCGACTTCACGGTCTACAAGCTGACCTAGCTAACCAAGCAATTGCTTGGTTAGGCTCGGGGCATGGCGCGCACCGAGTGGGCTGACCCGGGACCGGTCGAGGTGGCGGCGGGAGTGCACCGCATCCCGCTGCCACTTCCGCACGACGCGCTGCACGCGGTGAACGTCTACGCGATCGAGGACGGCGACCGGCTGGTGCTGATCGACTCCGGCTGGGCGCTTCGGGAGAGCCGCGAGGCCCTGACCGCCGCGCTGCACCACCTGGACCGCGATCTCAGGGACATCTCCCGGTTCCTGGTCACCCACATCCACCGGGACCACTACACGCAGGCGGTGGCGCTGCGCCGCGAGTTCGGCAACCGCGTCGCACTGGGCATCGGCGAGCAACCGTCGCTGTCCGGCGAACTGCTCGCCGGGAAACCGCTGCGGCAGTACGCGGACAAGCTCCTCAGCTGCGGCGCGAAGGTGGTGGTCGACCGGATCGGCAAGGCGATCGAGGTGACACCGGAGCCGGGGGTGTGGGAGGAGCCGGACGAATGGCTCAGCGAGGGCCAGGAGATCCGCCTCACCGACCGCACCCTCCGCGTCGTCGAGACGCCCGGCCACACGCAGGGGCACGTGGTCTTCGTCGACGAGACCGCCGGGTTGCTCTTCGCCGGTGACCACGTGCTGCCGCACATCACGCCGTCGATCGGCTTCGAGGCGAAGCTGCCCGAACAGCCGCTGCGCGACTACCTGGGATCGCTGAAGACCGTGCGCGCCATGCCCGACCTCCGGCTGCTGCCCGCGCACGGCTCGGTGTCGGAGAGCACGCACGAGCGGGTGGACGAACTGCTCGACCACCACGAGCGGCGGCTGGACGCGATCGCGGCGGCCCTGACCGCGGGTGCGGCAAACGCCTATGAGGTCGCGCGGTTGATCGGCTGGACCCGGCGGGAGCGGCACCTCGACGAGCTGGACGTGTTCAACCAGATGCTCGCGGTCATGGAGACCGGCGCCCACCTGGACCTGCTCGTCCTGCGGGGCCGGGCGCGGTCGGAGACCCTGGACGGCGTCGTCCACTACGGACTGCTGTGACGTGCGCCCCCGTCCGACCGCCGGGCGAACGCGAATGGATAGCATCGCCGGGTTGGCAACCCCACGCTCGACAACCATTCTCACCGAGGAGATCGTCATGACCCAAGCTCCCGTCAACGTCACCGTTACCGGAGCGGCCGGTCAGATCGGCTACGCCCTGCTGTTCCGCATCGCCTCCGGGCAGCTGCTCGGCGCGGACACCCCGGTCAAGCTGCGCCTGCTGGAGATCCCCCAGGCCGTGAAGGCCGCGGAGGGCACCGCCATGGAGCTGGACGACTGCGCCTTCCCGCTGCTCAAGGGCATCGACATCACCGACGACGCCAAGAAGGCCTTCGACGGCACCAACGTCGCCCTGCTCGTCGGCGCCCGCCCGCGCACCAAGGGCATGGAGCGCGGCGACCTGCTCGCGGCCAACGGCGGCATCTTCAAGCCGCAGGGCGAGGCGATCAACGCCGGTGCCGCGGACGACGTGCGCGTGCTGGTCGTCGGCAACCCCGCCAACACCAACGCCCTCATCGCGCAGGCGCACGCCCCGGACGTGCCCGCCGAGCGCTTCACCGCGATGACCCGCCTGGACCACAACCGCGCGCTGTCGCAGCTGTCGGCCAAGCTCGGCGTGGCGGTCACCGACATCAAGAAGCTGACCATCTGGGGCAACCACTCCGCGACCCAGTACCCCGACCTGTTCAACGCCGAGGTCGGCGGCAAGGTCGCCGCCGAGCAGGTCGAGCAGGAGTGGCTGAAGGACACCTTCATCCCGACCGTGGCCAAGCGCGGCGCGGCGATCATCGAGGCGCGCGGCGCGTCCTCGGCGGCGTCGGCGGCGAACGCGGCCATCGACCACGTCTACGACTGGGTCAACGGCACCCCGGAGGGTGACTGGACCTCCGCCGCGGTGGTCTCCGACGGCTCCTACGGCGTGCCCGAGGGCCTGATCTCCTCGTTCCCGGTGGTCTCCCGCAACGGCCGCTACGAGATCGTCCAGGGCCTGGAGATCGGCGAGTTCTCCCGCGAGCGCATCGACGCCTCGGTCCAGGAGCTCATCGAGGAGCGCGACGCCGTCAAGCAGCTCGGCCTGATCTGATCCTCGCTCCACGAAGACCCCCGGTCATGGGTGACCGGGGGTCTTTTTTGTGCCCTATACATCGGATGAATGGCGGAAAATTCACCAGGTTCTCTCGCTTTTGGCGACCAGACATCGTATGTTTCGCCCCGCCGCCGCACGACGCAGTGAGGACAGGGGCGAATGACGGCTCTCTCCAGAAGGACCTTCCTGGGTGCATCCGCCGCACTGGCGGTCGTCGCCTCGCCGGTGGCGTGGGCGGCTCCACAGACCGGCGCCGGCACCGGCGCCGACACCTACGAGCGCACCGCGGCCGACGCTGCGATGCGCTGGCGCAGGCTCCCCGACAGCTGGCAGAACGGCCCGTTCCTTGGCAACGGCTTCCTCGGCGCCCAGCTCTACCGCGCCGCGGCCGACAACGTCCTCAAGGTCATGCTCAGCCACGGCCACGTGCAGGACCAGCGCGTGCAGTGGGAGGCGGGCATCGGACTGTCCCGGCTCCCGATCGGTTTCCTCACCCTGACCACCGCGGGCGCGATCACCGCGGTGGACTGGCGGCTGGACCTGTGGAACGCCGAGCTGACCGGGACGATCACCACCACCCGCGGCGGGCTGACCTTCACCGCGCTCGTGCACAACGACCGCGACGTGCTGCTGGTGTCGCTGACCACCACGGCAGGCGAGGAGTCGGCGGCCTGGGGCTTCACCCCGCTGCCCTCGCACACCACCCGCAAGGTCCGCGTGCCCACCGACTACACCGGAAACCCCGACCCCACGATCGGAGCCGGTTTCGTCGAGCAGACCATGCACGCGGGTGGCGGCTACACCACGGCGTGGCAGGAGAAGCGCGCGGGCACGCGGCGCCTGCTCGTCGCGACGATCGCCTACGGCTACCCGGACTCCACCGGTCGTGAGGAGGCGCTGCGGACGGTCCGGCACACGCTGGCGCTGAGCCCGGACGTGCTGGTCGCGGCGCACCGGAGGTGGTGGAACCGCTACTACCGCAAGAGTTTCGTCTCCGTCCCGGACAAGCTGGTGCAGCGGTTCTACTGGATCCAGCTCTACAAGATGGCCGCGGCGACGCGGGAGAACGCGCCCGTGCTGGCGGAGTGGGGCCCGTGGTTCCCCGAGGTCGGCAACAGCTGGACCGCGGTGTGGTGGAACCTCAACGTGCAGGTCGCCTATCCGATGGTCAACGGCTCCAACCACCCGGAGCTGGACGCGGTCACGCCGACCTTCCGGCGCTACCACCGCAATCTCGAACAGTCGGTGCCGCCCGCCTACCGCGACGGTGACACCTACGCGCTGTCGCACCCCGGCGACCGCACGCTCCGGCCCGGCGGAACGCGGTCGGTGGGCATCCCGGGCACGGGCACGAAGACCGACCAGACCGGCAACCTGATCTGGGGCCTGCACAACGTCTGGCTGGCCTACCGGCACAGCATGGACGAGCGCGTGCTGCGCGACGTGCTGTTCCCGATCCTGGCCAAGGCGGTCAACTTCTACCGCCACTTCCTCGTCAAGGGCTCCGACGGATACCTCCACCTGCCGCTGACGCGGTCCCCGGAGTACGCCGATGCGGCGGACTGCACCTACGACCTGTCGCTGATCAGGTGGGGTTGCAGCACGTTGATCGACACGGCGCTTCGCTTGCGCATCAACGATCCCCGCCTGCCGGTGTGGCGCGACATCCTGGCCACCCTGGTGCCCTACCACCGCACCGCGCAGGGCGTGATCATCGGTGACGGGGTACCGCTCGCCGAGTCCCACCGCCACTTCTCCCACCTGCTGTGGCTCTACCCGCTGCGCGAGTACCAGTGGGAACGCCCCGCCGACCGAGCGCTGATGCGGACCAGCTACGACCACTGGTCGAGCCTGCGGGTGAACTGGCACGGCTACAGCTTCGCGGCGGCCTCGACGATGTGTTCGCTGATGGACTCGCCCGACGAGGCGCTGGCGAACCTGATGGGCTTCCTGGACGGCTCGATCGTGCACGAGACCCAGCTGACGCCGAACACGATGTACCGCGAGGGCTCGAACCTGGCCATCGAGAGCCCGCTGACCGCGGCGCAGTCGGTGCTGGACATGCTGATCCAGAGCGGCGACGGCGTCGTGAAGGTCTTCCCGTCGGTGTCGAAGACGTGGCAGGACGCGTCGGTGGAGTCGCTGCGCACGCAGGGCGCGTTCCTCGTCGACGCTTCGCGCCGCAACGGCAGCACGGAGTGGGTCCGCGTGCACAGCGAGGCAGGCGAACCCCTGGTGCTGCAACACGGTGTCCCCGGGGAGATCGACGTCCGAGACGGCCGAGGTCGTCCCGTGCCGTGGCGGCAGGTCTCACCGAACCGGATCTCGATCCGCCTGCGCCGGGGCGAGTCCGCGCTGATCACCCGCCGTGGCACCAGGCCGGCCCTGGCGCCGCGCGACGTGCCCTCGCCCACCGCGCCGCCCCCGCCGTGGGGCCTGCCGTAACCCTCGGGTACGCCGGTCTTCAAGCACCCCCAACCCCCTGCGCGGGGTTCGGGGGTCTTGAAGACGGCCGAACCCCCCGGGGTGTGCACGCGGTGGCGAGGGGGAAGACTGGAGCCATGTCTCGTAGCTTGCTGACCATGGCCGTGCTCGTGTCCACTGCCCTGATCACCGCGTGCTCGCAACCCGACAAGCCCGCGAACACCCCGCCCAGCTCCGCATCCGACCTGCCGAAGCCGGCTCCCGCGGAGTTCACCGGCACCCTCGCCGCCCCCGGCTCCGGCACCGCGTTCAGCTACAACCCCGCGGCGCCGATCGGTGCGCAGCTGACTGTCAAGATCACCTCCGGTGAGGGCAGCACCACCGTCGACTTCAGCGCCAAGGGGATGCAGCCCTCGCGCGGCTACGCGGTGCACGCCCACACCAAGCCGTGCGGTGCCACCGGCGCGGACGCGGGACCGCACTACCAGAACACCATCGACCCCGCCGCCACTCCGGAGAAGCCCTCCGCCGATCCGGCATATGCCAACCCGCGCAACGAGATCTGGCTCGACTTCCGCACCGACGCGCAGGGCGCGGGCTCGTCGAAGACGACCGTGCCGTTCGGTTTCACCGACCGCGCGCCCGCCTCGATCGTGGTGCACGAGAAGGAGACCACGGCGACGCACCACGGCCAGGCCGGGACCGCGGGGGGCAGGCTCGCCTGCTTCACCGTCCCGTTCAAGCAGTAGCCAGCCACTCGCGCACCAGGTACCCCTCGATCGAGTCCCCGTTCTTGGAGAACACAGGTTGGTGGGCGCGGAGCTCGTCCGGGGTGAACCACTTCGCCTCCGCGAGCTCCGCACCGTCCACTGTGAACTCGTCGGTGACGGCGGTCGCGCGGAAGCCGACCATCAGCCCGGCCGGGAACGGCCACGCCTGCGAGGCCTGGTAGCGGACCTCGCCAACGACGACCCCGGCCTCCTCGAAGGCCTCGCGCCGCACCGCGTCCTCCAGGCTCTCGCCGATCTCCACGAACCCGGCCAGGGTGCAGAACCCGCCCTTCGGCCCTCGCCCGAGCAGGACCTTCCGCTCCACCGACGACTCGACGAGCATGATCACAGCGGGTTCGATGCGCGGGAACAGCAGCTTCGAGCACTCCCGGCACACCCGCAGGTGACCGCCCTCGCGTGACTCGGTGGCACCGCCGCAAGCCCCGCAGAACCGCTGGTTCCGGTTCCAGTGCAGGATTCCGCGCGCATAGGCCAGCACCGCCGCTTCCTCGGCGCTGATCGTGCCGAAGAGCCTCCGCACGTCGACGGCTTCGCCCGCCCCGGTCTCGGCCAGCTCCATGGTGGACAGATCGGCCGCGAACACAGCCGTATCCCCGTCCATGCCAAGGAAGACCTCGAAGTCCGGTTCTCCCCGCGTGGCACCGACCAGGCACTTGTCACGCCACAGCGGAAGCACTCGCGCCGTTGTGCGCACCGACTCCAGCCACGCGCGATCACCGCGCCGGTCGGCGGCCCGGTCGAGTTCGAGTCCGCAGTACATGAGTGTCACGACTGCTCCCGCGGGTCGAAAGCGCGCTCGAAGAACGTCTCCAGCACCACGATCGTCTTGGTTCCACCGACGCCGTCGACGTCGTAGATGCGCCGCAGGACCTGCTGCAGGTGCTCGTTGCTGGACGCGCGGATCTTGACCAGCAGGGATGCGCTGCCCGCGACGATGTGCGCCTGCTCGATCTCGGCGATCGCGGCCAATGCCTCGCCCACCGCGGGTTCACCCAGCCACGCGGTGCCGTCGACGAGCGCGAACGCCGACACCGGCCGTCCACATGCGGCGGGATCGACCTCGACGGTGGTGCGCCGGATGACCCCGGACTCGCGGAGCTTGCGAACGCGGTCGTGCGCGGCCGTCGTGGACAGCCCGATGGTCTTGCCCAGCGTGGCGTAGGACTGGGTCGCGTCCTCCTGGAGCAACGCGAGCAGTTCCCGATCAAGCCGATCCACCCGAACTCCATTCCGCAAAGAACACTTCTGTCCGGACCCTATCCCGCACAGGACAGTGATCACCAGACCTTGTCCTGTCGGCGGGTCGGCGCGCGGTGAGCACGGTGAGTGATCCATACTTCGGCCGGAGTCGAGATCTTGGAGGACCCCGATGACTGGCACGGCCCTCGCCCGTGTGCTCACCACGATCGCGCTGATCGTGGTCCTGGTCGGCGGGGTCTCCGGGCTCGGCACGCTGGTCGGCCTCGGCCCCGCTGCCATGCTCGGCGCGCTGACCGCGATGTTCTGCCTGATGGCCGCGTTCGGCGGGGCCCTGGTGCCGGATCTGCGGCTGCTCGCGTGGTTCGCCCCGACCGTGGTGGTGGCCGCGGCCGCGCCCCGGCTTCTCGCGCACGTCAGCGTGCCCGCCGCCATCGCGCTGCTGACCGTGGTGATCTTCGTGGCCGGGTTGCTGCCCGCGCTCGGACCGCGGTTCGTCACGCCCGCGCTCGGCCTCGGCATGGCCGCCCTGTTCGGCTATTCCTTCCAGCTCACCGGAACCGCGGCGTGGTGGCAGATCCTCGCCGCGCCCGCCCTGGCCGCGGCGGTGACCGTTCTGGTGCGGGTGCTCGCCGGGCTCCGCGATCCGGATGGCCCTACCCGCAAGGCGATCGCGGACCTGCTCGCCGCGCCGAAGCTCACCGACCCCGAGGCCGCCGTGCAGGCGTGGCGCTCCGACAAGCAACGCCGATGGCTCGGCCACGTCCTCGACGCGACCCTCCGCTACCGCGCCGCGGCGGCCGTGCTGAGCGCCCGACCCGACGCCCGCGAAGTCCTCGACGCGGCGAAGGAGGAGGCCGGCACCCTCGCCGAGGCGGTGAGGGCGAAGGAAACGCCGGCCGATCTCGTTGTGCCGCAACGCCCGTCGCTGTTGAAGAACCTCCCGGGCAGCACCGGCCGCCTGGTGACGCGCATGCACGAAGCACTGGACCGGCTGCACGCCGCGCTCGCCGACCGCGACCGCACATCGACGGACTGGCGACAGCACGGCAGCGGCTATCTCGGCGACGCGCTGGCCGGTGCGTTCAGCTGGCGTTCGGCCCAGTTCCGTCACGCGCTGCGCTGCGCGCTCGGCATCCTCGTCGCGTTGGTCCTCGTGACGCAGCGGCCGGACGACCCGCTCATGACCTCGTTCCTGATGGCCGTTTTCCTGATCACGCAGCCGGATTGGCGAGCGAGCGCGACCCGCGCGTGGCAGCGCACCGCGGGCGCGGTGCTCGGCTCGGTGGCCATGTTCGGTGTGCTGACGTTCGCCCCGGACCACCTGCTGATGCCGATCGGCCTGCTCGCGCTCGTGGCGGGCTTCGGCTTCCAACGGTCGCAGCCGATCATCTTCAACGCCTGCATCGTGCTGATGCTCGTCGGCATGTACGCCACCACCAAGCACCTCGACCCGACCGCGGTCATCGTCGAGTACGTGGTGCTGACCGTGCTCGCCGCCGCGATCGGGTTGCTGTTCGGCTTCGCCGTGGTGCCGGGCACCCGGCAGCCCACGCCCGCCGAGCGCGTCACCGACGCCGTCAACGCACTGCGCTCCGGCCTGATCGCCTTGACCGCCAACACACCCGTCGACCCGAGCGAGCGCGCAGCCCGTCGAGGCCGCCGCGAGCTGGTGCGCTGCATCAACGACGTCCTGAACCCGCCGACGGTGGGCCGCCGTGCCAGCGAACCCGAGCGCGCCGCCGTCACCAAGGCGGGCGAGGCGCTGGCGGGTTTGCTGAGCGGCATCGCCGGCCTGATGGTGCACCGCGCCGCCGTGCCCGGGACCGAGGAGTCCACCCGCCACGCCCTGACCGCTCTCGCCGCCTCACTGGAGTCCGAGCGCGACGACGAGAGCGATCGTTTCGTGGAACTGGTCGACACCGCCGACCCCGAACAGCGTCTCCTGTTCGACGCCATGGCCGCCGACCTGGTCCGCCTCCGCCAGGCCCAACACGAACTCAGATGACGGCGCCGGACTGGATGACGGTGCGCACGTGGTGCTGGGGCTCGGCAAGAACCGAGATGTCCTCGACCGGGTTGCCGTCCAGCACGAGAAGATCGGCGTGCGCGCCAACGCGGAGGGTACCGATCTCTCCGGCCATGCCCACCAGCTCCGCGGCCGTGCTCGTCGCCGACCTGATGACGTCCACAGTGGACAGGACCTCGGCGCGCAGCGCGAACTCGCGGCTCTGGTGCCGGTGCATCCCACCGAGCAGATCGCTGCCGTAGACGATCCGAACTCCGCCACGAGCCGCACGCTCCACAGCGGACAGTCCGGCGTCGAGCACCGCGTCGACCTTCTTCCAGTTGTCGCGGCTGAGGCCGAACTCCATGCCCTCCTGCTTCAACGCCCAGTACGTGATGAGTGTCGGCACCAGAAATGCTTGGTGCTCAACGAAAAGCTCCACACTGCGGTCGTCGAGCAGGTTGCCGTGCTCGATGGAGCGCACTCCGGCTTCCAGTGCTCGGTTGACCGCCCGCGCGGTGTAGGCGTGCGCGGCGACGTAGCGGTTGGCCGCCTCCGCCTCCTGCACGATGGCGCGCAGCTCCTCCATGGAGTACTGCGTGGAGTCGATGCGGTCGGTCGGCGAAGCCACCCCACCAGAAGCCATCACCTTGATGTGGTGCGCGCCCTTGCGGAGTTCGTCCCTGGCCGCGACGCGAACCTCGTCAACGCCGTCCGCGACTCGCCCGAGCCCCGCACAGCACGAGTGCCCGTCACGCACCTGAGTACCCCTGCCGCGCGAGTCACCGTGCCCACCGGTCTGGCTCAACGCCTTGCCGCAGAAGAGAAGCCGAGGTCCGCTCAGCAATCCTTCGGCCTGCGCGTCGGCGAGTCCGTAGTCCGCGCCGGAAGCGTCGCGCACGGTGGTGAACCCGCGCTCCAGCATGCCGCGCATGATCCGCGCGGCGTGCGCGGTGACGTACGACGGGCTCCAGCCGACCATCGCCGCCAGGTCACCCGTCGCCGCGGTGACGTGCACGTGGGCGTCCACCAAGCCGGGCATCACCACGGCTCCGGCCACGTCGAGCACCCGCGTTCCCCCGGGGGCGCGGAGCCCTTGACCGACCTCGGCGATCCGGCCGTCGACCGCGAGCAGGTCGCCCTCGGTGAACTCGCCGCTCTCCGGCTCGAACAGGACGGCGTTCCTCAACAGCACCGGGAAGCTCCCTCCAGCTTGCGCACCAACGCCTCCAGCGCGGGCGCGGCGGCGGGGGCCAGCTTCTCCGCCCGCCGCACCGAGTCCTCGTCGTAGACGCCCTCAGCGTCCAGCAAATTGATCACGCCGACCACCCTGCCGCCGGCCGGCACCGGCAGGTTGATCACCGCGCCGCAGCCGAGCCGGTCGATCACCACGTGGTCGATGAACACCTCGCGCACGGCCTTGCGGTCGGCGCCGAGGAACGGCTTCCCCTCCTCGACGCACTGCCGCAGCCAGCCCGCGGCGACCTGCACCGACTTCTCCCCACCGACCGGGTACTGCTCGGGGTGGCTGGTGTGCACGCGGTGCAGCACGCGCCGCGACGGCAGCCACGCCAGCACCGTGAACAACCGGGCGCCGACCTCGGCACGAAAAGCCAGTTCGAGCTTCGCGAGCGCGCGACTCATTCCGTCAACTCCTCCAAGGACTTCCCCGCCGTGGACAACCCGAAGACCAGCACGGCGGCCACACCCACAGCGAGCACCGTCGTGGTCATGCCGAACACGCCGCCGAAGCCCCACGTCGCGGCGAAGAAGCCGATGATCGACGGCGCGAGGATGCTGCCGACCCGGCCGAACGCGCTGGACAGCCCGGTGCCGCTGGCGCGGACCCAGGTCGGGAACACCTCGGGGGTGTAGGAGTACAGGCCCGCGTAGGTGCCGTTGAGGAAGAACGACAGCACCGCCCCGGACACCATGATCATCACCGGATCGGTCATCTGGCTCAGCCAGAACGCGCTCACCGCCGAGCCCGCGAGGTAGAGCGCGATGGTGTTCTTCCGGTCCAGCCGCTCCCCCAGCCAGGCCGCGGAGAAGTAGCCGGGCACCTGCGCCAGGTAGATCACGATGGAGAACTCGAAGCTCTTCGTCACCGTGATCCCCTGCTGCACCAGCAGTGTCGGGATCCAGGAGAAGAAACCGTAGTAGGAGAAGGTGATCACGAACCAGAGCAGCCAGGTGATCGCCGTACGCCTGGCCATCGGGCCGCTCCACAGGAACCGCAGTGCCGAGCCGAGCCCGACCTTGCGCGCGGCCTGGACCGTGCTCTCCTCCGACAACGACACTGCAACCGGTGGCAGCGGGGCACCGGTCGCGCGCTCGGTCTCGCGCTCGAAGGCGGCCACGACGCGCTCGGCCTCCTCGGCGCGGCCGTTGGCCAGCAGGTAGCGCGGTGATTCGGGCAGGGAACGCCGCCACCACAACAACATCAGCACCGGCAGAGCGGTCAGCACCTGGGCCCAGCGCCAGCCCTCGTCCATGGTCGGCACGACGAACCGGCCGATCAGTGCGGCGCCGACGAAGCCGAAGGAGAAGAACCCGGCGAGCGCGCCGACGAACCAGCCGCGCCGCGCGGGCGGGACGAACTCGGACAGGAACGGGGCGATGATGGCGCTCTCCGCTCCGGTGCCCATGCCCGCGAGCACCCGGGCGACCAGGAACATCTCGAAGTTCGGCGCCCCGGCCGCGAGGAGGGTGAACGCGCAGTAGAAGGCCAGCGCGCCCATCATCACCCAGCGCCTGCCGAACCGGTCACCGAGGATGCCGGCGAGCGCGGCACCGAAGAGGAAGCCGAACGGGGTGGCCGAGCCGATCAGGCCCAGCTGCGCGTTCGACAGCCCCCATTCGGCCTGCACGCTCGGCAGCAGGAAGGCGACGACCGCCGCGTCCATGCCGTCGAAGGTGTAGCCGAGGCCGCCGATGAACAACAGCCGGTGGTGGGGGCGGGACAGGGGTAGGCGATCCAGTCGGGCGAGCAACGACACGCGGCCCTCCACTTCGTTCGCAGAGCTAACCAGTCGCCGCAACCTATGCTGCGGTATCGAATTTTCGCAACAACCGTTGCAAACTGGTGACGTGCACGAAGACAGCCCCGAGGACAGTTACGAAGCGTGGCTCCGCGACCGGGTTCCGCCGGGCGGCCTGTCGGCCAAGTCCACCGCGGTGCTCGACGTCCTGATCAGCCAGCCGCGCCGGGCGTCCTTCGGCTCCACCGCCGACATCGCCGAGCTGGCCTGCGTCAACGTGGCCACGGTGACCCGCACCGCGCAGGCGCTGAACTTCGCGGGATGGCCAGCGCTGCAACAACAACTGCGCGCCCGCTACCTCTCGGCCCTGACCGCGCCCGAGGTCGCCGCCGAGCACGGCGCCAGCTCGGAACAGCCGTGCCTGGCCTCGCTGCGCCGCGACGCGGAAAGCCTCGCGGTGTCCCGGCGCCTGTCCCCGGACGTCTTCGAGCGCATCGCCCGCTCCGTCGCGGGCGCCCGCACCACGCTCGTCGTCGCCTCCGGCAGCTACGCCGCGGTCGGCACCGCCCTCACGCACAACATCAGCCTGGCGGGCTACCCGGCGACCTTGATCACCAACGTCACGGAGCTGGCCAACGCCTCGGCCCGGATCACCGCCGACGACGTCCTGATCGCGATCAGCTTCTGGCGCCTGTACGAGAGCACAGTCCGCGCCGCGCAGCTCGCCCGGGACCGGGGCGCGACGGTCTACGCGGTCAGCGACGCGGCCAGCCCGGCCCTGACCGAGGCCGCCGACGACGTGGTCCTGGTGCCCGCGGAGGGCGTGGCCTTCTTCCCCTCGCTCACTGCGGGCACGGCCGTGGCGCACGCGATCGTCGCGCAGCTCGCCGCGATCGACCCCGACCACACCCGCGCCGCGGTCCAGGCCGCCGAGGACCAGTGGGCGAACTTCACCCTGCTGCACCGCTCGCCGCGCCGCTCGTGACCGCCTCCTCGTCGTCAGTCCGGCTTGTCGGTGCCGATGCTCGATCCCGCTAGCGGATCTTCGGAAAGGTGCAGCTGCAGCGTCGTGACGAGGCGCTGGCGGGGGTCGTCGAGGTCGATCCCCGTCAGCTCCACCGCACGCCGCACGCGGTACCGCAGCGTGTTGGGGTGGATGTGCATCTCCGCCGCCGCCCCCGCCACGTCGCCGAACGCGTCGAGGTAGGCGCGCAGGCTCTCCGCGAACCGGCTCCCGTGCTCCGCGTCGTGCGCGATCAACCCGTGCAGCCGCGGATCACGGATCCCGGGATGTCCGGCGACGACATCGATCAGCTCGCTGTAGAGCACTTCCGATCGCAGCTCCTCCAGCGTCGCCACCTCGACGTCCGGGTGGCGCACCGCCGCAGCGAGCACTCGCTCGGCGACCCGGCGGGACTCCGCGATCTGCTGCGGGCCCGCCGCGACCGCGCCGATCGCCGCCTGCACCTGCCCCCTGCGCCGCGCCGCGGTCACGATCTCCCTGGTCAGCGCCAGGACCGTCTCCCGCGCGCCGGACTCGGGCAGCTCCGGCAGCAGCACGTAGACCCGCCCACCGCTCGGCGCCACCAGCGCGGCCCGTCGATAGGCCGCGGCGTGCACGGAGATCAGGCTCGTCAGTTCGGTCAGCCGCAGTTCGCGCTCCGCACCGCGCGCCGCGAAGATCACCACGGTCGACGGCCGCCGGAGATCCGTGCCCACCTGCTCGCCCACCGTCACCGGATCGACCCGCCCGTCAAGCAGGCCGCGGAGCAGGTTCGCGCGCAGGCGGACTTCGGCCGAAGACCCGCTCGCGGGGTCGAGCATCATCGCCGAAGACTCGCTGCGCTGGCGGATCAGGTGCAGCGCCGCCACCCGGGCCGCGCCGACCAGCGCCTGCTCCGCGCCCGGCGAGAAGTCACGCCCCGCGTGCTGCACCCAGATCGTGCCCAGGTACTGCGAGCCCGCGTGGATGCCCACCGCGAGCCGCCGCCGAATCCCCAGATCGGCCCGCTCGTCCAGGTGCACGACGTCCTCACCGGAGCGCAACCGCTGGTAGACACCCCAACCGCGGAGCATCGACAGGTAGGACTCCGGCCCCTCCCGCCCGAGGATCGACAACCGCCGCAGCTCGTCGACCGCGTCGTCGGAGCGCGAGTACGCCAGGACGCGATAGGCCGGATCTTCGATGCTCACGATCCCGCCGGTCAGCTCCGCGATCGTCTGCGCCAGCCCGAACAGGTCGCCGAGCACCTGCCCCTCCCCGGCCGACGCCGCCACCCGCGCACTGCTGACCACCGCGCGCAGCAACGCCTCCAGCTGCTCCCACCGCGCTCCGGGCCGCACACCGAGCAGTGCCGTCCCCTCTTCCCGCGCCGCATCCCGCAGTGCTTCCGCCGCGACATCCCGCTCGTCGATCTTCACCGCGACCGCGACAGCCCCGCGCCGGGCGGCCGACCGCACGAGGGGCACCGCCGCGCGCCCGCGCACACCGATGAGCAGCACCAGGTCGCCGGGCTGCACGCCGGGCTCGTCGTCCGGATCGAGGATCACCACGTCCAGCACCTCGGCGTCGCGCGGCACGACCAACGGCTCGACCAGCTCATCGCCGAGGGTGAGCAGGAGCTGCCGGATACCGGCGCCATGCCGAAGATCCGCTTGCGGGATCGAGTGTTGATGCCGTGCGCCCGCCCCCTCATCCTTGTCCGGCACGCCCACCTCCTTTGTCCGATCGAACAAAGCCATGGCCGGAACTCTAGCCAAACCGCCACAGAACGGCGGGTCGACGAGACCTAACGTGCGGGCCATCAGGACGACTTCTCAGCGAGGAGACTTCATGGACGCCGTGACCCAGGTTCCGCTTCCGGTCAACGAGCCGGTGCTCGACTACGCCCCGGGCAAACCCGAGCGGGCCGAGCTGGAGCGGGAACTGGTCGCGCTGGCCAAGGAGCCGCACGAGCTGACCATGACCATCGGCGGCGAGCAGCGGATGGCGGGCGGCGAGCGGATCGACGTGGTCCAGCCGCACAACCACCGCTCCGTGCTGGGCAGCACCGGCAACGCCACCACCGCCGACGCCGCGGCCGCCATCGCCGCCGCCCGGGAGGCCGCCCCCGCGTGGCGCGCGCTGTCCTTCGACGACCGCGCCGCGATCCTGCTCCGCGCGGCCGACCTGCTGGCCGGTCCGTGGCGGCAGAAGCTCAACGCCGCCACCATGCTCGGCCAGTCCAAGACCGCGGTCCAGGCGGAGATCGACTCGGCCTGCGAGCTGATCGACTTCTGGCGCTTCAACGTGCACTTCGGCCGTCAGCTGCTGGCCGAGCAGCCGAAGAGCTCCCCCGGCGTGTGGAACCGCACCGACCACCGCCCGCTCGAGGGCTTCGTCTACGCGATCACGCCGTTCAACTTCACCGCCATCGCGGCCAACCTGCCGACCGCGCCCGCGCTCATGGGCAACGTCGTGCTGTGGAAGCCGTCCCCGACGCAGGCCCTGTCCGCGCACCTGACCATGCGCCTGCTCGAAGAGGCCGGCATGCCGCCCGGCGTGATCAACCTGGTGACCGGCGACGGTCTCGCCGTCTCCGAGGTGGCCCTCGCCGACCGCGACCTGGCGGGCATCCACTTCACCGGCTCCACCGCGACCTTCCAGCACCTGTGGGGCACCGTCGGCGCGAACATCCGCACCTACCGCGCCTACCCGCGCCTGGTCGGCGAGACCGGTGGCAAGGACTTCATCCTCGCCCACCCCTCCGCCGACCCGGACGTCCTGCGCACCGCCATGGTCCGCGGCGCCTTCGAGTACCAGGGCCAGAAGTGCTCCGCCGCCTCGCGCGCCTACGTGCCGCGCTCGCTGTGGAAGGTCATCCGTGACGACTTCCTCGCCGAGGTCGAGGCGCTGACCGTCGGCGACGTCACCGACCTGTCGAACTTCATGGGCGCGGTGATCGACCGCCGCTCCTTCGACAAGCTCTCGGGCGTGCTCGACCGGGCCCGCGCGGACTCCTCTCTGGAGATCGTCGCCGGGGGAACCGCCGACGACTCGCAGGGCTTCTTCGTCCGGCCGACCGTGCTGCTCGGCGAGAACCCGGAACACGAGGTCTTCACGACCGAGTACTTCGGCCCGATCCTCGCCGTGCACGTGTTCGACGACGGCGACTTCGACACCGTGCTCCGCCAGATGGAGAGCGCCGCCCCGTACGGCTTGACCGGTTCGATCATGGCGCGCGACCGGTACGCCGTCGCCAAGGCGACCGAGGAGCTGCGCTTCGCCGCGGGCAACTTCTACATCAACGACAAGCCCACCGGCGCGGTCGTCGGCCAGCAGCCCTTCGGCGGCGGTCGCGCGTCGGGCACCAACGACAAGGCAGGCGCCGTGCACAACCTGCTGCGCTGGGTCAGCCCGCGGTCGATCAAGGAAACCTTCGTCGCCCCCACCGCCTCCCGCCACCCGCACCAGGGATAGGAGTCACCATGCTGCGCTCCTCGCTGCTTTTCGCATCGCGCTCCCCTGCCGCTCGCACGCTGGTGGAGACCACGCCGCTGACCAAGCCGGTCGTGGACCGCTTCGTGGCGGGCTCCGCCGTGGACGACGCCATCCGGATCACCCGTGAGCTGATCGACTCCGGCCGCTACGTCACCCTCGACCACCTCGGCGAGGACACCGTGCAGACCACCGACGCGGACGCCACGGTCGAGGCGTACCTGCGGTTGCTCGGGCTGCTCCAGGAGACGGGGCTGTCCGAGCGCGCCGAGGTGTCGGTGAAGCTGTCCGCGGTCGGTCAGTCCCTGCCGAAGAACGGGCACCGCATCGCGCTGGAGAACGCGCGCAAGATCTGCTCGGCCGCGGGGGTCGTCGGCACCACGGTGACCCTCGACATGGAGGACCACACCACGACCGACTCGACGCTGGACATCCTCGCCGAACTGCGGATGGACTTCCCGTGGGTCGGCGCGGTCCTCCAGGCGTACCTCAAGCGCACCGAGGCCGACTGCCGCGACCTCGCCACCGCGGGTTCGCGGGTTCGGCTGTGCAAGGGCGCCTACAAGGAGCCGGAGTCGGTCGCCTACCAGGACAAGCACGAGGTCGACATGTCCTACGTGCGCTGCCTGAAGGTGTTGATGAACGGCAGCGGCTACCCGATGGTCGCCTCCCACGACCCGCGACTGATCGAGATCGCCGGGGACCTCGCCTCGCGTGCCGGTCGCAAGCCGGGCGAGTTCGAGTACCAGATGCTCTATGGCATTCGCCCTACGGAGCAGCTGCGCCTGGCCGCCGAGGGACACCGCATGCGCGTCTACGTCCCGTACGGCGACGAGTGGTACGGCTACTTCATGCGACGGTTGGCCGAGCGCCCGGCCAACATCGCGTTCTTCCTGCGCTCCTTGCTGTCGCGGGGATGAGCAGGGCGTAACCGGCAGAGGGCCCGTCGAGGTGATCGGCGGGCCCTTGTCCTGGCGGATCAATTTCACTTCACACTGAAGTCATCAACGTAACAAATTTCTGAGATCGAGTTCAGCGGATCCGGAATGCGCTCCGATACCCTGTCAGGCCATCGCCAGCGCACCGATGCTCGACTGAGGGGGACCGCCTTCGTGACCAGCGATTCCGTCACCGTCCCGGCGCCGGGCCGCGGCCGGGTGGCCGAGCGGGCGGACGCGGCGCGCAACCGCAGGAAGATCTTGGATGCGGCCGGCCTGATCCTGCAGACGCGCGGGGCGGCCGGCCTGTCGATGGACGAGGTCGCACGGATGGCCCGGGTCGGTGTCGGCACGGTGTACCGGCGGTTCGGCGATCTCTCCGGCCTGGCGCACGCGCTGCTCTCCGAGCAGGAACTGCAGTTCCAGGAGTCGCTGCTGACCGGTCCTGCGCCGCTCGGTCCGGGGGCTCCGCCGAAGGAGCGGATCGCCGCGTTGATGTCGGCGCTGGTCGACCGTCTTGAGGAGAACTCGGAGCTGTTGCTGGTCGCCGAGACCTCGGCTCCTTATGCCCGTTTCACCTGCACCGCCTACGAGGTGCACCACGCACACCTTGTCGCGTTGATCGGTGAGGTGCGGGCGGACGTGGACGCGGAGTTCCTCGCCGACGCGCTGCTGGCGCCGTTGGCGACGAACCTGTACCTGCATCAGCGGCGGGTCCGCGGGCTGAGCACGGATCGGATCCGCCAGGGCCTCGCCGCCCTGCTCGCCCCGCTGTAGATCTTTCCCCGGGCATGCCGACAAGGGGGAGACCGAATAACTCGGTCTCCCCCTTGTGGAAAGAATGTTCGGCGGCGTCCTACTCTCCCACACCCTCACGAGTGCAGTACCATCGGCGCTGGAGGGCTTAGCTTCCGGGTTCGGAATGGGACCGGGCGTTTCCCCTCCGCCATAACCACCGAAACACTATGAAACTATCAACCCACACCCATGCATGGGCGGGTTGTTCGTTTCAGAACCGCACAGTGGACGCGTAGCATGTTTGTAGTCAAGCCCTCGGCCTATTAGTACCAGTCAACTCCACACGTTACCGTGCTTCCATCTCTGGCCTATCAACCCAGTCATCTACTGGGAGCCTTAACCACTCAAGGTGGTGGGATACCTCATCTTGGAACGAGCTTCCCGCTTAGATGCTTTCAGCGGTTATCCCTTCCGAACGTAGCCAACCAGCAATGCCCCTGGCGGAACAACTGGCACACCAGAGGTTCGTCCGTCCCGGTCCTCTCGTACTAGGGACAGCCTTCCTCAAGTATCCAACGCGCGCGGCGGATAGGGACCGAACTGTCTCACGACGTTCTAAACCCAGCTCGCGTGCCGCTTTAATGGGCGAACAGCCCAACCCTTGGGACCTACTCCAGCCCCAGGATGCGACGAGCCGACATCGAGGTGCCAAACCATGCCGTCGATATGGACTCTTGGGCAAGATCAGCCTGTTATCCCCGGGGTACCTTTTAGCCGTTGAGCGACACCGCTTCCACAAGCCAGTGCCGGATCACTAGTCCCGACTTTCGTCCCTGCTCGACCCGTCGGTCTCACAGTCAAGCTCCCTTGTGCACTTACACTCAACACCTGATTGCCAACCAGGCTGAGGGAACCTTTGGGCGCCTCCGTTACCCTTTGGGAGGCAACCGCCCCAGTTAAACTACCCACCAGGCACTGTCCCTGATCCAGATCATGGACCGAGGTTAGACATCCAGTACGACCAGAGTGGTATTTCAACAACGACTCCACCCCAACTGGCGTTGAAGCTTCACAGTCTCCCACCTATCCTACACAAGCCGAACCAAACACCAATACCAAGCTATAGTAAAGGTCCCGGGGTCTTTCCGTCCTGCCGCGCGTAACGAGCATCTTTACTCGTAGTGCAATTTCGCCGGGCCTGTGGTTGAGACAGCGGAGAAGTCGTTACGCCATTCGTGCAGGTCGGAACTTACCCGACAAGGAATTTCGCTACCTTAGGATGGTTATAGTTACCACCGCCGTTTACTGGCGCTTAAGTTCTCAGCTTCGCCCCGAAGAGCTAACCGGTCCCCTTAACGTTCCAGCACCGGGCAGGCGTCAGTCCGTATACATCGTCTTGCGACTTCGCACGGACCTGTGTTTTTAATAAACAGTCGCTTCTCCCTGGTCTCTGCGGCCGTTCAGCCCTAACCCGCAAGGGGTATCAAGCCACCCGGCCCCCCTTCTCCCGAAGTTACGGGGGCATTTTGCCGAGTTCCTTAACCACAGTTCACCCGATCGCCTCGGTATTCTCTACCTGACCACCTGTGTCGGTTTGGGGTACGGGCCGCATGGACACTCACTAGAGGCTTTTCTCGGCAGCATAGGATCACTCACTTCGCCTCAATCGGCTACGCATCACGCCTCACCCACATGAGCGGCGGATTTGCCTACCACTCGGGCCACACGCTTACACCAGTACAACCACTCACTGGCGGAGCTACCTTCCTGCGTCACCCCATCGCTTGACTACTACCAGATCAGGTCCCGCGCTCCACGTTGATTGTCCGAAGACGCACAACGCTTTGGGCGGTTAGTATCCCTGGCCTCGCCATGGGCGCATCCACACGGGTACGGGAATATCAACCCGTTGTCCATCGACTACGCCTGTCGGCCTCGCCTTAGGTCCCGACTTACCCTGGGCGGATTAGCCTGGCCCAGGAACCCTTGGTCATCCGGCGGCAGAGTTTCTCACTCTGCTTTCGCTACTCATACCTGCATTCTCACTCGCGTCACCTCCACAGCTGGTTTCCACCGCTGCTTCCCTGGTGACACGACGCTCCCCTACCCATCCACACACCTGGACCACAACCTCAAGGATTGCAGCCGAGCTCTATATGTGAATGACACAGCTTCGGCGGTGCGCTTGAGCCCCGCTACATTGTCGGCGCTGAACCACTTGACCAGTGAGCTATTACGCACTCTTTAAAGGATGGCTGCTTCTAAGCCAACCTCCTGGTTGTCTAAGCGACCCAACATCCTTTCCCACTGAGCGCACACTTAGGGGCCTTAGCTGGTGTTCTGGGCTGTTTCCCTCTCGACTACGAAGCTTATCCCCCGCAGTCTCACTGCCACACTCTCACGTACCGGCATTCGGAGTTTGGCTGATTTCAGTAAGCTTGTAGGCCCCCTAGACCATCCAGTGCTCTACCTCCGGCACGAAACATGCGACGCTGCACCTAAATGCATTTCGGGGAGAACCAGCTATCACGGAGTTTGATTGGCCTTTCACCCCTACCCACAGCTCATCCCCTCAGTTTTCAACCTAAGTGGGTTCGGGCCTCCACGACGTCTTACCGTCGCTTCACCCTGGCCATGGG